>CAISDJ010000041.1 GCA_903884105.1 uncultured Pseudomonadota bacterium | reverse complement strand
GGTGGTCCCCAGTTGGGTGCGGGACGTCCGGTCGCGACGCCGGCCGGCGCTGGTCGTGGTTTGCTCATCACGTCCCAATCGATCCCGCTCGCCACCACTTTGGCGCCGTAGGTCTCTGCCAGCCATTTGGCACCGCCATAGTGGTCCCCATGGCCATGCGAAATGAGGATGTACTTGATCTCGCGCGGATCAAGACCGAGGCTCTGCATGCCGGGGACGATGACCTGTTTGGCGTCGTCCGCCGTGTTCAGCGTATCGATGAGGATCAGACCTGCGCTGGTCCGCGCAACATAGGCGCCAACGCTGTTGAGGCCGACGTAGTAGAAATTATCGAACAGCCGCGTTGGCGGCGGCGCGCCCTTCTCAAAGAGCGCCGCAGGCAGATCGTTCCCCTGCCGGCACTGCAGCGTGTAGGTCCCCATGAATCCGCTGCGCTCCGCCAGCTTGCGTGCTTCTGCACGATAGGCATCACCACTCGTACTCTGGGCCGCCGCCGTGGCTGCAAGCAGAATGCCCACTACCTCGATGCCGATACGCATTGCCGAGCTCTCCTCAATTGGGCGGGAACTACGCCTGGACCCGTGTCACCGCGACTCTGCTCTCTTCAGGTGACCGGCTTCGTCAAGTCCGGCCGCAGGTGGGCGCGTGGTTGGCAGCAGAGTATCGAGCGAGTTAACCGCGGACTCCGGCGGACGAGCCACGGGTTCCGCCGCGTGTGTACCCGCTGCGGCGACTCCAATCAGCGCCATCCACAAACAGGTAGCCCGCGATCACTTGCCCGCTGCCGCCTTCAGCTCGTTGTAAGCCGCCTCAACGAACTTTTCGGCATTCCAGTTCGATCCCGGGATGGGATGATCGTAGATGCCGTCGTAGTCCAGCGTCGGCTTGGCGTTCTTGACCTGCTGCAGGGTCATGCCGTCCTTGACCATCTTCTGGATGCGGTCGTGGACGATGGTCACCATGTCCCGATACTCGACGACATCCATCTCATTGCAGATCCGGCCGCGCGCGGGAATGATCCGCGTACCGCCTTCCTGGTTGATGAGCGGCACGGCGATATCGATCAGCATGTTCAACCCCTCGAGCTCGCCCTTCAGGCTGCCTCCCTTCTTGGGATCAATGACGGGATAGGACACCGTGCTGAAGAGCTCGCCGGTGCTGATGACATCGGATTTCCTGAACAGCACGATGACGTCGCCGGTCGTGATGGCACTCGGCACGTGGATCATCTCTACGGGCTCGTCGTTATAGGCGAACAACTGGCGCTCGGTAAAGAACGTCCGGTTGGGCACCAACGTCCGATCCGTTGGCGGCACCCCTGGAGTCACACGCCCCATCTCGGTCGCCACGTTTTCGTGCGACCGGACCACCGCGCCCTGGCCGCGCATGATGAAGGCCTTCTGCTGTGCCAGGCTGCCGCCCGTGGAACCGTCGGGCAACAAGTTCTTCTCCGCCTCATCGGCCGCCAGCGCGGCGTTGCCGCCGATGTGCGCAGCACCTGAGCTGGTGTTGATGATGTGGTTGATCCGTGCCGGCGAAAGCGTCTGCAGCTCCTTGAGCAGTGCCGCGTTCTTCGTGCCGTCCCCTGAATCGACCAGCAAGAGCCCGTCATCGCCGACCTGCACGGTGATCAATGCCCCTGCCCCCGCCAGGACATAGACGTTGCCCTGGACATGCATGACTTCCATTGCCTGGGGCGCGACAGCATTCGGAGCCTTCGGCTTCGGCGGTACCGGACTGGTGCTGGTGGCAGGCGACCTTGCGTATTCCGGATACATGGTCTGGGCGCCGCCGAACGTCGCCTCGAGCGGGATGCCGAACCGCTTGCCGAACTCGTCGTGCACGGTGCCGAGCGGCCAGCTGGGAATCCGCCCGCGTTCACTCACACCGAATTCATCGGCCGGCTCGGCGCGTGTGCGCGCATCAATTCTCACGGTAGGCGCCCACTTCCAGTTGGCTGACCGGACCAGCGGCTCATCAAGGTAGATCGGATCATTCACGATGAAGAGCGCCATCAGCTGGTTACCGTGGCGAACGAAGTGTTCTTCCAGCGTTGCATAGGGGCTGCTCGGCACTCCATTTCGCTGGATGAACCCCATCTTGATGTGCGTGGTCTTCACGATCAGCACGTTGCCTTCCCAGCGGCCGGTCGAGAACCCGGTCCAGGTGTGCTCGGCAAGGTCTGACGGATGCGGCCGCCCGTCCATCCAGATCATTCTTTCGGCGGCGCGCTGGTACAGCCCTGAGATGCGGTACGCCTTGATCAGCTGCGTTTCCGGATCGATGAGTTCCTCGATGCGGATGTTGGGCCTCGGGCCATTCATCGCATACGTCATGGGATGCGGCGTGGTCTGCCGCTCCGGCACGGACAGAATGGTTGCGTCCCACGCCTCGGCCTTTTGCCTCGCGGCTGCGTTGATCGGCAATCCGGTGTAGTCACCGAGATCCGGCCCGTCTCCGCGGACCAGCCGTTCTTCGTGGCGGAACGACTGCCAGCGTCCTGTAATGTCCACGGAGGCAAATGCCGTAGAAGCCAACAGCATCGGCACCATCACAACGAGGGCTTTCACTGCGCGTTCCCCAGAGACCTTCACAAGTGCGAATTCCTTCATGGCCTGCTCACTTTTTCAAGCCGGGCTTGCCGCGTAGGCAAGACTCGGGTTTCCACGAGGCCGGGCGCGGATCCTTCATCAGATGCGTGCTGGTCGTGAACGGTTCGTACAGATACTGCGGATCGTCGACGATCGTCGTCACGACCAGCCACTCCTCGCCGGTGCCTGCCTTGAAGCGGTCGTAGTATTCCGTGACCACGGCCTTGTCGCTGAAAGGCACGCCGTTCTTGCGCAGAAGGCCCGCGAGCAGATTGGAAGTCTCGACCTCAAGCGTCCCGAACGTCTTCTTGCCGACAGGCTCGCCTTCCTGCACCCACTTGGCGGAGGAATACCCTTGGCGAGACGGTGCGGCCTGCTGCTCGGCGGACTTCGTGAAGTGCAACTTCCTCACCTGCATGCCGGCGTCGGTTTCGATTTTCAGGACTTCATTGGACTCCCACGAGATCCGGAAGCGGCTCGGCATGCGCATGATGGCTGCCGCACCGTAGGCCATGCAGGCATCGGTATCCGTCGCATCGGGATTCCAGGCATCAGCCACTTGCCGCCCGATGCCGTTCAGGGGCATGGACTCATAGTCGCCTTTGGGCGCTGTAATCATGTACGAACGCCAGTCTTCGGTGACGACCGCAACCCACTGCCCTTCCAGATCGAGCAATGCAGCTTGCTTGCCGGCAGGAGGCGTGGGCAGCACCTGACCGGGGCGCGGCAGCCGGCATCCAACGTCACCCTGGGCACACAAGGCCTGTGCGCTGGCTTCGTCCACCGGAAGCAACGGCAACAACCCCAGGACCAGCAGCGAGGCTGCAAGTCTTGTAGACACAAGCTCCCGGGCGGTGCGCGTAGCACTTGCCTTCATAGACCTGATCTCCCTCTAGAAGCGCTTAATAGTTCGGTGTATTGCGCTGCGGCAACGATGTCATGCGGTTGCCGATACAGAGTGAAGATAACCGGTCCCCGAGCACTCCGTCCAGTGCTCTCCGAACGCCCGAGCGACTCTCACTGCGGCGTGAAGCGCGCGACGCGATCCTGGTTGCTGCCGACCCAGATTTCCTTGCCGACCCGGATGGCTGCACTTACCCGCTGGATCGCCACGCTCGCGTCCGCACCGCCTACGCGCAAGAACGCGAGGGTTTGAGGATCCGCTTCGATGATCGTGAATCCCGCCGGGCAGTTGCCTCCGCTGCAGGTGGCGGGATCGACGGGAGTGGGTCCTGCGATGATGAGCTTGCCGTTCAACTGCAAGTGAACGTTATCGGGACCGAACGGCAATGACACTGCGCGCTTTGCGATCGGCTGCTCCGTGCGATCGAAGCGGACCAGCTCTTTCGTGCCGGTGACGGCAACGTACACGTAGCGCCCGTCTTTCGACACTTCGATGCCGTTCGGCAACGAGAGCTCCGTGCCGGCCATGAGCGTGAGCGGCCCGCCCGGATGCCATTCGAAGAGGCGCCCGCTGATCGCGCCGGGGGAGACGGCGCCAGTGGGAACGTTTGCGTCGCGCATGCGCGTGGTGACAAAACCGCCGTCAGGCAGCCGTGCAACCGCGTTGAAGTAGCCATCCTGCTGTAGAGGCACGCAACCGTTCCAGGTCAGTGCCGGAACCTTGCCGCTGAGATCGAGGGCGTAGATCTCGATCGCCTCGCGCTCACCGTGGCTCGTCGTATACAGCACGAACTGCTTCGGACGGATCTCGTTGATGCTGATGCCATGTGCATCGAAGGCCTGGAGATTCAGCGGACCCGGGCACGACGGGTACGCGCTCTGGTCATGCTGTTGCCGAAAGGCGGGAACCTGGATGAGCTCCTCCACCTTTGAAGTCGCAGGATCGATCAGGTACAGGTGCCCCGGCGCGCGATGGCCCGACGCGAGCACGAGCCCGGTCGAGCCGACACTGACGACATCCTCTGGCACGACCAGACCGCAGATATAGGTCAGCCCCTGTTCGGCTCGACACTCGGGTGTGCTACTCGCGGGCTGCGCCGCATTCGAGGTCGCCACATTGAACGAAAGGACGAGGGCGGCAAATACCAAACCCCATGGCCCAAGACGCCTTTTACCTGATGTCATGCACACGCCCCCGCTCTGACTTCACCCTTCCGTTTTTTCAGCCGCGATCGCCTTGCGCGCTACTTGCCCGGGGCTTTCTGTGCCATCACCGCGTCAAAGTCGCTGGCGTCGTGGCGCTCGCGGACCTGCTCGGAAGGGTCACCCCGATTGCTGTTGACCCTGCGACCGCGCTGAACCGCCGGCCGCGCAAGCAACATGTCGGCCCAGCGCTGCACGTGGTGGTAGTCCTGCACGCTCAGGAACTCACCCGCGCCGTACGACCAGCCTTTCGCGAGCCCGCCGTACCACGGGAACACGGCCATATCGGCAATCGTGTATTCGTCGCCGGCAAGATAGGCGCATTCACTCAAACGCCGATCAAGCACGTCGAGCTGTCGCTTCACCTCCATGGCGTAGCGGTCGATCGCGTATTCGATCTTGGTCGGCGCATAGGCATAGAAGTGACCGAACCCGCCACCCAGGAACGGTGCGCTGCCCATCTGCCAGAACAGCCAACTCAGTGTCTCGGTGCGTGCTGTGAGGTCCTGCGGGAGAAAGGCGCCGAACTTTTCGGCCAGGTACAGCAGGATCGATCCGGACTCGAACACACGGATGGGCTTTGGTGTACTGCGATCAAGCAGCGCCGGGATCTTGGAGTTCGGGTTGATTTGCACAAAGCCCGAGCCGAACTGATCGCCCTTGCCGATGTCGATCAGCCAGGCATCGTATTCGGCACCGGCATGGCCGAGCGCCAGCAACTCCTCGAGCAGGATCGTGACCTTGACGCCGTTCGGCGTGCCGAGCGAATACAGTTGCAGCGGATGCCGGCCGACGGGCAGTGGCTTCTCATGCGTGGGGCCGGCGATCGGGCGGTTGACGCTCGCAAAGGTCCCGCCGTTGGGCTTGACCCAGGTCCAGACCTTGGGCGGCGTGTAGTCAGGGGAATCAGCCATGGTCGTCTCCGCAAGCGCTCAAGTCCGGCTCACGCAGCCGACGAAAATCGTATCGGGCCTGGCTGGCTGGGCGATTGGCCATTGATCGCACGCCCGCCGCTGCCTTGCCTGGCAATCGTTGCCAGTCTGGGCCCTACGTCTTCGGAGTCAACCCTTCAGTCATTTCGACATAGGTGCCCGCGGGGTCGGTCAGGTAGGAGATCTTCAGCGTGGGCGACGCAGGGCTTGCTTGATACTCGCGGTCGAGCTTGACGCCGGCAGCCTGCAAGCCCTTCAGATAAGCCTCGAGGTTCTTGATCTCGAATCCGATGTGATCGATCACGCGTCCCTGCGTCTTTGCGGTCGGCGCTTCGGACTTGCTGAACGTCAGGTTCACGCCCGGCAGATCGGCTGCATCGAAATTGCCGCGCTTGCCGGCAATGGCGCCGTACGTCTTGACATAGAACGCCTGCAGAGCGACCGGGTCGTCCGAGAAGAAATGGATGTGGTGGAATTTGATCGGGGTTTCGATGGCCTGGTCTTCGATGATCTCGACACGCACACCACCTGGACCGATCAGGTACGCCTGGGTCGGACGCGTCATCGGCTCGATGGTAATCCCGGCTGCCTGCCACTTCGGCAGCCAGTCGGACATCTTTTTCACATTGAAACCGAAGTGATTCACCGTCGACCCGACCGACCCCTCGGTCGTCTCGCCCTGCCGCAGGTTCACGAACGCACCGGGAAACCGGACGATATCGAGGGTGCCATTCTTCATTGGCACGCCGCCGAGGAGCACGAGGAATTGCTTCTGCGCCTCGACATCGCCGACGAGGTGGATATGCCCCATCGCAACGCCGGTGCCATTGGGCGCCGCCAGCTGGGCCAGGGAGGGGGCGGCAAAGCCAAGCAGGGCAAGTACCAGCAGGACACGTCGGGACATCGGTCGGCTCTCCAATCAGGCTGAGGTTTGAGGCGGGAGGAGACTACCACCCGGCTCTGCTCTCTGGCGACACCCTAACCGGCCCGGCTGCGGTTGACCGACAGCCCTGGACCTAGAGACCGGGAAGCCCTGTTGCCAAGGGCTCGCGGAGTCATCCCGGTTTGCCGGCCCGCAACAGAAGGGACTTTCGATGTGCACTCGCACACGGCATGCAGCCCTCCAGTGACGCGCTGTCAGGCTGGTTTCCGCAGAATGACGCGACTATTCTTGGCTACCGTCGAGCGCCGTTGGCAGTGGGTGCGGCCAAAGAGCGGATCGGCAGTTCCTTAAGCTGCTTGCGACCTTGAAAATCTCCTGGGCGGGAGCGCGCCGTGACGACTTCAGAAACATCGAATACTGACCTCTCGAATCCCGAATTGAAGTCGGGCGAACCCTGGGGCCGGATCTTTGCAAGGGTGACCGCTGCGATTTTTGGCGGCTATGCGTTGACGTATGCGTTCGGCACGGCGGCAGCGAAAGTCCTTCCCTTGCAGCCGAGCGAGTCCGTTTTCCTGATCAGCATGCTGCAGATCCTCGTCTACGTAGGCATCGTGATCTGGGTGTTCGCCGTGACGGGCAAGAAGGCGTGGACAGGCCTGCTTGTAATGAGCGCGCTGTGCATGGCCGTGGCGCTTGTCGTCTGACTGCTCACACCCCTGACGATTGAGACTGGCCGTGGAAAAGAAGAGCTTCACCCAGGAAATGTCGTGGCTGCATACCTGGTCCGGCCTCATCTTCGGATGGCTGCTCGTTCCCATCTTTGTCACCGGCGCCATTTGCGTGTTCTGGTTCGAGATCAGTGTCTGGGCTCGACCTGAAGTTCACGCGATGCGCGTGGCGGATCCCGCCGATCTGATGGAATTCAGCGAGGCTTATCTGAAGAAAGCCGCTCCGGATTCCCGGCTCTGGAGAATCACCTTCCCCGCAACCGATCACCGCGATCCCATTCTGACGCTGAATTGGCTTGAGCCGGACGGCAAGCTTGCCAAGAGGACGTTTGTGCCCGACGGGTCCGGGGCTCCGGTTGTGACCAGTACGATCGGCGGCCGCTTCTTCGTCAACTTTCACTACGCATTGAATATCCTGCCTCGTGAAACGAATCCTGTGGGACTCCTGCTGGTGGGGCTGGCCAGCATCGCCTTCCTGGTGGGCGTCGTCGGTGGCGTGGTCGTGCACAAGAGAATATTCAAGGACTTCTTCACGTTCAGGCCAAAGGCGAAGTCGAGGCAACGCACCTGGCTGGATGCGCATAACGTCTTGAGCGTTCTGCCGCTCCCCTTTCACTTCCTGATCGTTTTTACCGGCCTGCTGTTCTTCTGCTATGCCTATGTCCCTTCGGGCATCGCGACGCTCTTTCAGGGATCGGAGAGCGCATTCCTTACCTCGGCGGCGACGTCCCGGAATTCCGAGTATGGCGATTTATCCAGGACGGAGCCCGGCACCCCTGCGACCGGCATGCCCTTGCGGACGTTGTACGACAGCGCCCTGCCGGGGCTCGCCCCGGAACCGATGGGGTACATCGTTGTTCGGGATCCGGGGCGCAACAACGCGGCGGTGGAGTTTTTCGGAACCCATCATCACGGGATCTACATCGTCAATACGCCCCGCGTCGCGCTCGACGGTAGCTCCGGAGAAATCGTCCGCGTCATGCAGGGTCGCCCGCCCGTCGGCACGGCATGGGACACCGCCGCGGGTCTGCACATGGTGTTTTTCGGTGGCATCCCGATGCGCGTGCTGTATCTGGTCGGCGGCATGGCCGGCGCCATCATGATGGCGACCGGACAACTGTTGTTCACGATCAAGCGCCGTGAGAAGACCGTCTCGCCCTCCAAGGAGCGATTCTTCACTGTCGTCGACAAGATCAACGTGGCCACGATCGCGGGCGTGTGTTTCGCGTGCGTGGCCCATCTGTGGGCCATTCGCCTGTTGCCTTACGGGATGGCCGACAGGCCGATCTGGGAGGTCAGAATGTTCTTCGTAGCATGGGCGCTTGCGTTTGCACATGCAGCGTTGCGGCCGACGCGGACGGCATGGACAGAACAGCTGGCGGCGACTGCAATGCTCTGCCTCGGCTTGCCGGTGCTCGGCTTTCTTGTCCCGCATTCCAACCTGTTCGAAATGATTGCCAGGGGTGACTGGAAGACAGCCGGAGTTGACCTGAGCAGCGTCGGCTTTGGAATTGTGCTGGCGATGCTGGCCCGCATCGTGAGCGGCAAGCGTGCGACCCAATCGCTCCACAAGCCTTCGCTGATACCCGCGTGATGCTGCTTTCGATCGCTCTCCTTGCCACGTTTGCAGGCTTCACGGCGATTTGCTTCGCAACGGTGAAACGCCAGCGCGACATCTGGAAGAGCCCGCTCGGTAGGCAGTCGGTGCTCGCACTCCGCCTCTCCGGAGTCCTTCTTCTGGCGCTCTCATGGGCGGCCTGTGCCGCAATCTGGGGCCCTGGAATGGGAACGGTGGCGTGGGTTTGTGTCGTCGGCTTCGTGCCGATCGCGTTGGTTTTTCCGCTGGCCTATGCACCCAAGCAATGCGCGTTCGCCGGCGGGCTGGCAGGAGCGCTTGCAGGTTGCCTGTCGCTCATTGCCCTTGTAACGCATTAGAACCGCCGGAACTCCGAACCGGCCCCAAAGGACGCGCGAGTCCGGCTCGCAAGACGTCCAATACGCGCACCCTCCACGGAAGCCCCCGAGGGTCTACGGTCTTTCCCGTACGTCAGGAAAGATTGGCGCCGCTATGATGGCCCCGCATGTCTTGCGGCATGCGTCTGGCGGTCAAACAACAGGGGAGACGAGCCGCATGTCAGAGTTTCTAGCGGCGATCGAGGGCAGCGGTATCGCCGTCTGGATCAGGGAATCACCGTCAGCCCTCGCCTATACGCTGATCCTGTCGGTGCACGTCATCGGCCTGGCCTTGATCATCGGCATGAGCACGGTGATCGCGCTTCGTTTGCTCGGGTACGTGCAGGAGCTGCCGCTGGCGCCGCTCAGGAAGGCGTTCCCGATCCTGTACGTGGCCTTCTGGTGTAATGCGATTTCCGGGTTGCTGCTGTTCGCCGCCGAGACGTCGAAGATGGCGTCCTTCCCCGTGTTCTGGATCAAGATCGCGTTCATCGCGGCCGGCGTCCTCGTGATGCGCGCTCTGCGCAACCTCTTATTCGATGATGCCGCGCTCGCCGGCGTCGCGGTCGGAGTGGTGCCGGCCATCGGCCGCAAGCTCGCGTACGCATCGCTCGTCTGCTGGCTATGCGCGCTCGTCGCAGGACGCCTGACGTCCTACCCCGAGCTCCTGAGCAACTCCCCCGGCTTTCAGTAAGGGACAAGAAGAAATGGAAGCACTTTCAGAGTGGCTCGCGTCGCCCATGATCGGCGACTTCATTCGCGGTCATAGCTTCGCCTGGCCGATCGCCGAGATGTTCCACTATCTCGGCATGGCCCTGCTGCTGGGCACGGTGGGCTTCTTTGACCTACGCGTCCTCGGCGTCGGCAAGGGCATCTCGATGGGTTCGCTGTCGAAGTTCGTACCACTCGGCGTGCTCGGTTTCGCCATCAACATCATCACCGGTCTCATGTTCGTCACGGGCAATCCCCTTGGAAAGCCGCTCGACTACCTCACGAACCTGGCATTCCAGCTCAAGATGCTGCTGATCGTGCTGGCCGGCCTGAATCTGCTGCTGTTCTACGTCACCGGCGTCGCGCGCAACGTCGAAGGCATGCCGGCCGATGCGGATGCCCCTGCTGTCGCCAAAGTCATGGCGGGACTGTCGCTCGTGTTCTGGGTGGGCGTGATCTACTTCGGTCGCATGATCATGTACAACGGCACACTGCTGTACTCGCTGGGGCGGTAGAGCCCCCACCCTCGTGTCTCGCTCAAAAAAAAGCGCCCCCTGACGGTCAGGGGGCGCTTTTTCATTACACCGTCAGAACCGAATGTTGAATACCAGGCCCCACAGCCTTGGATCGCCCAGCGTCGCGGTCTGGTGGCCGGTGGTGGAGTTGGCCGCCGTGTTGCGATTGTCGTTGAAGTTGAGCGACTTGATATCCAGCTCGTTCGTCGCGTTGTTGAGATAAGCCGTGATGTCCCACGTATCGCTGGGCGGCGCGAACTTCACTGACAGGTCCAGAATCCCCTGAGAGGGAATCGTGGTATAGCGCGGGTCGAACGCCCTTTCAAACACGACACCCGGGGCGATGATCGTCTTCTGAATGGTCGAGGCGTTATACTTCTCGCTCTGCCACTGATACTTCGCCTGGGGAAGGATCGTTGCTCCATTCGCCAGCCTGAACGTATGACCGTAGCGTCCGATGGCCGCGAACTTCGGCGAGTCCTGCAAACGCGCCCCATCCTTGAGAATTTGTTCCCCGGTCTTTGAGGACCTGCCATCCAGGATCTTGCTGTACACGTACGTGAACGACAGGCCCAGCTGGTCGTCTTCCGTGAACAGCCAGTCGGCGTCGATCGTGGTGCCCGCCATCCGGGCCTCCTTCACGTTGGTAACGGTGCCGACCGAGAACACGGGTTGGCCAGTCGCATTCAGCGGGAAGGGAGGCGAGAACGGAAGGCTGTAGTTGGACTCCAGGTCCGTGTAGTTGTACATCCACGCAGCAACGTTGAACTGCAGCGTGTTGTCCAGGAAACGGTTCTTGGTGCCGATTTCAAACGCGAGGACGTTCTCAGGATCGATGCCGCCAGTCGGTCCGAAGACGAAACCGCCTGACTTGTATCCCGTGGAGACGGAAGCGAACACCCGCGAACTGTCGGTGACTTCGTACTCGGCGCCCAGCTTGTACTGCACCCCATTCCAATTGCCCTTCAGGTTGGGGAAGCGATAGTAGTAACCGGGAGGCAACGGCCCGGCGCCGTCTTCATCCACGGTGGGCTTGCCTGTTGGCGTACCGAGGTCACCCGTCTTCTGGTCATAGCTGTAGCGCAGCCCCAGCGTGAAATGCCACTGGTCCAGGCCCGCCGGCGTCCAGGTGGTCTGTCCATATGCGGCGTAGGATTTGGCTGTGCCGCTATTCGGGTCGAACGTTCCCCCTAAGCAGGGGCAATTGTCAGCAGGCAGACCCACCGGCATGAGTGGGCCACCCACCGCTCCCTGAAAGACTGGGCCAAATGCTGTCAGGCTCGCCTGATTGGCGCGCCCACCGTAGGGTCCGATCGGGACTGCATTGAACGCTTTGGAACTGCTCTGGAAAGCGAACACACCGCCGACCCACTTGAACGCGCCGCCTCCCGTCGAGATGAAGCGCAGCTCGGCGGAATCGCTTGACACCGTGTTGGGGGTCAGGTTTTCGCTGAAGCTGGTGATGTTCTTTTCGACGCCGCTCGCCTGGCCGTCAAGGGCACGGTGTCCGTACAACAGGCTGGTATCGAAGCTGTCGTAGCTCCGCGTGTACTGCAGATTGGCGCCCCACTGATGCTGCTGAGTGCGATCACCCATGTAGAGGATGCCGCTGCGTCGCTGGTCGGTGGTCAATGGCGCAGCAAGGAAGTATCCAGCCGGAGAAGCTACGATCGTCTGGAAACCGCGGTCCTGCTGGTAGTCCAGGTTGTTGTAGGGGTCGCTTGGAACAGTGTAAATGCCGGCCGGATTGGAGAGCGTAGGCTGCAGCACTCCAGGCGTAGTCACGGTGGCTGGCTCAAACAGACCCAGCAGCACCGGAGAGCCCTCGGTTGACCGGTACTCGTTGTAGTCGAAGGACGCGAACACCTCGTCCCGGTCGCTCGGGTTCCAGAGCATGGAGGCTCGCCCGCCCCATTGGTTCTGGGCACCGCCGCCCGCCGTAAACAACTGATCGCGCGAGTTGCGCTGCCCCGCGAGTCTGACGGAGAGGGTGTCGCTCAACGGCAGGTTCACGCCGCCTTGGACGCGGAACGCATTGAAATCACCATACTCAACCGAAGCGTTGCCGCCGAATTCACGGCCGGGACGCCGGGTCAGTACGTTGATGGCGCCCGCAGTGGCATTGCGGCCGTAGAGGGTGCCCTGGGGACCTGCGACCACTTCCACCCGCTCAAGGTCGTACATCATGCCGGAAAGGCCGCTCATGCTTGCCAGGTAGACGCCATCGAGGTGGACGGCAACCAGACCGTCGCTGGTCGGCGAAGAGGAAAGCTGCTGCATGCCGCGCATGCCGATCGTCACGTTCTGCCCACCGTTGCGGGTGTTCGTTTCCAGCACGGTGGAGGTCTTCGTGATGTCGATCATGTCGCGAATACCTTCGCGGATCAGGGCATCGGCACTGACGACGTCAATGGAGATCGGCGTGTCCTGCGCGGACTCCGCCCTCTTCTGTGCCGTGACGACAACCTCATCCAAGCCTGCAGTCTGGGCGGCCAGCTGTGCGGATATGGCCATGGTGAGCGCACCCAATCCAAGACCGATTCCATTGCGACGGTGAATCATTCCCCCCCCTCCTGAGCTCTATAATTTATGCGTTCATTCTTTAAACAGAAATCCCCAAGACCGTTGCACGCGCGGCTCTCCTGCCGCGCGGCTTTTCGCTAGTTGGTTGCACCGGGCCCGAGGAGCCGGCCATCGGGGACGACTACACTGACGAGGCTGCCGCCCGGACTGCCGTTCTTGAGCGGATGCATGGTCAACTTCACCTTGTCACCGGGCTTCAGCGTCGAGGGCTTCCAGCCGTTGCGCAGCATCATGCCCGGCGCACCCGACTCGATGCTGTACTCCGTCTGTCCGCCCTTCCCGTCCGCGACCATGATCTGCAGCCACACATGCGGATTGGTGAACTGGACTTCCTTCACCACGGCATCGACCGTGACGTCCTTGCCGAGATCGAACATGGCGAACGAATGATGCGCGACCGCCGCGGAACACGACAGAACGAGCGCCACGGCGACACCCAATTTGGATACAACTTTCATTTTTGATTCCCCTGAAGTCAGCAATGCTCTCAATGGCCTTCGTCTGTCCTGCGCTCGTTGTCCGCGCAGTAGTACTCCTGGACGTCGAGATCAGGACGGCGCTCCAGGTATGCCGTGTTCGAGAACGGATGGAGATACGCCTTCGGGTCGGTAATGGTTCGCGTGACCTCGAGGATGTTGCCGTTGCCCACCAGGCGGATTCTCTCCACCAGGTGCAACTGGTCGCTCGAGGGCAAGCGCGGCACTTTCAGGCTCGCAGGGGTTGCACTCACGGCATTCGCGAAATAGCCATTGAGCGGGCGCGTCCGTCCGTTCAAACCGATGGTATCGACAACCAGCGTGTCGCCTTCCCAATGGCCGATCGAGTGGCCTTGCCAGCTGGGCAGCATGTCTTCCGCAGGAGGATGCGCGCGTCCATCCGTATAGATGCGGCGCGGCACCGCCACCCACTCGTTCATCAGCACGATCTGGTTGTGGCCCTCAAGGATCTGGTTCGGGAACAAACCGCCGCCCAGGTAACCCGCCGGGTTGATGGGCTCGCAGGCGCCAGGTGTCGGCAGCTCCACGCCGAGTCGCCCTTGCTCCTTGGACTTCACCGCGCCCCACGCAGTGAACTCGGGGGCTGGGGTATTGGGCTTGTTCTTGAACTGCGGAGCGTAGTTCGGGCTCTTGCTTTCGAGCGCCATCCAGATTCCGAAGATGTCGGGCGTCTTGCTTGCAGCCGGCGCGTCGTGCGCCGCAGCAAACAGCATCACGATGCCGAGCAGGGCAGCGAGTCCCGAAGACCCACGTCCGAGCCGGACACCCTTCCCATGAACGGTCGATCTCATCATTTTCTTCCCCCTTCGTCTTCGTGCGCAAACGTTGTCGTTGCGCCATGTACAAGCCGTTCCCCATTTGAGGAACAGCGCGGTTAAATACTGTAACTGCTTCCGCGTGTCCACTGTTTTTTTGGGGAGGTGGATTCCCGGTTCTGCGTGCAACCCCAAAGTGGTGTGTGTGTGTGTGTGTGTGTGTGCGTGTGTGTGCGAGCGTTGCTGCGATGCGATGCGATTGCGCAAGCTGCCCCAACTTTATATGTGAAGAACAACGATACCGCATCGACGGCAGCTCAAGCCACCATTGGGCCAAAGAGGGCCAGGTCGACTGACTCCGGAGGAGGGAACGGACGCTCCGACGTCGGTACGATTTCCATTTGACGCAACCTCCACGCGGACAGCTGTCAATGCGCAGAGCCGGGCTGCTCGTCCGTCATTAGGAGTTCGACGCGCGCTTTGCCACCGAAAGCTTCGCGCCCAACGATATGCAGAACAGCACGCGCTGGTACGAGCAGATGTACAACGAAGCGAAGACGCACCTGCCTGCCCGTTGAGGGAGGGCTCTCGCCACCCGCATTTTCACAGTGGCCGGCCAAGTGGCCACTTTGCCAACCTGACACCGGCACCGCACTGCGCCGGGCGCGCCAACTCGCCTTGATCTAGCCCTGAGGCAGGGGATCGCGTATGTTTCCCGCGGTCTGAGGCGGGGTCACATTACAGGCGCGGCAGCGCCAGATCAGCGTAGGGGCGTCTTTCACATGAAGCGATTCAAGTTGGTACTGCTCGCCGGCATTGCGCTGGCAATGGCTCAGGCAGGGTGGGCACAGGATGCCACCATCGTCGGCGTCCGCATCGCGATCGGCGACGGTCCGGTGATCCAGAACGGCCACATCGTGGTGCAGAACGGTCGCATCGTCGCAGTCGGACCCGGCCGCCCGGCCCAGATTTCGGGCACCGTCATCGACGGCAGTGGCATGACCGCCCTGCCCGGCCTGGTCGACGGCCACAAGCACATCAACAGCGGGCGGCTGGAAAAGGAGCAGATGGCCGACCTGATCGAGAACGGCTTCACCACCGTGCTCTCGGGCGGTGGCCCCGCCGAGGGCAACCTCACGCTCGTCCAGCACATCGATTCCGGCCTGATCAACGGCCCGAACGTCATTGCCTCCGGCGCCGCCGGCGGCTTCAACCAGACGCCCGACCAGACGCGCGAGCGCGTCCGGGCCCTCGCCGCGCAAGGCATTCACCACACCGGCGAAATGGCAACCACGCCCGAGCCCGGCCCCGGTGCAAACGAAATCGCGGTGCTGACCGCCGCGGTCGAGGAAGGCAAGAAGGCAGGCGTCCAGGTCAATGTGCACTCCGTGTCCACACCTGCCATGGTCGCCTCCACCCGTGCCGGCGTGCGCCACCAGGTGCACCTGCCGAACAAGGACTTCATGAGCTTTGAGGACGCGGCGTATATCGCCAGCACCGGCACGATCGTGCTCGACCTGATCAGCTTCGGTGCGCCGATCATCGACGTGTACCAGAGGGACAATCTGCCGCGCTTCCGCACCGGCCTGCTGTGGCCCGAATCGATCGCCGGCTCCAATCGCGACTCCCAGGGCCGCGCGACAGGCACCGAGGGCGCCTACACGCTGATCAACGCGCGTCGCCTGTGGGACGCGTCCGGTGGCAGGGCCATCGGGTATGGCAGCGACCAGAACTACCCGGTACACGATGTGCTTGAGCACGAGCTCAAGTCGCTGATGGTGATGTTCTCGATGCAGGACATCGTGCGCATCCTCACGATCAATACCGCGACCTACCTCGGCCTGCAGAACGAGATCGGCACCATCACGCCGGGAAAGCGCGCCGACCTCGTGCTCGTGCAGGGCAACCCGTTCGAGGATTTCCACGACCTGCTGAAGACCACCGTCGTGCTCAAGGCCGGCAAGACCGTGGTCGACAAGCGCACGTCGCGCAACGCCCCACCGGTGACCACTGCAGCTGCGAACACCGTGATGCCGGCCGGCACGCTCACCGCACAGATGGCACGGCGCGATCAGGCGCCTGCCATCGCCTGCACTCAGCTGCCGAAGGTGAAGCTGGCTCAAGGTCGCGTGACCACAGCGCAGGAGGCCGCCGCCAGTACGCTCCCTGTGCCCGCGTCGTACGCCTATGACCGACGCGCGGGCGAAGCGCCTGTGCCGGCACGCTGCGAGGTCACTGTCAGGCGCGCGGGCAAGCCCGCAGGCAATGTGCAGCTGTGGCTGCCGAATACCGGGTGGAATGCAAACCTGCTCGTGTTCGGTGGCGGGCCCGCTGATGCAAAGTCGGCGAGCGCAGCGCTAGCAAAGGGCTATGCGGTAGCCTCAGGCGACGCGGGGAGCCCGGTTCATGACGTTGCGGTCACCGCGAAGGCCGTCGTCGCCGCGTATTACAGCGCATCCCCTCGGTATGCCTATCTGGAAAGCCGCACGGCGGATATCGCACCGACGCTGGCTGCAGTGAATGCCAACCCCGGCGACTTCGACGGCCTCGTGCTCGGTGCACAGGATGGCGCGCCGGCAGCGGGGGCCGTTGCAACCGACATCTCGGCCTTCGCGGCACGCGGTGGCAAGACCATCGAGTATCACGGCGGGGCCGGCGCTGCAGTGCCCGCCGACACGGCAAGTCGTAGCTATGACGGTGTAGCCGCACGCAGCGGCGGTGTCGAGCAGACCCGCGACTTCTATCGACTGTTCCTTGCACCCAACGGCCAGAGTGGCGACACGTTCAAGGGCGAGTGGCTAGCGGCGCTCGAGGAATGGGTGCAGCGGGGGCGCGCACCGAACGTCGTCCTCGTCGAGCACACCCCTGCACCCAATACGCAAGTGCAGCGCCCGGCGGGTGTCGTGTTCCAGCCGCCTTTCGGCGTGCGCACCGTATGCGCCTACCCGATGGTCGCCATGACGATTGCGCAGGGCACCGAGACGCCGGAGCAATACCTTTGCGTTACGCCGGCCAGGGCGGCAGAGGTCGCAGCGACACGCTAGTTGATGCGCTTTGCGGACTAGCGGGGGTTCCCTGCCTCCGTTGGTCGGCGTTAACCAGTGAAGCTTTTGTTTTGAATGCCGAGGTGTCGTGATGCAGATCGAAGTGGTATCAGATGTCGCGTGTCCGTGGTGTGCGATCGGCGTGAGCGCACTCGATCGTGCGCTGGCGAGCATTGGGGACGAAATCGGCCCGATCGACGTGCAGATGCAGCCGTTCGAGCTGAATCCCGCGATGCCGCCCGAAGGCGCCGACGCCACGAAGTATCTGAGTGAAAAGTACGGCATCGGCCCGGAACAGATCGCCGTAAACCGGGCTCGCATCGTGGAACGCGGCGCCTCCGAAGGCTTCACCTTCGGTCCACGAACGCACGTGTGGAATACCTTCGACACCCATCGACTGTTGTTCTGGGCCGGCATCGAAGGCGCGCCCGGCACGCAGCTCGCATTGAAGCGCGCGTTGCTCGCGGCCTATCACGGCGAGGGTCGCAACATCAGCGACCGTGCTGTCCTGATCGAGCTCGCCACTGCGGCCGGCTTGCCTGCAGCGCGCGCGCGTGAGGTCCTGGAAAGCGGCGAGTTTGTCACGCAGGTTCATGAGGCCGAGCGCTTCTGGCAGGAGGCAGGCATCACTGGCGTGCCCGCGGTCGTCATCAACCGCAAGCATCTGATCTCTGGTGGGCAGCCGGCCGCGGTGTTCGAGCAAGCGCTGCGCCAGATCGCGGCAGAATCCCGCGCCGCCCAATAAGGAAGAAAGCCCGGGTCGCATGCATTCTCTGCTTGAATGCATCACCTTCGACAGGACCCTCGAAGGGGAAATGGATCTGCCCCCCCGTTTCAGGGCCCCCTATCCAACAAGCTCCCCCATTCCAGTGAATTCCTCTTCAAAAGGCTTGCTGCTCGGCTCGCTCGGCGTGCTGATCTTCAGCCTCACCATGCCGGCTACCAAGATCGCCCTTTCCGGTGACGGCATGTCTGCCTGGTTTATCTGGTCCGGCCGCGCCGTGTTGGCCGCATTCTCCGGAATCGTCTATTTGATGTTGACGCATAGGCGGCTCCCACCTCGTAAGGCGTGGTGGCCATTGCTAGGTACGACGGCGGGCGTTGTGTTTGGCTGGCCCCTGCTCAACAGCATTGCACTGCAATCGGTATCCTCAAGTCACTCCGCCGTCATCAATGGCATCCTGCCACTTGCTACAGCCGTTATCGGGGCGACCCTGAATCGCGAGAAGTTGACACCCGCCTTCTGGGCTTGTGCAGTCGTTGGCACTTCGCTGGTCTGCGGATACGCCTGGTTCCGCGCTTCTGGAACACTGCACACGCCAGATGCACTATTGCTCCTTGGCGTTCTGTTGGGTGGACTTGGCTATTCCTGCGGAGCAATCGCAGCAAAATACATGAGCGGTCCGGAGGTCATCTCATGGGCGCTTCTTTTGGCGTTGCCAGCTACGCTGCCGCTCATGCTTTACCTGATCCCCACCAGCTTGGCCGCAGTCTCCATACGAGCATGGATTGGCTTTGCTTACCTCGGCTTGATGAGTCAATGGATCGGATTCTTCTTCTGGTATCGCGGACTCCTCATCGGCGGCATCGCGAGAGTCAGCCAGGTGCAGCTCGTGCAGCTGTTCCTCACATTGGGCTTTTCGGCGTTGTTGCTCGGTGAGTCGATCGAGCCGTTGATGCTCGCTGTGGCAATTGCCACTGTTGCCTTGATCTTTGTTGGCCGGCACACCAAGGCTGTGCGATAACCTTGCGTTCGTGCCGGGCCCGCACGAACCAGCAGAACGCTTTCCGGGATGCTCAGGCAGTCGAGTGCAAATGGCCTCCATGAAGAAGCGTCAGGGTTCGATTCCACCGATCTTCGTCGCCCTGCTGCTGCAGTTCTCCGCGGTATTCGTTGTGGCAGGCGTTGTTCGTTTTCTGTCGATTGCGATCGAACCCTGGCTTCTCGCCTTGGCCAGTGGTGCGCTGGCCGCAGCGTGCTCGAGATTCGCGGGACTCGAGCGTTGGTGGCTGCCTATTCAGCTGCTGTTCCTGCCTGCGCTGTGGCTGATGCTCACCTTCAGCGTCCCGCCGGCCGTCTATGGCGCACTGTTCGTCATCCTGCTGCTGGTGTTCTGGAGCACGTTCCGCACCCGCGTCCCGCTCTTCCTGTCCAGCAATGCCACGTGGCGTGCCATCGACGATCTTCTACCTCCGCCCGATGCGGCTCACCCTCTGCGCATCATTGACCTTGGCAGCGGCCTTGGCGGCCTGCTCGTCCACCTGGGTCCTCGCCGTCCTCACGATCAACTGATCGGCGTCGAGCTTGCGCCGCTGCCCGCGCTGTTCAGCGCACTGAGACTGATGCGTTACACGCATTGCACGGTGCGTTGGGGCAGCTTCTGGAAGCTGGACCTCGGCGAGTACGACATGGTGTTCGCGTTCCTGTCGCCGGTGCCGATGCAGGACTTGTGGACCAAGGCGAGCGCCGAGATGCGCCCGGGCACGCTGTTCGTCAGCAGCAGCTTCGAGATCCCGGGGCAAACGCCGGATCGAATCGTGCACGTGAACGACAGTCGCAAGACTCGGTTGCTGGTCTGGCGGATGCGCTGACCAAGTGAAAGACCACTGCAATTCGCCCGCCCCGGCGAAACTCGCGCCGCCCTCTTGCTGCGTCCGTCGCCCGGCTACAGCACCGCGAAATCGATCACCATCGGCCGCTGCACAGTCGTCTTGGCTGCAGTCCGCGTCAATTTACCGGTCGCGGCATCGATGGCGAGGACGGTGACATCGTTCGAGGCCGTATTGCAAGAGAACAGGAACCGGCCGGACGGATCGACATTGATCTCACGCTGGCCCGCACCGCCGGTCTCGACGACTTCGACGCGAGTGAGTCTCCCCGAACTCGCATCGACCGCGAAGACGGCGATGGTGTCCGGTCCACCCGGCACGCGATTGGAGCTGTAGACGAACCGGCCCGTCGGATGGATGCGGATGTCGGAGGGCGAGATCCGCCGCGGGCTGCCATCTGCTGCAGGCGGCGGTGCAGGCTGCCCGTCCACGACAGTCGCGATCGTCTGCACGTGCTGCAGGTCGCCGGTCTTCGCATCGAAATGAAACGACGACGCACTCGGCTCGCGCTCGTTGGTAATGAAGAAGTACGGGGCACTCGGGTGGACCGCGAAATGCCGTGGCGCCGATCCTGTTGTGACCTGGAACCACTTGCCCTTCAGCGCCTTCGATGTCGGCGAGAAGGGATAGACGTAGATGCGGTCGTAGCCGTTGTCCGAAGCAATAATCCAGCGCTGCGTCTGATCGAATGTCACCTGGTGTACGGCCGCGCCGATCTGGTTGCCTGCCGCGGCACCGAGCACCACAGGCCGCGGGTTCTTGTACTCCTTCGCGGGTTCGCGATCGAGGACCGCGACGTCAAGTGCGGCGCCGAGCGAGCCATCCGGCCCGACGGGATAGATCGCTACCGTCCCGTCATCGGTGGGGCGTTCGATGACGGGTTTGCCGTTGCGCCTCTCGATGCGAACGGCCCGGCTCACCGCGCCGTGATTGCCGACGACGACCCGCGAGTTGGTCTTGTCGATCCGGACGCCCACAGGCATGCCGCCCATCGAGGGCTGTGTATTGAGGTACTTCAGGGTCCCATCTGCACGATTGATGGCGAAGGCCACCACGCCACCCCCCATGCCAGGCACGCCGCCGAGCCCCGTAGTGCGATTCACACAATAGAGGAAGCGTCCATCCACCGACGTGCACATGCCGTCGCAGTTGAGATCCTGCACTTCAGTCCCGGTGGTACCGACCGGCTGCATCGAGCCATCCGCCATGTTCACGCGGAAGACGTCGATACCACCGCCCGTCGATGCGCCAACGAATCCCGGCGTCGACCGTCCCACATAGGCGTAGAGCTGCCCCTCTGCCGCCAGAGAATACCTGCTGAAGGTGGCGCCGGTCAGGACGAGCCCGGAGGCTCCGAGGAATGCCCGCCGGGAGACTTTGCTTTTCATTGTGGAACCCTTCATGAGTTGAGCTCTACGAGACGACAGCGAACTTAGACAATGGCTGCCATCCCGTCAATTGACACGACCTGATACCAACTCCTCCGCTGCCGCAGGCTGACTTTGATGTCAGGAACTCAAGCCTGGCGCCGGAGACTTTGACGCTTGAGCCAGGGTTTGACGACGGAGATCGACCACAGAATCAAGCCGCTGACAAACAGCACCGCGGGCACGAGGCCGAGGACAATCCACGTCCATCGTATGCCGAGGCCTCCAAACCGACCGAAGTGGGCGGTGGACAGCCACGCGGTGATCCGGTCGGCACGCTCGCTGAAGCCGTCGACGGCAGGAAAGAAGACTTCGAGGACGACGTTGAAGGCCGCTGGGAAGGTCAGATAGATGCCGCTGATGCCCCACAACAACAGCAGCAGGAAGGGCCAGAATCCGGATGAGCTATGGAGTTGCAATGTCTGGCGACGCCAATCGATATGGCGACGGATGAAGAAGTGACGCCGCCCCCTCATCGTCCAGGTAACGAGCCCAGAAAGCAGTAACAGGACAAACACGAGGCCGAGGTAGCCATTGATCGTTCGTCCCGTCGTGCCGCCGAGCAGATCCGCATGCAGCTCGGTAGTCCACACGAGCAGCTTGAGTGTCCAGGGTTGCTCGTCACCCAGGTCCTCGCCCGAGTAAGGATTGATCAGACGGGTTCTCGTCGTACCGTCTCGCTCCAGCGTGACCTGGGCCGGCCTCGCCAGCGACGGATCGATCGGACCGCGGCGGTTACCGTAACCGCCGCTGCGGACGGGCCGCAAGTCCTCATGGATGTCGAGCACCCGGCTATCGGGATAAACCTTGCGCGCTGCGCGCTCAAGCTGGTCATGGTCCATCCGTTCGCCGGCTACCGCAACGGACTGCGCCACCATCAACGGAATGAGCTCCCGACGCGCGACGATGGCACTTCCGCTGACGCTCATCATCAGGACATAGAGACCGAGCGCAATTCCGATCCAGAGATGGACCTGATAGATCATCCGACGGAACATGATACTGCCTCTTGTTTCAACGCCGCAGTTTGCAGGCGAACTGCCATCAGTTCCGTACCGGCTTCTTCTTGTTGGCTTATTCTCGCACCGCCGCGGTCGCATTGGATACTGATCGGCCCTCAACTGGGTCTGAGGCAACAAGCCAACAGGCTAAACCCGGTACGCAAGGAACGTCAGGAAAGCGGGCTCGCCAAAGGCAAGCGCCCGCTTGAAGCGGGCGCTTGTAGAAGCCTGCGCCTGCGGGCAGCTTCAGTCGTCGGAGCCCGCCTTCAGAATGCCTGCCGCAAACCAGCTGCTCGGGACTGATGGTGCCGTTGCAGTCGCTACAGTCACCGTGCGGATGAGCAATGCCGGGCGATTGTCGATCGTGTCGCCACAGTCCACCGGTGGTGTCGCACCGCTGGCATTGGTCAACACACTAGTCAGTTTGAAGTTGCCATCGGCATCCAGATCGGCGAATTCCGAGTTGTAGGATGCTGTCAGCAGTAGACCTGCAACGGCAGGCGCCACGATGGGCCCACGACAGAACAGCGAGACGACCATCCGCCGCGGGCCAGGGCGCGCCGCCCAGAGCGACTCCCGCAACGGCGTTCGATACAGGACCTGCCCGCAGCCACTGGCGCATCAGCGGACTCCGAGACCACCCTCCTCGGTGTCGAACCCGGGTGTCTACCGGGAACCTCAGGCTCAGCGCAGCTTGGTTCGGTCCATTCCGCTGTTCCTGATCGCCGCGGTGGCCCTGTCCGATCCGAGGAACTCGATCAAGCGTAGTGAGGCCGCCTTCTCCCTGGAACTCGCCACGACGGCAGCCGAGAACACGGAGATGTATTGGGCCTCCGGCGGAAACACACCGACGAAATCGACGCCGGACTGGTGCACCAGTTCGCTGACCGGCTGCAACGCAAGCTCGGCCTCGCCTGTGGCGACAAGCGCAACCGCCGCCGCGCCGCGCGTCGTGATCGTCACCTTTCTGGCGATTTCGTCAGCAATGCCGAGCCTCGGAAACAGCGTGCCCGTCATGAACAGGCCGGTCGTGCTCCCCGGATAGGCGACAGCCTTGGCACTCACAAGTGACTTCTTGAATGCTTCGAGGGAACTGATGTCAGGCTTGGGTGCGCCGGACCGCACCGCAACGCCCATGGGCGTCTCCGCGAGATCCCTGTCCGTTCCCTTCGTGATCCTGCCGTCGGCAATAAGCTGATCGAGCCCTTCGCGGGACAGGATGACGACGTCTACAGGCTCGCCCCGAGCAAGCTGCGCAGCGATGGTGTCGGGCCCGGCACCCTGCGACGCGCCCGTGCCAGTGGTGACCTTGATTCCGGTGGACCGCTCGAACTCGGGCAGAACCTGCTTGTAGGCAGTTGCAAATCCACCTGACATGAGGACTTTGACTTGCGCAGCCGCCATCACCGGAAACGCCTGGATGGCCGCGAGCACGACAAGGGCATGGAGCGGGAGGATCGGACGCTTGCTCATTGGGAGAAAACCTCAGGCGAGTTGTTTCGCGTATGACTTGCTGGCGGCGCCGAAAGACTGGCGCCGATCAGCCCTTGATGCCTTTGGTCATGCGGTCGAGAACGTCTGTCTTGAAGTAAAACTTCTGCACCAGCGTGCCTGCGACATGAAATGCAATCAGCGCCCAGAGGATGAACTTGAAAACATCGGCGTGAATGTCCCCGGCTGTTCCAATGTCGAAGTAGTAAGCGGCAATGCCGGTCAACGGCATGGCGAGCATCAGAAGATAGAGCGTGCCGTGGGTCGCCTTCGCGATCCATTGCAATACCTTCGGCTCTTCGGACGGCAGAGCCGGCACACCCTGGACAACTCGCAGGGCAATTCTCACGGCTGCGAAGACGAGAATCGAGATTCCAACATAGGCGTGGATATTGGCTGACGCAACCATCTCGGGCGTGATCTCAAGCCCCCGCCGCACGGCGCGGTGCCAGACTTCCATTCCCTCCGTGATTAGCAGATTGAACAGGATCAGCAGCGCCATGCCCCAATGCAGGATGCGCTGCGGGATCGAGTAGTTCAACGGTTTCATGGGCTTGCCTTTTTCCTTTTTATTGAGAAATAACCGGCCACGCAAGTGCGGCGGCAGCGGATCTGCGGACTTGCGACGCCCGATCGAGCAGTCACATCAATAGCCGTCGGCCCCGAAATATGCAACTTTGCAAACCCGACACCGAGGGTACGAGAGTTGTTTCCTCCCTCCTTCTGCGTGATCATACTCACGGATACTGGAGACAGTCTTTATGCGCCAGCGGAATAGTGTTCAGTTATGCGTGATTCTCGCGTTGAGCGCTATGGGGAGTATTACTGCAGGGTGTTCGGCACAGACCCCGCAGACCCCGGCTGCCGCCGCCCATCCCGATTTCGGTGGCTTGTGGGAGGACCTTGATGGGTTCCTGTACACGCGTCCCGGAGGAAAACCCAATCCGCCGCCGCTGACCCCGGAATTTGCCGCCTTGTACAAGGTCGTCACGGATGCCGCTGCCGCGGGCCATCCAGTGAACGACCCCACCGCCAACTGCGTCTGGCCCGGCGTCCCGAGGGTGATCGTTGCGCCCTACCCCACCGAATTCCTCATCGACACGGACCGCGTCACGATCATCAATGAGTACATGAGCCAGGTGCGGCGGGTGTGGACCGACGGCCGCGGCCACCCTGCAGATCAGGAGCCGAGCTTCAACGGGCATTCCATCGGCCAGTGGGAAGGCGACACGCTGGTTATCGAAACGGTGGGATTGCGCGAGGACACCATGATCGAACAATCAGGGCTGCCCCACAGCAGCGAACTCAAGGTGCAGGAACGCATTCGACTCGCGGGGCCCGATGCGCTCGAGAATGAAATCACGATGATCGACCCGCGGGCATTCACTAAACCCTGGACCACGACCATTCATTTCAAGCGTCACCGCGACTGGCACATCCTCGACTACGTGTGCGCCGAGAACAACCGCAACCCGGTTTCTGCCACTGGCAAGACACTGACACTGGGCAGCGACGGCCAGCCGATTGACAAGGAGCACTGATGAAATTCCGCACCGGACTGACACTCGGACTGTCGCTCGCATTGTCGGCGGGCAGTTCCCTGGCCCATCATTCCTTCGCAATGTTCGACAGCGCGAAGGAAACCGTGCTCGATGGCACGATCAAGGAGTTCCAGTGGACCAACCCGCACACCTGGATCCAGATCGTCGTGAAGGAGGGCGGCAAGGACGTTGAATACAGCATTGAAGCGAACAGCCCCAACATCCTGTCTCGCCGCGGGTGGAGCAAGGCTTCCTTCAACCCCGGCGACCGCGTCAAACTCAAGGTTCACCCGATGAAGGACGGCAGCAAGGGCGGCTCCTTCCTGAGCGCAGAGTTCGCTGATGGCCGGAAGCTCGGCGATACGATTGGCTGATCGAGGCATCGGTATCGGGCTTGGAAAAATCAAGTACGGCACCACAGGCCCGCTTGTAAACAGGAGTAGAACATGAAGAAGTTGGGGGTTGTGCTGGGTCTTCTGGTACTGGCCGTCGGTTCCAGGGCAGTCTTCGCTCAAGGCAATGCCGCCGCATCGTCGGCGGGCCGTCAGGTTCAGGTCACGGAAAAGATCCTGCCCTTGCGGATCCCCGGCGAGACGATCGGCGAAACCGAAGGTGTCTCGTTGAATTCGGCCGGGCACCTGTTCGTCAACACGCGCACGGGCTGGAGTGGCAGCTCCCGCGGCGGCAACGCGGCCCGGGTGTTCGAATTCGACAAGAACCTCAAGTTCGTCAAGGAATGGATCCCGAACTCGTACGGCCTGTCGTTCGCTCATGGCTTGCGCGTCGACTCCAAGGACAACGTCTGGGTCGTGGACGAAGGCTCGAACATGATCATCAAGGTCGACCCGACGGGCCTCGTTTCAATGGTGCTCGGCCGCAAGCCCGAGTCGATCGACTGGTGGGAGGAACACGTCGAGCGCGCCAAGCATGAGCCCGAAGGGCAGCGCCCAAAGGCCCAGCGCGGAACCTACAACCGCCCGACCGATCTTGCGTGGGGCCCGGATGGCAGCATCTTCGTTGCGGACGGCTACAACAACTCCCGCGTCGTGAAGCTCGCGCCGGATGGCACGTGGCTGAAGGAATTCGGCACCTATGGCAACGGTGACGGCCAGTTCAACATCGTGCATTCCATTGCCGCGGGGTACGGCCACGTCTACGTCGCGGATCGCACCAACCGCCGCATCCAGGTGTTCGATTACGACCTGAACTTCGAGCGCTACATCACCGGCATCGGCATGCCGTGGAGCGTGCAGGTGACGCCGAAGTACATCTACAGCGGCGACGGCGATGGGAAGATCTATCGACTCGACCACGATGGCAAGCTGATCGACTGGGCACAAACCGGCATGGGCCAGGGCCAGACGGGCTGCATCATCCATACACTGGAGGCTGTGAGCGACACGGAGCTCTACCGGGGCTCCTGCACGCTGTGGAACGTCGCGAAGATTACCTTCCCGAACTGACCCTCCTGCAGCCCTGTGTGTCCAATGCCGGTGTCAGGGTTGCACAGTTGCAAGACGGCGCCGGGGATACAGTTTGCCTTCGTGCCGAAGTCAGCCTTCACAAGCAGCTGGCCAGTGCAATCCGGCGCACCGGGTTCCGTTCAGCAACCAAATGCAGGATGACCCTTCAAGGAGTTTCCATGCGCCGATTTCTGTTGCTGGCCATGGCGGTGGTGCCTGTCGCGCTTGCCTCAGCCCAGACACGAACTACGCTCGACATCTATGTCATCGACGTCGAGGGCGGCAACGCGACGCTGGTTGTCGCCCCATCAGGACAATCGCTGCTGATCGATACCGGGAACGGTGGCGCGGCTGCGATGCGTGATGCCGGCCGCATCATGGCTGCGGTCAGGGATGCGGGTCTCACGCAGATCGACCACCTGATTACGACCCACTACCACGGCGATCACTACGGCGCGATGGCGGAAGTGGCGAAGCAGGTGCCTATCCGAGAATTCATCGATCACGGCGCCAACGTGCAGCCGACTGCAGCGACCGACGCGTTCCTGAAGGATGTCTACCCGGCGCTCTACGCGACGTCGAAGCACACGGTCGTCAAGCCAGGCGATCGGGTGGCACTGGCGGGGGCCGACGTCCGCGTCGTCGCTTCGGCCGGACAGGTTCTGGCTTCGCCGCTTGCCGGCGCCGGACGCGCCAACCCGTATTGCGCGGCGTACACGCCGATGGATGCCGATCCGACCGAAAACGCGCAGTCGGTCGGCATGCGCATCACGTTCGGACGCTTCCGTGTCGCCCACCTTGGCGATCTCACCTGGAACAAGGAGCACGACCTGATGTGCCCGGCCAACCGGCTCGGGACTGTCGACCTGCTCGTCGTTTCGCACCACGGGCAGGCGATTTCGAACTCGCCTGTTCTCGTCCACGCCCTCGCCCCACGCGTCATGGTGATGAACAACGGCACCCGCAAAGGGGGGCAACCGGAGGCGATGAAGACATTGCACTCGTCGCCGGGGCTCGAAGACTTGTGGCAGCTGCACTTTTCACAATTGAGCGGGCAGGAGTACACCGTACCGGGGATGTTCATCGCCAACGGCGTCGATGAGCCGCTGGCCGCGATGCCGATTGAACCCTTCGTGCCTCCGGCCGCCGGCGCCGCGCCCGCCCCGCCGCCCGGTGGTGGGGCCCCTGCACACAACGGCCCGGGCTATTGGATCAAGATCGCCGCAAGCCAGGACGGCTCGTTCACCGTGACGAACTCACGCAACGGCTTTACCAAGCGCTACGCACGTTAGCAGGGTGATGCAAACTCCTTTGCAGCACCCTGCTACTCCGAGGCACGGACAGACTTTTGCATCAACCTGTCAGTACGCCCCCATGAAATCACGCTTGCCAATGGCGAGCCCGTTGTGGCGCAAGATGGCGTAGGCGGTGGTGACATGAAAAAGGAACTGCGGCAAGCCGTAGTTCGCCAGATAGGTCTGGCCCGTGAGTTTCTTCTCTTTCGGCGTGCCAGCACGCAGCACGATTGCCGCTGCTTCGCGATCTGCAAACTGTGCGGCGCTCAGGCCATCAAGAAAGGCAAGTGTCTGGGCCAGCAGTCCGTCAAGGTCGGCAAAGCTTTGTTCCTTGCCGTCATAGACGGGAACGTCAATGCCTGCGAGGCGCGCTGAAATGCCACGCGAAAAATCGGCTGCAATCTGCACTTGCTTGATCAGCGGGAACATATCCGGATACAGACGTGCCTGCAGGAGTGCATTGGGCTCGATTGACTTGGCGGCAGCATGCGCTTCGGCTTGCGCCAATATGGCTCTCAAGGCCCGGAGCAACTGCTTGAAGACGGGAACTGAATTGGCAAACATCGGGCTGTTCATGGTCGATCCTCGGTCTGCTTGAAGGGCAATGGTATGCGGAAGTCGCGACGCCGGGTTGCCCATTTTCCGGGCACCGTTCGGCCACGTCATTTGAGTCATTCCGCCCTTCGGGCCCCGCACTGTGAGTTCCCCTTCGAGAACCTTCCTTCCGGAACCGCACCACTCGGGCTATCCCACAAGCCCTCTCACTTGCTGCGAAGCCTCGACCTTGCCGGCGACGAAACTGTTCGTGATTGCGCTCAATGGTCTTGAGGTCATAGGCATAATTCACCCTCAGCCCGAGCGACTGCCTGGGCCCTTTGCCGGAAAGGTCGCCTGCGATATTCAAGCGATCCAGGCGGGCGCCGTTGTTGAGGGGGAACCTCGCGACCCTCGTCTGGCGTCGCGATCGAGCGTCACAGCCAAGCGCGAAATCCGAGGATCGGCGACAGCGTACAGAAGCTCCTGACGCGTGCAAAGTCGGCAGCGAGCAGCCCCGCACTCGTGCACCGTCACGCCACGATCTGCTCTTTCTTCGCTCCTTTTTACTGCGCCAAAGGCGAACTGATATGCTCCGACGAGGCTGGCAAGAAGAGGATATTCTCCCGTGCGCCGGAAACTACTGACCCTTGCGCTTCTCTTGCCCTTCGTTGCCACCATGCAGCACACATCTGACTTCGTCCGCACCTTGCTGCCGGTCGACATTTACCTCGAGTCCGGATCGTATGGGTGGTCTGGAATATTGAATCAGCCGTCCGGCACGTTCGATGAACGAATGCAGGCGCTCAAGCGCACCCCTGCCCTCTGGATCAACCCGGACATCTTCCGTCAGTTGATGGCCGCGCACGCAGCCTCTTTCGCAGAGAACCTGGCAGCGATGCGCCTCAAGATTCCGACGCGGTAGCAAGCGCAGCACCCTCGGTATCAGGTTTGCAGGGATAGCAATTCGAGCCCCGCCCGAAACTGCAAAGATGAAATATTGAATCCAGAGGCTACATGAAAACGTTGCTTGCTCTTCTGACTGTCCTGACTCTGCCCATCGTCGCCATCGCCGCGCCCGAGCGACTGACAATCAGGATTGATGGCGTCGACCGCCAGGCGCTGGTCTTTGCGCCAAACAAAGCCGCGACCGCTGTACCGACGCTGTTTGTCTACCACGGTGCTGGCGACACGGCAGACAACTTCACCATCGTTGGCTTCCAGGATGCCTGGCCAGAGGCGCTCGTGGTGTACATGGACGGACTCAGTCCGGGCCCTGGTCAGGGTGGCGTCTTCCAAGCCCGCGACGCGAGCAATGAAAACCGCGACCTGAAGTTCTTTGACGCGATGCTCACCGAACTGCACAAGCGATTCACCATCGACGATACGCGCGTCTACGCGACCGGCTTTTCCAATGGCGCCCGGATGGTCTATCTCTTCTGGGCCACGCGGCCGAAGGTGTTCGCAGCCTTCGCGCCAGTTGCCGGCATGCTGAGTGCGGAGGCGTCATTCCCGGAGCCGAAGCCGGTGTTGCATGTCGGCGGACGTGCGGATCAAACCAACGCGTTTGACGAGCAGATGAAGTCAGTACAATTGGCGCGGGCAGCCAATCAGGCAACACGCACGCCCGTCGAAACCTACATCCACGATGGCGGCCACTACTGGCCCCCGGACACCACTGCCCGGATCGTCGCCTTCCTTCGCACCAAGACGCTGACGAGGTAAGCATTGGGCAGATAGGGCGGAACCGGCACCTAAGCAACCTCTGATTGACCTGGACGTGCTCGCGAAACATGAAGGACAACCGCATTGAGAACGTTCCGGATGTTCGTGATGGTCTCAACTATCGCGAGCGAACGGTCCTGTGGGTCCTGCACGAGACCCAGAAAGAACGGAACGGTCGAAACGTTCCTACGGCGATGTTGTGGGGGCGTGTATGCGAACATTTCTACATCAGTCCGGAGGAGCTGAGTGAGATGCTGGCCCGGCTGGGTGCACGTCGCTGCTGACAGCAGCTCGAGCGATCGCACTCTTCGGTGCCAGGCCGGCAGACCGGCAGAACGAAGGTCATGGCACGCAGAAGCCTGCCATGATTTCGCGCGTGGAGTCTTGTCGAGCTGCCAGCCCGGCACGGAAAGCCGACGTAAACAGTTTCACCTGTTCGTGCAGAAACAGCGAAAATAGTCTAAACCCAGCTCCCTGGGTTGCCGGCGCACCAGAAATACCAGCTGCCGGACATGACTTCGTTCGTTTCGAGGAGGCTTCACATGACGACTCGATCAGTTTCCCGTCGCACGCTTCTCAAGCAGGGCACAGCGGCGGCTGTTGCCACTGGCGCAGCGCTCATGGGCGGCGGTTCGCCCGCCACGGCGCAGACCGCTGTGCAGTCGGGCGATCGCGGTCCGAACGTCGCTGGCCGCAAGTTTCGCGGTGTGGTGTCGACCGGATTCGGACCAAACACCACCAGGCTGGTGGACCTCACGCTGCTGCCGATCAGCGGGCGTCAGGTGGTCATCCAGACCGAAGCCTCACAGTGCTGCTACACGATGTGCGCGCGCGTGCTCGGCACGCAGGATCCGCCCGATCCGCTCGGGCCGCAGGCTCCGGTGATCGTCAACGATCCCAACGAGCCCACCATCCAGGGCCACGGCGGCGTCGGGCGCGTGCTCGCCATCGGCGCCGACGTCAAGCGCGTGGCGGTCGGCGATCGTGTCATCGTCCCGGTGACGGCGCAGTGCGGACAGTGCTACCAGTGCCTGCGCGGCCGTGCGGATCGGTGCCAGTTCGGTGTCGGCGCCAAGACCGTGCCCATTGCCACGATGTCCAATGGCACGAAGGTGGTGCAGGCGGGAAACATCGGCGGCCTCGCCGACTACATGGTGGCGTTCGAGGAAGCGGTCATCCCCGTCTTCACCAACGCGTCCTCAGAGGAGCTCGCCATGCTGCACTGCGTCTCCGGCACGGGCCTGGGGATGGTCATGACCCTCGCGCCCGTCGAGCCGGGATCGCATGTGGCGGTTTTTGGTATGGGTCCGGTTGGGCTGAGTGCCGTGCAAGGTGCTCGCATCATGGGCGCGGCGCAGGTCATTGCGGTCGACCCGATCAAAGTGCGCCGCGACCTCGCGCTCAAGCTCGGCGCGACCGCGGCGCTTGATCCGAATGTCGACAAGGGTTGGGACCTCGTCGCCAGGATCAAGACCCTGTGCAAGCCGACCGATCGCATCTATGCGGGCGGCGGCTACCAGGTCGCCAACCGCGCAGGGATCGCGGCGAACATCGGACCGGACTTCGTCATCGAAGCCGTCGGGTATGACCGGTTCATGCCGAAGGTCGAAGCGGGTCCGGATCCGACAGGAATGGAGCCGCTGGCACAGGTGTGGCAGACGACGCCCATGGGCGGCCATCTCTGCACCTGCGGCGTCGGCTTCCCCACGCAAGCCAAGGTGGCGTTCCCGGTCGGCCAGTGGACCAACGGGAGCAAGACCCACCACTCCAGCCAGTTCGGCGGGACGAACTCCATGCGTGACATGCCGCGCTACATCCGGCTCATCGAGCAAGGACTGTTCGACGCCAAGTCGATGATCACTGACAAGTACACGCTCGACAACGTCATGGATGCGTACGACGCCGTCGCGTATCGCACGACGGTGACGGCGATGATCGTCATGGGATAGGAGTTTCGTATCGCGTGAGCCGACCCAAGGTCCCCGGGTTTTAGCTGCGAGCAACGAATCGAAATGCCTCGATCGGCTGGAATTTCTTGCGGCTGAATCCCGCGGCCGGGGCAGTTGAGTCCTCCCGGCTTGCCCGGCGCGCCACCGAAGGCGGGTGCGGGCTATACTCATCCGTTGTCGGGTACACAATACAAACGAGCCATATTCGGGGGCACAAATGAAATCGATGAAGGTACTGGCCATTGCTGCGGGTTCCACCGGGCTGCTGTGGGGCTCCGCGCTACTCGCGGCCCAGCCAGGCGCGTTCGGCGCCGGCGCCCAGGGGAGACCCGCGGATTACATGCAGACCTGCAAGGTCGCTCCAACGCCGGCAGGCCCTCCCCCTGCCCGGCCCGCTGGCGCACCGCCTCCCCCGCCTGCGACATACGATGCCAAGGAATACACCGTCACCGCGATTCCGGGCGTCATCGCCGCGGGCGCCAGGTGGAGCCCGGTCTGGAACGGCGACGGCAACAATGCTGACGGCCTGGTCGCAACGAGCGATGGCGGCATGTACTTCGTGCAGAACGACGGCAACCAGATCGGCAAGATCGACCGGAAAGGCCAAGTGACTTGGGCCTTCACGGGTCTCAACGTCTCGGGTTCGATGGCCATGAATTCAAAGGGCGCGTTGTTCGTGTTGAACCGCGGCTACACGGGATTGTCGGGCACCGCACACGGCTTTGCCTCGATCGAACAACTGGCGCCGAAGAAGAAGGTCCTGGCCGACAAGGGCCCGAATGGCGACGCCCTTGATTGCGTCGGCGGCGTCCTCAACGACGCAGTGGCGGCCAGCAATGGCGGCCTCTACTTCACGATGGCTGGCGTCAATTACGCAGCGCCGGATGGCAAGGTTTCGAAGCAGGACGCAAAGGACGGCAACCCGCGCCTCAACACCAACGGCATCATCCTGACGCCCGACGAGAAGCACGTCATCGTGACCAGTGCCGGATCGCTCACGATCTTCGACGTGGGCGCAGATGGCCAGCTGAGCAGCCAGCGCAAGTTCGCGGACCTTGACCGGACCGGCCTCGCGGAAGGCCAGGGCGCAGGCGGTGACGGCGCTGCCTTCGATAGCAATGGCCGCTACTACGTCACGGCCGTCAACGGCGTGCAGGTCTTCGACAAGGACGGCAAGCACTTGGGCACGATCCCGGCACCCCGCAACCTCGTCAGCGTCGCCATCGGCGGGCCGAACCGCAAGACGATGTACTCGGTGACCGCCGCCAACGTGGACGGCCAGCGCAAGGTCTGGATCGAGAGCATCCCCCTGCTCGCCACCGGCCCCAAGGGCCGAGGCAAGTAACGGGAACGTCGGAACGGAAACCGGCAGATCGAAAGCGACTCAACGCGACGATCTGCCGGTTTGACCGGCCGGGATCATTGGCGCTGAGGCATACCGGTTTCGCGGCGCGGCGCGGCACGGCACGGCAGGCCGACGCTCCAAAATCGCCGAACAAATGCCCCGGCACCCTCGGTCCTACGTGTACTTGTCATTCCTTGGAACGCCGGCCTTCTGCGTCGCAACATTTGCGCCCTGACGGTGCCGGGCACCAAAAGCCGGCACCAAAAGCCGCGTGTGTAGATATTAAGTCGATAAGCCCAACCCGGTTCCCTAGGTTCATCGCTGTAGTATAGTCAGGCCCTGTGGAGCAAAGAGGAGGCCTTAGGCGGTGGCAATGAAGCACGTGACAACTAGTTTCGGCCCGATGGTCCACCTGTGGAAACCGGATGGTTGGACCCGTGGAGGAGTACTGCGATGACTGCGCGCTTTTTCGCCACAGCCGTGACGGCAATGATGATTTTCGCGACGAGTCCGGCGTTGCCGCAAGTCGGGCAAACAGCGCCGGTGAAGCGGATGGCGCCCACGCCCACGCGAATGGCCGATGGCAAGCCTAACTGGACCGGGTTTTGGGCCACGCCGGGCGGCATGCTGGAGGTGTACCGCGGTCCAAACTTCGGCGCCGGCCGCGGAGGTCCTGCGATCAATGTGCCTGGTGGCAGGCAGCGGCGCGAGGGCCTCCCCGAGATGAAATCGCCCTACAAGGAGCAGTACGACGCGTATCTGAAGGAGACGCCAGGGCCGGCAACGCGCGACGCCGGCGCCCTGTGTTCGCCAGTGGGGATGCCCGCCATGATGGGGATGATCTACGGCATGGAGATCCTGCAGACGCCAAAGATCGTGGCGATCACATCCGAATTCGGTCCGCGGACGCGCCGCATCTGGATGAACGAAAAGCTGCCAGCACTCGACGACTTGGACCCCACGTATTCCGGCTATTCGGTTGGTCGCTGGGAGGGAAACGCCCTCGTTGTGGAAACCATTGCCATCCGCGTCGAGCAACTGCTCGGCGGGAATGTGCCGCATAGCCCCAACCTCAAGATCACCGAGCGCATCTTCGAGAAGGAACCTGGGCTCCTGGTCGACGAGATGACCATCGATGATCCAGACGCATTCGTCGCATCATGGAAAGAAACTACGCGCACGTACGCCTACCGAGGGGACTTCAAGCTCCAGGAGTTCTGGTGCTCGGAAAACAACCGCGGCGTGGACGGAAGCACCGGGCTGCCGAAATTCCAATAGCCTTCAGGATGACCTAAAGAGGATTTGTTCGATGCCTAAAAATTCTCGACCAGCCTGCGCGCGGACCGGATCGCTTCGAGGACCGATGCGTCGCCTGTTCCTGCTGCTTTGTCTGTTGGTGGCGGTACCGGTCGCACCCGCGCTGGCACACCACTCGTTTGCCCCGTTCGATCAGAGCAAGATGGTGACCTATAAGGGCACGGTGAGCGAGTTTCAGTGGACCAACCCGCATTCCTGGCTGATTCTGAAGGTGAAGGGCGAGCAAGGCGAAGAGGTCTGGTCCTTCGAGATGCTGAGTCCCAACGTGCTGCGCCGGATGGGATGGACCAGGGACATCTTGAAGGCTGGCGACGTCATCACCGTCACCGCAAACCCGGCACGGGACGGATCGAAGGCCGGCCTCGTGGTAGACGTCCTCGGTCCCGACGGCAAGCCGATCGGCGGAGTTGCACCGTAACGGTCGTGAGGCTTCGGTGCGCGTGAGGCTTCGGTTCCAGTAGAGGTCTATTGGGGTACTCTCGACGCTTGGTCGTGCCCCGCGCTCGGGTCTTCGATGGAAGCCGGATCAATAGCCCAATAAGCCTCTACTGTCACTGTAGAGCTAAACCCGGTTCCCTAAAGCGCCAGCATCGCTGGACCTGAGGAGATGACAATGGGGCGACTGCTGACGTGGGCAATTCCGGCCATTGCGCTTGGCGCGGCCCTGATCGGTATCGAGCCTCTGCAGGCCGCGGTGCTGGAGAAGACGGCGCTCGTTGCGAAAACCAAGGTGCAGTACAAGGTGGTGCTGCCGAACGGCTACGACGCAGGGAAGGCATATCCGGCGATCCTCGTGTTCGGCGGTGGCCCGCAAACGATGAACACTGTCGATGGCGCGCTCGACCGCAACTTTCGCGCCGAAGCCGAGAAGCGCGGCTACATCGTGGTTGCGCCGGCCGCCCCCGGCGGTGATCTGTTCTTTCAAGGCGGCGAGCGCATATTCCCACAATTCCTGGACATGATTCTCGCGGACTATCATGTTCGGGACGGCAAGTTTCACGTCGCAGGGCCCTCGAACGGGGGCATCACTTCCTTCCACGTCGCCGCAGAGAATCCGCAGTACTTCCTCTCGGTGACGGCCTTCCCCGGCTACATGTGGAAGGCCACTGAAGCCAAGCTGCGGGCGATCTCGAAACTCTGCGTGTTCACGTACGTCGGTGAAACCGACGAATACCAATGGCACGAGGAAATGAAGCGGGAAGTGCAGTTCCTGAGTTCGCTAGGCACGGTTGCGCGCTACACCGAAGAGAAAGGACAGCCGCACCGCCTGGAGACGCTCGCCGGCGCCAATGCCACACGCCTGTTCGACGGATTCGCGGAAGCCGAGAAAGGCTGCAGTCACTAGCGCCGCCGTACCGCGTTTAGCTTGCTTACGTGGTCTCGGCCGGATAATCAGGAGAGGTTCAATCTGAACTGACCACCGTGAGCCGGCAGACAAGCTAGAGTAGCCAAGCCCGGATCCCGCGGTACGCGCAGGGTCCTGATTACGCGATAGGAGCGGCCGTGATTCGCAAGAGCCTCGCAATCCTGCCGATGGTGGCGGCTTTGGCGGCGTGTGCAACGCCGCAAGACAGTGGCCGCTCTGCAGGCGCAGCGAACGCCCGGCCAGCGCCGGTGCTCCTGTACTCCGAGTCCACCCGACCCGATGATCTGGGCCGCATCGTGGTGCCGGTGATGCTCAATGGCGAGGGCCCTTTCTTCTTCATGCTGGACACCGGCGCGACCCGCACGGTGATCGCACGGCAAACCCTGGAGAAGCTGGGCCTGCAGGCGGACCCGGAGCGGCAGGTATTGCTGCGCGGCCTCAGCGGCGTGAAACCCATTCCCACTGTGCTGGTGCGGCGCATGCAAGCCGGCTCCATGCAGTTCAATGAAGTCCGCATGCCGGTGCTTGATGCACCGATACTCGAGGGCGTGGATGGCGTGATCGGCAACGATACGCTGGGTCAGCATCGCGTCACGGCGGACTTCGCGGGCGACCAGATCCTGATTGTCGACACGCAAGGCGCCCCTGCCGCGAAAACCCACCTCGTCGTGCCCTTTACCCCCCTCTCACGGGCACCGATCATGGTTGATGCCATCGTGGGTGGCGTTCGGGCCCGCGCCATCATCGACACCGGCGGCGCGGACACGCTGGGGAATGTCGCCCTGCTCCGGGCCTTGCGCAGGCAGGTCCGCGGCAATGGCAATTACAAGTTGATTGCGCAGATCGGCATCACCGACATCACAGACACCACGCAACAGGCGCTACTCATGTCGGTGAAGAGCCTCACCGTCGGCCCCCTTGAATTCGCAAACCTGCGGGTGAGCTTTGGCAACTATTCGATCTTCGACCGGTGGGACGCCAATGACCGTCCCACGCTGCTGATCGGAATGGACACGCTCGGCCTGCTGAGCGGGCTCGTCATCGACTTCCAGCGCAAGGAACTGCACATTCCGATTGCGACCACGGCTGGCGGCGGGTCGTGAGGATTCAGTCCTGACAGGGGCCGGTGCACGAAGGGTTGCTGACAATCCGAATACGCTAAACCCGGTAATCTAGGTGCCAGGAATTTTCGACGCTCTACCCAACCCTAAGGAGTCCGCATGTGCGATCAAGACCATTTTGAGAAAGACCGCCTCGAGTATGAAGCCCGGGGCCTCGTGACCCGGCGTCAATTCGGCACACTGATGGGGGGCGCTGGCCTCGCGTTCCTGCTGCCGGCCGTGGCCAACGCCGTCGAGGTGTCGGAATCCGAAGTGACGATCACGACGCCCGATGGCACAGCGGACGCCTACTTCGTGCATCCGGCCTCCGGCACCGCGCCGGGCGTCCTCTACTGGCCCGACATCTTCGGGCTTCGTCCCGCAGCGCGGCAGATGGCCAGGCGGCTCGCGGAGTCGGGCTACTCGGTGCTGGTTGTGAATCCGTTCTACCGGATTCAAAAGGCGCCGACCGCCCCGCAAGGCGCACAGACGCCGATTCCAGAACTCGTTCCGCTGGCGCGCACCCTGAGTGCCGCGACGCATGCAACCGACGCGAAGGCGTTCGTGACGTGGCTCGATCAGCAGAAGTCGGTGGCCAAGAATCGCAAGATCGGCACGCAGGGGTACTGCATGGGCGGCCCGATGGCATTCCGGACCGCTGCCACCATGCCGGGTCGCGTCGGCGCCGTGGCTTCGTTCCATGGCGGCGGCCTCGTGACCGACATGCCCGACAGCCCGCACCTGCAGGCGTCGAAGACGAAGGCGCAGTTCCTGATCGCCATCGCCGACAACGACGACAAGTCGCGGCCCGGCGAAAAGGACGTGCTCAAGGACACGTTCGGCAAGGCGAAGCTGTCGGCCGAGATCGAGGTGTACATGGGTGCCCACGGCTGGTGCCCGCCTGACTCGCAGGTCTACAACCGGGAGGAGTCCGAGCGCGCCTGGGCGCGGTTGCTCGCCCTGTACGGCAAGGCGCTCGCGTAAGCGACGCTGCAAACCTCGGTACCGGTTTCGCCGTTCAGGAGAACCAAGGCGAAGCCGGTACCGAGCACTCTCACCCGAACCCTCGCGACCTTTCCGAGAAATACGCCGATAAGCTCAACCCGGTTCCCTAGGTGCACCCCTATTTCAGCTCCCCGTCCGCTTCGGCGTACACGCGGCCGAGGGCTTCCGGCAGGTTCTGGGCAGCGCGCGTCCAGTAACCGAAGGGACCCAGGATCGCGCTGCGCGTGGCGCGCTGGAGCGGGACGCCCGCCTTCTTCATTCGATAGCCTTCGGAGACGACTCTCTCGAGCGAAAGGCGGAAACTCGTGAGCTCTTCGCGAAGCACGCGTGGGCTGTCGATGAAGCCATGCCCCGGGACGTAGATCGCCGCGTTCATGGCCTCGGCCTTCTTGATCGCCGCAATCCATTCGCTCGGGTACCCGCCGTAGAGCGAGGGGAACAACCGGTTGAAATACGCCTCGCTCATGAACAGGATGTTCTCGCGCGGCAGATAGACGGACAGATCTCCACCGGTGTGCGCGCGTCCAAGGAACAGCAATTGAATCTCGGTGCCACCGAGGTTCAGCACCTTCTTGTCGGCCACCACCTCGCTGGGTACGGGAATCTTTGCGCCATTGGGTCCCGTTGCCGCATTGCGCTGTTCAAGCACGCGCTTCGATGTCGGATGCGAGATGAACGTCGTCCCCGGGGCGAACGCTCCGTTGCCTCCGGTGTGGTCGTTGTGGTCTGAGCCAACAACCACGTACTTGACCGGCTGCTTGGTCACTTTGCCAATCTCGCTGAGCAGCTGCCGCGTATCCGCATCGTTGATTTGCGCGTCGGCGACCAGCACACCGTCGCTCGTCACGACGACGAGGTTGTTCGTCGTGAACTCCATCTCGATGTCGGTGCGCACTTGCAGCCCGGAGTACACATAGACATTGTCCGCGAGCTTGAGCATGCGCGGAAAGTCGCTGCGTTTGAGGCCGCGAACGTTGATGTCCGCGGTGCGAATGACTTCGTCTGTGGGAGCTTGCGCGCGGGCCTCAGGCCCGGCGAAAGCGAACACGGCCGCCAGGACGGCGAACCAGCGAAGGGCGTGGGATGTCTTCGTCATGCCGGCGTCTCCTTACCGAGGGCGATCACTATAGCAGTCGCCGATGGCGCTCAGCGATCGCTTCCGGAGTGGATAGGAGCGGCATCGGCGCCAGACTTGAGATCTTGATCTTTCAAGCTGTCTGCCTCTGAAACTTCTGAATGTCGAAAACTCAAGTCCGGCGCCGAAGGCCCCGCGCCAGGTCGCAGTCTGCCGCATTCACACGCGAGGCAATACCTGGCACTGCAACCAATTGCGGATTTCCGCCAGCTTGATGTCCGGATCACGCAGGGCAATTCCCAAGCCATGTCGCCATGCCAACCGCAGGTCCTTGGGATCAGCGTGCAACGCGCGGAGTTCGCCGACGTAGACTGAGAGTTCGTCGCCATCCCGAAGCAGCCCTTCGCTGATCAATGTCAGTTGATAACGCAGCGCTGTGGCCGCGATTTCATTGAAGCTGTATTCCGGGTGGTACTGCACGCCCCAGAACACCCCTCGCCCATGCCGGATCTGCGCCGCCTGCAGTCCCATTTCATTGCGAGCCAGCTCCTCTGAATCAGGCGGCAATCGCTCAATCACATCGCGATGCACGGTAATCGCTTCGAAGACATCAGGCTTGCCGGCAAACATGGCATGCGCGCGACCCGCGGCATTGAGCGCGATGCGCCGACCGAAGCCGAATTCACGTCCCAACGGATTCTCACGCACCACTCCACCCGCTGCAGTCACCGCGAGCTGCAACCCCCAGCAACTGCCGAAGAAGGGAATGCCGGCGGCAAACACGGCCCTTGCGAGTTCCACCTGGCGTTCGATATGGCCGCCGCTGTCATAGATGTTCAGCGCTGAACCCGTGACGGCGACGCCCGCATAGGACTCGAGGCTCATGTCATCAGGCAACAGCACCGGACCGTCTGCGGGTCGCACGATGTCGCATTCGAGGCCAGGGTGCAGGGACTGCAGTACCTGGGCGTATCCCTCACCCGTTGGCGTTCCGCCCGCTACCTGCTGTTGCTGCCGGGTTGCCGCGCGATTGCCATCCACCACGAGGATGCGGAACGTGCTCACGACGTGCACTCGACTGGGTTACGCTGCCAGCGTCAAATCGCCCTGCACCGCAGACCGGAACAGGCGTTCGTAACCGGCTGCGTCGGTGGGCACTGGATTGCCGCCCGCGGCAGGATCGATTGCTGCTTCCTGGCCGATTACGCCAGGCTGCGTGACCTGCACACCCACCTCGGCAAGCGAGGCGGGAATGCCAAGCTCGCGACGAAATTCGAGCACCCAGCCGAGGACGGCGTCGAAATCACTGCGGGGCAAGTCGAGCACCCGGGCGACCACGCGCATTCGCTCATCGATGGCGTCACGGTTGTGGACCATGACATAGGGAAGGATGACTGCATTGGAAAGGCCGTGATGCGTGCCGTACCAGGCGCCCACGGGATGCGCAATGGCGTGCACTCCACCAAGCCCCTTCTGGAACGCCGTGGCACCCATGCTCGCGGCCACCAGCATGCGCGACCGCGCTTCGATATCGGCGCCATTTGCGTAGGCACGAGGCAGGTACTGCTTGATCAGGCGCATGCCTTCGAGCGCCACGCCATCCGCCAGCGGATGAAACCCCGGCGCGCAGTAAGCCTCAAAACAATGAACAAAGGCATCCATACCGGTTGCCGCAGTGATGCCGGCCGGCAGGCCCACGGTCAGCTCGGGATCGGAAATGACAATGCCCGGCATCATCTTCGGATGGAAAATGATCTTCTTCTGGTGCGTTGCCTCGTTGAGGATGACGCCCGCGCGACCCACCTCGGACCCCGTGCCAGCCGTGGTGGGCACGGCAACGACGGCCGCAATGCCTGCGGGATCAGCGCGCGTCCACCAGTCGCCCACGTCCTCGAAATCCCACAGCGGACGCGTCTGCCCGGACATGAAGGCGATGACCTTGCCCACATCGAGTGCTGAGCCACCACCAAAGGCGATGACCCCATCGTGATTGCCGGCGCGGTACGCGGACAAGCCCGCCTCGACGTTCTTCGCGACCGGATTGCCCTGCACATCCGCAAACAGGCGGGCTGCAGGCAGGGCGGCGAGCGCAGACTGGAGCATCGCGTGACTGGCCAGACCCCTGTCGGTTACCAGCAGCGGCCGGCGGATGCCGAGATCAGCGCAGGCCGCACCCAGTTCGGAGATGCGACCCGGGCCTGCCCAGATGCGTGTCGGATAATTCCAATTGCCCTCGAGTACTGCGGTCACGTTGCAAGCCTGAGGTGAAAGGATTTCGGCCGGGTCAGATGCTCATAGCCGACCACCGAGAGTGTACAACCCCGACCGGAATCCTTTACACCCACCCAGGCCAGCGCCGGATCCAGGTAGTCGCAGCGATTCATGAACCAGGTGCCGGTGTCGACCTGCAACCCGATTTGCCGTGCCGCCGTGGCATCAGCAGTCCACACGGCCGCCGTCAGGCCAAACCGGCTGTCGTTCATCAATGCGATGGCCTGTTCGTCCGATTGCACGCGCATGATGCCGGCGACCGGCCCGAATATTTCCTCGCGCATCACCGGCATGCCGTGATCCACATTGAGCAGCACCTGCGGAGCAACATAGGCGGACCCTGCGTGGTCTTGCGGGAACTCAGCCGGATTGATTGCGGCCCGTGCACCGGCCGCGACGGATGCCCGCACCTGCGCGCGAATGGCCTCTGCAGCCGCTACGCGCACTACCGGCCCGAGCGTCGTCGCTTCGTCAAAGGGATTGCCAAGAACATACTGGCGGGTGAGCGCCACGAAGCCGTCGACAAACGAATCGTACAGGCGCTCGTGCACGTAGATGCGTTGCAGGCCACAGCAGGACTGGCCCGAGTTGAAATAGGCACCATCCACGATGTTCTCGACGGCGTGCGCCAGGTCGGCATCCTGCCGCACATAGACGGGGTCACAGCCCCCGAGCTCCAGGCCCAGGCCGACGAAGCGCTCCGCTGCCGCTCGCTGCACTGCATGCCCACCGGCCACCGAACCGGTGAACGCGACGAAATCGACGCGCGGGTCGCGAATCACCCGCTCGGTGTCCTCATGCGACAGGTGCAGCACCTGGAACACACCCGCAGGCAGGCCGGCAGCAGCCAGGCTCCCGGCGAACCGTTCGGCACACAGCGGCGTCTGCGCGGAATGCTTGAGCACGACAGCATTGCCTGCCATCAGTGCCGGAATCACGCTGTTCACGGCAATCAGGTACGGATAGTTCCAGGCCGCCACCGTGAGCACCACGCCCAAGGGTTCGCGATGGATGAAGCGCCGGAATCCCGCCTTCGATTCGGGTTCGACATCCGCAAGTGCCCCGGGTGCAATGGCAATCATGTGGCGGGCGCGCTCCAGCATGCCGCGCACCTCACCGGGCGACTGGCGAATCGGACGACCGATTTGCAACGTGATCTCAGCGGCAACCTGCGTCGCCTGCGCTTCGAAGTGATCACAGAACCGGCCGAGGATCGCCGCTCGTTCGCTGATCGGCACCTGGCGCCAGGCGCGTTGCGCCTGGCGTGCGCTCGCCAGCGCCGCCTCTATTGCCGCTGCCGACGCCAGCGGTCGCTCGACACACACCTTGCCATCAATGGGGCTGATGGTCTGCTGCATTGCGGTCATCGCGAAGCCCGTGTCAGATGATTTCGAAATAGCGGGCGAGTTCCCAATCGGTGACCGCGCGACGGAATTCCCGCTCTTCCCATTCACGACTGGCTGCATAGTGCTCGACGAAGGCATCGCCGAACAGTTCGCGTGCGGCCCTGGATTTTGCCAGCCATTCGGAGGCTTCAGTCAGCGTTCGGGGCAGCTGCCGCTTCGCAGGATGCTTGCGCGCATAGGCGTTGCCCTGGATGGCAGCGTCCGGTTCAATTTTGTGCTCGATTCCCCAGAGGCCGGAACCAATCGCTGCCGCCAGCGCAAGGTAGGGATTGATGTCCGCCGCGGCAATGCGGTATTCCACTCGCTGGCTCTTTGGCCCGCCGCCAATCACGCGCAGCGCAGTGGTGCGATTCTCCACCCCCCAGGTCGCCGAGGTCGGTGCCCAGAAACCCGGCACCAAGCGCGAATAGCTGTTGACCGTTGAGGCCACCATCGCCAGCACCTCGGGCATCAAAGCCTGCTGGCCGCCGATGAACCAGCGCATCTGCTGGGACATGCCGTGCGGTTGCGTCGCATCGTGGAACACCGGTGCCCCATCATCCCGAGACTGCAACGAGACGTGCAGGTGACCGCTCTGTCCGGGCCAGTCCTTCGACCACTTGGCCATGAAGGTGGCCATGTAACCACTGCGCTGCGCCAACACCTTGGTGTAGGTCTTGAACAGGGCAGCGCGATCGGCCGCTTCCAGCGCCTCGGTGTATTGAATGGCAGCTTCAATGACGCCTGGTCCCGTTTCGGTATGCAAACCCTCGAGCGGAATTCGCATTTCCTCGCACAGCTTGAGCAGTGCCTCGTAGAATTCGCAGAGCACCGAACTGCGCAGGACCGAATAACCGAAATACCCCGGCGTGATGGTCTGCATGCCCTGATAGCCCTTGGCGCGCACGCTGTCCGGGGTTTCACGAAACATGAAGAATTCGAACTCGGCCGCGGCGCTGACATCGAATCCCATCTGGCTGGCACGGGCCAGCACGCGGCGCAGCACGGCGCGGGGACACACGGATTCGGCGTTCTCGGCGAACTCGCCGAGGAACAGCAGCATATTGTGTTCGAGCGGCAACTCACGGCAGGACGCCGGCAGCAGCCGCACAGGCGCATCCGGGTAGGCCGTGTGCCAGCCCGTGTACTTCACGTTGTCGTACAGCTGGTCGTTGGAATCCCACCCCAGCACCACATCACAGAATCCGAAGCCCTTGTCGAGCGCAGCAAAGAACTTGTCGCGACCCATGTACTTGCCGCGCATGACGCCGTCATTGTCGAACACACCGACTTTGACATGAGACAACCCGCGCTCTTCGACGATAGCGCGGGCGTCGCTTACGCTTCTTACCTGATGTGGCTGCACTGTCGTCCCCTCTGCCTCAGGCCCTGGCTTCGCCGACCGCTTTTTCCGCGGCGCGAATCGCTTCCTGGCGGCTGGCGATCATGACACCCTGCGGCGGACCCTTGAATCGGCGCCGCTCGAAGACGAACCAGACGATACCGGTCAGCACCAGGAAGCCCACGGTGATCGGCAGCGCCTTGTTGTTGGGCGGCTGGATACCCAGCGCGAAGATCAGCACCATGGACAGGAACACGAGCAGCGCCACCACCTTGTAAGCACCCTCGCCCATGTTCCAGGGCCCCATCGTTGTCCAGGACTTTCCCCAGGCGAAGAAGCCGAGGATCACCGGCATGCCGTAGGAAATGAACAGGAAGATGACGCACACCGCAACCACCGTGCTGTACACCGGCGTATACGCCGTGAACAGGATACCCAGGATGGCGCCGGTCCAGATCGCGGCCACCGGCACCCGGAACCGGGGACTCACGCGTCGCAAGGCGCCCGAAGCCGGCAGTCCGCCATCACGCGCGAAGGCGAAAATCATGCGCGAGCAGGATGTCACTGTCGCCAGTCCGCAAAGGTATTGCGACAGCAGAATGCCGACGTTGATGACCAGCAGCAATGACGCCGGCAGCACGGCTTTGGTCACGTCGAAATACACCGACCAGCCGCTGGCCGCTGCAGCGTCCATGTCGGGGATCGAAAGCACGAAAGCACTGAGCATCAGCCAGCCGGCAACGGCCGAGACCAGCACTGAACGCACCATGCCCCGGGGGGCGGCATGCGCGGCGCCAACGGTTTCTTCCGATGTGTGGGCCGAGGCGTCAAAGCCGGTAATGGTGTAGATAGGCAGCAGCAACCCGAGCAGGAAGACCTTCATCAGGTTGCCGGAGGCAGGCCACACCGCGGCATCGGACACGCCGCTGTAGTTGTGAAAGGTCCACAATCGCGAGATGTCGATGTGCGGCGCATAGGCCAGCAGCGCGATGGTCAGCGCGGCGGACACGAGCAGGATCAGATAGCCCGACAGGTCCGTGAGCTTCGCCGTGACGCCGATGCCGAGGTGATTGAACAACGCCTGGCTCGCCGTAATGAGGGCAACAAAGGTCACCTGCGTGCCGAATCCGGTATCGATACCGAGCGGAACTGCAAACGTGCCGGCGAAGAACGTCCAGGTGCCCACATTGATCGCGCCGAGCACGGTGATGAGACCCAACAGGTTGAACCACGCCGTCAGCCAGCCCCAGCCAACGCCGCCCAGTATGGAGCCCCAATGATAAAGGCCGCCTGCCGTGGGATAGGCCGATGCTATCTGCGCCATTCCCAGCGCAAACAGCAGCGAGATCAAACAGCCGATAGGCCAGCCAATTCCGATGGCTGCGCCGCCAACGCCGGCGATGCCCTGGCCCAGCGAATTGATACCGCCGGACAGGATGCAGATGATGGAAAAGGAAATCGCGAAATTCGAAAAGCCGCGCATGGTGCGCGACAGTTCCTGCGCATAACCCATTGAGTGCAACGTCTTTACGTCTTCGTCATGCACTTGAGACTTGGTCTTGGCGCCGCCTGAACTGCTCATTCTCGTTCTCTCAGGTGACCCACTGCTCGTCTACAGGTTAGAACACAGCAGGCATTTTAGGAAGCGACGCGCCAAGCTGTTGCAACTTTGCTCCGGGAGAGCGCTCGGGAGGCATCGGTGCCGGACTTGAGCTATTGAGCTTTCACGAGCTTTCTGGCGCCGGCGCTCCTGAATGTCAAAAACTCAAGTCCGGCACCAAACGCTTCCTCGCTCAAAGACTAATGAGCCAGGCCAACACCCATTCACGCGTATGCTCCATCGGCAATCAATCGTTTCCGCCAGCCTTCCTTTCCCTTCGCAGTGCTTGCACCTGACGATCGATCGCTTCGCACAGTTCCTCGACCGTGTTGGGTTTGAAAACGAGTTCATTCACTCCGGCCCCAGGCGCGTGGACGCGCAGTTCCTCTGTTATGTTTCCGGACGCCAATATGATGGGCAGATCGGCACGGATCTCGCGCAGCGCACGAGCCACATCCAGCCCCGACATACCCGGCATGTTGTAGTCCGTCATCACGACATCGAACCGCCCCGGTTCGGCGCGCGCCGCCGCAAGAGCTTCGTTCTGGTCGGTGTAGCCGCTGACGCAATAGCCCTTGCTCTCCAGCAGTCGCTTCATCAGGTACACGATGGCATCATCGTCATCGATGTACAGTACACGCACGCCATCTCCTTGCAACGCCGGCGCGCGAACCGACTTCTGGCCCGGAGCGGGGATCAAGGAAGCGGGCGAACCGGCATCCGGGAAATAGACACGAAAGACGGATCCCTGACCGAATTGACTTTGCACCTGGATAACCCCGTGGTGCCCGCGCACGATACCGTACACCACCGATAAACCGAGTCCGGTGCCTTCATCCACGGGTTTGGTCGTAAAGAATGGCTCGAACAGGTGCCCCCGGGTCGCGGCGTCCATGCCCGCTCCGTTGTCTCGCACGCTAAGACAGGCATAGCGACCCGGCTGCAATTGTCCGAGCGGGTTGTACGCAGATTCTGAGTCGCTCGTTCCGTTCGGTTCCCTCTCGTAGGCTTCGAGCCGAATTTCTATCGTCCCCGGCAGCGCCCGACCCCTGGTCGCATGCCAGGCGTTGCTGCACAGATTGAGCAACACCTGTACGATCTGGCCTGCATCGGCCAGCACGGCCGGTGCATCCGCCGCGCATTCGACTTTCAGGCTAATCGCCGCGGGCAGGGTCGCGCGCAGCAGCCGCGCTGACTCCTCCACCATCGGCACAAGCGACATCACCTTGCGCTCCGTGGTCTGCCGCCGCCCGAAGGCAAGGATTTGCTGCACCAGAGCCTTTGCTCTGTGGCTCGCCTTGTCGATCTCCTCCAGGCTCTCAAGCGCCGCGTGCCCCGGCCCCACGCCCTGCCGTGCCAGTTCAACGTTGCCGATGATTGCCGCCAACACGTTGTTAAAGTCGTGGGCGACGCCACCAGCCAGCGTCCCCAGCGCCTCCATCTTCTGCGATTCCCAGAGCTGGCTCTCAAGGAGTACGCGAGCCGCCTCGGCCTGCTTGCGCCCGCTGATGTCGCTCAGAGCGATACGCACCCCGGGGGTGCTGCCTTCCATGCGCGCGCAGTCCAACTGTGCATGAAGTACCGTGCCGTCGTCTCGTTGCAACGCCAGCTCCACACCGCTCTCCCCGTCACCTTGCTTCACATTAAGGAAATGCCGAATCCAGCGATCCTGGTCTTCAGCAATGACCAACGGCGTAAAGCGACTTTGCAGCAGTTTCTTGCGCTCCTTTCCCAGCAGCGTGGTTCCGGTGAGGTTGATCCCCACGATCATGCCGTCGGTGGATAGAGTGAGATAGCCGACCGGGGCGAACTCATACAGGTCCACATAGCGGTCACGTGATTCCGCCAGCGCCAATTCCGCCTGGCGCAAAGCATCGTTCTGCATCTCCAGCTCAATCTGGTGCACTTGCAGTTCGTGCAGCAGTTCTTCGGCCGGGCGCGCGAGGAGTTCGTCCCTCGGCGAGTTGTCGGCCTGCATCTCGGCTTCCCTCCGCAGATGCGGATCGTTCTGCTTCTTGTCCTTGGGCAGTTTCATGGGGAATCCAGCGAAACAAGTTCCACCATCGCCAGCAGGATCAATTCGGTATTGCCGTCCGTGGTCGAAATGCGGCGGGCATTGAGCACCATGCGGCGCGCGCCGAGGCCGGGAAAATCGTGTTCCACCACATAGCCATTCATTGTCTGCTCGTGCAGCAGAGTATTTTCGAGCAGTTGTCGCAAAGCTGGAATATCCCACTGGCCATTGCCCAGAGCGTAGATTTTTTGGCCCACCGTCTCGTCCGCCTTTACATGGAAGTGCTCATAGAACGTGCGGCTGGCCGACACCACCTGCAAGCTGCCATCGAGAACGATCAACGGCTCGGCTACCGTGTTGACGATGCCCTCGGCCAGGATGCGTGCCTTTTCCGCCACGCCAAGCTTGATGCTGGCGAGCTTGAAGTCAGTCACGTTGGTGCAGGTCAGCACCGCGCCGGCGATGACGTTGTCCAGCGTCCGGTAGGGCTGCGCGCGCGCCAGATACCACTCGCCGTCGATCGTGCGCACCTCGCGCTCGCGCGGGATCAGCGTATCGATCACGCTCCGGATCATAGGGATCAGGTCTTCGCCCTCTATATTCGAGGTGATGTCGCTTATGGAACGGCCGACATCGGTCGCGATCAGGTGGTAGAGCTTCACTACCTCGGGCGTGTAGCGCCGGATAACCAGTTTATTGTCGAGGAACAGTGTGGCGGCAGTGACGCTGTCGAGCAGGTTCTTGATGTCGTTCTGCATGCCGCTCAATTGCTCGACCCTGGCGTTCAGCTCGGAATTTACCGTGATAGTCTCTTCGTTCACCGATTGCAGCTCTTCCGCGGAGGTCTCCAGTTCTTCATTGGAGGATTGGAGCTCTTCGTTGGTCGATTGGAGCTCTTCGTTGGTCAATTGAAGCTCTTCGTTGGTCAATTGAAGCTCTTCGTTGGTGACCTGCTGTTCTTCGAGGGTGGCTTGCAGGCTTGCCTTGGCGTCGGCGAGCTCGCGCTCCAGTTCCCCGATGAGCACGGCTTCGGCCGACGGTGGACTTTCCTTGCGGAGGCCTTTGCCCCGGCCTTGTTTGGCGGCGGGTTTGTGCGCGGGTTGGCCGGATCCGGCGGCGTCCTGAAAGCTCACCAGCAGCAGAGGCTCGCCGCCGGCTGCTGCATGTTGACCAGGCAGCAGCCGGACGCTGAAGCTCACACTGGTGAGGTGACCATCGGCCTTCATCGAGATTTCCCGGTCGAGTGTCGGCGCCGCTTTGTTCGCCGCATCGAGGATGGCCCCGCGCAAGGCCATTTGGAGTCCCTCGCGCGCCATCTTGATCACATTGTTGCTTACCGGGCCGGGGGCCGGACGCAGATATCGCCCGGTGTCGCCATGCACGAAGAGGATGTTGCCCATAGTGTCGGTGGTTACCGAGGCCGGCGCGTAGGTCTGCAGCAGCGCGCGATGGCTCAACTCACCGACGCTGCCTGCGCTGCCTGCTTTCGGTCGGCTAATCTCCGCCGCAGCCGCTGTCCGCCCACCTACCCAGGTGCCCTGAAGCCGCCGGCCGCCAATTGCGAGGGACTTAGTTGCCTGCGTATGCATGGCCCGGTAGAACTTCCACGTGCGATCGAGCGCCGAAAACATCTCCGTGTGGTTGGTGATGCTCTCCGAGCTGGACAGGAACAGCACCCCGTCGGGCTTGAGGGCGTAGTGAAAAATGGGAATCAGCCGGCTCTGCAGTTCCGCATCTAGATAAATCAACAGGTTGCGGCAACTGAGCAGGTCGAGTTTGGTGAAAGGCGGATCATTGGCCACGTTATGTACGGCGAACACCACCACATCGCGAACCTCCTTCCTGATCTTGTAGCCCCCGTCGTTGCTTTGGTCCTTGGTGAAGAAGCGGCGCAGGCGCTCCGGGGTCACGTCCTGGGCGATATTGGGGGAGTAGCGGCCGACCCGCGCCATGGCTATGGCGTCATCGTCGATGTCGGTGGCGTAGATCTGGATATTCAATTCCCGCTCGTGCCTCGCCTTGATCTCGTCCATCAACTCCAGCAACACCATGGCAATCGAATAGACTTCCTCGCCGGTAGCGCAACCGGCCACCCAGACCCGGAATGTGTAGCCCTCGGGTTTGCCCGCCAGCAGCGGGGGCAGAATGGTTTTTTTCAGCGCGACGAAGGCGTCCGGGTCGCGGAAAAAACTGGTGACATTGATCAGCAGTTCGTGGAAAAGCGCCTGCACCTCGGCGGGATTCTCTTTCAGGTAGCGCGCATAGACCGCGGCACTCTTGATGTTGTGCTTCGCCATGCGCCGCTCGATGCGACGGGAGAGGGTGCTCTTCTTGTAGTGCGAGAAATCGTGGCCGGTGCCTCTGCGCACTTGCAGCAGGATCTGATTCATGCCGCTCACGGCTTCGTCGGTTGGGATGGCCGGCGAACTCAGTCTGAGCGCCGACTGCTTGGCAACTACTTGCAGCAGCGCCGGCATTTTCTCCACCGGCAGAATATGGGTGGCGCAGCCGGCCTCGATGGCGCTTTTCGGCATGCCGTCGTATTTGGCGGTGGAGGGTTCCTGCACCATGCAGATGCCCCCGACGCCGAGGATGGCGCGCAGCCCCTGAGTGCCGTCGCTGGCAGTGCCCGAGAGGACGATGCCGATGGCCTTTGCCGCCTGATCCTCGGCCAGCGAGCGCAGGAAGGCATCAATCGGCATGCGCTGCCCGTGCGCCACCTCCGGCATGGAGAGATGCAATACCCGATTCAGCATGCTCATCTCGCGGTTGGGCGGAATGATGTAGACCCGATTAGGTTCTACCCGGGTCTGATCGAGGGCTTGCGCCACCGGCATGGCAGTGGTGCGTTGCAGGATTTCCGTCAGCATGCTTTCATGGCCGGGGTCCAGATGCGACACCAGCACGAACGCCATGCCGGTGTCTACCGGGCATGCGCGGAAAAACCGTTCGAAGGCTTCCAGCCCGCCTGCCGAAGCACCTATTCCGACAATGGGGAAGTCGGCGACCACCGTTTCCGGCGAGTCATCCACGACTACCCCCCCGCGGGGGGCCTGCTTGCCATTCTCCGCCGCAGGCTTGGCCGATGCCTTGCCGGGGTCGCTTGCTATGGGTTTTCTGGTTGCCATGAAATTCTCTTTGCGTGAGATTGGCGAGCTTATCTTGTGATGCTACGCCTGTTCAAAGGGCAAGGGTCGTTCGCTTGGCGGCGATTGCGAAGCGCTTCATCGCAACCCCAATGCCGCAAGCACCCTCAGCCGAACCCACGACCTCGGGAACTTCGGCAAGCATCGGCCCACCTCCCCTTGGCGATCGAAGCAGCGTCCACTTCCTGGCATACGAATACATCGAACTTTACGTACGCCCCCATCAGTGAACACACTGAAGAGCCGATCAGAATTATCAAGAAGGACATGCGAATAGGAAGTTCAAAGCGCCCCTGCAGAGCAGCAGTCTTCGTCGAACGGGACTTATGGTGAACCCGAACCTACCCGGCGATCTGCTCGACCAGCGCCTGAAGATCGTTCGGGTCGGGGGCAGATCCCTGGCGGAACAGGGGAGGATCCGCGCGGGCCGGCAGATACACGCCAAAAAGGTTCGTGGACTGCGGGACTATCTTGCAACTCGCGGCGCGGTACTCTAGGGCAGAACTTTACAGGGAACCTTCATGCGCAGATTTATCCACAGACACCAACCCAAGGCCCATCCCCGCGTGGCCCTGCTTGCAGGCCTGGGCACAGCACTTGCCATCGGCGGAATGGCATTCGTCAATGATGTGATCGGCCTGACCGTGCTGATGGCGCCGCTGGGAGCCACCTGCGTCCTGCTTTTTGCGGCGCCGCAAAGCCCGCTCTCGCAGCCTGCCAATGTGATTGGCGGGCACATGCTGGCAGCTGCTGTGGGCCTCGGCCTGCATTTCGCCATTCCCGGAAGCTTCTGGATGGCGGGCCTTGCGGTTGGTCTTGCAGTCGCGGCGATGGTCTATTTGCGGATTGTGCATCCGCCCGCGGGGGCCACAGCACTGATTGCCTATCTCACCGCCGTGAGCTGGAGTTTCCTTCTGTTTCCAGTTGCCCTGGGCAGTGTGGCGCTGGTGGCTGTTGCCACCTTTTATCATCGATTGATGCGAACGCCCTATCCTGCGCCGCTGCCTTAGGCCTTATTCCAGAATCAAGTCTGCCGCCTTCTCGGCTACCATCATCCCTGCGCAGTTGATGCGCGGATAGGAAGTTCAAAGCGCCCCCCGCAGAGCAGGACTCTTCGCCGAACGGGAGTTATGGTGAACCCGAACCTAGCGTCGACTGGCCTTGCCACGCAATCCAGGCGACCGGGAAGGCGCGCCAACACTTCCCTAAAACCCAAACCGGCGCAATAACCAGAGGGTGGAGGGGCATCACCCCTCCACCCCGCAGACAAGTGGGCCAGTTTTGTTTTAAAACTGCTTCCCTATTGTGACAAACCACCAGCGACCTGATTGGCGGAAGGGAATTTGAGTGCCGCTCTGGCCACCCTGGTAATACTCAGTGTCGGCGACGTTATAAACGCGTGCATCAAAGTAAATCCCGGTCGAGGCGATGTCCTCATAGCGGGCGCCCAAGTTGAACAAAGTCGCCGAATCAACCCCGGTGGAAGCCGGTGCCGCAAAGGTGCCGCTGTTATAAACCTCTGGGCCAATGTACTTGACGGTCAAGTTGGCGCTGACATTCTTGGTAAACGAATAATTCAATATCAGATTGGAGGTGATGTTGGGCACGTGTGAAAATTTGTCGCCAAATTTGGAATACTCCGTCGACTGCAACGCTTTAGCGTACTGCAGATTCCAAAATACCTGGTACTTGGTCTCCATCCACGACAACTCATTTTCCAGACCGCCGCTTTCAATACTTCCCGAGTTCACATATTTTGGATCAGCCGGAGTGCCAAGGGCGGTGGCGCGATTGATCACCAAGTCTTTGCCTTCTTGATAATAGAGTGTCGCG
>CAISDJ010000040.1 GCA_903884105.1 uncultured Pseudomonadota bacterium | reverse complement strand
GCGAGCCGACAGACATGCGCAAGAGCTATGACGGGCTGCAGGCGCTGGCGCGCCACGCGATGCAACGTGCCCCGCTCGATGGCGCGCTGTATGTCATCGATGACGACATCCGGGTGCGTGCCCTGACCGGTGAAGAGAAGCGCCTGCATCGGTTGACCCACAGCAAGCCGTTCGTCGATCACTTCTTCTTCTGGGTGGACTGGCAACTGCACCGTCCCGACCTCATCCCATCGAGTCCGTTCGCGAAGGCGCTCGGCTACGCCCGTCAACGACGCGCAGGCCTCGAGGTGTTCCTGTCAGACCCCGACGTGCCGATGGACCCTAACCATCTTGAGCGCGCGTTGCACGTCATCCCCATGGGCAGAAAAAACCGGTTCTTATGCTCGACCGAGGTGGGCGCCAAACACGTCGGCATCGTGTAGAGCCTCTGCGTCACCTGCCGCTTGCAGGGCATCGATCCGTACGACTACCTCGTCGACGTCTTGCAGCGCGTTGCCGACCATCCCGCCAGTCGCGTAGACGAACTCACGCCGCGGCGTTGGAAGACACTGTTCGCCGATAATCCCCTCCGCTCCGATCTGCACAGCTCCCCTGCTGAACCAGAACGCCGCATCGTTGCCGGTTACACTGCAACACAGTCTTCAGTTGTCTCGTCCGTGAAGTCTGTGAACTCGTCCAGCTGGCTCTTCTTACGCCACTCCCGCGGGGCTGACCTGCTAGCCGATTTTCGGTCCAGTTGATTCTTTGGGAAGATGGCTCTCCGGCAAGCGAGGGAGTCATGAAGAAGACACGGTTCAGCGAAGAGCAGATGGTCAAGATCCTGCGGGAGGCGGACAAGGTGCCGGTCTCGGAGGTGGCCAAGAAGCACGGGCTCAGCGACGTCACGATCTACGCCTGGCGGAAGCGGTTCGGCCAGCTGGAGGCGGTGGACGTCAAGAGACTGCGGCAGCTGGAGCAAGAGAACGGGCGGCTGAAGAAGCTGGTGGCGGAGCGGGATCTGGATATTGAGATCCTGAAGGAAGTCGCCGCAAAAAAATGGTGAGCGCGTCCGTGCGCCGTCAGCAGATCGCCTTCGTATGTCAGCGAGGTCGATCAGTACGGCGAGCGTGCGCGCTGTTGAGCGTGGCCCGGTCTACGGTGGGGTATGAGTCTCGACTGACAGTGCGAGACGCCCCTGCCGTGGCGGCGATGCGAGAGCTGGCGGCACAGTATCCGCGCTATGGATATCGGCGCATCCAGTTCTTCTTGGGGCACCGTGGCCATGTCATGAGCGTGGATCGGGCGCATCGGCTGTGGCGGTTGCACTGCCTGCAGGTGCCCAAAAAGCGGCCTCGGCGACGCGTGGCGGCCAGTCGGCCCCGGCCCTTGCCGGCAACGGACATCGGTCAGGTCTGGGCATACGACTTCGTATTCGATGCCTGCGCCAACGGGCAGCAGCTCAAGTGCCTAACGGTGGTCGATGAGTTTACCCGCGAGTGCCTGGCCATCGACGTGGCAGGCAGTATCCGCTCCGGGCGGGTCATTGAGGTCCTGAGCAAGCTCGTGAGCATCCACGGCAGTCCGCAGCATCTGCGCTCGGACAACGGCCCCGAGTTCGTGTCCAGAGCGGTGCTGAAGTGGCTGACTCAGGCCAACATCGACACCGCTCATATCGACCCGGGCAAGCTGTGGCAGAACGGTTCCAACGAATCGTTCAACGGCAAGTTCCGGGACGAATGCCTGTCGATGGAATGCTTCAGGAATCCGATCGATGCGGAGATCGTCATCGAACAGTGCTGGCGTCAGTACCACGAGGGTCGACCGCACTCAAGTCTCTGGCAGCTGACACCGGCAGAGCTCAAACAGCAATTGCTATCAACCAACAGTCCGGAGCCGGCCATCTCCTAAGTAAGCAGTGGTCCGAAGAATGCCTGCAGGTCATATAGGATTAGATGGGTTACCCCTATTATTCCCCTTACGTATGGCAAGCTGTCGTCGGACAGTATCGGACGCCTTGGTAAGGAATGGCAAAGGTTTTGCCGTGTTTTCGACTGAACTTCGGACGTTCTCGGACGTCTTCAGAAGCTCAGTTGGTGCCCGGAGCCGGGGTCGAACCGGCATGGAGTTGCCTCCGAGGGATTTTAAGTCCCTTGCGTCTACCAATTTCGCCATCCGGGCAGCCCGCGGGCGCGAATTGTAAGCGGTCATGTCGCCAGTTGCTTACAACATTCATGCACTTAAGGGGTCCGTGATGCTCCTTCTGCTAGACTCGCGGCCTGTCAGAAACAGGGTGCCTTTCGGCATAAAACCAACTTGTCGCGTGTGATGCCAGCGTCCGCCGCCCCTGCCGGCGAAGCTCTTCTCGAAGCCCGGGCGATCGAACTGTGGCGTGGTGAGCATCATCTCCTGCGACGGGTGTCTTTCAGACTGAACGCGGGCGAACTGCTGCAAGTGACGGGCGAAAATGGGGCCGGCAAGACCAGCCTGCTGCGGGTCGTCTGTGGGCTGTTGCCTGCGGAGACGGGTGACATCCTGTGGCGCGGCGTCTCCATCCTCGAAGGACGCGACGCCTATCATCGTGACGTCGTTTACCTCGCGCATCTGAATGCACTGAAGCTCGACCTCACCGCCGATGAAAACCTCAAGGCAGGCGCCGGACTCCGCCGGGATACCACTCGATCCGAACGGGAAGCGGTGCTGACCGCGCTTGGGGTAGCTCGCTGTGTCGACTTGCCGGCCCGCGTGCTGTCGGCCGGCCAGCGCCGCCGGGTGGCTTTCGCACGGGTGTTGCTGTCCAAAGCACCCTTGTGGATTCTCGATGAACCGACGACCAACCTCGATGTCCACGGCGTGGAGCTCATCGAACGGCTGATCAGGGATCATTTGGAGGAAGGGGGATCCGTGCTGACTGCTGCCCACCACGGTCTGCTCGCCGGTCATCCCCGTGCCCGTCAGTTGGTGCTTGCCGGATGAGTCGCGTGACCGACGCTCCGGGTCTGTGGCCACTGGCCAGTCGGGTCCTCGGGCGCGAGCTGACGCTGGCCGGGCGGCATTGGGACCAGGTGGCGCAGCCACTGCTGTTCTTCGTGATTGTTGTGACGCTGTTTCCGCTCGCGACGAGCCCGGATCTGGCTCAATTGCGACAGATCGCGCCCGGTGTGGTGTGGGTGGCCGCGATGCTATCCTCCCTGCTGGCGCTCGAGTCCCTGTTCCGCCCCGACGTCGAGGACGGAACGATGGAGCAATGGGTACTGTCTGAGCAGCCATTGGCATGGATGCTGCTGATGAAAACAGCGGCTCACTGGCTGGTGTCCGGTCTGCCGCTGGTCATCCTGTCGCCGTTGCTCGGCACCGGCCTCGGCGTGCCGGTGTCTGCATGGCCGGTCTTGATGGCATCGCTGGCTCTCGGCACTGCCGCACTCAGCGTGCTGGGTGCGATCGGCGCGGCCCTGACCGTCGGGGTTCGCCGTGGCAATGTGCTGCTGGCGCTCCTGGTATTGCCTCTGGAAGTGCCGGTGTTGATCTTTGGTGCCCGAGCCGTGAGCCTCGGCATGACGGGAGAAGCGGTTGCCGGGCCGCTCAACCTGCTCGCGGCCATCCTGATCCTGGCGGTCAGCCTTGGGCCGATGGCCATGGCGGCAGCGATCCGCATAGGGGTTGAGTCCTGACATGAATTGGACCTGGTTTCACAAGTTTGCATCGCCGCCCCATGCGTACCGCCTGCTCGGGACGCTGCGGCCCTGGCTGTTCTGGCCGGCGGTCGTCCTGATGCTGTGGGCGGTCTACAACGGGCTGTTCGTGGCCCCGACGGACTACCAGCAGGGCGATTCCTTTCGGATCATGTATGTGCATGTGCCGAGCGCGTCACTGTCCCTGATGGTGTACAGCATGATGGCCATCGCGGCCGGTATCGGCATCATCTGGCGGATGAAGCTGGCCCATGCCGTCGCGGCGGGCTGCGCGGTGATCGGCGCCTGGTTCACGGTGCTCGCGCTCGTGACGGGAGCCATCTGGGGCAAGCCCATGTGGGGCGCCTGGTGGGCCTGGGACCCGCGGCTGACCTCCGAACTGATCCTGCTGTTCCTGTACTTGGGCTACATGGCGCTCAGGGCGTCCTATGACGATGTGCAGCGGGCCGATCGGGCAAGCGGGATCCTCGCGGTGGTCGGCATCGTGAACGTGCCCATCGTCAAGTACTCGGTGCAGTGGTGGAACAGCCTGCACCAGGGTTCCAGCCTGTCGCTCACCGGCAGCTCGGCCATCGATCCGTCGATGTTGCCGCCGCTGCTCGCGATGATGGTGGGCTTCCTGCTCTTCTTCGGTGCGATACTGTGCGACCGCGTACGGGCCGAGATCCTGACCCGTGAGCGCAATGCCGGATGGCTGTCAGAAGCTGCTTGAAATCATGAACTTAGAGAATATTCTTGGCTTTGACAAGTACGCGGGGTACCTGCTGTCCTGCGTGGCGCTGACCGCCGTCGTTCTCGTTGGCAACGCTTGGCTCGCGCGCCGCGCGTTGTCGCAGGCCCAGGTCAAGGCTCGCAGGCGGACTGCAGCCCAGAGGAACGAGTCATGACCCCCCGTCGTCGTCGCATGGCTCTGGTGGCACTGATCGTGGTGGGCGTGGGCGCTGCCGTCGCGTTCGCGTTGAATGCCTTCCAGGAAAACCTTCTCTACTTCTACAGCACCTCCGACGTCGCCGGCGGCAAGGCCCCCCCCGACCGGACCATCCGTATCGGCGGCATGGTCACGCTGGGCAGTGTGCAGCGGCAGCCGGGCAGCCTTGAGGTCCGGTTCGTCCTCACGGACTACGCCAAGGACGTGACCGTCAGCTATTCCGGTGTGTTGCCCGACCTGTTCCGCGAGGGCCAAGGAGTGGTGGCGCGCGGCAAGCTGGTGGGCGACAACCTGTTCGTGGCCGAGGAAGTCCTCGCCAAGCACGATGAAAAATACATGCCGCCCGAAGTCGCGGACAGCTTGAAGAAGCAGCATGCCGGCCAGAAGCCGAGCGCCGCTCCGTTGCCGTCCACCACGGCTGCCAACTGAAGGGTACAACGATGATCGCCGAACTCGGACAATTCGCGCTCGTGCTCGCGTTCTGCCTGTGCATCCCGCAGGCGTTCTTCGGCCTCGTCGGTGCCCACAAGGGCAAGGTGCAGTGGATGCTGGCTACGCGGCCTGCAGTCGCCGGACAGTGGGTGTTCACGTTGCTCTCGTTCGGGTGCCTGGCCTACTCGTTCTACATCAACGATTTCTCGGTGCTGTACGTCGCGTCGAACTCGAACTCGGCGCTGCCGACGTTCTATCGATTTACTGCCGTGTGGGGTGCGCATGAAGGTTCCCTGCTGCTGTGGCTGCTGGTAACGGCCAGTTGGTCCGTTGCGCTGGCGGCATTCAGCAAGCAGTTGCCGTTGCCGTTCTCGAGTCGCGTCTTCGGCGTGCTCGGGATCATCAGCGCGGGTTTTGCGCTCTTCATCCTGACGACGTCGAATCCGTTCGAGCGGCTCATTCCAGCGGCTGTAGACGGCCGCGATCTCAATCCGCTGTTGCAGGACTTCGGCCTGGCGGTACACCCGCCCATCCTTTACACGGGATGGCTGGGTCTCTCGATCCCGTTCGCGTTCGCGGTTGCGACGCTGATTGAAGGCCGACTGGACGTGACCTGGGCGCGGTGGGCCCGACCGTGGACCACCCTGGCGTGGTCGTTCCTGACGGTGGGCATCGCACTCGGCAGCTGGTGGGCCTACTACGAACTCGGCTGGGGTGGCTGGTGGTTCTGGGATCCGGTCGAGAATTCCTCGTTCATGCCGTGGCTGCTCGGAACGGCGTTGTTTCATTCCCTCGCAGTGACCGAGAAGAGGGGCCTCTTCAAGAGCTGGACGCTGCTGCTGGCCGTGTCAGCGTTCTCGCTCGCTCTGCTCGGCGGCTTCCTGGTGCGTTCTGGCGTGCTCGTGTCGGTGCACTCGTTTGCGTCGGATCCCAATCGAGGCCTCTTCATCCTGGGCTTCCTCGTGATCTGCATCGGCGGCTCGCTCGGCCTGTATGCGTGGCGTGCCCCCAGTCTCAGATCCAACGCAGGCTTTGCGATCGTATCGCGCGAGTCGTTCCTGCTGCTCAACAACGTGTTGCTGGTGGCGGCAGCCGGACTCATCCTGGTCGGCACGCTATACCCGCTCTTTCTCGAGGCCTTGGACATGGGGCGCATCTCGGTGGGGCCGCCTTACTTCGCGACCGTGTTCGTGATTCCCATGTTGCCGCTCGTTTTGCTGCTGGCTGTCGGCATGCATTCGTCGTGGAAGCAGGCCCGCCTCGAGAGCGTAAAACGGCCGCTTCTGATCACGTTCGGGATTGCGCTGGTGGCCGGCATCGCCGTGCCGTGGATCGCGTACGGAACGCCCGGCGTGTTGACGGTCGTCGGCATGGTCGCCGGCCTCTGGGTCGTCGGCTCGGCGCTGATCGATCCGGTTTCGCGGCTGAAGTCAGGCCATAGCCTCACGCCTTCGATCCTCGGCATGAGCGTGGCGCACCTGGGATTGGGCCTGTTCGTCATCGGCGTCACCGGCGTGGAGTCCTACAAGATCGAACGTGACCTCGGCCTCAAGCCCGGCGAAACCACGAACGTCGCTGGCTATGAATTCCGGTTCGACAGCACGCGGGATTTCCGCGGACCCAATTTCGATGCCGTCGAGGGCCAGGTCACCATCAGCAAGGACGGCAAGCCGGTGACCGTGCTGCATCCGCAGAAGCGCATCTATCGTGTGCAGACCACTCCGATGACGGAGGCGGGCATTGATGCGAGCCTCGGTCGCGATCTGTTCGTCGCGCTGGGTGAGCCGCTTGGTCAGGATGCATGGAGCATGCGCCTGCAGTACAAGCCACTGGTCCGGTTGATCTGGGGCGGGTGTCTGGTCATGGCGTTCGGTGGCCTGTTGGCCGTCAGCGATCGCCGGCACCGCGTGCGTGTTACCAAGTCTGCCGATGCGCCAGCTGCAAGCGCGTCGGCGTCCGTCTGACGGAGGGCAAGAGTCATGTGGCGTTACATTCTGCCGGGAGCCGTCTTCCTGGTGCTCGTCGGTTTTCTGGGTGCCGGGTTGTTCCGCGATCCTACGTTGGTCCCGTCTCCGCTCATCGGCAAGCCAGCGCCTGCCTTCTCGTTGCCCAAGGTCGAGAACGCAGCCGAAACCATCTCGCTGGAGCAGTACAAAGGACGCGTCTTCGTGCTGAACGTGTGGGGCACCTGGTGTGTCGCGTGCCGGCAAGAGCATGAAATGCTGCTCGCGATTGCGCGCGAAGGGGTGGTTCCGCTCGTTGGTCTCAACTGGAAGGACGACCGCACCCAGGCGCAAGCCTGGCTGGCGCAGCTCGGCAACCCGTACGACGCATCGGCCTTTGATGAAGAAGGCCGCGTCGGTATCGACTGGGGCGTCTACGGCGCACCGGAGACATTCCTCGTCGATGGCAATGGCCAGGTACTCTTCAAGTACATCTCGCCGATGACGCGCGAAGTGTGGGAGAAGGAGTTCCTGCCTCGCATCCAGACCGCGCGGCAAGGGGCCACTTCATGAAGCACTTTGCAGTGGGCCTCGTGATTGCGTTGCTGGTCGTGATGCAGCCGGCGTCGGCCTTCGATTCGGAACTGGCGTTCCAGGATCCGGCCATGCAGGAACGCTACGAGAACATGACCAGGCTCCTGCGCTGCCCGATGTGCCAGAACCAGGCGATCGCGGATTCGCCGGTGGGTGTTGCCGCAGACCTGCGTCGCGAGTTGCGCGAACAGATGGCAGCCGGGCGCACTGACCTCGAGATCATGGATTTCATGACGGCCCGCTACGGCGATTTCATTCTCTACAACCCTCCGGTCAAGCCCAAGACCTGGTTGCTGTGGGCCGCTCCGGTCCTGCTGCTGCTGATCGGGCTGGTTTCGGCGGCCGTCGTCATCATGCGCAGGTCGAAGGGCGAGATGGATGACGCGGCTGACGATACGTCGAACCCTGGGGCAGGCACGGCGTGACTGCGTTCATTGTTGCCTGCGTCGTCATGGCGGCCGTGGCGATCGCATTCGTAGTGCGACCGCTCATTCGGCGCAATCCCGAGCCGGAAGCGCAGCCTGCCAGGTGGGCGGCCATCGCGACGGCGGTGACGCTGCCGCTCCTCGCGGTCTTCGTGTACTCGAAGGTCACTACGCAGCAGTGGGGCGCGCAACCTGCCGCTGCCGCTGCCGCTGCCGCTGCCAATCCCGAGATCGAGGGGATGGTCAATCAGCTCGAAGAACGCTTGAAGCGCGAGCCGAACGATGCCGAAGGCTGGACGATGCTCGGCCGTTCGTTCGTCATGCTCGGCCGGTATCCGCGCGCCGTCGACGCCTACCAACAGGCTTACGATCTCACGAAGGGCGAGAATGTGGCGGCGCTGACCGGTCTTGCGGAAGCGTTGGTACTTACGGACGAGGCGTCGCTGAATGGCAGGGCAGGCGAGTTGATCGAGAGCGCGCTGGCGAAGTCCCCGCGTGAACCGCGGGCGCTGTGGTACGGCAGCCTGGCTGCGCTCAGCGCCGGCAAGCTCGATGTGGCGCGCGCTCGGATGCAGACGTTGCTCGACCAGAACCCTCCAGATTCGGTGCGTAGCGTGCTCGAAACCCAGATCGCCGACATCAGTGCGCAAATGGGTTCGAGTTCGGGTACGGCGCAGGCCGCTGCGCCGGCCAGCACTGTCGCCGTGAAGGTGGCGGTGAGCATCGCGCCTGCCATCGCTCAGCAGGTCAAATCGCCGCTGACACTGTTCGTGCTCGCGCGTACTGTGGGCGGCGGCGCACCGCTTGCGGTCGTGCGCCTGACTTCCGACCAGTTGCCGACGATCGTCGACTTGAGTGATGCCAACGCGATGATTGCCGGGCGCGGCTTGAGTTCCGTGCCCAAGGCGCAGATCGTGGCCCGTCTGTCGAAAAGTGGCAGTCCGCAGGCGCAGCCGGGCGATTTTTTCGGTGATGCGGACTATGTCGTGCAGCCAGGCACGGGCTCGGTAAACATCGTCATCGATCGCGTTGTTCCCTGAGGTTTCCGGGTGACGCGGACCGTTCGCCTCGATTTCAAGACGCTTCCCTCGACGGTGGCGGCATATCCCAGTGCCCTGTTCGGCAAGAAGCCCTTGCTGGCGCCTGCCGGCATCGAGATGCCGACGATCGAAGTCTGTGCGAGTCGCGTCGCCGTGAGTCGCAGCCATGTCGCCCGCTATCGCGCGGTGTGCGGCATACCGGAGGCGACGTTCCTGCCACCTGCCTACTTGCACGTGCTGGCCATGCCGTTGCACATGCGGATCTTCACGGCAGACGCCTTTCCCGTGAAGGTGCTCGGACTCGTGCATCTGCGCAACGTCATTCGCCAACGCCGGGCGATTCCGGTCGATGAGTTGCTCGAGATCACTGCGGGCTTCGCGGAAAGCCGCGAGACGGACAGCGGCCAGGAATACGACATTTTCACGCGCGGGGTGTCCCGGGGAGTCCAGGTCTGGGAAGAGATCAGCACGATGCTGGCGCGGCGACACACGCCTGGCAAGCGGCCGACTATCGATCGGCTACCGGCGGATGTCGATGCCGCAGAGCGCAGGTGCCAGATCAAGGTAGAGGGCGATACGGGACGTCGTTACGCCTTCGTCAGCGGCGACGTCAATCCGATCCACTTGTGGGATTTCACGGCCACACGGTTTGGATTCAAGCAAGCCGTCGCGCACGGCATGTGGTCGCTGGCGCGTACGCTGGGAGAAGTGGCCGATGTGTTGCCAACCGGCGCGATGCAGGTGGACACGCAGTTCAAGCTGCCGCTGTACCTGCCCGGCGACGCCGTGGTGACCAACTGGAAGCGCACCGACCAGAACGGCCCGTGGTTGGATCTGTGGCTGAGTGACGGGCGCAAGGGCCGCCCGCACCTTGCAATGCAGGTGAGGGAAGCGGGGAAGTCAGGAAGCTAGGAAGCCAGGAAGCCAGGAAGCCAGACGATCTGAACTGCTCTCTTGCTTCCGCTACTTCCGCTACTTCCGCGGCTTCCATGCTTCCTTAATCCTTCCGGAGCTAGCGCTCGATCGCGAGCGCGACGCCCATGCCGCCGCCAATGCACAGGCTGGCGAGCCCCTTCTTGGCATCGCGACGGATCATCTCGTGCAGCAGCGTCACGAGGATGCGCGCGCCCGACGCACCGATCGGGTGACCGATCGCAATCGCACCGCCGTTGACGTTGATCTTCGAGGTGTCCCAGCCCATCTCGCGGTTCACCGCAATGGCCTGGGCAGCAAACGCTTCGTTGATCTCCATGAGGTCCGGCGAATCCTTGGTCCAGCCGGCCTTCTTCAGGCACAGCTGCGACGCGGGGACGGGACCCATGCCCATGATCGCCGGATCGAGGCCGGCTGACGAATACGCTGCAATACGGGCCAGCGGTTTGAGGCCGAGTTCCTTCGCGGTGGCGGCGGACATCATCATCACGGCGGCGGCGCCGTCGTTGATGCCTGAGGCATTGCCTGCGGTTACGGTCCCGGCCTTGTCGAACGCGGGACGCAGGCCCGCGAGCTTCTCGGCAGTCGTGCCGGCCTTCGGGTATTCGTCGGTGTCGAACACGAGGGCAGGGCCCTTCTTCTGCGGAATCTCGAGCGGAATAATTTCATCCTTGAACTTGCCCGCTTGCTGCGCAGCTTCAGCCTTCTGCTGGCTGGCCGCGGCGAACGCGTCCTGGTCTTCGCGCGAGATGCTGTACTTCTTGGCTACGTTTTCAGCTGTCACACCCATGTGATACTGGTTGTAGACGTCCCACAGGCCGTCGATGATCATCGAATCGACGAGCTTGGCATCGCCCATCCGGAAGCCGTCGCGTGAACCGGGCAGCAGGTGCGGCGACAGGCTCATGTTCTCCTGGCCCCCTGCGATCACGATACGCGCGTCGCCACAGGCAATTGCCTGTGCGGCGAGATGCGTGGCCTTGAGGCCGGAGCCGCACACCTTGTTGATGGTCATGCCGGGAATCATGTTCGGCAGGCCCGCCTTGATGACCGCCTGGCGTGCGGGATTCTGGCCCGTACCGCCGGTGAGCACCTGGCCGAGGATCACTTCAGAAATGTCCTCGGCTTTCACGCCGCATCTCGCAAGCAGCCCCTTGATCACATGGGCGCCGAGGTCGGCAGCCGGGATCTTGCCCAGCGCACCGTTGAAGCTGCCTACGGCAGTCCGCCCCGCGGCGACGATGACGATATCGGTCATGGGTATCTCCGTCAGATAAGAATGGGCAAAGGGGGCGGGCGGCAGCGCTTGGCGTCAGGCCGGCCACACGGAATGGAACGGAGCGGTATCGGGCCCGGGTTTGTTGCCCATGGTGTCGGCGCGCGTGCCGACAAAAAGAATTCCAATGATGTGCTCGTTGGCAGCGAGCCCGAGCTCCGACTTGAAATGGTGGTTGTATGCCACGTCGCCCGTCTTCCAGACGGCGGCATAGCCAAGCGCATGCGCGGCGAGCAGGATGTTCTGGGCGGCGGCGCCGGCCGAGAGCAACTGCTCGACCTCCGGCACCTTGACGTTGGGCAGCGTCGACAGTCTGGCGATCACGATCACGACCAGCGGGGCGCGCAGCGCCTTGTCCCGCTCGCGGCCCAAGGCCTCGGGCGTGGCATGAGGGGATGCCAGCAGCGCAGTCTCCACGTACAGGTCGCCGAGTTTCTCCCGGCCTGCCCCGCGGATGGACAGGAACCGCCACGGCCGCAACCGGCCATGGTCCGGCGCGCGGACCGCCGCTTTCAGGATCTGCTCGAACTCCGCGTCCGAAGGGGCCGGGTCCGTCAGCTTGACGCCAGACGAACGGGTCAGCAGGAGTTCCATTGCATCCATGGTGGCGGGTACCAAAGGGGTTGGAGTGGGGCGCAGAACGGCAAAACCAGCACGAATGCTAGCACGCCGGCTTTGGGCCTAGCCTTTAGGCATAGGGAAAACTTACCCGCTACGCGTAACTACGTGCATTGGAATGTACTTCCTGCCGGGGTGAGCTTGAGGGTCAATCCGGCGGGTTCTGGCGGCGGACCTTGCCGGGATTCTTGGCCACGCCCTTCAGGTAGCCCGCATCAAAATTGCGCCTTTTGCTGAAGACATAGGCAGTTGCGGCCAGCGCCAGGACCAGCAGTCCGATCATCCACCAGAAATGGTCGGCCAACCAGGGTTGTATAAGGGTCATCGCAGGCTCCTAATTCCTTAGAGTGGCCGAGATGACCATAGCACCCGTCGTGCCCTTGCGCTCACTTCAATGAATGCATCCTGAATCTGTTGCCCTCGGTGTCGACGCCCAATGATATGAATCCGTACTGGGCAATCGACACCTTGGGCCGGAAGACCTTGCCACCGGCCTTCGCGAACCTTGCTTCCCCGATCGCGCAGTCTTCACTGTGAAAGTACACGAGGGTGCTGTCGCCTGACGGGACGCCGGGCATCTTCACGAGCGTGCCGGAGCAACCGGGCTTCCACATCTCCGACGGGAATCCCCACATCTCGAGCGCGGAGTCCGGAAGCTTTGCAAGCTTCGTGCCCAGCACCTGCTCGTAGAACGCCTTGTCGCGCCGCATTTCTGTACGAATGCACCGGAAATGGAGAGTGAGTGGGTCTTTGAGCCCGGGTAGTCTGCAGCCAGTGGGTTACGAGTCCAAGGAACGGTGGGGATGAAGCTCAAGGTCACGCGCGATGGAATGCCAGCTCAATGATCGGACTCATGATCCTTGGTGCCGGGCTGCTGTGGTTTGGAATCGCCTTTGGTGCGGGGATCGGCGTCTATCGAGTGACGGGGAAGCGCTGGTTGCAGGTGGCCGCGATCGTCTTCGTGGTCTGGTTGCCGTTTTGGGATGTGATCCCGGGTTACTACCTCTATCAGAAGGCGGTCCGCGAGGTCGCAGGGGTCAGGATTCACCAGACTGCGAATGCGCAAGGCTATCTCGACTTGACGCAGCCCGACTGCAACAGCTGTTGGACCGATCTGCGTGACTCCGGATACACCTTTCTTGAAGTGCATCGTACCGGAGCGACCGGGGTGCTGTTTCGCTTCGAGCAGGGCGCCGGTTACTACACGTATCGTTTGCTGCCTCGTGCGGATGAGCGTTGTCTCTTCTTCGACTCCCTGCCGAATGCCGAAGCCCTGCGCGCGTACTACGCTTTGAAGGAACGGTGCCTGTTCTGGTCCTTCAGCCCCGCCCCGACAAGCCAGTACGAAGTGTCGTCCGGGATCGACTATTACGGGAATTCGAAGAGGCTGTGGCCGGTGAGGGCAGTTTGGCGGAGGGTTGGCGATCGCGCTTCGCAATGCCTTCTTGCTGAGAGCGTTCAAGTGGATTTTTTTAGTTGGATCGGGCGTCAGATCGGAATTCCCTCGTGGATACATACCAGGGAATCTGATGGACGACGAATTCAATTCAGCAATGAGGACATCCTGAAACCTAATTGAAAGGCGGCTCCAATGGAGGGAATGAAATGACGAATTCAACAAGGACGTTGAAGGAAGTGTTTGAACAGGCGTTGCTCGCCAAGGCGGCCTACGCGGATCTCGAGGGTATAGAGTTCACTGATAGCGCTGGTTTGGCGCGGAGTCTTGGGGAAGCCATCAATGAAGGCGACCCGCCGATCATGTCCGCCGCAGCGGCGGCCTACGTCGCCAAGAACTTTGGTGTGGTCCACCACCAATCCAATACCCAGTCAGGCTATTCGGGGACGTTGTTTCGACGCAGAGAAGTCGTCGCTACAGATCCGACAGGCGGATTTTCGCTTGCGATCCGTGGAACCGAGCAAGCGAGCCTCGATGACTTGAGGGCCGACTACCTCCAGCTGATGCTGACCGGTTCCGCTTGGAACCAGCGCGCCGCGATGCAGATTCACTGGAACGGGCTGAAGTCAGGGACCCTGGGAGTTGACGAGGGCTTCCAGCAACAGCTGGCCGGCCGGCAGATCAATGTCACTGGGCACTCGCTCGGCGGACATCTGGCGCTGTGGTTTGCGAATGACATGCCAGAGTCGCTGGCGCCTGCGTTTACCTACAACGCTCCGGGCCTGGTCTATGAAGATCGAACGGGGATTCCAGCTGCCAGAATCTCCAACTTCGTGAGCGACGCTTACCCGGACATTGTCTCCGGCTTGTACGGCACGTATGGCAGCGTCGACCGCATTTTCATCGAGTCCGGTCTCGGTGCCGGGCTGATGGCCGGGCACTCGATGACCAACCTGCTCTCCGGAGTGGCGAGTTCTTACCTGCTGTCGCTGATCGATCCCACCCTGGAGACCGGCCTGCAACAAGCGGTGCTGCAATCAGTCACCAACGACGGGCCACAGTCATTCGAGTCGTTTGCTCGAGCGTTGAGGACGCTTTACGGGTTGGCCGAGCCGACTGTGGAATCTCAGGGTGATGCCACGATCTTCGGGCTGATTGAGCGTTTCGAATCGGATCCTCAACCCGCAGGCAGGGTGATCGCGCTCGGGAGCCTGGCACTTGCCGATCTAGTGCAACGGGCCTCGGCGACCACGGGCGACGAGGGCCTTGCCCTGCGATTTGCGCTTGCGAATGGCCTGCCTTTCGCGATCGCCGGTGCCGGGACCGCAGCGGACGGGCTCGCCTATGCTGCGGACCTGTTCTCGCAACCGTACCTGCGGGCCCGCAGCGAATTCGTGCAATGGCTGGTTAGACGCAACGAGGCCGACGCAACCATTCCACCCGGCCTGGGTACGGATGTCGCCTACCTTGATCGTGCAACGGGCACGGCGCTGGCGGCAGTTGCAGTGTCGGCGCAGCAGTTCACAAGAAGCAGCCTCGTCATCTTCGGGGCTGATTCTCCCGAGGCTGGAACCACGCTGGCCGGTTTCTCCGGTGATGACCGCATCTTCGGCGGGGGTGGTGCCGATGAGATCGATGGCGGCCCTGGAAATGACTACCTTGAAGGAGGCATAGGTGATGATGTGATCCGTAGCGGGGGCGGCGCGCGCGAGACGCTCGTGGATATGGAGGGCAATGACAGCTTCATTATCCATCCCTACTCGCAGGTCACGACGATCAGGGATGCCGACGGTGTGGGCCGGATCGCAATCGAGCGCGATGCCAACAGCCTTTACGTTCTCGGGACGGGCATGGAAGTGATTGCTGGTGGTGCCGGGACCGCACGGGATGCAGAGGGCAATCTGTATGGCCGCGCGGGATCAGATCTGCGCGTCGTCATCGCGGATGGCCGCACCGTGCTGGTCGAGGGTTTCACGAACGGGGCCCTCGGTATCACGTTGCCCCCCATTGAGTCGACTGCGCTTCCGCCTCCCGCGTCCGGGAGTGCCGTATTCGCGGTGACGCCGGCCAATCCGGATGGGTACAACGGGGACATTCGTCTGCGACATGATGCCGGCATCCCGGACTATCGCAGCCCCTACACCGCATACGACTACATCGGGGGCACGACCGGACCCTTCTATCCGGAAATCATCGACATCTCGGCAGCACCGATAGAGGGCGGCTTTGCGTCGCACGCGGTCGTGGGCGGACTCGGAGACAGCTATCTCGTTGGTAGCGCAGGGCGCGACTCCCTCGTTGACGATTACAACGCGACTTCCGCATGGTCTTCCGGCGATCGGCCGGGGAACGACACACTGCTCGGCGGGGCCGGTGACGACGTCCTTGAAACCCACGGAGGTGACGACGTGTCGTATGGCGGTGAAGGCAATGACCTGCTGATGGACGTCCCGCTGGGGTACCGGACCGATTCTTTCCTCAGCGATCTCGCGTGGCTACAGGTGCCCGGGCACTCCAACCGCGATCGTCTGTTTGGCGAAGGCGGCGACGACATCCTGGTGGCGTCGGCGGGGCAAGCCTATCTGGATGGCGGCACTGGCAACGACGAACTCTATGGTGGTGCCCACGACGACGTACTGATCGGCGGTGCCGGGAACGACGTGCTGAGCGGCGATTCGCGACCGACCCGGACATTCTGGACGTTTGCCTATCCTGCCGGCCAGGACCTGGTGGTCACGCTGAATGGCCAACTGATCGAGGAAGCAACGGCCCCCGGGAACGACTATCTGGACGGCGGCGACGGCAACGATGTGCTGCTGGGAGGCGGGGGCGTCGACATCCTGATCGGCGGGGCAGGCGATGATCTCCTGCAGGGCGATACGGTCTTTGTCCCCGGAGGTACGCGAGCGCTCTTTGCGAACCATGGCACGACACTCGTGGCACTGCAGGGCGCGGACCGGCTGTCAGGCGGGAGTGGCAACGACACGCTGTACGGAGGGGGTGGCGATGATTTGCTGGAGGGCGACGACGGCGCCGACGTGCTGTTTGGTGGCGCGGGTGCCGACTTCCTCGGCGGCGCAGCAGGGAACGATACGCTGACAGGCGATGACGCCACCGGACCGCAGGGAGATGACGAGATCCACGGCGGTGAAGGTAACGATACGCTCTACGGCATGGGGGGCAACGATCGCCTGAGTGGCGGTGGCGGATCCGACACGCTGGTGGGCGGAGATGGCGAGGATAGCCTCGACGGAGGGGACGGTGACGACTATTCATCGACGGGCTCTGCCGGGCTGTACGGAGGCAATGGCAACGATATCCTGAGGGGCGGTGGCGGCAAGGACCGCTTGCAGGGCGGAGAAGGGAACGACCGGCTGTTCGCTGACAGCGGCAGCGACCTGCTTTTCGGCGAGGGAGGCGACGACGTCTTCGCGCTGACCAGGGGTGCGGGTGCGGTACAGATCACCGATTCGCTGGGTTTGAACCGGATCGAGTTCGCATCCGGCATTGCCGTGGAGGATCTTGAGGTCACGATGTCGGGCGGCGTCGTGATGCTCCGTTACACCGACAATGACTACGCGTACATGGATGCGGCTACGTTCGCGACATTGTCAGAGGTGAGTTTCTCAAGCGGAGAGGGACTAGATGCCGCGGCTCTGCGCCACCTGTTCGAGCCTGGCTCGACAGGAACCGATCACACGATCCGGCTGGGTGGGGTGGTGGGTGTCCGTGACGTCGCCGCGTCTCGCTGGAATGACGACCTGCTGCTGACCTACTCAGGCGGCGAGACAAACTGGATATTCACTGGCAACCTCGCGTCTCGGAATGTCCTGTACACGCTGGGAAGCGGTCCAGACTATGGCTTGCCGATCGGCACTCGCGTGCTGGAACTGACGAACTGGTACAACTCAGCGCCGGCGGCGTACCTCAATTTCCTGCGCGACGCGAATGGTTCGGTGCAGGGACTCGTGGCGCTCGCAGGCATGGCGCCTGTGACCACCGTTGGCACGTCGCAGTCGGAAATCCTGATCGGTGGCACCGGCAACGATTCCTATCGGTACGATCGGGGGGGTGGTCGCGACATTCTGGTCGACTCAGGGGGCGAGGCGGATGTGGTGCGATTCGGCGCTGGCATCGGCCTCGGCGACCTGACGGTGACAGAGCGTCCTGAGGGATTGCTGATCGGCATCGAGGGGGGTGAGCCTGGCAATGTGCTCCTCGCCAGGTGGTCCCGGGGGAGTGCGGAATCGGTCGATGCCATCGAGCTTGCCGACGGGACACGCTTCGACAGGTCGGCGCTCGACGCATTGAATCCAGGCAATCACTCTCCGAGAGCCGCGGTTGCATTGCCCGATCTGTTTGCGCCCCGCGACCGGCCGTTCTCATGGGTCGTGCCATCCGCTGCATTTGTCGATGGTGACGCTGGCGACGCTCTTGCCTACTCAGTCGTGCTTGCGAGCGGGGCGGATCTTCCGTCCTGGCTGTCCTTCGATCCCGTGACTCGCACTTTGTCCGGGACGCCGACAGTCGCGGATGCGGGGACTCGCTCCATCGCGGTGACGGTGACCGACCGCGGGGGTCTCGGCACACAGGTTTCCGTCGACCTGACAGTGGTGGTCCCGATCCATATCGATGGGACGAGCGGGCGTGACTCCATCGTGCTCGACGGACAGCAGCAAAGCCATGAGGTCTTTGGTCTGGAAGGGAATGACCTGATCTGGGGAGGCGTGGGCGCCGATCTTCTGGACGGTGGGAACGGTGACGACCAGGTTGCCGGGGGTGCTGGAGACGACATCGTCAGGGGAGGGGCGGGCAACGACAATCTCGGCGGCGATGGCGGAACATTCGATGTCGGCAACGACCTTGTCTATGGAGGGCCTGGCGATGATCGGCTGGAAGGAGGCGCGGGCGTCGACCAGCTCTATGGCGAAGAAGGGGACGATACGCTCTATGGGACGGCCAACATCATCGTTGGCAACATCATCATTCCTGGAGGAGGCAGCGCGATGTACGGCGGTCCGGGCAATGACATGTATTACGTACGCTCGCCGCTCGATAGCATCATTGAGTTTGCGGGCGAGGGAAGCGATGCGGTCGGCAGCGAATCCGACTATGCCCTCGGTGAGAACGTGGAACGCCTGTATCTGCTCAACGGGCCGGCAATCACCGGCATTGGCAACGCGCTCGACAACGAACTACACGGCAACGCCGCCGACAACATCCTGGTTGGAGGGCTCGGCGATGACGTGCTCGACGGCCATGAAGGGGCGGATTTGCTGGACGGGGGTGCGGGCAGTGACACGTACTATCTCGACGATGCAGGCGATCGCATTGTGGATCTAGCCGGACTCGATACCATCCGGACTGCCATCTCATTCGTGCTCGGAGAGGGCCTGGAGAACCTTGAGTTGCTGGGACTGTCCGCGTTGACGGGGATGGGAAACGCAGCGGACAACACGCTGGCGGGGAACGGCCGCGGCAGCACACTGGCGGGAGGGCTGGGAAACGACACCTATGTTGTCAATGGGGCCAGCGATCTGATCGTGGAGGCAGTCGAGGCAGGCATTGATACGGTCCGGAGTTCCGGCACGAGGACGCTGGGCGCCAATCTCGAAAACCTCGTACTCACGGGATCCGCACCGATCAGCGGGACCGGCAATGCGCTGGCCAATAGCATTTCCGGCAACGAAGCAGCCAATACGCTGAATGGCGGCGCCGGAGCCGATCGGCTCATCGGCGGCGGCGGGAACGACACCTATAGCGTCGATTCCACCGGCGATGTGGTCATCGAGCGCCCGGGTGAGGGCATGGACCTGGTCAATGCGTCGGTGACCCACACGCTCGCCAGTGACGTTGAGATTCTCTTCCTGACGGGCAGTGCTGCCATCAACGGCGGCGGGAACACCCTCTCCAACCTGGTCCGCGGGAACAGCGGAGCCAACGCGTTGAACGGGGGCTTCGGGGTGGACGTGCTCGAAGGGGGAACCGGCAACGACGTACTGAGCGACAGCGGCGGCAATTCCTTGCAGAGCGGTGGAGCGGGTGCCGATACGTTGACCGGGACTTCCTCGGCTGACCTGCTGATTGGCGGCAAAGGCACCGATTCAATCAACCCCGGCGCCGGGCCTGACGTCATCCTCTTCAATCGCGGCGATGGTCAGGATACGGTGGCAGTGAGTACGGCCCAGGACAATACGCTGTCTCTCGGCGGGGGAATCCCGCTGTCGTCACTACAGTTCCGCCGCAGCGGCACCAATCTCATCCTGCTGACGGGCGGGACGGACCAGATCACCTTCTCTGGCTACTACGGCAGCGCCGCCACTCGCAGCGTTGATCGGCTGCAGATCGTGATCGAGGGGAGCTCGGACTACTTGCCGGGCTCTACGGATCCGCTACGGAACCGACGCGTGGAGAGTTTCGATTTCGACGGCCTGGTGGCGGCCTTCGATGCTGCGCGTGCCAGGAACCCGAGACTGACCAGCTGGGCCTTGAGCAATGCGATGACCGCCCAGCATTGGGGAGGCAGTGATACGGCGGCTATCGGCGGAGATCTGGCGTATCGCTATGGGCTGGCCGGCTCGTTCAGCGATCTGTCGCTGACCCCGGCGCTAGGCCTCCTTGGGGCGGCCGAGTTTGGGCTGGAACCGCAAGGGCTGTTGCCTGCGGCAGCCTTGCAGGACAGCGCGGTTAGACTGATGTAGCGGGTTCTGGTTACAATCGGGGCATGTCAGTCGTGCCCCATTCCGCCTTCGCTTCCCGTGCCACACGGCTGTTCCTGATCCTGTCGGGGTTCTTTGTCGCCAATGCACTGATTGCCGAGTTCATCGGCGTCAAGATCTTTGCGCTGGAAGGCACGCTCGGCGTCGAGCCGCTGAACTGGAACCTGTTCGGGCAGACGGGGTCGCTGTCGTTCACGGCGGGCGTACTGTTGTGGCCGTTCGTGTTCGTGATGACGGACATCATCAACGAGTACTACGGGCCTAAAGGCGTGCGGTTCATTTCGTGGCTGGCGGTGGCGCTGATCTCGTACGCGTTCATCGCGGCGTACCTGATGATCGGGCTGGAGCCGGCCGGGTGGTGGGTGACGGTGAATGCCGAGCGCGGCGTGCCGGACATGCAGGCGGCGTTCAGCAACGTGTTCGGGCAGGGAATGTGGACGATCGTGGGCTCGATCATCGCGTTCCTGATCGGACAGCTGCTGGACGTGGCGGTGTTCCACCGGATCCGCCGCATCACGGGGGAGAAGTGGATCTGGCTGCGTGCTACCGGCTCGACGGCCGTCTCGCAGCTCGTCGACAGCTTCGTGGTGCTTTACATCGCGTTCGTCATCGGCCCGCAGCACTGGCCGATCCCGCAATTCCTCGCGGTCGGCACAGTGAACTATGCCTACAAGTTCTGCGCGGCGATCGCGATGATCCCCGTGCTCTACGTCGTACGGCGAGGTATTCGCGCGTACCTCGGCCACGAGAGCGCGGATGCCCTCGAGGCCGAAGCGTCTCAACGCTAACCTGTCGCGTTAAGTTCCCGGAATCCACGACGTGCCGGCCAGCGGGATGCCCGCCATGGCGGCGGCTTCAATGGTCAACGCGACCAGGTCTTCCTTCTCCAGGTGATGCACGTTCTGCTTGCCGCACGCGCGGGCGAGCATGGTGAGCTCCATGTTGAGGGTCTTCAGGTAGTTGCGGACGCGCTTCGCACCCACCTCGGGTTCGAGGCGCTGCTCGAGGATCACATCCTGCGTCGTCACGCCTACTGGGCACTTGCCGGTGTGGCAGTGATGGCAGCGGCCCGCCACCGTGCCGAGCTTGTGGTAGTCGTCGACGGCGGAAATGTGCTGTCCCTTCTGTACATAGGTCTGCGAGTTGCAGCCGAGCGCGAACAGCACCCCCTGGCCAATGGCAACCGCATCGGCGCCCATCGCCAACGCCTTCGCGACATCGGCTCCGGTGCGAATGCCACCTGAGACAATCAGCTGCACCTGGTCCTTCATGTTGAGCTCTTCGAGCGCGTCCACTGCTTGCCTCACCGCCGCCAGCGTAGGGATGCCGACATGCTCGATGAACGCCCACTGGGTGGCGGCCGTTCCGCCCTGCATGCCGTCGACGACGACCACGTCGGCCCCGGAGTGCACGGCCAGCTTCACGTCATGGAACACGCGGGTCGCGCCGACTTTCACGTAGATCGGCTTCTGCCAATCGGTGATCTCGCGCAGCTCCTTGATCTTGATGGCGAGGTCATCGGGACCGGTCCAGTCTGGATGCCGGCAGGCCGAGCGCTGATCGATGCCTTCGGGCAGCGTCCGCATCTTGGCGACACGCGGGCTGATCTTCTGGCCGAGCAGCATGCCTCCGCCGCCGGGCTTCGCCCCTTGGCCGATCACCACTTCAATGGCATCGGCCCTGCGCAGGTCGTCCGGGTTGAAGCCGTAGCGGGAGGGCAGGCACTGATAGATCAGCGTCTTCGACGACTGCCGCTCTTCCTGCGTCATGCCGCCGTCGCCGGTGGTCGTCGATGTGCCCATCTCCGTGGCGGCTCGTCCCAGTGCTTCCTTCACGTTGGCCGAGAGCGCGCCGAAGCTCATGCCGGCAATGGTGATCGGGATGGCGAGTTCCACGGGTTTCTTGGCGAAACGCGTGCCGAGCAGCGTAGTCGTCGTGCACTTCTCGCGATAGCCCTCGAGCGGGTAGCGCGACATCGAGGCGCCGAGGAAAGACAGGTCGTCGAAGTGCGGCAGCTTGCGCTTGGCGCCGAGGCCGCGGATCTCATACAGGCCGGTCGCCGAAGCGTGCTGGATGTAGTGGATGACTGACAAGTCGAAAGACGCGCTCTCTTCGAGCGACATCAGGTCGGGGGAGGTGGGAGCGGTGGCCATCTCAATACTCCTGCTGCGCGTCCGCATTCCAGTGATAGAGGGTGCGTGCGGAACTGACGCGTTTGAACTCACGGGCCGAGTGCTGGAGGCCAGCGGCCTTGAGCAGGCCGTCGACAGAAGCGATGTCTGCGTCCGTCATCGGCTCGATGCGGGCATCTGCACCCAGCGACTTGATCTTGCCGCGCACGTACAGCGTGGCTTCGTACAGCGAGTCACCGAGGCCATCACCCGCGTCACCGCAGATGACGAGCCGACCCGCTTGCGCCATGAACGCCGAGAAGTTGCCGACGCTGCCGCCGACAACGATGTCGCCGCCTTTCAGCGAGATGCCACAGCGCAACCCCGCGTCGCCATCGATGACCAGCAGACCGCCATGAGCCGACGCACCGGCCCCCACGCTCGCGAAACCCCTGACATGCACACGGCCCGACATCATGTTCTCGGCAACTGCGGGGCCGGCATTGCCATGCACGTTGACCGTCGCGAACTTGTTCATGCCGGCAGCGTAGTAGCCCGCATGGCCCTGGATGTCGATGGTGACCGGCGCGTTCATCCCAACGGCGAGATTGTGGGCACCGTCGGGGTTGTCGATCGTGGCCCGGGTGATGCCGCTCAAGTCCCCGTGCAGGAACTGATTGATATCGCGTACCGGAGTCGTGGCGGCATCGAATGCCTTCAGACTGCCCATGAGTAGATCTCCTCGGGGCCGGGCTCGAACACCCGGGCGTGGTTGACGCCGGGCAGGTGGGCGAGGGAGCGGAACTCGGACGAGATGGCGACGTACTCGTCGCACTCGGCAACGATGGCCGGCTTGCAAGCGAACGGATCGCGCACCAGGGCCAGCTTGTCGGCCGTGCCCATCAGGAACGTGTAGAAGCCGTCGAACTCCGAGAAGCTGCGCTCGATGGCGGACTCGAGGTTGTCTCCTTCGCGGAGTCGCCATTCGAGATACCGACTGGCCGCCTCGGTATCGCAATCGCCGTCGAAGGCAATGCCCACCTTTTCCAGGCGACGCCGCAGGGAATGGGGATTGGACAGCGAGCCGTTGTGCACGATGCACCAGTCCTCGCCGGCCGTGTACGGATGCGCGTTGGCCGGTGTCACCGCGGATTCGGTGGCCATGCGCGTATGCCCAACCACGTGCGAGCCTTTCATGTGCTTGAAGTCATACCGGTCGGCGACGGCCTGCGGCGTGCCGACATCCTTGTATAGATCGATGGCACGGCCAGTCGACAGCACGTGGACCTCGGGGTAAGTCGAATGCAGCCAGGCCTTCATGGTGTCCGGCGCGCTGTCGCTCGCCAGCACCGCGTGATTGGCCTTGATGGTGACCTGCACATCGGCGAACTTTGCCGAGGCGGCGCCTTCAAGCTGCTTCCAGTCGAAGGCCGGACTCTCCGCGTACAGGTTCAGCTTGCGACGACTCGCCGCCATCGGCTCGCCGAACACTGCCATGCCTGCCGAGTCCGGGCCACGCTCGGTCATGCCGATCAGCATCGGCACCATGAGTTCGCCGAGGCGGTCGCGCCATTCGGGCTTCTTGATCAACAGTCCAATGATTCCGCACATAGTGGGGGTTCCTTGCAGAGGCCTAAGGCCTAGAACATTTCGAGGTAGCGGTCGGTTTCCCAACTGCTGACGTGGCGGCAGTACTCGACCCATTCCATCCGCTTGAGGGAGATGAACTCGGCCGCGAGCTCAGCCCCAAGCGCGCTCTTGACGACGTCATCCTTCTCGAGCGCGTCAATGGCTGCGCTCAGGTTCTGCGGCAGCACGCCGATGCCGCGCCGTGCGATCTCGGCGGCGCCCAACTCGTAGAGGTTCTCGTTGATCGGCGCGCCCGGATCGAGCTTGCGGGCGACGCCGTCCATGCCGGCCGCCAGCATCGCTGCGGTGGCGAGGTACGGATTCACGGCGCCGTCGGGCAGGCGGAACTCGATGCGACCGTGGGGAATGCGGACGCAGGCCGTGCGATTGTTGTCGCCGTATGCGATGAACGCCGGGGCCCAGGTGGCGCCCGACAGCGAGCGACCCACGACCAGCCGCTTATACGAGTTGATGGTCGGCGCGCAGATGGCGGTCAACGCCGGGGCGTGCGCGAGCAGGCCTCCAACGAACCAGTACCCCATTTGCGACAGGCCGAGCCCGTGCTGGTCGCTGTCGTCGTGGAAGAGATTCTTGACCTTGTCGTTGCCCATCGACAGATGGAAGTGTGCGCCGGTCCCCGTGCGGTTCGAGAACGGCTTGGGCATGAACGTCGCGATGGCGCCGATCTCGCGGGCCACTTCGGATGCCGCCATCTTCACGAACGTGAAGTTGTCAGCGGACTTGAGCGCATCGGCGTAGGTGAAGTTGACTTCGAACTGGCCGTTCGCGTCCTCGTGGTCGATTTGGTAGACGTCGACGCCGGCGTACCGCAGATGGGACGTCAGCTTCTCGAGGAAGGCCGTGCCGCGGGCCAGGCCCTTGTAGTCGTAGCAGGGCTTGTCGAGGGTATCGCTATCGTCGAACGGCGCAATCTTGCCGTCCGCACCGCGCTTCAACAGCATGAACTCGGGCTCGATGCCGGTGTACAGCGTCAAGCCTTGCTGCTTGATGATCTCGAGCTGGCGTTTCAGCGCGACGCGAGAACAGTAGGCGTAGGGCTTGCCCTTGACGTGGCCATCACACACGACGCGTGCAAAGCCCGGCATCCACGGGATCGGCGTCAAGGTGGAGTGATCGCCGACGGCCATGTAATCGGGGCCATGCGGTCCCATGCCGAATCCCCACAGCGCGAAGCCGGCAAACCCGGCGCCGTCGCCCAGGATCATGTCGTAGTGCTCGACAGGAACCGCCTTCGCCTTGGCGGCGCCGTGGATATCCACGAACTGGGCCAGCACATACTTGATCGCGGACTGTCCGAAGAAGTCCTTCGTCGCCTGAGTCACCATTACGATTCTCCCCTCAAAGTGGATTGCTGACCGTCCGCGATTGCGCCCCCGCCCATTTCTTGTGCTATCTCGACGAGCGTCGACCACAGGTACAGGCCGAAACTCGGGTCACACCAGACATTGAATTCAGTGGTCTCGCCCGCGCGGCGCGGGACGACCGTCACGCCTGCACCGACCATCGAGGTCATGACGACCGGCGTACTGCGTGCATCGCTTGCAAAGGGGTAGCTGCACGTTTCGAGTAACAAGTCGGTTGCACGGGGTCCGCCCAGGATGAACGCAGCATCCTGGCGGATGACCGGATACACGCCCGGCACGGACAAGCGTTCGCGGGCAGCAATCACGCTTTGGGTGGTCGCGCTCATCGCTTCCACGAGGAATTCGGTGGTACCAAGGCGTGCAACGAGAATGTCATTCGCATCGAATGCACAGCTGTTGGCGGGTTGCGGTACGGTGAATCCAAGGGCCTCGAGCCACGGCGTCGCCTCTGGACCCTTGCAGCCGAAGCGTTGCCGCCAAGAGCAGTCCTGCAGCCAGACAGGTACCCCGGCGCAGCAGTAGCTCGCTTGCAGGTGCCAGTCGGCCAGCGGCGAGCGCCGGGTCATGGTGCCTCCGCCAGCTTCTGGCGCGCGCCGGCCGCGTCGTAGAAGGGAAGCGGCGTGATGATGGCGTCGACTTCGCGTCCCCCATCGATCCGGATGCGGAACCCTGTTCCTGTCGCGACGGCCGGAGTCACCATCGCGAGGCCAATGACGGCCTGCAAGGTTGGTGATCGGGTTACGCTGGTGACGCGGCCGGCCATCTCGGTGCCAGCGAGGACGAGATGGCCTTCCTGCGGGAGATCTGTGCCAGGGGCGGTCAAGCGGAACCCGACAAGGTGCTGCCGCTTCGGCATCTTCTGCAGAATCCTCAGCGAGCGCTGGCCGATGAAGAACGGCTTGTCCATCTTGATGGCCCACTCGCACCCGGCCTGCAGCGGATCGGTGAGGCCATCCGTGTCCTGGCCGACGATGAGGTGACCTTTCTCGAGGCGCAGGACGCGCTGTGCTTCGACACCGAACGGTCGGATGGCTTCGGCAGCGCCAGCTGCGAACAGCGCTTCCCAGACATGTAACGCCGAATGGACGGGGACATGGATCTCGTACCCGAGTTCGCCCACGAACCCGACGCGCATGAGGCGGGCAGGTACGCCGGCAACGAGGCCTTCGCGCAGCCCGAGAAACGGAAACGAAGATTGCGCCAGATCAACGGTCGTCAGTCGCGCAAGGATGCGTCTCGAGAGCGGTCCGGCGAGATTGAAAGCCGCGTAGTGGCCGGTCGCGTTGACCAGACCGACCTTTAGATTCCACTGCGTGGCCAGCCGGCCGAGCTCGCGGTAGATGGACGCCGAATTGCCCGTCGTCGTCGTGAAGTAGAAGCTTTCGTCTGCAAGGCGGGCGATGACGCCGTCATCGATGATGACGCCCGATTCATCGAGCATCAGCCCGTAGCGGGTCATGCCGGCCGTCAGGGTTCCGTAGCGACCGGCATAGACGCGATCGAGGAACTCCGCCGCATCAGGGCCATGAATCTCGATCTTTCCCAGCGTACCGACATCGATCAGTCCTGCACCTTCGCGAACGGCGCGGACTTCCTGTTCGATGGCCGCGGCTCTCGAGAGTCCGGCGACTGCATAATACTCGGGGCGCTTCCATTGTCCCGCGAGCATCCAGACGGCGCCCAACGCTTCGTGTGCCCCAGCCAATTGCGTGGCTCGCTCCGGCGAAAAGCTGCGCCCGGCCAGATGCGACAGCGGGACGGGGTGGAACATGGGCCGCGCCGTTGGGGCGCCAACGCGACCCACCGCTTCGCTGCGCAGCTTCGCGAGGATGCGCAGGGCATTCAGATTCGAGTGCTTGCCCTGACTTGGGCCCATGCCCACGGTGGTATACCGCTTCAGCAGTTCGATGCTGTCGAAACCTTCCTGTACCGCGTTCGCGAAGTCCTTCAGCTGCAGATCCTCATCGAAGTCGATGAAGTTCTTGCCCTTGGCATGCGCGACAATGGGGTAGGGGTGGTTGGGCATCTCCATCATGCCGGGCGTCCCGGCCGTTGAACGCGGCTTGGGTGCTCGACGCTGGACGTAGGCCGCAGCTTGTTCACCGACGCGCGTGCCGTCAGTCAGCCGGCTCGTGAAGCCGTAGACGCCGGTGACCTTGCCACAGGAAAAGATGCCCGCTGGCAGCATCGATGGGACATATTGGCCGACGGATGATTCCATCTGCAGGCGGGCGCCGGCCTGCAGCAGCAATGAGTGAGCGGGCGCAAACCCAACGCTCATCCAGACCCCGTCGACCTCATGCGTCTGTCCGGCCGCAGTCGCAACGTCATCCTGGCCCCGGGTTTTCACGACCACCGACCGGACGCACCCATCGACGCCGGCACGGGCATTTTCGATGATCGCGCTCGTGCTCACCGGAACGCCTCTGGCCTGCAGGCGCTCAGCGAGTTGGGTGGAGGCCGGCCCGGGAGCGGTCCGCAGGTCAACGATGCCAGCGACCTCAATACCGTGTTCAAGTGCGTCGAGCGCGGCCGCATAGCCTTGCGGATTGGCCGTGAGCACCAGCACCCGTTGGCACGGCGCGACTGCATAGCGAGACAGGAGACGCTGTGCACCGCTCGCCAACAGGATGCCGGGGAGGTCGTTGTTGTGGAACACGGCAGGTTGTTCGAACGCACCCTGTGCGAACACTACGGACGCTGCGCGGACTTTCACCATTTCGGTGGGTGTGATGAGCGCCACCCAGTGATCGGCGTAGTAGCCGGCAGCATAGGTATTGCATAGCACCTGAATACGCGGATGCTGCCGCACTCGTTCCATCAGCTGCAGCGTCTGGCGGGCATCGGCATCCTGGCCCCCGCGGGCATACAGCCCGCTGCCGCCCGGCCCCGCATTCTCATCGACGAGCATGACCTGCGCGCCATTGTCGGCCGCCGAAAGCGCGGCGGCGAGACCCGAGGGGCCGGCACCGACCACCAGCACATCGGTAAACGCGTAGGCTTTCGGCGTGCGGCGGCGGCTTGAATGGAGGTCGAGTTCACTCAGCCCCGCGAGATTGCGGAACAGGCGCTCCCAGCGGGGAAAGAAGCGTTTCGAGTGAAAGGCCTTGTAATAAAAACCGACCGGCAGGAATGCCGACAGCCGGTCCAGAAGGTGCAGCGAATCCTTGGCGAGTCCGCCGCGGGTATTCACGGCCGTGACGCGCATGCCGTCTGCAAGCGGCGTCACATCGGCACGGACGTTCGGCAGCGTCCGGCCATGATGCTGTACCTGCATGATGGCATTGCTGTCGTGGTTGGCGACCGACAGCAGCCCGCGGGGGCGGTGGTATTTGAACGAGCGTCCAATGATCCGTTGGCCGTTGGCGGCCAGCGCAGACGAGATCGTGTCGCCGGCAAAGCCGCTGAACGGCTGGCCTTCGAACGTGAACGCGATCGGCTGCTTGCGGTCGATCCATTCTCCGGAGAGGGGTGGCAGGCGTTTCATCGTCGCGTTGCGGCACTCGGTGCCAGGTAGGTGCGCAGGACCGTGTCCGTGGTGGTGTCCCGTTCGGCCAGGAACCAGACGCCGCTTGGCCCGTGGCACCACCACTCGCATTTCACTGCGGCAACGCCGCTGCGATTGAAGACGTAAGCGCTCCACTCGGTATCAGTGCAAGTGTCCGGGTCCGGCATCGCGCGAACTTCGCCGCCGTAGAAGAATTCGCTGATGGGGCGGGTGCCGTTCAGGGGACAGGTGAGCAGTTTCATCAGTGGCCTACCGACGCGGCGCCTTTCTCGCCGGTGAGTTCATAGCGCCTGAAGCGGTCGAGCGAGAAGCCTTCGATCAGCGGATGCGGGCGATCGTTGGCCAGCGTGTAGCTCATGGTCTTGCCGGAGACGGGAGTGGCCTTGAAGCCCCACGTGCCCCAGCCTGCATCGAGATAGAAGCCTTCGATCGGCGTCTTGCCCATGATCGGCGCGAAGTCGGGCGTCATGTCGGCCATGCCTGCCCACTGCCGGACGACTTTGACGTCTGACAGAAAGGGGAACAGGTCGAGCATGTGTGCCGCGAGTGACTCCGCGAAATCGAGGGTCGACCGCGTGGAATGCAGCTCGTAGGGATCGAGCGAGGCGCCCATGACCAGTTCGCCGCGTGCGGTCTGGCTGACGTACACGTGCAGGGAGCCCGAGACGATGATGGGGTCGAGCCATGGCTTGACGGGTTCCGACACCATTGCCTGCAACGGATGGATGGAGATCGGCGATTCGAGACCGACCATCGACAGCAGACGCGGTGTCGAACCTGCCACCGCGCACAACACCTTGCGGGTCGCAATGTGGCCGCGATTGGTGAGTACGCCGGCTACCCGTGAGCCGCTGGCGTCGGTTTCGATACCAAGCACCTCGGTCTGTTGATGGATCTCGACACCGCGACGGTCCGCGCCACGGCCATAGCCCCACGCAACCGCATCGTGACGGGCGATCGCACCGGGTGCGTGATAGAGCGCACCGAGGATCGGGGCATGGCCGGCGCAGGTAATGTCCATCATCGGCAGCGCGCGTTGCACGGCCTGCGCATCGACCAGTTCGCTATTGATGCCGAAGTGCTTGTTGACCTCGGCGCGCCAGCGCATCGTGCGCACTGCCGAGTCCGTGTGCGCGAGCGTGTAGTGGCCGCGCGTGGAATAGAAGAGGTTGAGGTCGAAGTCCTGCGAGAGGTCCTGCCACAGCCGGACGCTCTCGTCGTAGAACCTCACGCCTTCCGGCGTCAGGTAGTTCGACCGGATGATGGTCGTGTTGCGGGCAGTGTTGCCGCCGCCCAGGTAGTCCTTTTCGATGACGGCGACATTGGTGATGCCATGGTCGCGTGCAAGGTAATAGGCCGCCGCCAGCCCGTGCCCGCCGCCACCGATGATCACCGCGTCATAACTCTCCTTGAGCTCCGAGTGCGCGGTGAACATCCGCGGTTCGGGGTGTTTTGACTTGAGTGCAAACTTCAGCAGTCGCCAGGGCATCGGGTTCCTGTGCAGGGTGGCTAGTAGAAGACAATCGTGCGATTGCCGTTCAGCAACACACGGTCCTCCAGGTGGTATTTCAGGGCGCGGGACAACACGGCCTTTTCGATATCGCGGCCGTAACGGACGAGGTCCGCTTCCGTATCGCCATGATCGATGCGCACCACGTCCTGTTCGATGATCGGGCCGGCATCGAGATCGGTGGTGACGTAGTGGCTCGTCGCGCCGATCAGTTTCACGCCACGCTCAAACGCCTGCAGGTACGGGCGCGCGCCGATGAAAGACGGCAGGAAGCTGTGGTGGATATTGATGATGCGTCCCGGATGGCGGGCGCAGAGTTCCGCGGGCAGAATCTGCATGTAGCGTGCGAGGACCATGACATTGCCTTGCGATTCGATGAACTTCTGTTCGATCGCGGCGAAGGCCGCTCGCTTGGCAGAGGCGTCCGCAGGCACCGGAATATGGTGATACGGGATGCCATGCCACTCGACGTAGGAGCGAAGGTCCTCGTGGTTCGAGATGACGCAGGGGATGTCGCACTCGAGTTCACCGGCCTTCCAGCGGTACAGCAGGTCGACCAGGCAATGATCGAATTTGGAGACCAGCAACACGACACGCTTGCGTGTGGCGGAGTCGCTGATTGACCAGTCCATCCCGTAGCGGGTGGCGATTTCCGCAAAGTCCTTGCGGAAGGTGGCGAGCGTGCCGTGCAGCGTGCGGGCGAGCAGCACGTTGCGCATGAAGAAGCGGCCGGTCGTGGTGTCCGAATGGTGGTTGGCTTCGGTGATCCAGCCGCCTTTACCCGCGAGGTATGTGCTGACCGCGGCAACAATGCCGACCCGGTCAGGGCACGAAACGGTGAGGGTGTAGGTCTGCTCGGGGGTCACGCTGGTGGTTGGGCCTGAGGAAGCTTGTTTCGTAAGATGCATGTTTATTGCGTATCAGTCAATCAGGGTGCACGCTATGGGCACCCGTGGAAGAGGTCGCGAGATGCCAGGACGTAAACCCAGCAAGGAACCCGCCGGAAAAAAGGTCGTTCGCGCTACCGGGCAGCCAATTGTTGACATCGATACCGCGTCTCTGGACCGTCATGTCGGAACGATGGTCCGTGAGCTTCGGGCGAAGAACCGGCTCACCATTGCCGATGTCGCGCACCTTGCCGGCATTTCAGACGGCATGTTGTCGCGCATTGAGAATGGTCAGGTCAGTCCCAGTCTGGATTCTCTCAACCGGCTGGCGCGCGCGCTAGGTGTGGAAATCGGCCAGCTCTTCCGGAACTTCGGTCACCAGAAGGGCAAGGCGCTGCATGTGAAGCAGGGGGAGGGGATGGAAGTGGTGCGGCGTGGCACGAGCAAGGGCCACACCTATCATCTGCTGGCCTACGACCAGGGCCCAAAGAAGCGCTTCGAGCCGTTCCTGATTTCAATGGAAGACGCGGCTGAGGTCTTCCCGACGTTCGAGCATCCCGGCACGGAGTTCATCTACATGCTCGAAGGGCAGATCGAGTATCGCCATGGCACCCATACGTATGTACTCGAACCAGGCGATGCATTGACCTTTCCGGGCGGGGTGCCCCACGGACCGGAGCGGTTGTTGAAGCTGCCGATCCGGTTTCTATCCGTGATCCTTTACGGGGACGAGGACGGCTAGCGGTTCAGATCTCGCCCTTGACGACCATGGCGACAATCAGGGCCAGCGAGCCGAAGAAGGCGAAAAATACGAGTTCCATTAAAAAATCCTTATATAAAGCAGTGTATTGAAATATGCCGCACTGCGGCACGACAGGGATATTACACGAGTTTACTGCACTGCACCAATCGGCCTGACGGGTGCCGTGAGGAGCGTCACTCCCGTCGTGGTATCGGCGCATCCCAGATTGGCGACCCGTGCGCCATGCATCACAAGCAGACCGACGTCCCCCCACTGTTGAGTGGCGCAGGGCTTAGAGTCGGCAGTCCTTGGCAAGCTCGTGAGCCTCCGCGGCAGCGCGCAGCATCTGTGCTCGGACAACGGCCCGGGGTTCGTGTCCCGGGCGGTGTTGAAGGGGCTCACCCAGCCCAACATCGACACGGCTCATATCGATCCTGGGAAGCCGTGGCAGAACGGCCCCAACGAGTCCCTCAATGGCAAGCTCAAGGACGAATGCCTGTCGATGGAGTGGTTCAGGAATCGGATCGAGCCGAAGATCGTTATCGAACAGTTCCGGCGTCAGTCGGCTTGCTGGTCGCTCGGGGCTTCCTGCGATGCCGTCGCGATGGCTTGCAGCCTAGTGGCTATCGTTGCAATCGGGCTGCTGTGATCTTGAAGGCACTGGTTCCGCTCACTGACTGAGGCACGAGAAGTGATCGCAGCCTGGCAGATGAGTTGTAGCCAAAACGGATCCAATTCAGCTGTGATTGCTGGGACTCATCATTTATCTTCCCGCCGCTTTTGCAAAAGCTAGGGATTGTTTAGGTCCCTACGTATGATCCGCAATGGATGTTAGGGGCTAGTGATGACAAGTGCCGCAAGAACACTACCGTTCACGGGTAGCGATATTTCTGCTGAAGACATGTTGCTTGGGCAGAAAGGAGTGCTTGAGCACATTGCCAAGGGTTCTCCGCTACAAGAAACGCTGGGCGCTATTTCTCTCTTTGCTGAGAAGCATATTCCAGGCATGAAGGCCTCGATTCTTTACTTTGATCCCAATGAACAAAAGCTACGGCGCGGGGGTTACGGCCAGTTGCCCAGTTCCTTCGCTGATATTGTTGACGGTTTAGTGCCCGGCCCCCAAGCAGGCAGTTGTGGCACCTGTGCCTGGCGTCGGGAGCGCGTGATTTCTGAAGATGTATTCACTGACCCTCTATGGGATGCATTCCACGACCTGTGCCGCGCCTACGGTATTCGGTCTGCGTGGTCATCGCCGTTATTGTCGAGTGCTGATGATAGCTTGCTGGGTGTCTTTGGCATGTATCACCCCCAAGTGCGCGTGCCGACGGTGGCTGATTTGCAGATCGTGGATCAATTCACTCACTTAGCCACCATTGCCACTCAGCGCCATCGAATGGATGAAGTACTGCGCTATCGTGCGCAACATGATGCCTTGACCGATTTACTCAATCGTCGTGGCTTCATGGCTGGGGTTGATGCGCTGATCAACGAACATCTATCGAGTAACACTCCGCTTTCCATCGTCTTTATCGATTTAGATGCATTTAAGGCGTTCAATGATGCCTTCGGTCATCTGGAAGGTGATCAGATGTTGCGCAATGTCTGCACTACCATGCAGACAACGCTTGCCGATCTACGCCTGTTGACGCGTTTTGGTGGCGATGAGTTTCTCGCCTTTTTGCCGGTCACCACCGAGGTTGCCGTACAGCAATTGCATGTATTACGCACCACGCTCGCGAAGGGCGTGAGCATTGCAGGCCAAAATTTACCGGTCAATTTCTCAGCGGGGGTGAAGGCGGTAACCGCTGATAGTCAGGATATTGAAGCGCTGATCTTCAAGACGGATCAAGCGGTACTCGAATGCAAATCCTTGGGTGGTGCGCAGACCTTGGTGGTTGATGCCGAACGCACCAAGCGCGCTGCAGCTAGACGGGGTTTGGCAAGGCGAATTGAACTTGCACTGGATGCAGGCAAGTTATATCCGCATGCGCAGCCCATTGTTCGATTTGCGGATGAGAAAGTAGTTGGATACGAGTTGTTGTTCAGGTTGAATGATCCGCTGCTAAGCAGTGTGCCAGCGATTGAATGTATTACCGAGGCCGAGCGTGTGGGCCTGATCCACCGTATTGGCAAGATGATGTTTCAGGCGGGTGTGGATTTCTTGCAACAGCCCGCCATCGAAAGTGCAGATGCCTATGTGGCTGTCAATGTTTCAGTCAGTCAATTATTGCAGCTGGATTTAGCCGAGAGTTTTATTGATATCGCCCGTAAGGCGGGTGTTGATTTCAGACGTCTCTGTATTGAGGTCACTGAAAGCGCGAAGATTGATCCTGGCAGTGCGGCACGGTCCTCAATTCAACAACTTAAGGCTGCTGGGTTTGGGTTGTCGATTGATGATTTCGGCACGGGCTATGCGTCCTTGGCGCATCTGCAGTCATTGCCGTTTGACGTGCTGAAGATCGACAGGCAATTTGTTTCACCTTTAGATGAGCTGAATGCGACCCAGCCCCAGTTGGCGGCACTGTCGCCAAATCTAAACGTACAGAAAGTCACCAAGTCAGATTCAATGTGTATTGCGTTGATTTCCATGGCCAAGGCCTGCGATATGTTGGTCGTCGCCGAAGGGATTGAAACCAGAGGGCAGGCCGAGATGCTGCGGAAACTCGGTTGCCAAATGGGGCAGGGCTACTTGTGGGCTCGGCCAGCGCCGCTGGATACTTTTCTGCCATAGCCCTTCAGTATTCCCTTGGCAGTCTTGAAGATGCCGTCGGCATGCCCGAGGGGCTCTGCAAATTGGCCTGCCGTTGCCGGCTTTTTATCCCTGATTCAATCCGTGCGCCCGCATAGTCGCGAGCCATACGCTCAAGATCCCGCTGCAGTTCGTCACTAAAATCGGCTGCGTCCTTGATGATGGCATCGACGGTAGGCGGAGAACGCTTGACGTACAACATCTAGATCCGAAATGGACGGGGGTCCTCTGGATCGCTCTAGATCTGCACTATGAATGCGTGTCGCTTCACGCACCCCAGCGCCAACATGGTGTGACCTGCGGTTGAATCGTGTAGCCAATAAATGTCCTGAAGGCGCTCGGGTCAGTCTCCCACCCGGGTCTGGAGCATGTCCAGCAGGCCAAGGGCTATCGAAAGATCCGTGCTGGCACGTTCGGCGGCTACCGATGGCGAAACCGCGGACCTTGCGGGTGCGGTCGCGCAAATGGCGGCTATCTGCTGATTTTGGCTTTCCATGGTCTGCACTCCTGTGGGTTGGTAGGTGTCCCCAGGAGTGCAGTAATCGCGCTTTTCGTACGCTTTACCGTACAAAGTGGCGCTCCCACGGGGATTCGAACCCCGGTTTAAGCCTTGAGAGGGCTCCGTCCTAGGCCTCTAGACGATGGGAGCGAGCATAAGGATGTCGGCGCGGGCGCGCCTCAATGAGAAGCTGCGCTATTATACGGCCTGATTTTGCGGGCTCAAGCGGAAAACAGCTTTTTGAACAAAACGACCGATTTCAATGCAGATGCGGACAGCGGTGATCAGCTGTTGCCGACCGTCGTTCCGCGCGCTGAGCATCCAATCTCGCGGGCCCATATCTCGCCCAATGCCCTGAAGGTCCTCTATCGGTTGAAGGACGCCGGTTACCAGGCCTTCCTTGTGGGGGGCGCGGTCCGCGACCTCCTGCTCGGCCTCGAGCCCAAGGACTTCGATATTGCGACGAATGCGCACCCGGAGCAGGTGAAGCAGCTGTTCCGCAATTGCCGACTGATCGGTCGGCGCTTCCACCTCGCCCACGTGCGCTTCGGCATGGATATTGTCGAGGTCGCGACGTTCCGGGCGTCGCATACGCAGATCGACGATGACAACAGCGTTGAGGAAACGGGTCATCGCGTACTCGACGCGGGTGGCCGCATCCTGCGGGACAATCTGTACGGTACGATCGAGGAGGACGTCTGGCGCCGCGATTTCACGGCGAACGGCTTGTACTACAACATCGAGGACTTCTCGATCTGGGACTATGTGGGCGGCGTGGCCGATGCGAATGCCCGCGTCCTTCGGTTGATCGGCGATCCCGAGACGCGCTACCGCGAAGATCCTGTGCGCATGCTGCGCGCGATGCGGTTTGCCGCGAAGCTCGATTTCACGTTGCATGCTGATACGGCGGCGCCGATTCCATCGCTCGCCCGCATGCTCGACAGCGTGCCGCCTGCTCGCCTGTTCGACGAAGCGCTCAAGATGTTCTTCTCGGGCAGCGCGCTCAAGAGCTTCGACATGCTGGAGAAGCATGGGCTGCTTACGCATCTATTCCCCGATCTCGGCGCCGGGCTGGCCGATCCTGCGAATACCGGGGCTGCGGAGCTGGTGCGTCTTGGGCTCGATGGTACCGATCAGCGAGTGCGTGCCGACAAGCCCGTGACACCGATGTTCCTGTTCGCCGTGCTGCTGTGGCCGGCGATCAAGTCGTGCGCACGCCGCGAATCGCCTGCAGTAATGACCGAGATCCAGGCGCTGCAGACGGCGTGCGACACCGTCACTGCCCGGCAAATGAGCCGGGTTGCGATTCCGAAGCGCTTTACGTTACCGATGCGCGAGCTGATCGGCTTGCAGCCTCGATTCGACAAGCGCGATGGACGCCGGGCACTCAGGTTGCTCGATCATCCGCGTTTTCGCGCTGCGTATGACTTCCTGCTGCTGAGGGTGGCGGCAGGTGAAGTCAGTCCGGAGGTGGGGGAGTGGTGGACACAGATCCAGACGTTGTCCCCCGATGAGCGGGTTGGCCAGGTGGAGGCTCTTCCACCTACACCTGATGCCGAGGGGGCTCCGACGAAGCGCCGGCGTCGTCGCCGTCGTGGTCGCAGTGGCGGTTCCAGCCCCGCGGCAACCTGAAGCTTCCTGCGGATGAGCGCACCACGCTGGACGCCCGCCTATATCGGGCTCGGCAGCAATCTTGAGGGACCCGCGCAGCAGATTGAACGCGCGTTCGACGTGCTCAGCTGTCTGCCGGATTCGTTGCTGGTTGCACGGTCGCGTTGCTATCGGTCCCGCCCGCTCGGGCCGCAGGATCAACCGGACTTCGTCAATGCGGCTGCGGGCCTGCTGACCCGCCTTGCGCCCGAAGCTCTGCTCGCGCACCTGAAGCAGCTGGAAGTGACGCTCGGGCGCGAGCAACCGGTTCGCCGCTGGGGTCCGCGCGTCATCGATTTTGACTTGTTGCTGTACGGAGCGGAGACGCGTGCCACCCCCGTCCTCACCGTGCCGCATCCCGGGCTTCTTGAACGGAACTGGGTGCTCTATCCTCTGCAGGACATTGCCCCCAGCCTGTGGGTGCCAGGGCAGGGACACGTGGCCGACCTCGCGGATCGTCTTGGCACCGACGGCATTGAACCGCTGACTTGACATGCCGACTTCAAGACAACACCCCACGGACTCTCCGCTGCGACTGATCGTCGTCGAGGGGCCCATAGGCGTTGGGAAGACCAGCCTCGCGAAGCGGCTTGCACTCGAGTTCGGGAGCGACCCCGTGCTCGAGCAGGCCGAGGACAATCCGTTCCTGGAGCGCTTCTATCGCAATCCCCGTGCGGGTGCATTGCCGGCACAGTTGTTTTTCCTGTTCCAGCGGGCACGGCAGCTCGAGGACCTGAAGCAGCAGGATCTCTTTTCATCAAGCGTTCGCGTGTCGGACTACCTGCTCGACAAGGACCGTCTGTTTGCTCGCCTGACCCTCGACGACGAGGAGTACGCGCTCTACGACCAGGTGCATACCCGCCTCGCGATCGACTCGCCTCGCCCGGATCTCGTGGTGTATCTGCAGGCGCCTGTCGACGTGCTGATGGAGCGCATTGCCCGTCGCGGCATCCGCTACGAGGCGCTTATCGAGCGGGCCTACCTCGAACGGCTGATGTCGGCGTATGCCCGATTCTTCCATGATTACGACGCCTCGCCGCTCTTGATCGTCAACGCGGCCAATGTCGACTTCGTCGGCAACGACCAGGACTACGCGCAGCTACTGAGGCAGATCCGCGGGATTCGCCGGGGCCGGCATTTCTTCAATCCGCTCAAGACGGATACCGAGTAAGGCGTGCAAAGTGGCTGTGGTGATTGATGTTTTCGGCCCCCTCCGTCATCCTTGTGCGGTTGCAACACCCCGGGACTGACGACGCATGTATTCCCACCTGCAAGAGCGCTATTCCACGCGGCCGCCGGTCAACGTCGGCACGCTCGCCCGCATGCGCGCGGAAGGGGAGAAGATCGCCTGCCTCACGGCGTACGATGCCAGCTTTGCGGCGCTGACCGACGAGGCCAGTGTCGATGTTGTGCTGGTCGGCGATTCGCTCGGCATGGTCATCCAGGGGCATGGTACGACTGTACCGGTGACGCTCAACGACGTGATTTACCACTGCAAGGCGGTGAGCCGCGGTCTCTATCGCCCGTTCCTGATGGCGGACATGCCGTTCATGACGTACGCCTCGCGCGAGCAGGCGCTCGACAACGCGGTGCGCCTGATGCAGGAAGGCGGCGCGAAGATGGTGAAGCTCGAAGGCGGCGCAGGGCAGGTGGAAATCGTCGAGTTCCTGTCGGGGCACGACATTCCTGTCTGTGCGCATCTGGGGCTCAAGCCGCAGTCGGTGCACAAGGTGGGTGGCTTCCGCGTTCAGGGCCGCGACGAAGCAGCGGCGCAGCAGATGATCCGTGACGCCAAGGCCCTTGAAGGAGCGGGTGCCGACATCGTGCTGCTCGAGTGCATTCCGGCGAGCCTCGGCAAGCAACTGACGGAAGAATTGCAGGTGCCGGTCATCGGCATCGGTGCGGGTCCTGATACCAACGGCCAGATCCTCGTGCTGTACGACGTCCTCGACATCACCGTGGGCCGCAAGCCACGCTTCTCGCGTAACTTCGTGCCAGGCACGAATAGTCCCCTCGAAGCCATCAAGGCCTACGTCGACGCGGTGAAGTCGCGTGCGTACCCCGGCCCGGAACATTGTTTCTGACCTCATGAAAGCAGTTGCCAGACCGGCCGAATTGCGCCAGATCCTCGCGGAGTGGCGCGGCGAGGGACAGCGCGTCGCATTCGTGCCCACGATGGGGAATCTGCATGCCGGTCACGGGCACCTCGTGCGCGAGGCCAGCAAACGGGCGGACCGCGTCGTGGTCAGCGTCTTCGTCAACCCGCTGCAGTTCGGACCGAAGGAAGATTTCGACCGCTATCCGCGTACCCCTGAGGAAGATGGCACGTTGCTCAAGGGCCTGAACGTGGACCTGCTCTTCAGTCCTTCGGTCCCGGACATGTATCCGCGGGGCAGGAATTCTTCCACGCTGGTCGATGTGCCCGATCTGTCCGGCATCCTGTGCGGCGAATTCCGCCCGGGCCACTTCGTCGGGGTGGCCACTGTCGTCGCCATGCTGCTCAACCTGGTGCAGGCGGATTGCGCGTTGTTCGGAGAGAAGGACTTCCAGCAGCTCACCATCATTCGTCGCATGGCGGAGGACCTGCTGATGCCGACCGAAATCATCGGCGTGCCGACGATCCGCGAAGCCGACGGCCTGGCGATGAGTTCGCGAAATCGCTACTTGTCTGCCACCGAGCGTGTGATTGCGCCGCAGTTGTACGCGACATTGTCCGCTACGCGCGCTGCACTGGCGTCAGGCAAGTCCGGCATAGAAGCGGTCGAGGCCCAGGGTCGTACCATCCTCACGAGCCACGGCTTCCGTCCCGACTATTTCTCCGTGCGGGATGCCGTGACGCTGCAGGTGCCCGGCCCCGAGACACTGGAGCGAGTGATCCTGGTGGCTGCGTGGCTCGGGCGCGCGCGACTTCTTGATAACGTCAGGGTGTGACCGGGGCGGGAAGATGGGAAGATGGGAAGCAAGGAAGCAAGGAAGCAAGGAAGCAAGGAAGCAAGGAAGCAAGGAAGCAAGGAAGCTAGGATGACGGATAGTCGGCATCCTACCTACTGGTTTTTCCGGCTTCCTAGCTTCCCGGCTTCCTAGCTTCCCATCTTCCTATCTTCCTATCTTCCCAGCTGCCTCGCTTACCCGCTGATGCTGCTCTAGCGCCCACGCTACATGCTCTCTGACCAGCGCCGACGAATGGTCGCGCTGCTGCTCGAGCGCGGCCACGACCTCTGGCGTTCCCGGCGCATTGCCAAGGGCGACAGCCACGTTGCGCAGAAAGGAGGCATGCCCGATGCGGCGGATCGCGCTCCCTTCCGTCCTTGCCAGAAATTCGGCCTCACTCCAGCCGAGCAGCGTCGCAAGCTCCGGTGCGTCGAGCCCATGCCGGGGCGCGAAGTCCGCTTCCGCTGTTGGCTGCGCATACTTGTTCCAGGGACAGAAGAGCTGGCAGTCATCGCAGCCGTAGATGCGATTTCCCATCGCCTTGCGGAATTCGACCGGGATCGCGTCTTTCAGCTCGATGGTGAGATACGAGATGCAGCGCCTCGCATCAAGTTCGTAAGGGCCGACGATGGCTTGCGTCGGACAGACGTCGATGCACGCCGTGCAGGTTCCGCAATGGGCGGTAACCGGTGCGTCGACGGGCAATTCCAGGTCCGTAAGGATCTCGCCCAGGAAGAACCAGGAGCCTGAGGTCCTGTTGAGCAGGTTCGTATGCTTGCCAATCCACCCGAGGCCGGCGTTGCGAGCCAGCGCCTTTTCGAGCACCGGGGCGCTGTCGACGCAGGCACGTCCGCCATAGTTGCCGGCGACGGCAGCGATGCGGTCGGCCAGCGTTGCGAGCCGCGAACGCAGTACCTTGTGATAGTCGCGCCCCAATGCATAGCGCGATACATAGCCCAGCATCGGGTTGCCAAGAACGCCCTCGGCAGGGGCGGCTGCGGAGGAGAGATAGTCCATTCGCGCGGAAATGACCCGCAGGGTGCCCGGAACGAGTTCAGCGGGCCGTGCACGCTTCAGCCCATGCCGGTCCATGTACCCCATCTCGCCGTGACGACCGCTTGCGAGCCATGAGGACAAATACCGTTCATCGTCGTTGAGATTGATGTCGGTGATGCCCACCTGCTGGAACCCGAGCACCTGGCCCCATGCCTTGATGTCGCTTGCGAGGTGGGCAAGGGAATGCGTGTTCGAGGCGGGCATGTCGTCCAGTATACTGACCCGCATGTCAGCCATGCCCCTCACGATTCACTCCGTCGCGCAGGTTCGCGAGATGGACCGCTACGCCATCGAGCAGCTGGGCATACCGGGCTACACGCTCATGTCGCGCGCTGGCGAGGCGGCGCTCGCCACGTTGCAAGTGGCCTGGCCCATGGCCGAGCGGGTCCTGATTGTCTGCGGCAACGGCAACAACGCGGGTGATGGGTACGTGTTGGCGAGAATGGCTCGCGCCGTCAACCTCGCGGTCACCGTGCTTGCGGCGGACAATCCGTCGGGACTCGAGGGCGACGCGCTGACCGCCTATACGGCATTTACTGCCACCGGGGGCAGGGCGACTCAATGGACCGCGGACGCCTCGCTCGCCGCAGACGTGATTGTCGACGCCCTGTTTGGCACCGGGCTGTCTCGCGATCTCGATGACGCGTGGTGCAAGCGGATTGCCGCCGTGAATGCCGCGGGCGCGCCCATCCTGTCAATCGATGTGCCGAGCGGGCTCGATGCACAGACGGGCAAGATCCGCGGCGCGGCCATTCGAGCCGATCGGACGATCGTGCTGGGTGGCCTCAAGATCGGGCTGTATCAGGGCGAGGGCCAGGATTGTGCCGGCACGATCGTGTTCGATGACCTCAGCTTGTCGAAGGCAGTCGCCGACCACGTCGGGCACGTGGCGGATCGGATCGACACGCCGCTGCTGCGGTCGGCGCTGCCTGCGCGACGCCGGGCCACCCACAAGGGCGACTACGGCCATGTCCTCGTGCTTGCGGGCGGTATCGGCATGGCGGGCGCGGCACGTCTTGCGGGTGAAGCCTGTCTGCGGTCAGGCGCGGGGCGTGTCACGGTGGCGACTCGCGCTGCGAATGTTGCTGCCATCATGGCCGGTCGTCCGGAGCTGATGACGTGTGCAGTCGAGTCCACCGAGGACCTGCTACCTCTGCTGCGCAAGGTCGACTTGATCGCCATCGGGCCGGGTCTCGGGCAGGACGTGTGGGCTCAATCCGTTTTTGCTGCCGCATTGGGAGCAGCCAAGCCGCTCGTTGTCGATGCCGATGCGTTGCACCTCGTGGCCACGAGTGGCGTCCGTCGCGATGACTGGATCCTCACTCCGCATCCGGGTGAAGCAGCTCGCTTGTTGGGCGTTACCGCTGCGGCCATCCAGGCAGATCGGGTGGACGCCGCCCGGCAACTCGCCGAGCGCTACGGGGGTATCGCGGTACTGAAAGGGGCGGGGACGCTCGTCTACCGGACCGGCGAGCTGCCTCAAGTCTGCGACTACGGCAATCCGGGCATGGCGTCGGCAGGCATGGGCGATGTGTTGACGGGAATCATCGCCGGCATGGTCGTGCAGACGCCGGACCTCTGGACCGCCGCGCGTGCCGGAGTCCTGGTGCATGCCATGGCCGGCGACGCTGCGGCCCGCCGGGGCGAACGGGGCCTGCTGGCCGGCGACCTGATCGCCCACCTGCCTGCGTGCGTGAATCCGACGCGATGACCATGGTGTTGACGCTGCCCACCGCCGCGGTGACACGCGAGTGGGGGGTGCGGCTGGGCCGGGCGCTCCTGTCGGTGCCGGGCGTGCCGCAGGTCATCGCGCTCAATGGCGACCTCGGAGCGGGCAAGACCACATTCGTGTCGGGTGTGCTCGCAGGATTCGGCCTCCCAGGTCCTGCGCGGAGTCCTACGTATACGTTGATCGAACCCTATGAGGCGGGTGCTCGCTCGCTCTATCACCTCGACCTGTACCGTCTGTCCGGACCCCGGGATCTCGAGGCTTTGGGGCTGCGCGACCTGCACGTGGGCGACTCCACGCTGCTCATCGAATGGGCTGAGCGAGGTGAAGGTGCCTTGCCGCCTGTCGACCTGACGCTGCAGTTCGGCTATGCCGGTGGGAAGGTGACGTTGGACGGCGATGCACCTCGTCGGCTTGAGATCACCGCTCACGGCGCCATCGGCGAAAGGCTCGCGGGGCTGCTCAAGAACTAGCCAGAGGTGGCGCCTTACCTTTGCCGCGTATCTTCATAATTTATATTGAAATCTTCTCCTCTGGCGCGGTACAGTGAGGCCATGAAGGCTGCCGCAATGCGTTTGGGTTCTTGGCGGAACGCGATGGCAATGGCTGTTGCCTTGTTCGCGTGGCCTGCCTTCGCAGCCGCTCCCGTTGTCATCAAGGATGTCCGGCTTTCCTCCGGACCCGACAGCACGCGCGTCGTCTTCGATGTTTCCGGAAAACTCGCGCCGGCGGTGTCGGTGTTGCATGACCCCGAACGCGTTGTCATCGACCTGCCAAATGCGCAGTTCAAGTCGAGGGCCTTTGCGATGCCTGAAGGACAGGGACTGGCAAGATCGTTGCGTGCCGCGACCACCGACAAGAAAGCGCAGCGCATCGTCATCAACGTGTCGCAGGCCGTCGAGCCCAAGAGCTTCCATGTTCCGCCTTCCGGGCCGTCGGGCCATCGCATCGTGCTGGACCTGCTGCCCATTGCCACTGCGGCTGCCACGCCGGTCGTGCCTGCGGCACCCAGGGTCGTGAAGTCGCTGCCAGTCAATGCCGATCGCGATATCGTCATTGCGATCGATGCCGGACACGGCGGTGAAGATCCCGGCGCCTCCGGTCGCCGCGGCACGCGTGAGAAGGACGTTACGCTGGCGATTGCGCGACTCCTCAAGACACGAATCGACAATGAGCCCGGCATGCGCGCGGTGCTGACCCGTGATGGCGACTACTTCCTGCCATTGCGCGAGCGGATCAATCGCGCCCGCAAGCTGCAGGCCGACATGTTCGTGTCCGTCCACGCCGATGCGGTACGCGATCGCAGCGTGCGCGGTTCGTCCGTGTACGTGCTGTCCGCTCGCGGAGCAAGCAACGAGGCCGCCAAGTGGCTGGCCGACCAGGAAAACGCAGCCGACCTGATCGGCGGTGTTTCGCTCGGCGGCAAGGACGAGGTGCTGAAGTCCGTGCTCCTTGATCTTTCCCAGGGCGCGAGCATGAGCGCGAGCACAGAGGCCGCCGACAAGGTGCTTGAGCAGCTTGACCGCATCGGCAACGTGCACAAGCAATCCGTGCAGAACGCCGGGTTCGTGGTGCTCAAGTCGCCTGACATTCCGTCCATGCTCGTGGAGACGGCGTTCATCTCCAACGTCGAGGAAGAAGCGCGCCTCAGCGATGCGCGGCACCAGCAGCGACTTGCCGAGGCGATCCACGCCGGCGTGCGCTCGTATTTCACCGCGAATCCGCCGCCCGGCACGGCCTTCTCGAAGTCCATGGCGAATGACCGGCTCGTCCAGAACGGCCCCGCTTCCGCGCCGGTTGCAGGCGTCCGCTAGCCAAAGAGCTGGTATCCTTCGGGGCCTCCCATGGCCATCCGCATTCTCCCCGACCAGCTCATCCACCAAATCGCGGCTGGCGAAGTCGTCGAGCGGCCCGCGGCTGTCATCAAGGAGCTGATCGAGAACAGTCTCGATGCCGGCGCCACGCGGGTCGATGTCGAGGTGGAGGAGGGTGGCGTCCGGCTGATCCGCATCCGCGACAATGGCCATGGCATCGAACGGGACGAGTTGTTGCTGGCGCTTGCTCGCCATGCAACGAGCAAGATCAGTACCATCGACGACCTTGAGCAGGTCGCATCGCTCGGTTTCCGCGGCGAGGCACTGCCCAGCATCGCATCGGTTTCGCGGATGAGGGTGACCTCGAGAACGCCGACCAGCCCGATGGGGTACGCCATCACCGCTGACAATGGCACGTTCTCCGACCCAGAGCCGGCGCCGCATCCGGTTGGCACCACGGTGGAGGTGCGCGATCTCTTCTTCAACGTACCGGCCCGCCGCAAGTTCCTGCGTGCGGAGCGTACCGAGATGCAGCACCTCGAGCGCACGCTCGAGCGCCTCGCCCTGTCGCGCTTCGATGTCGGGTTCTCGCTGTCGAGCGGCAAACGCAAGGTGGCGGACTATCCGCCGGCTGCCGATCAGGACCAGCGTCATGAACGCGTTGCGCAGATCATGGGTGCCGAGTTCCTTGGTCAATCGCTGTTCATCGACCACACGTCCGGCACCCTGCGGCTCTGGGGCTGGATCTGCCTGCCGACCGCCGCGCGCGGCGTGGCTGACTTGCAATACTTCTATCTCAACGGCCGCATGCTGCGCGACCGGCTGCTCACGAACGCCGTGCGGCTCGGTTACCAGGACGTGTTGTTCGGTGGGCGGTATCCCGCCTACGCACTGTTCATCGAACTCGACCCGCGACAGGTCGACGTCAATGCCCATCCCGCGAAGCTCGAAGTCCGCTTTCGCGATGGTCGCTACGTCCACGATTTCGTGTTCCGCACGATCGAGCGCGTGCTGCGGGAGACGCGGCCTGGAGGGGAGTCGGCATTGCCGCCACCCACCAGCATCAATGCGCTGCTGCAGGCAGGAGCGGCGACGGGGATGTGGCCCGCGAGCAGTGGTGGTATGGCCGCGACCTATCGACAGCAGAGCAGCCTCACATTGCCCGTGGCTGAAGCAGTGCCTTCCTATCTCGGCTCGATTGCCGAGACTGCGCATTCACAGCCCGAGCCGCCAGCCGACGTGCCACCTCTCGGATTCGCGATCGCGCAGTTGCGCGGGGTGTACATCCTGTCGCAGTCGCCTGCAGGCTTGATCCTCGTCGACATGCATGCCGCGCACGAACGTACGCTGTACGAGAGAATGAAGGCGGCGCTCGGCACGGGGGCGATTCCCAGCCAGCCGTTGCTGGTGCCGCAGTCCTGCACCCTGACCTCAGCGGATGCGGATCTGCTCGAAGAACACGCGGCGTTGCTCAAGGAGACGGGCCTCGAGGTCGAGCGCGCCGGTCCGCGTGCTGTCGTCGTGCGCGCCGTTCCGGCCGCGCTGCAGCGACTCGATGCGATGGCGCTGCTCAGTGCGCTCGTTGCTGACCTGCGGGAACACGGCGCAACCCGCAAGGTCGACATTGCCATCAACGAAATGCTGGGCACGATGGCATGCCATGCCGCCGTTCGCGCCAACCGCAACCTCACTCTGCCGGAAATGAATGCCTTGCTACGCGAGATGGAGCGCACCGTCCGAGCTGACCAGTGCAACCATGGTCGTCCCACGTGGACGAGCTTAAGCATGGCCGATCTCGATCGCCTGTTCCTGCGCGGGCGTTGATCGATGGCACCCCGTGCCATTCTGCTGATGGGGCCGACGGGTGCCGGCAAGACCGACCTCGCAGTTCAGTTGGCGGCCCAGTGGCCGGTCGAAATCATCAGCGTTGATTCGGCGCTCGTGTATCGCGGAATGGACATCGGCACCGGCAAGCCCGACCGAGACGTGCTGGCCCGCGTCCCTCATCACCTTGTCGATCTCCTCGATCCGTCTGAACCGTACTCGGCCGGGCAGTTCGTGCGCGATGCCGTGCGGTTGATGGCCGAGATTCGAGGTCGCGGGAAGGTGCCCTTGCTGGTGGGGGGCACGATGCTCTATTTCCGCGCGCTGACCCGCGGGATGGCGGCCTTGCCCGAAGCGGATCCGGCGACCCGGGCCGACATCGAAGCCGAAGCCCGCGAACAGGGCTGGCCGGCCCTTCATGCCGAGCTTGGCCTGGTGGATCCCGTTGCGGCGGCCCGCATCCTCATCAATGACTCGCAGCGGATCCAGCGGGCCCTTGAGGTCTTCAGGCTGACCGGCCAGCCGCTGTCGCACTTGCAGTTGGCGACGCAGCCTCCCGCCCCGGACGTGACTTTTCATCGGGTTACGTGGGGGCCCACGGATCGTGAACAGCTGTACGGCCGAATCGAAAGCCGCTTTCACGCCATGATGGCGGCGGGTTTCCTCGATGAGGTTCGACAATTATTTGCCCGCAAGGACCTGAGCCCGGAACTGCCGGCGCTACGTTCGGTCGGATACAGACAGCTCTGGGGCCATCTGGCACACAATGCATCCCTCGAAGAAGCGGTGAGCGAAGGCATCCTCGCAACCCGCCATCTGGCCAGGCGTCAACTGATCTGGCTCCGAAAGGAGCCGGACAACGAATGGATGGATAGTCTTGATTCTGCGGTTTCAGTCCGCATCAAACAGTTCATGTCGCGGGTTTTCAGCCTTTAAGGGATCGTGTTGCAGAGCAAATCCTTGGTAAACTGAAAAGCGAGAGTCGGTCGTCCAGGTGATCGGTTTGACGGGTGGTCCGGAGCTTCACGGAAGAAGCGGGTCTCAAGCGATCATTGCAGAATAATTCTGATATAGAACAAGGAGATAACATGATGGCCAGAGGGCAATCGCTGCAGGATCCGTTCCTGAACGCCCTGCGGAAAGAGCGCGTCCCCGTGTCCATTTATCTGGTGAACGGCATCAAGCTGCAAGGGCAGATCGATTCCTTCGACCAGTTCGTCGTGTTGCTCAAGAACAGCGTCAGCCAGATGGTCTACAAGCATGCCATCTCGACCGTCGTGCCGGCCCGGGCCGTGCGACTGCCGATGAGCGATGAGGAAGACGCTGGAGAGCCGAGCAGCGATTGAGTACCGTCGTCTACCGGGACTCCCATGTTTGAACGCCATCAGGGCGGCGAGCGGGCCGTCCTCGTGCGGCTGGGGTTCGGCTCCCAACCCGCACCGGATGAACTGAGCGAATTCACCGCGCTGGCCCGTTCGGCTGGTGCGCAGGTGCTCGACACCATTACGGGCACGCGGCGCAAGCCTGATCCCCGCTTGTATGCGGGCAGCGGCAAAGCCGAGGAAATCCGCGGCCGCGTCGAGGCGCTCAACGCCGACGTCGTGCTGTTCGACCATTCGCTCTCGCCCAGCCAGGAGCGCAATCTCGAAGCCGTCTTCAAGTGCCGCGTGCTCGATCGCACCGGTCTCATTCTCGATATCTTTGCGCAGCGGGCCCGTACCTTTGAAGGCAAGCTGCAGGTCGAGCTCGCGCAACTCAAGCATATTGCCACGCGCCTGGTCCGCGGCTGGACCCACCTTGAACGCCAGAAGGGCGGCATCGGCCTGCGCGGTCCCGGTGAAACCCAGCTCGAAACCGACCGCCGGCTACTCGGCGTGCGTATCAAGACCTTGAACGCCCGGCTGGACAAGGTCATCACGCAACGTGAAACGACGCGGCGTGAGCGCAAGCGCAGCGAAGTGCCGACGGTGGCGCTGGTCGGCTACACCAACTCTGGCAAGTCCACGCTGTTCAATCGTCTGACCGGCGCGAGCGCGTATTCTGCGGACCAGCTCTTTGCAACGCTGGACCCCACCGTGCGCCGGGTCGAACTGCCCGATGCCCGCCACGCTTTGCTTGCAGATACCGTCGGGTTCGTGCGCGAGCTGCCCCATGAGCTCGTGGCGGCGTTCCGCTCCACGTTGCAGGAAGCGCGCGAATCCGTGCTGTTGCTGCATGTCATCGATGCCGCCGATCCGCATCGCTCCGAGCGCATCGCGCAGGTCAATGCCGTGCTCGAGGAAGTGGGAGCGAGCGATATTCCGCAGATCGAAGTCTTCAACAAGGCCGACCTCGTGGGTGAAGCGCCCCGAACCGAAGTCGATGAGCAGGGCGGGGTCCGCCGCGTCTGGATGTCGGCGGCGACGGGCGAGGGCGCTACGCTGCTGATCGATGCGATTGCGCAGTTCCTGGGGCCCGAGATCGTCCATCGGCATATCGTCCTGGCGCCTGCCGCGGGCCGGGCTCGGGCGCGATTCTTTGCCGCGGGTGCCGTAATCAGCGAGCGGGGCCTGCCCACCGGCGAATGTGACCTCGAGATCTCGATGCCCAAAGGGGCGTTCGAATCCCTGTGCCGGACCGAGGGCCTCGACTTTCCCGACGAGTCACAGGAAGCTTGTGCCCACCCGGACGCATTCCTACAATCCCCGCCTCCGGCCCTGAAGGCCGGTTGATCGCCTGTTTTTCATCAAGATAACTGCGTAAACCTCACATGGCCTGGAACGAATCTGGCGGTACCCCCGGCGGCAAGAAGAACCCCTGGGGCAACAATCGCCCGGGCAAGGGCCCGCCTGACCTCGACGAAGTCCTGCGCAATCTCCAGCGCAAGCTCGCAGCCTTCATGGGTGGAGGCAGCGGGCGCGGCGGCGTGTCGGGCGGCGGCGGCGGCGCGGCAGCTGCCGGGTTCGGCGCGGCCAGCCTGGTCGTCATCCTGCTCGCCATCTGGGGCTTCACGGGCCTGTACCAGGTGGATGCCGCCGAGCGCGCTGTCGTGCTGCGCTTTGGCAAGTATGCAGAGACCACGCAGCCCGGCTTGCGCTGGCACATCCCGTGGCCCATTGAATCCAGGCAGATCGTCAATGTGTCTTCGATCGAAGGGTTCAGCGAACAGACGCGAATGCTGACGGCCGATGAGAACCTCGTCGACATCAATCTCGATGTGCAGTTCCGTCGCGCCGATCCGCTGCACTATGTATTCAATGTCCGCGACCCGGAAACGACACTGAAGGAGATCAGCGAGAGCGCCATTCGCGAGACCATTGGCCGCAGCACGCTGAACCTGGTACTTGAATCGGGGCGGCAGGAGATTGCCACCAACACCAAGGACCTCATCCAGCGCACGTTGAACGCGTACGAGGTCGGTATCGAAGTGACCACCGTGAACCTGCAAGGCGTCAGCGTGCCCGAACAGGTGGCTCCAGCCCAGCAGGACGCCATCAAGGCGCGCGAGGACAAGGAGCGGTCGTCGCTCGAAGCGCAGACCTATGCCAACGACCTGCTGCCGCGTGCGGGCGGTGAGGCGTCGCGTCTCGAACAGGATTCGCAGGCTTACCTCGCGCAGAAGGTCGCTGAAGCAGAAGGCAGCTCGCAGCGCTTCACCCAACTGCTGGCCGAATACGAGCGGGCACCCGCGGTGACCCGTGAGCGTTTGTACCTCGAGACCGTGGAGCTTGTGCTCAGGAACTCGAAGAAAGTGATCGTCGACACGAAGGGCAATAACAACATGCTGTACCTGCCGCTCGACCGTATGGTCACGCCGCAAGGCAGCGTGACTGTCCGTGACGTCACGCCCGAGACCACGATCCGCACCGTCACGCCGTCCGGGCAGTCGCAAGGCCCTCAGGACGCGGCCCGCGCGCGAGGAACACGCTGATGGCAAGTCGCAACTTCTTTATCGTCATCCTCGCCGCGATAGCGGCGCTGCTGCTCTATATGTCGGCCTTTACCGTGCGGCAGACGGAACTGGCCATCAAGTTCCGCTTCGGCGAAATCGTGCGTGCGGACTATGAGCCCGGCCTGCATTTCATGACGCCCATGGTCAACAACATCCGCAAGTTCGACAAGCGCATCCTGACGCGCAATTACCCGTCCGAGCAGTTCCTGACCAGTGAAGGCAAGATTCTGGCAATCGACTTCTATGTGAAGTGGCGCATCGACGATGTGAGTCGGTATTACCAGGCCACGGCCGGTGATGAGGACTCCGCTTCGGGCCGTCTGGGTGCCATCGTCAAGGATGCGCTCAAGGGGGTCATCGCGCAGCGGACCATCCAGCAGGTGGTGGTCGCGGATCGCGCCGAGTTCACGGGCGAAGTCGTCAAGATCGTCAGTGACAACAGCAAGGAACTCGGGATCGGTCTCGTGGACATCCGGGTAAAGAAGATCGACTTGCCAAGCGAGGTCAGCGAGTCGGTGTTCAATCGCATGGCGCAGAACTTCCGGCAGCAGGCCGCACAGCTGCGCGCCGAAGGCCAGCAGTCGTATGAGCAGCTGCGCGCCGAAGCCGATCGCAAGCGGACCGAGGTCGTGTCGACGGCGACGCGGAATGCGCAGATCGTCCGCGGTCAGGCTGATGCGAAGTCCGCCGAGATTTATGCCAAGGCGTATGGACGCAACGCAGAGTTCTACTCGTTCTACCGCAGCCTAGAGGCTTACCGGAGCGCGATCGGGCAGGAGGGTGACATCATGGTCATCTCGCCTGACAGCGACTTCTTCAAGTACCTGAACCAGCCAAAACGGTAAGTTCCGGATCATGCAGTGGTCCGATCTGCTGGCGGCGTTCGCCCTCTACCTCGTGCTCGAGGGCATCATGCCGTTCCTGAACCCGGGCGCCATGAAACGGGCGCTGCTGCGGTTCGCGAGCCTCCCGGATGGGCAGCTCAGGGTCGCGGGCAGTGTCAGCATGATTCTGGGGATCGCGCTGCTGTATTTCGTGCGCGGCTGATTGTTCTCACAACCGTTTCACCGGATTTCATTTTCATGAGCAAGAACGTGGTTGTCATCGGCGCCCAGTGGGGTGACGAAGGCAAGGGGAAGATTGTCGACCTGCTGACAGACCGTGTCAGCGGCGTGGTGCGTTTTCAGGGCGGCCACAACGCCGGGCACACGCTCGTCATCAACGGCAAGAAGACCATCCTGCGACTGATTCCGTCAGGCATCCTGCACGGGCACGTGCGGTGCTACATCGGCAACGGCGTGGTCTTGAGCCCGAAGGCGCTGCTTGAAGAGATTGCGGAGCTTGAGCGCGCCGGCCTCGACGTGCGTTCGCGCCTGCGCATCTCGGAAGCCTGCCCACTGATCCTGCCGTACCACGTCGCGCTCGATCAGGCGCGCGAAGCGGCGAAGGGCGAAGCCAAGATCGGCACCACCGGCCGCGGCATTGGCCCGGCCTATGAAGACAAGGTGGCCCGCCGCGCGATCCGGGTGCAGGATCTCTACTTCCCTGAGCGCTTTGCCAACAAGCTGGCTGAAGTGCTCGAGTACCACAATTTCGTCCTGCAGCACTACTTCAAGGTCGCCACGGTCGACTTCCAGCAGACGCTGGACGAGACGCTCGCGTTTGCCGAGACGCTGAAGCCGATGGTGGCTGACGTGTCGGCCGAGATCAACGCGCTGATGCGCGAAGGCAAGAGCCTGTTGTTCGAAGGCGCGCAGGCTGCGCTGCTCGACATCGATCACGGCACGTATCCGTTCGTCACATCCAGCAATTGTGTTGCCGGTCAGGCGTCAGCCGGCGCGGGCGTGGGTCCGCAGGCGCTGAACTATGTTCTCGGCGTCGCGAAGGCCTATGCCACGCGAGTGGGCGCAGGCCCCTTCCCGACCGAACTCAATGACAAGATCGGCGAGCACCTGCGCGTGAAGGGCAATGAATTCGGGTCCGTCACGGGTCGTCCGCGTCGTTGCGGCTGGTTCGATGCCGCGGCGCTGAAGCGCGCCGTGCAGTTGAGTGGCGTCTCCGGCATCTGCTTCACGAAGCTGGATGTCCTTGATGGCCTCGAGACGGTGCGCGTCGCCTCTGGCTATCGCATCAACGGCGAAGTGCGCGACATCCTGCCCGTCGGTGCGGAAGCGCTCGCGATCTGCGAGCCGATCTATGAAGACCATCCGGGCTGGAAGGAAAGCACCGTCGGTGTGCAGTCCTTCGACAAGCTGCCGAAGAATGCGCAAGCCTATCTCAAGCGGCTTGAGGAGCTGGTCGGCGCGCCGATCGCCATCATCTCTACCGGGCCGGATCGGGTGGAGACGATTATTCAGAGGCATCCGTTCGATTAGCATCCGTATGGACTGCCGTCGAGTGATGCTGTGGCGCTCTTGTTTTGCTAACAGCGGTCCGCTGACCGCGTTCCTGGGCAGCAATGGGGGAGGGGTAAGCAGTGGCAATCATCTCGGAAAGAGACCAGGCGATCGTCAACGCCTACAACAACACGGTCCAGACCGGATTTGCCGGTACGGGACCGGGGACTCCGCTCGGCAACATCCCCGTTTACCGCAAGGTAATGGGCGACATCGATGACAACTATCTTGCCCCTCCGAAGTTTGTTGCGACTCCTGTAGCGTCGTTCCAGGCTGAGCGCGTCCTGCGCCCGAACCTGACGGCGGCGGTGTCCGTCCCAAAGGGTTCGGGGCCGTTTCCGATCCTGGTCCATGCCCACGGGCACGGCCTGCGCGCCGGACATCCGAACAAGTACGAACCGTGGATTCGCCTGATGTCGTCTTACGGCTTCGTGGTGGTCTTCCCGGACTACCGCCTGCAGCCGGAGTCCACTTACGAAGACCAGGTCGATGACATGAACTTCGCGATCCAGTGGGCGAAGGACAATGCGCGCGAGCTCAAGGGCAATCCGGACAAGATGATCCTGGGCGGGGATTCCGCGGGCGGCCGCATGGCGTTCGACGTCATGATGCGCCACCTCGACAATCCGGCTGGCGCACGCTTCCGGGCCTTTATCTGTGTAGACGGCCAGATGAACGGCCCCGAAGCCGACGCGATGCTGGAAAAGCTCACGCCGCAGACGCCGCTGCCACCGATCTACATGGAGGCCGGCAGCGCCGATACGAACGCCGGTCAGCCGGTGGTCCGTTTTGCGCTCAAACTCATGCAGCTCCGCAAGGACTTCCAGCTGGACTGCTCCTACGGCATGCCGCACGACTTCATCAAGATGGCGCAGATGGATGCCGCCAAGGAATCCAATCGTCGGATGATGGAGTTTCTGAAAAAGGCCGTTTGAGTAGTCGCTGCACAGCGCGACTCAGTGTGGGGATGGCCGCGTCGCGGGATGGGCCGTACAACCCGGGGACGGGGCTGTTGTACCGCCAAGCTGAAGTCCGCGCTGCTTGCAGAGGAGCCGAGAAGCAATACAACGCTCACGACGGCTACTGTGCGACGTGTCAGGTTGCCTACGGAAATCCTGTCCTCATCGGATTGTGCTGCAGTGCATTCCCCGCTTTCCGCCTAGCGTCGTGCTCCAACAGATCCGGCTCCCCGGCTAGACACAGCTGACCTGCTGACGCCCGGTGGGTCGATATGCCATAGTTGGAGAATTGCGCGGTCAAAAACACTAGAGGCAGGAACCCACCATGGCCCAGCTCATCGGCATCCCCAAGGAACTCTACCCGGGCGAAAAGCGCGTCGCGACCGTGCCCGATGTGGTCGAAAAGCTCTGCAAGCTGGGCTTTTCGGTGGTGGTCGAGGCCGGTGCGGGCGAGGGCGCCACCATCGGTGATGACGCCTACCAGGCTGCCGGCGCCACGATCGCCCCGGATGCCGCAAGCGTCTGGGCGCAGGCCGACATCGTCTTCAAGGTGCGCGCCCCGAATGCCGACGAAGTCACGCGGTTGCGCGAGGGCCAGACGCTGGTGAGCTTCATCTGGGCCGGCCAGAACCCCGAACTGCTCAAGGCGATGGCCGAGAAGAAGGCCACCGTGATTTCGATGGACAGCGTGCCGCGCATCTCGCGGGCGCAGAAGCTCGATGCGCTCTCGTCGATGGCCAACATCGGCGGCTACCGTGCCGTGATCGAGGCCGCCCATGCCTTCGGCCGGTTCTTCACGGGCCAGATCACGGCTGCCGGCAAGGTCCCGCCCGCGAAGGTGTTCGTGATCGGTGCCGGCGTCGCGGGCCTCGCTGCCATCGGTGCCGCATCGGGCCTGGGCGCGATCGTCCGCGCCAACGACACCCGCCCGGAGGTGGCCGACCAGATCAAGTCGCTCGGTGGCGAGTTCGTACCAGTCGACTACGTGGAAGAGGGTAGCGGCGTCGGCGGCTACGCCAAGGTGATGAGCGAGGGCTTCCAGAAGGCGCAGCGCGAGACGTTCGCGAAGCAGGCCAAGGAAGTCGACATCATCATCACGACCGCGCTGATCCCGGGCAAGCCCGCGCCGAAGCTCATCACCGCCGAGATGGTGCAGTCGATGAAGCCCGGCAGCGTGATCGTCGACATGGCCGCAGAGCAGGGCGGCAACTGCGAGCTCACCGAGCCCGGCAAGATCGTCACCAAGTACGGCGTGATCATCATCGGCTACGCCGACCTGCCGAGCCGCCTGCCGCGCCAGTCCAGCAACCTGTATGCGACCAACCTGCTGCGGATGACCGAAGAGCTGTGCAAGACCAAGGACGGCCAGATCAACGTCAACATGGAGGACGAGGTCCTGCGGGGCGCGACCGTGGTCAAGGCCGGCGAAGTCACGTGGCCACCGCCGGCACCGAAGCTGTCGGCAGCTCCCGCGGGCTCCACGCCTGCCAAGGCTGCTGCTGCGGCGCCGCCTGCGCAGAAGAAGGGCCATGGACATGGAGGCGGCGGCGAGCCGGCCTCTGCGAGCAAGACGGCTGCACTGTTCGGCGTGGCGGCTGTCCTGTTCCTGCTGATCGGTGCCTACGCGCCGGCCGCGTTCCTCGGCCACTTCACGGTGTTCGTGCTGGCCTGCTTCGTTGGCTACATGGTGGTGTGGAACGTCAAGCCGTCGCTCCACACGCCGCTGATGAGCGTCACCAACGCGATCAGCAGCATCATCGTCATCGGCGCGCTCGTGCAGATCGCGCCGCCGGCGGTGGAATCGGTGCTGGGTGAGGGGGCACGACCCGATGCGCTGATCCGTTGGCTCGCAGTGGCCGGCATCGCGCTCACGGCCGTCAACATGTTCGGCGGCTTTGCGGTCACGCGCCGCATGCTGGCGATGTTCCGCAAGTAAACGGGGATAAAAAGAATGTCAGGCAGCATCACCTCCGTCGCCTACATCGGCGCGACCATCCTGTTCATCCTGAGCCTCGGGGGCCTCTCGAACCCCGAGTCCTCCCGGCGCGGCAACCTCTACGGCATGATCGGCATGGCCATCGCGGTGCTCGCGACCGTGTTCGGCCCGCAGGTCACGGCGGCCGGCCTCGGCTGGATCCTCGCCGCCCTCGTGGTCGGCGGCGGCATCGGCTTGTACCTTGCGCGCACCGTGCAGATGACCCAGATGCCCGAGCTCGTGGCGTTCATGCACAGCCTCGTGGGCCTGGTCGCGACGGTCGTGGGCTTCGCGAGCTACATCGACCCGACTGCGGCCGCCGGCATGAGCCCGGCGGAAGCGGGCATCCATCATGCCGAGGTGTACCTGGGCGTGCTGATCGGCGCGGTCACGCTGTCCGGCTCGGTGATCGCCTTCGGCAAGCTGTCGGGCAAGATCGGCGGCAAGCCGCTGCTGCTGCCCGGGCGTCATTGGCTGAACCTCGCGCTACTCATCGCGGTCATCGTACTCGGCCAGCGCTTCCTTTCCGCCGGCTCCATCGATGCGGGCATGATGCCGCTGATGATCATGACCGTGCTCGCCCTGCTGTTTGGCGTGCACATGGTCATGGCCATCGGGGGCGCTGACATGCCGGTCGTGGTCTCGATGCTCAACAGCTATTCGGGCTGGGCGGCCGCAGCCACGGGCTTCATGCTCTCGAACGACCTGCTGATCGTCACCGGCGCGCTGGTAGGTTCGAGCGGCGCGATCCTGAGCTACATCATGTGCCGCGCGATGAACCGCCAGTTCCTGAGCGTGATTGCCGGCGGCTTCGGCAGCGACGGCGGTGTGCCCAAGGCCGCGGGCGGCGCCGCGGCACCGGTGGGCGAGGTCACTTCGGTGAGCGCCCTCGAGACCGCTGAGCTGCTCAAGGACGCGAGCAGCGTCATCATCGTCCCGGGTTACGGCATGGCCGTGGCGCAGGCACAGCACACGGTTTACGAGATCACCAAGACCCTGCGCGAGAGGGGCAAGAACGTGCGCTTTGCGATCCACCCGGTCGCGGGCCGCATGCCCGGTCACATGAATGTGCTGCTCGCCGAGGCCAAGGTCCCCTATGACATCGTCATGGAGATGGACGAGATCAACGAGGACTTCCCCAATACGAGCGTCGTCATGGTCATTGGCGCCAACGATATCGTGAACCCCAGCGCGCAGGATGATCCGGGCAGCCCGATCGCCGGCATGCCGGTGCTCGAAGTCTGGAAGGCGCAGACCACGATCGTCATGAAGCGCAGCATGGCCTCGGGCTATGCCGGCGTCGACAATCCGCTGTTCTACAAGGAGAACAACCGGATGCTGTTCGGCGACGCGAAGAAGATGCTCGACGAGGTGCTTTCCGCGCTCAGGGCTTGAGCGTCGGAGTTTCGTCCGCAATCGAACCGCAGTTGGGGAGCTCGCGCACGGCATCGTAGTGCGCGAGTTCCGTCGCTAGCGTCAGGTACCACGGCTCGCCCTGCGGGTCGTGGCGACCACAGGGCGTCACTGATTCAAACCCCAAGTCTCCGGATTCCGGCTGCAGGCCATCATTCAGCATGATCTCGGGCTGAACGACGGCGCCCGTGTCGACATCAATCCCGAGCGGGAACATCCAGCAGGTGAACGGCTTGTAGTGCCAGGGCTTGGCGTGGCGCTCGAGTCCGAGCTTCTGCAGCTCGCACAGCCCCGCCGCGTCGGCGAATACGCAACGCGTGCGCGGGAAGTGTGCGGGCCACTGCGGGTTGCGGTAGTCATGCGGCCGAACCGCCGTCTTGCGACCGACGATCTCGCCGTCCATCACCGCATCGACGATGTACTCGGTCGGCAGCTTCGCCAGCAGGGTTGGAGTGCGCTCCACCAGCGTGCGCAGACGGCGCTCCTCGCCCTCGTCCAGATACACACCGTCGTGGCAGCACATGGCCTCGCAGGCAGAGACATCGCAGAGTTTCAGGCGCAGTTCCATGCGGGCATTGTCGCACGGCCTAATCAATTCATCGCCGGGATCAATTCGCGCTGACTGAGCCGGACGTCATTCGCTTGTGCAGCAGCGCGTTCCTCGCGGTCCATTCGGCATCGGGTTCCATGGGCGTGAGGAACGCAGTCTGCCCACCGGCGTAGGTGGCGACGGGGACGCCGTCTTTCAGCAGGATCCGATTGCTGGTGAGGGCCGGAACGCGGGCGCCGGGGGTGAGGATGCCGACGAGGTTCAGGGGATCGGCAGCTGACAACGACACGAGTTTGCCCGTGGCCGGTTCACGGCGGAGAGCCCGCAGTCTCGCGATGGTCTCAGGTAAAGCGTATTGCTCGCCGGTGACGCCGGCGATGAATCGGCCGCCGCGCAGATGGCCTTGCGCTTCCAGCTTGCGATAGACCTTCAGGATCTCGTACCACGGCGGCAGCCAGTCGGCTTCACGCGTGAGCAATTTCTTGCAGACGACGCCGTAGCGCTTCAGCAGCGTCATCGCGATTTTCTCGACGGCATCGGCCTCAACCGTTTGTGATGGCCGATGTGACAGGCTCCACCGGCCGGCATCTTCGAGGCCGAACAGCGCGATGCGTCGGCCACGGGTGGCCATGCGGCGCTTGCGCTCCTGCGGCAACAACAATGCACGCAGGCCGCTGAAGCTGTCGGAACTGACGAGGCCCGCCGCGACAAGCTCACCCAAGGCGGTTTCCGCCTGGCTCGCGAGCAGGCCGGCTTGAGAGGCGAGTTCGTCGAAGAAGGAGGCGCCGGACATTTCCAGCTGGTCTTGAAGCGCCTGCGCGGACGATGAGAGCTGCGGTGGCTCTGCATCGGTTGCGGCGATCGCTTTCCACAGCGGCAGGTGCTTGCGCGACAGCAGCGCCATTGGCGTCGAACGCACCGGTCCGGCAGTCGCGGACTTCGGTCGCGTGAGGCGCACCCACAGCGAGCGTCCCGACAGGCACAAGCTGTCGAGCCAGTTCGGGTCGTACTCTTCCATGCGGGCGGGCAGCACGTCTGATTCCCAGGCGGCGGCGGGCACCTCGAAGCCTTCGAGCTGTTCGATGATCGTTGCCAGGGCCTGTGCGCCCTGCGGTCGCGGTTCGCGGGTGACGCCGTGATGGTCGAGCAGGAAGCGCATGAAGTCGGCGGTGGCGACCGGTTCGATTTCGGCGCGCAGCGTCTTGATGGTGTAGCGATGGATGCGGGCGAGCAGGCGCCGTTCGCACCATTCGAGCTCCAACATGCCCGCCGAGAACTGACCGCGTAGCACGAACCCTTCGCTTTCGAGCTTGAGCAGCGCGGCGTTGATGGCGCTCGACGGCAACGAGTAGAGGGATGACAGCGCCGCGGTCGTCGTCGGTCCGCAGGCCTGCAACCGGCCCCGGACCAACTCGACCAGTGCGTCCTCGACTACCCACTGACGTGTGGCGTAGTCAGCGGGGACGCGAATCTCCCGTTCTGGCTGGCCGTCCGCATAGATCGTCTGGGCCATCGGTAACTGCTCGGTCGCGACCCAGAAGGCGTTCCCGGCCACGATGAGACGTACCGCGCGGCGGTCTGCGGCGAGCTTCGCGAACTCGCTTTGCCAGCCGTGACGATCGCCTTCGATCTCTTGGACCACGCCCAGCAGGATCAGCGCGTCGTGCAATTCGTCGGCATTCTCGACTGCCGGCCACGCTTCGTCGCGAACCGCCTGAATGGCAAGCGGATCCAGCTGCCCGAACTGCAGCGCGGTGGACGCGTCGCGCCAGCGGCGCGATGCCACGGCCTGCGTACGCCGCTCTTCGAGCGGTGCATCGTCGAGGAAGGCATAGGGCTTCGCATTCAGCACGTCCTGCGCGAGGGGCGACGGATGGGGCAGGTCGCGGGCGATCACGCGGACGGCGCCACTCTCAACACCTTTGAGCAGCGTGATCAGACCGTCGATGTCCATGGCCTCATGCAGGCAGTCATACAGCGTCTGCTGGACCAGCGGGTGGTCGGGAATTTCGCGCTCGCCGACAATGTTCTCGAGACACGCCAGCTGGTCGGGGAACACGGTGGCGACGAGGTCCTCGGCGGCCATCCGCTGCAACGGCGCCGGCGTCCGCTTGCCCGCACGGGAGCGGCGCACGGCGAGGGAGATACTCGCGTTCCAGCGCCAGCGTGTCGTGAACAACGGGGCGTCGAGGACGGCCTGGATCAGGACATTCTCGACGGAATGGCTATTGAGGTAGCGGGCGACTTCTTCCAGAGGGAAGCTGTGCGTTTCACCGAGCGACAGCACGATGGCGTCCTCGGTCGCTGCCGCCTGCAACTCGAAGTTGAAGGTGCGGCAGAAGCGCTTGCGCAAGGCCAGGCCGAACGCGCGATTGATGCGGCCGCCGAACGGCGAATGGACGACCAGCTGCATGCCGCCGGCTTCATCGAAGAATCGTTCGAAGACGAGCGTCCCTTGAACCGGTAGCACGCCCAGCATCGCCTTGGACGCCGCGAGGTATTCCACGATCTGCTCAGCGGCGGGGCGGGCGAGGCCGTCTTCGGAGAGATCATCCACTACGGCCTTGATGTGGGCGACATCCACCGTCGGTAGTGCTGCGTCGATGTCCGCGCGCAGCCGCGAGACGGCCGAGGAAAGCTCATCGGTGCGGGCAGGTGCTTCGCCCAGCCAGAACGGAATGCTGGGAGGCATGCCATGCGCATCTTCGACGCGCACCTTGCCACTCTCGATCCGCAGGATGCGGTACGAGCTGTTGCCCAACTGGAAGATATCTCCGGCGTTGCTTTCGATGGCGAAGTCTTCATTCAACGTGCCGACGAACAGCCCGGCGGGGTCGAGGATCACCTGATAGTCCGCATTGTCCGGGATTGCCCCGCCGCAGGTGATCGCGGTCAGCCGTGCACCGCGACGGGCCCGCAGCCTGCGATTGACGGCATCGCGATGCAGATAGCTGCTCTGGCGTCCCCGTCGCGTGCTGAAGCCGTCGGACAGCATGCGGATGACGGCGTCGAACTCCTCGCGCTTGAGGTGCCGATACGGCCACGCGCCGGTGACCAGTGCGAACAGCTCATCTTCGTCGTATTCGCGGGAGGCGACTTCGGCAACGATCTGCTGCGCCAGTACGTCGAGCGGCTGCGGGGGCAGGATCAGGCGATCCAGTTCGCCGCGCTTCACGGCCTGCAGCAGCGCGGCGCATTCCACGAGTTCGTCGCGGGTCAATGGGAACAGCCGGCCCTTGGGCAGGCCATCGACGGAATGATTGGCGCGGCCGACTCGCTGCAGGAACGTGGAGATTGCGCGCGGGCTGCCGAGCTGGCACGCGAGGTCGACGTCACCGATGTCGATGCCGAGTTCGAGGGACGCCGTCGCCACCAGGGCCTTCAGCTCCCCCTTCTTGAGCCGCTGCTCGGCGTCGAGGCGCTTCTCCTTCGACAGGCTGCCGTGGTGGGCGGCCACATTCGCTTCGCCGAGCCGCTCGCTCAATTGCCGCGTCACGCGTTCGACCATGCGGCGGGTGTTGGCGAACACCAGCGTGGTCTTGTGTTCGGTGATGAGCTCCGCAAGCTTGTCGTACAGCGTCTGCCAGATGTCGTTCGACATCACCGTTTCGAGCGGTGCGTCGGGCAGCACGAGCGCGAGGTCGCGCGCGCGCACATGGCCGCTGTTGACGATGACGCAGGCATCGTCGATGTCCTGTTGCCGGCGCTGTCCCGTCAGGAAGCTCGCAACGGCTTCGATCGGCTTCTGCGTGGCCGACAGGCCAATGCGTTGCGGTGGAGTTGGCGTCAAGGCGGCAAGGCGCTCCAGCGACAGCGCCAGGTGCGAGCCGCGCTTGGTGCCCGCCACGGCATGGATTTCATCGACGATCACCGAGCGGACCGTCGACAGCATCTTGCGGCCCGAGTCGCTGGTGAGCAGTAGGTACAGCGACTCCGGTGTGGTCACAAGGATATGGGGCGCGCGCTTCCGCATTGCGACCCGGTCGGCCTGCGCTGTGTCACCCGTGCGGACCATCGCTCGTATCTCGAAGGTGGGTACCCCGTCCTTGTCCAGTTCGGCACGGATGCCGGTGAGCGGTTCTTCGAGGTTCTTGTGGATGTCGTTCGACAGCGCCTTGAGTGGCGAGACGTAGACGACCTGCGTGGCGTCAGCCAACGTCCCCGCGACACCCTGTTGGACGAGGTCATCCAGCGCGGCGAGGAACGCGGACAGCGTCTTGCCGGATCCCGTGGGCGCGGCGATCAGCACGTGGCGGCCGGCTTTGATGGCGGGCCACGCGTCGCGCTGCGGCTCTGTCGCCGCCGGGAACGTTGCGGCAAACCAGCGGGCAACAGCGGGGTGGAACGCGGTCAATGGCATGGAGCAGGTTTACCGATTTCAGCCAGAAATTGCCAGCCGCCCCACGTCTCCGTTAGCGTGTGGTGTCCTTCCTCAGAAGCCGGGAGTTACACGCCGATGCAATCCTTTTTCAGTCATGGAGTTATGCCGGTGGCGCTGCTCGCCACTGCCTTGAGTCTCGGCGCTTGCAAGCCCGCCGAACCACCCGCAGCGCCGGTAGCGGCAGCTCCCCCGCAGATCAAGGACATGGGGACGGTGCTGGCCGAATCCTTATCCGCCGACTGGCGGCCGCTCGACCCCGAGAACACCTTGTATATGGACCTCGAAAAAGGCCGGGTCATCATCGACATGGCGCCGGCCTTCGCGCCCAACCATGTCGCCAACATCAAGGCGCTGGTGCGGGAAGGCTATTTCGACGGCCTCTCCATCATGCGCACCCAGGAAAACTACGTCGTCCAGTGGGGCGATGCTGATGGACGGCGCGCGATCAAGGCGGCTGCCCGCAACCTGCCGCCGGAGTTTGCGGTCACGCCTCCTGCCGACCTGCCGTTCACGAAGCTCGACAGCGTTGACGGCTATGCGGCCGAAGTCGGGTTCTCGGGTGGTTTCCCGATGGGACGGGACCCCAAGGCGGGACTCGCATGGCTCGCACATTGTTACAGCATGGTCGGCGTCGGCCGCGACACCGCGCCGGACAGCGGTGGCGGCACCGAACTCTATGCCGTGATCGGCCATGCGCCCAGGCAACTCGATCGCAACGTCACCCTGTTTGGCAGAGTGGTGCGCGGCATGGAGTTCTTCACCACCTTGCCGCGCGGCACCGGCCCGCTCGGATTCTACGAGCAGCCGTCCGAGCGCGTGCCCGTAAAGTCGATCAAGGTGGCGGCGGATGTCCCCGAGTCTGAACGCGTGAGGCTCGAAGTGATGCGCACGGATACGCCGACGTTCTCCGCGCTCGTCGACTCGCGTCGTCACCGTCAGGAAGAATGGTTCCAGTACGATCCGGGCCACGTCGAGCTGTGCAATGTGCCGATTCCAGTGCGGGATGCGCCGGCCGCCGCGCAATGACGGCACCGCGTTCGTTCCTGGTCGGGCTGATCGGCGCCGGCATCCAGGCGTCGCTCACGCCCGCGATGCATGAGCGGGAAGGGGCTCGGCACGGGTTCCGCTATGTCTACCGCAAGATCGACCTCGACGTGCTGGGAGTGGGCGTTGAAGCATTGCCGAAATTGCTCGACGAGGCACAGCGGGAAGGGTTCAGTGGCCTCAACATCACATACCCATGCAAGCAGGCCATGATCCAGTATATCGATGTACTCTCCGACGATGCGCGGGCGATTGGCGCGGTGAACACCGTGGTGTTTCAGTCAGGACGGTGCATCGGCCACAACACGGATTGCTCAGGGTTTGCGATGAGCCTGCGCGCCGGACTCGAGACCGCTCCGCGTGCCGTGGTGGTCCAGCTCGGTGCGGGTGGGGCCGGTGCTGCCGTCGCCCATGCGGCACTCGGAGAAGGGGTGCAATGTCTGGTGCTCTCTGATCCCGATGTGCCAAAGGCAGATGCATTGGCTGGCGCTCTCTGCGCACGCTTTGGGCCGGGACGCTGCGTCGTGGCCGGAAACCTCGCGACGGAAATGGCTCGGGCCGACGGGCTGATCCACGCGACGCCGACCGGCATGGCAAAGCATCCGGGCTTGCCACTGCCGGCTGCGCTACTGCGATCGTCTCTATGGGTAGCAGAAATCGTCTACTTCCCGATCGAAACCGAGCTGCTACGCGCGGCGAGGCGGCTCGGCTGCAGGACGGCCGATGGCAGCAGCATGGCTGTCTACCAGGCGGTCGGCGCGTTCGAGCTCTTCACCAGTGTCCACGCCGACGCCGCCGCGATGCGACGGGACTTCGACCAGCTCGTTACGCTGCCTCGGAGCTAGCCAGCAGCGCCGACTTGTCCTTGACGGAGTCGAGCCGCTCCCGGGTCAGCTGCACGATCACCGGCGACAGCGCCAGCAGAGCAATGAGGTTCGGAATCGCCATCAGCGCGTTGAGCGTATCGGCCAACGTCCACGCGAAGTCGAGCTGGGTCGTCGCACCGAAGTACACGGCGATACACCACAGCACGCGATAGGGGGTAATCACCCAGGTCCCGACAAGGTACTGCCAGCAGCGCTCGCCGTAGTAGGCCCAGCCAAGAATGGTCGTGCCTGCGAACAGCGCCAGGGACGCCGCGACGATGGGACCGCCGTAGCCCGGGATGCCGGCATCGAACGCGAGCTGCGTGAGTTCGACGCCACTCTTGCCCGACGTCCAGACGCCCGATACCACCACGGCGAGACCGGTCATCGAGCACACCACGATGGTGTCGATGAAGGTGCCCATCATGCCGATTACGCCGCTGCGGACCGGATCCGAACTGACACCGGCGGCTTGCGCGATGCCTGCGGTGCCGAGGCCGGCTTCGTTGGAGAAGATGCCGCGTGCGACGCCGTAACGAATGCCCGCGATCATCGCCGCACCCGCGAAGCCGCCCGTCGCCGCGGCGGCAGTGAACGCACTGCTGAAGATGGTGACGAACGCCTGTGGAATGTCGGTGAAGTGGACGGCCAGCACGACGAGGGCCGCGATGATGTACGCAACGGCCATGAACGGGACCAGCCAGTTGGACACGGAGGCAATGCGCTGGATGCCACCGAGAATGACGGCAGAGGTGATCACGACCAGCACGATGCCGGTGGTGGCGGTGCTGACGCCAAAGGTGCTCTGCATCGCCACTGCAATGCTGTTGGCCTGGACCATGTTGCCGATGCCGAACCCGGCGAGACCGCCGAACACGGCAAACGTTGCGCCGAGCCACTTCCAGTTGCGGCCGAGGCCGTTGCGGATGGCATACATCGGGCCACCGACCCAGTGGCCCTTGCTGTCGCGTTCGCGGTAGTGAACGGCGAGCACCACTTCGCCGTACTTGGTGGCCATGCCGACGAGGGCCGTCATCCACATCCAGAACAGCGCGCCCGGGCCGCCGAGCGCGATGGCCGTCCCGACACCGGCAATGTTGCCTGTGCCGATGGTTGCAGCGAGGCAGGTCATCAAGGCGGCATAGGGGCTGACGTCACCTTCCGCGCCGGCTTCAGGCTTGCGCCCTTGCCAGACCATGCGCAGGCCCGTGCCGATGTTGCGGATCGGCATGCCCTTGAGCCGGATCTGCAGGAACAGGCCCGTGCCCAGGATCAGTACCAGCAGGGCAGGGCCCCACACGAATCCATTGACGACATTGAGCCAGGCCGTGAGCGTTGCCATTGAAGGATTCCTGTGAGTCTCTATCGATATGTCGAGTCGTTCATCACACGTCAGTCTGGGTCAGCGCGGCTGCCCCACGCCACTGAAGCCGATTTCGGCGCATTCGCGGCCGGATTCTCAAGGTAGCGGACGATGTCGCGTGCCGACTGCCGGTAGTGCGCCTGAGTCAGCGGCTCGGCAGCCCTGCGGCCGGCCAAATCCTGCCCCAATGCGGTCAGTTTATCCAGTACATAGGAGCGGCCATCGGGCGTCGTGTCCGCGTGACCGCCCAGCATCATGATCGCATCCAGCGCGACGCGTTGCGTGACGCGACGCAAGGCAGCGTTGTGGGGATCCTTGTCCTTGGGGGTCTGCCAGGTGTGCCTGAACAGAGTACGACACCCTGTCGGCATCGCCTGTGGGGTCCGGGCTGCATGCGAGACATCTCAAGCGGCCAGTGGAACTGCTGTGGGAGCAGTTGACCGCGAACGAGATGCCGGCCTTCCTGACGTTGGGTGCGTATCAGGTGCTGGTGTGCAGGACCTAGCCGGATCGGGAGCGACCCGGCAGTGCGCCGGGTCGTTGCCCGCCGGTGCGCGCCGATTTCGCGGCCTGTGAGACTTGTCTGCTAGCGAGCAACCGCAAGCGCCATGAGTCGGCCTGCATCGGTGCTTGTTTCCAGTGACCACACAGCGTCAATCAGTAACCCTGGATCGCAGCCTGACTTGCCGAAGGCGGCCAGGTCGCGCAGTTTCGCCTCAAGATCGGCATCGCTCAGCGGGTACTGCTCACCGCCGCGCGCCTGTTCGACAAACCGGTTGAGGTCCTGTCCAGTGTGCAGCGTGATGAGGACTTCCGCGGCCTCAATGGTCATCGTTGCGTCGTCCTGAACTTGCACCTTTTGCCGCAATGCCACTACCGCCGGATCGCGGACAGCGGCATCGCTGTACTGTTCAAGGCCCGCAGCGCCAGTCAGCAAGGCAACGGCGACGCTATGCTGGGCGCTCACCTGGGCTTCTCGTCCCGTCGTCACGCTCGGTCGATTGGTCCGCTGACCGAGCAGCGGATGTCCGCGGACGACGATCGATTCGATATTTTCGCTACTGAAGCCGGGACTGCTGCGTAACGCCAGGCATGCGTCGATCACCGCGTGCAGCACGATGCCGCAGGGGTAGGGCTTGTAGGTATTGCGCAGCGCTTCCCAGCGCTCGCCCAGGCCTGCGCTGATCCGGCTGAAATCCGGATTCGTTCCGAATACGTGTGCAAAGCCGCGCGGTCCTTCGAGGGGCATCTCCGGTCCCGTGAGGCCGGAGTGGGCAGCAAAGGCGGCAATCATGCCGTTGCGGGCCGCATTGCCGACGCTCAGGCTCTTGGCCATCGTGCCCAGGGTTTCAATCAGGCCACCGGATTGCGCCGATGCGGCCCCAAGCGCCCACAGCATTTGTTCGCCTCTGAGTCCGAGGCACTTGGCCGTGGCGACGGCCGAACCGAAGACGCCGCAGGTCGAGGTGATATGCCAGCCGCGCGCGTAGTGGCCGGGCGAGACGGCGTTGCCGATGCGGCATTCGACCTCGACACCCAGCGCGAAGGCGTGCAGCAGCTCGCGACCAGTGAGGCGGCGCGTTTCGGCAAGCGCAAAAAGCGCAGGCGCGACCGGCGCTGAAGGATGGATGACAGTGCCGGGATGCGTGTCGTCGAAGTCGAAGACATTGGAGCTGATGGCATTGAGGAAGGCCGCGTTCAATGCGTCGAGTCGCTCATGCCGGCCAATGACGGACGCTTGCCCTGCGCCCGCGAATGGCGAGACGACGCTGAGGGCGTGCTCGACGGCGATATCGCGACACCCACCGAGTGCGGTGGCGAAGAAATTGAGCAGCGAGCGCTTCGCTTCGTGCTGCACTGCGGTCGGCATGTCTTCAGGGCGGGCGGTGGCGAGGAATTCCGCGAGGTTGCGCGACAGTCCGGAAGAAGGAGTTGAAGGCCGTGATGACATGGTGCGCATCAGTATGCCGGAAAAGTTTCGTCGCGTGACCGGCGCGCGCAGCTCTCGGCCCTGACAAGCGTATTGACAGACAATCTGCATGCAGCATACCGTCGCGCCCCTCGTCATGTCCTGTCGTCTGCGGAGAGAAAACGCCATGTCCGATCGTCCCGAGTTCCAGGGTGAGCAGTTCGCCAAGGGTCTGAAGGTTCGCCGCGAAGTGCTCGGCGAGGCGCACGTGAACAAGTCGCTGGCCGCGGCGGATGATTTCACTGCGCCCATGCAGAAGCTCGTGACCGAGTGGTGCTGGGGCGAGATCTGGACCCGGCCCGGCCTCGACCGCCGCACGCGCAGTTTCATCAACCTGGCGATGATCTCCGCGCTCAACCGTCCGAATGAAGTCCGGCTGCATGTGCGTGGCGCGCTCAACAACGGCCTGACACCGGATGAAATCCGCGAAGTGATGATGCAGGTCGCCATTTACTGCGGCGTGCCAGCCGGTCTCGACAGCCTGAAAGTGGCTGCCGAAGTGCTGAAAGAAGAAGGCAAGATCTAAGGTTTCAATTCGGAACGTAGCCATGACTGCAACCACCAAACCGCTGATCGGCTTTATCGGACTCGGCGCCATGGGTTGGCCCATGGCGAGCTGCCTGCTCAAGGCCGGCCATGCCGTCGCACCCCACGATGTCCGCAAGGACCAGGTCGATCGCTTCCTCGCTGAGGTAGGGGGAACGCACGTGGGTTCGCTCGGTGAGCTTGGCAAGGTGGCCGACGTCGTCATCACCATTCTGCCGACCAGCGCGATCGTCGAGAAGGTGTTGTTTGCGCCCGATGGCGTGGCGGGCGGGCTGCGCAAAGGATCGGTTGTCATCGACATGACATCGGGCATTCCCGGCGAGACCGTGCGTTTCGCGGAGCAGCTTGCCAAACAGGGTGTGACACTGTTCGATGCCCCGGTGTCGGGCGGTGTGCCACGTGCGAAGAGCGGGCAACTGACGATCATGGCCGGTGGGGATGCCTCCGCCATTGAAGCGGCGCAATCGATCCTTGCCGCGATGGGCTCGGTGATCCGCACCGGAAAGATCGGCAGTGGCCACGCCATGAAGGCGCTCAACAACCTCGTGTCGGCCGGTGGCTTCCTGATCGGCATCGAGGCCCTGCTGATCGGTGCGAAATTCGGCATCGACGAGGGCACGATGGTGGACATCCTCAATGCCTCGACCGGCATGAACAACAGCACGCAGAAGAAGTTCAAGCAGTACGTGATGTCGCGGAAGTTCGATTCCGGGTTCTCGATCGAATTGATGGTCAAGGACCTGAGCATTGCGATGGAAGTGGCCCGTGCCGGAGGTGTCAGCACGCCGTTTGCGGCGATGTGCCGCGAGATGTGGGCGGGTGCGTCCGTGATGCTGGGCCCCAAGGCCGACCACACGGCGGTGGCCCAATTGAGCGAAAAACTCGCCGGTCTCGAGTTGCACGACAAGCACTAGCAGCGGCTTCTGGCGGGTACCGGTGAGGGAGAGGGGACAGATGACTTGCACGGCTGAACTGGTTGACTATCTCCTCAAGAGTCGTGCCGAAGCGATTCCGGCGGATGTCCGTCATGATGGCAAACGCGCGCTGGTGAACATTGTCGGCTGCGCGCTGGGCGGCGCCCGGCAGCCTGCGATGGATATCGCGATTGCGGCGCTGGCGCCGTTCGCGGGCCCGCCGACGTGTGCCGTGATCGGCCGGCCGGAACGCTACGATCCGTTGTTTGCCTCGTTGCTGAACGGCATCAGCTCCCACGTCCATGACTACGACGACACCCTGCCGAAGAACTACATCCATGCAAGTTCGCCGGTGGCCTCCGCATTGCTCGCTTACGCCAGCGTCAACAAGGTCAGCGGGCCGGATTTCCTGCATGCCTTCATCCTCGGCTTCGAAGTCGTCTCGCGCATCGGCAACGCAACTTACCCGGCCCACTACGAGGCGGGCTGGCACAGCACCGGATCCATCGGCGTCTTCGGTGCAGCGGTCGCCGTGGGCAAGCTGCTCGGGCTCGATGCGGAGCGCATGACGTACGCCATCGGCCTCGCCGCCACGCAGGCGGCGGGCTTGCGCGAGATGTTCGGTTCGATGGGCAAGGGTTTCCACCCGGGTCGCTCTGCGCAGAGCGGCTATATGGCCGCGCTCCTTGCGCAGAAAGGCTTCACGAGCGGGCGATTCCCGCTTGAAAGCCCGCGTGGTTTCGCGGCTGTGACGGCAGCAAAGTACGATCTCGACAGGATCACCGATCGCCTGGGAATCGACTTCGACCTGCGCGTCAACACCTACAAGCCTTATCCGAGTGGCATCGTCATCCACCCGACAATCGATGCCTGCACCCAGTTGCGTGAACAGTACGGCCTTGTCCCTGAGCAGATCGAGTCGGTGGAACTCCGTGTTGCACCGCTGGTCAAGGATCTGTGCGACAAGAAGGTCATCAGCGCAGGCCTCGAGGGCAAGTTCTCCATCTACCACGCTGCCGCGATCGGGCTGGGGCGAGGCCGGGGAGCGCTCGAGGATTTCACTGACGAAGCCGTCAATGATCCGCCGCTCAAGCGCTTGCGCGAAATCACCGAGGCGATAGGCGATCCATCGGTGAACGACGACTCGGTCGTGATCAAGCTGCAACTGCAGGATGGCCGCACGCTGCACAAGACGCTCGAAGGGTCGCTCGGCAATCTCAAGCGCCCCCTGAGCGATGCGCAGCTCGAGACGAAGTTCCGGGACCAGGCCACGGTGTTGCCACTCACGCAGCGCGAAGCGGCCATCGCAGCCTGCTGGTCCATCGAGTCATTGAGCGATACACGCGAATTGATCGACCGCTGCATTCCCGCATAGCGCTGGCCTGGCCGCGCGGCCGGCTCCTGGAGGAGACGATGAGCATCCTGCGAAATTTCCTTGTCCTGGCGCTGATCGGTCTCGCGCCGCTCGCGGCCCGGGCGGAAGTCTCCGAACTCAAGATACCGCTGGGCGCCGGCGGCTTCGGCTTCCTGCCGCTCAACATGATGCAGAAGCACGGGCTCATCGAGAAGTATGCCGCCGAGGCGGGCGTCAAGATCAAGGTCAACTGGTCGACCATCGGCGGACCGGCAATCATGAACGACGCGCTGCTGTCTGGCTCGGCGCATTTCATCTCCGCAGGGCCGCCTGCGTTCCTGGTGTTGTGGGACCGCACCCGCTCGAATGTCGGTGTGAAAGGCGTGGCCGCCATCAGCTCCATGCCAATGGTGCTGAATGCGCGCGTGGCGCAGCTCAAATCACTGGACACCCTCGCGGCGAATCAGAAACTCGCCGTCACCTCCGTGAGGGTATCCATCCCGTCGATCGTCATGCAGATGTACGCCGCGCAGAAGTACGGCAAGGGCCAGGTGTTCCGCTTCGATCCCACCACGGTGACGATGGCGCATCCCGATGCGCTGATCGGGTTGCTGGCTGGCGGAGGGGGCATTGTGGGCCATTGGGCCTCGCCGCCGTTCGACCAGCGCGAGCTCAAGGATCCGGCGATCAGGACACTGATGAACTCGGACGACGTCATGGGCGGCTCGACCACATTCACGATGATCTCGACCACGACGAAGTTCCAGAAGGAAAACCCCAAGGTCTACGGGGCGGTGCTCAAGGCGCTGAAGCGGGCGCAGGAGATGATTGCCGAAGACCGTCGTGCCGCGGCCGGCGTGTTGCTCGAATCGATGGGCGGCAAGGGCTGGAGCATCGACGAACTCGTGAAGGTGCTGGACACTCCCTCGACCAAGTACACCCTGAAGCCCGAGAACGTCCTCAAGTACGCGAACTTCATGCAGGAAAACGGTTCGCTGAAGAACCGGCCGGCGGCGTTGTCGGACCTGTTCTTTGCGACGCCCGAGATCGCCGGCGGGAGCTAGGCCCACCGCATGGCTACCGAAGTGCAGAAGCCCTTGCTTGACGTTGACGGCGTGACGCTGCAGTACCGTGCGCGCGATCACCTGGTCACGGCGACCTATCGGGTCAGCTTTTCTGTCCGCAAGTCGGACCGCTACGTGATCCTGGGGCCTTCCGGCTGCGGCAAGTCGACGCTCCTCAAGGCTGTCGGTGGCTTCATCAAGCCGGTGGAAGGGACGATCACGCTGGGCGAACGGCAGATCACGCGTCCCGGCCCGGATCGCGTACTCGTATTCCAGGAGTTCGACCAGCTGCTGCCGTGGAAGACGGTCGAGCAGAACGTGTTGTTCGCGCTGACGTCGAGCGGTCGGCTCTCTGGCGGCGAGGCGGTGGATCGCGCGCGGCACTACATCGAGAAGGTCAAGCTCACGAAGTTCGCGGACAGCTATCCCCACATGCTGTCGGGCGGCATGAAGCAACGCGTTGCCATTGCCCGCGGCATGGCCATGGAGCCCGAGATCCTGCTGATGGACGAACCGTTCGCGGCGCTCGATGCGCTGACGCGAGGGCAGATGCAGGAGGAACTGCTGCAGCTGTGGGAAGACACCCGCGTGACGCTGCTGTTCGTCACGCACTCCATCGCCGAGGCTGTGCGCATCGGCAACCGCATCCTGCTGTTGACGCCGCATCCAGGGCGTGTCCGCGCGGAGCTGGGGAGCACGGGTATCGATGCCATAGGCGCGGATGGCCGCAGGCTGTCAGCCCGGATCGAGTCGCTGCTGTTCGAGGGAGAGCCCGATGGTCGGAGAGCTGCCCATGAGTGACGAGACGGCGCGAGGCCCGGAGCGACCGGACTACATCAACGACAACCCGCCGACCGGGTTCGGCGTGGTGGCGAAGCCCCTCGGGCTGCTGGAGCGGATCTTCGACCGCGGCGAGGTTCGCAAGACCCTCATGCTGATTGCGCTGGCGCTGGTCTGGGAAGGGTATGCGCGCTGGCTCGACAATCCGCTGCTCTTTCCGACGTTCATCGACACGGCGCGCGCGTTCCTGCAAGGACTCCGGTCCCGCGAGCTGCTGAGTGCCACGGTCGTCTCGGTGACAACGTTGCTGCAGGGCTACGTTCTGGGGCTCGTGTGCGCGGCCTTGCTGACGGCGTTTGCCACCGCGACACGCGTCGGGGCCGATCTGCTCGATACGCTGACCGCCATGTTCAATCCATTGCCGTCGATCGCGCTGTTGCCGCTCGCCATGATCTGGTTCGGCTTAGGCAATGGCAGCATTATTTTCGTGCTCGTGCATGCGGTGATGTGGTCGGTGGCGCTGAATACGCATACCGGTTTCCGCTCGGTCAGCCAGACATGGCGCATGGTGGGGCAAAACTACGGCCTGTCGCGATTCGCGTATGTCACGCGGATCCTCATTCCAGGCGCGCTGCCCAGCATCCTGACGGGCCTCAAGATCGGCTGGGCCTTCGCGTGGCGCGCGCTGATTGCGGCAGAACTGGTCTTCGGCGTCAGTTCAAGCGGGGGCGGACTTGGCTGGTTCATTTTCCAGAACAAGAACCTGCTTGAGATTCCAAGCGTGTTCGCCGGCCTGCTGATGGTGATCATTTTCGGCCTCGCGGTGGAGAACCTCGTGTTCAGGACATTGGAACAGAGAACGATCCGCCGCTGGGGCATGCAATCGTGAGTTTCCTTGGCGGGATTGCGGAGGGGTGCACACCATGAAAGAGCACGGCAACGACACTTCCATGCGCGTGACTGCCGTGGCGGCTCCCGTCAGGCGCCAGACCGCCAAGGTTTTGCGGAATGCCATCACCAGCGGCCGGTTCGCTCCCGGGCAGCGGCTGGTCGAGCGGGATCTCTGCGAGCTGCTCGGGGTGAGTCGGCCCTCTGTGCGGGAAGCGCTACGCGAACTCGAGAGCGACGGTCTCATCGACATCGTTCCGAACCGCGGCCCCTCGGTGAAGAGCCTCACCGCTGCGGACGCCGTCAGCGTCTATCAGGTCCGGGCAGCGCTTGAGGCGCTCGCGGCCCGCCTGTTCGTCGAGCATGCGACGGCTGCACAAGTGGAGCAGCTGGGCGCGGCGGTCGACCAACTGGCCGAGGCCTACGAAGCGCAGGACGTTGAGCGGATCCTGGCGGCCAAGCAGGACTTCTACGATGTTTTCTTCGAAGGGTCGGGCAACAGCATGATCCAGTCGCTGCTGCGGTCATTGAATGACCGGGTCACGCTGCTGCGGCGCCTGACGCTATCCTCGCCGAAGCGTGCGAAGCAAAGCATTCGCGAGATCCGCAGCCTGGTGGCGGCCATTCGCCGGCGCGATGCAGATGCGGCGGCGGAAGCCTCGGAGCATCACATCCAGCAGGCGGCGAGAGTGGCTCTCAAAGGTCTCGTCGAGAAGCAGGGATGAGGCGCTGCTGTGTTGTGCTTGGGGCACTACTGGCTCTGATTGCCGGCAACGCGCAAGCCCAAAGCTGGCCGACACATCCGATCACGATGGTCGTCCCATTTGCGGCAGGCGGGCCGACTGACGCGATCGCACGCATCGTCGCCGAGCAGATGTCGAAGGCGTTGGGCCAGCAGATCATTATCGAGAACGAGCTGGGTGCGGGCGGGACCACGGCAACCGCGCGCGTGGCCCAGGCAAAACCAGACGGCTATACGATCATGATGGGCCAGATGGGTACGCATGGTACGGCACCTGCTGTCTACCCCAAGCTGCGCTACAACCCCGTCACCGACTTTGCCCCGATCGGCATGGCGGCCCTCGCGCCGGTGCTGATTGTGGGCCGAAAAGACTTGCCGCCCAAGGATCTCAAGGAACTCATCGCGTATGCGAAGACCAACGCGGCGAAGCTGAATGAGGCTCACGCAGGGGTGGGCTCGATCTCCTACACGTCGTGCACGCTCTTCAATGCGGCGATGGGCGTCAAGATCACGCAGGTCGCCTATCGCGGTACCGGTCCTGCGCTCAACGACATGCTGGCCGGCCAGATCGACCTGATGTGCGACCAGGTGGTGACATATGTCGAGCAAGTGAAGGGCGGCACGATCAAGGCCTATGCGATTGCTTCGAACGAACGGTCGCCTGCGTTGCCGAACGTGCCGACCACGAAAGAGGCTGGCCTGCCTGCTTTCCAGCTCATCGCATGGAACGCGTTGTTCGCCCCGAAGGGGACGCCGTCCGACGTCATCACCAGACTCAACGCAGCGCTCGACAAGGCGCTGGATGACGACAACTTGCGCAAGCGGCTCGGGGAGCAGGGCGGAATCGTTCCGCCCAAGGCGGAGCGCTCGGCCGCGTGGTTGCAGGTGTTCGTGAAGAGTGAAGTGGAACGCTTGACGCCGCTGTTGAAGGCGGCGATCGAAGCAAAGAAGTAACACTGCAATGACAGTTTTCCGGGGGAGAAGGGCATGACGGGTGAGGTCATCGGTTTCGTCGGCGTCGGCCGGATGGGCGGACCCATGGCCGGACGGTTGCTCGATGCGGGTTACCGGCTGTGTGTCCATGACATCAGCAGCGAGGCGACGGCGCCGCTCGTGGCTCGGGGTGCGCAGCTTGCGAAGACCCCTGCCGAAGTGGCCAGGGTCGCGGAGATCGTTCTGGTCAGTCTGCCGACCCCTGACATCATGAAGGCCGTTGTGCTCGGGCAAGACGGCGTGGCCTCTGGTACGCGGGTCAGGACAGTGATCGACCTGTCGACCTCCGGACCGGGCGCCGCGAAGCTGGTCGCGGCGGGACTTGCCAAGCAGAACATCACGCTGGTCGATTCGCCCGTCAGCGGCGGCATCAAGGGTGCGGTGGCGGGTACTCTTGCGGTAATGGTGTCCTGTCCGAAGGCGACCTACCCCAGTGTGGAACCGCTGTTGCAGGTCTTCGGCAAGCTCTTCTATACCGGGGAGCTGCCGGGTCTGGCCCAGACTGCCAAGCTTGCCAACAACCTGATGGCGGCGGCAGCGCTCGTCATTACCTCGGAAGCGGTGGCGATGGGGGTCAAGGCCGGGCTCGATGCCCGTGTCCTCATCGACATCATCAATGCCAGCAGCGGACGCAACAGCGCATCGATCGACAAATTCCCACGGGCGGTGTTGCCCGGCACCTTCGACTTCGGTTTCGCGACGGGACTGTCCTACAAGGACGTGCGGCTCTGCGTCGACGAGGCGGAGGCGATGGGTGTGCCCATGGTGTGCGGGGCGGCGGTGCGGCAGATGCTGGCGATCACCAACGCACGCTTCGGCGCGACGTCCGACTTCACGTCGATCGCCAAGGTCCTGGAAGAATGGGCCGGCGTCGAGATGCGCGGCTAGGACTGAAACAGGGGAACGCCGTGACGGCACTGGTCGAGGGGATATTCCAGGCGCTGGTCGCCGGTCTGTTGATCGGCGCCATCTACGGCATCATGTGCGTCGGCCTCGGGCTGATCTTCGGCGTCATGCGCGTCATCAACTTCGCCCAGGGCGACTTCATGATGCTGGGCATGTACGCGGCGTTCTACTGCTTTACCGCATTCGGAGTCGGTGCCGTCTTCGGGACGACGTGGGGGCCCTTCGTGTCGATCCTCGCGGCCGGACCGATCCTCGCGCTGGTCGGCTACGTCGTGCATCGACTGCTGATCTCGCGGGTGTCGGGGACGCGCACGGCTTCGCTCGAAGGGGAGGGGCACCACGCGCAGCTCGTCCTGACGCTCGGCATCGCGCTGGTGTTGCAGAACGGCGGGTTGATGGCGTTCGGCTCAGTGCTGGCCTCGATCCGCACGCCCTTGTCGAGTTCGGCCTGGGAACTCGGGCCGTTCCTCGACATGAGTGTCTTCGTCAACAAGGCCCGCGGCATCGACGCGCTGATGGCAGTCGCCATCATGGCGGGGCTGGCACTGCTCATCAGCCGCTCACGGCTCGGCAAGCAGCTGCGGGCCGCAGCCGACAATTCCGTGGCTGCGACGTACATGGGCATCGACGTCGATCGCGCCCATCGCATTGCATTCGCCCTCGGCACGGGCATCACGGCAATCGCCGGTGGCTTGCTGGCCACCAACTATCCGTTCCACCCGTTCGTCGGCGTCGACTACGTGATCGTCATGTATGCCGGTGTCGTGCTCGGGGGCATGGGCAGCATCGTGGGGGCGTTCTGGGGAGGGATGACCATCGGCCTGGTGCAGCAGATGTCGACGCTGATCCTGCCGACCCAGTTGCAGAATGCCGCGATCTTCGTCGTCTTTCTGTTGATCGTCTTCTTCCGGCCGCAGGGCTTCTTTGGTCGCAACGTCGAGCGGACATGAAGCTGTTCACGTTGAAGCCGTCGGTCCCGGTTCTGCTGTTCGCAGCGGTGTTTGCGGCCGTCTCGCTGTCGATTACCAATTCCTACTACCAGCTGATGATGACCCTGGTCCTGGTGTGGGCCGTATTCGGTCTGTCCTGGAACCTCCTCAGCGGCTACACCGGGCTGATCTCGTTCGGGCATGCCGCCTTCTTCGGCATTGGCGCGTACACCACGGTACTCGGACAGATCTACTTCGATATCACGCCCTGGCTGCTGATCCCGATGGGCGCCTTGTTCGGCGGTCTGGCGGGATTGCTGGTGGGCTTCCCGACGTTCCGGTTGCAGGGACACTATTTCGCATTGGCCATGCTCGCCTATCCGCTGGCGATTCTGTACGTGTTCGAATGGCTCGGCTTCCAGGAAGTGTCGCTGCCCATCAAGCGCGAGTCGCCGATTGCCTACATGCAGTTTGCGGACGGGCGCGTCTACACGCTGCTCGCGCTCGTCCTGCTGGTCGGTACAGCGCTATTGACCCAATACATCGAGCGTTCCCGGTTCGGAAGGGCACTCCTCGCGATCAAGCAGAATGCCGCGGCGGCCGAAGCGGCGGGCATCAACACGTTTGCCTGGAAGCTCCGGGCCATCACGTTGAGTGGAGCGATTGCCAGCGGCATCGGCGCGTTCTATGCCATCGTCCTGCTCGTTGTCACGCCACAGTCGGTATTCGGCATGCTCGTGTCCGCCCAAGCACTCACCGTCGCCATGTTCGGCGGGATCGGGACCGTGTGGGGCCCGATCATCGGCGCAGTGATCCTGATTCCGCTGGCGGAAGTCCTGCAGGCCGGGCTCGGTTCGCGGTTGCCCGGCATCCAGGGCGTGATCTTCGGGTTGGCGATCATCGCCGTGGTCCTGATCGCGCCGGAAGGGCTCTTCTGGAAGATCCGCGACGTCGTTCGCAAGCGCCGCCCGCATGCGCCAGTTGTCGTTGAGGCTGCCGAGACAGCGGGCCCAGTCGGTGCTGCGGCCCCGGCATTCGAACGCACGCCGGCGACGGGAGAGGTCATTCTCGAGGTGCGGGGTCTCTCCCGCTCGTTCTCAGGACTCAACGCGGTGCAGGAGGTGAGCTTCCAGCTGCAGCGCAACGCCATCCTGGGCATCATCGGACCGAACGGGGCTGGCAAGACGACGCTGTTCAACCTGCTGAACGGCTTCCTGCGTCCTGATGCCGGTACGGTATGGCTCGATGGGCGAGACATGACGGGGCGCAAACCTCATGAGTTGTGCGAGGCCGGGATCGGACGCACGTTCCAGGTGATGCGGCCGTTCCTGCGGATGTCCGTCGCAGACAACGTCATTGTCGGTGCGTTTGTCCGTGCAAAGACGGATCAGGAAGCGCGGCAACATGCCGCCGCCGCCATCGAGCGCGTGGGCCTGGCCGCGATTGCTGACCGCTTGGCCGCTGAGCTCACGACCAAGGAACTGCGCCTCATGGAGCTGGCGCGCGCACTCGCGAGCCAGCCGAAGGTCCTGCTGCTTGATGAGACACTGGCCGGACTCGGGTCCCAGGAAGCCGAGGAAGTGGTGGGGGTAATCCGGCGCCTGGCCGCGGAAGGCGTCACCATCGCGATCATCGAGCACACCATGCAGACGATGGTGAAGCTGGTCGATCGCTTTCTGGTGCTGGATCACGGTGCGGTGCTGGTCGAGGGTTTGCCGGAGTCGGTGACCCGCGATCCCCGCGTGATCGAGGCCTATCTCGGGAAGAAGTGGGCGGGCCATGCTGACCATTGACGCCTTGAGTGCCGGCTATTCGGCAGTCCCGGTGCTTAAGGGGGTGTCCATTCGCGTGCAGGCCGGTCAGTTCGTGGCCATTGTAGGACCGAATGGCGCTGGCAAGACCACCCTGTTCAAGAGCATCTCTGGCATCGTGACGCCGAGCGCCGGATCGATCACGTTCGAAGGGGCGGACCTGCTCGCGCTGCCGCCGTCGCGGCGTCCGCATCTCGGCATCGCGCATGTGCCGGAAGGACGCCAGGTGTTCCCGTCGCTGTCTGTCATGGAGAACCTCGAGATGGGAGCCGTCACGGAGGCAGGCAGGCGCGACTGGCGAGCGAACATCGAACGCATCTTCGAGTGGCTGCCGGTGCTGGCCGAGCGTCGCGACCAGCTGGCGGGCACGTTGTCGGGCGGCCAGCAACAGATGCTGGCGATTGGCAGGGGACTCGCGTCGTCGCCGAAGCTGCTGATGCTGGACGAGCCCTCGATGGGGCTGTCACCGGCGATTGCTGATTTTATTTTCGAGCGGCTGATCGACATCCGCAAACAGTCCGGCCTGACGATCTTGCTGGTCGAGCAGCGGGTGGCCGAGGCCCTCGAGTCCGCCGATCACGGCTATGTCCTCGAGGCCGGTCGGGTCGTCCTTGAAGGGAACAATCAATCGCTGCGGGCCGACGACCGGGTGCGTCAGGCCTACCTTGGCATGTAGTCGCGGACAGCGGCATCACAGGAGCAGGCTACCTTGAGTACGGAAGACAAGACCTTGAATGCGCTGACCCGGCGCGAGCTGCTCGCCACAGGCGCGGCTTCGCTCGGCCTGTTCGGGGTGGCGCGCGCGCAGCTGCCCAAGGAAGTGAAGGTCGGCTTGATCGTGCCCCTGTCGGGCATCTACACCCGCCCCGGCCAGGTGATGCGCATGGGCGCCGAGATGGGCATTGCGCACATCAACGCTCAGGGCGGCGTCAAGGCGCTCGGAGGAGCCAAGCTCAAGCTGGTCGTCATCGATTGTGGTGACACGACCGAAAAGGCCAAGAACGCCGCCCAGCGCATGGTCGCCAACGAGACCGAGCTGGTGGCCGCGACCGGTGCCTATCTTAGTTCCTTTACGCTGGCCGTCACCGAGGTGACGGAGCGCGCCAAGCTGCCGATGCTGACCTTGTCCTACTCGGATCTGCTGACGGAGCGCGGCTTCAAGTACATCTTCCAGACCGCGGCGCCTGCGAGCGTGCAGTCTGCCATCGGCCTGCCGGAGCTCATGAAGCTGGCGGAGGCGGCCTCGGGAAAGCGGCCCCAGACCGTGGCGATGATCATGGACAACACGGGCACGTCGGTCGCGACAGCCAAGGCGCTCAAGGAGAAAGTATTCGCGCAGCTGGGACTCAAGCTCGTTGTCGAAGAGATCTGGACGCCGCCACTGGCTGATGCGACGCCGCTGATCCAGAAGGTGCGCTCGGCACGGCCGGATCTGCTGCTGTTCATGCCGAACGCGGTGTCGGACGCGAAGCTCGGACTCGAGAAGATCAAGGAGTTCGGGTTGGGGCAGGGCCGGATCCCCACGGTGTCATTCAGCATCACCATCGCCGAGCCCGACATGCTGCAGAGCGTGTCTCCCGATGTCGTGCAGGGGATCATGAGCATCGTGGCGAACTGGGGCTCGAAGGGGCACGAAGCCCTCATCAACGAGCTCAAGATGAAGTACAAGGAGCCGTGGATGACGCAGAACGCGATCTCCACGTACGGTGACATGTGGCTGATCAAGGACGCACTCGAAAAGGCCGGCAAGGCGGACGCCCAAGCCGTGGCCGGTGCGTTCCGCAATCTCGATGGAGCGCCAGCAAAATACTTCCCCGGCGGCATCCTGAAGTTCGATGACAAGGGACGACGGATTGGCGCCGGCGTGGTCATCGTGCAATGGCAATCGGGAGTGCCCGTGACGGTGTATCCGCCCAACCTCGCGTTGGGCACGCCCATCTGGCCGAAGAAGTCCTGACCGAGCGCAGGCAGTTCAAGGGGAAGCGCATCATGGCCGAGTCCGACAACCCGATTTCAAGGCGAACGCTGCTCGCGGGCGCGACGCTCGGGCTGGCCTCGTGGCGGCTGTGGGCTGCGCAGCCGGCCGAGATCAAGGTAGGCCTGCTCGTGCCTTTGTCTGGGCTGTATGCCCGTCCGGGCAATGTGATGCGACATGGTGCGGAAATGGCCATCGATCACATCAACGCGCAGGGCGGCGTGAAGGCGCTCGGCGGCGTGAGGCTCGGGCTGTCCGTGATCGACTGTGGCGATACCACGGAGAAGGCGAAGAACGCCGCGCAGCGCATGGTCGCTCAGCAGACTGACCTCGTCGCCGCCATCGGTGCTTACCTGAGTTCGTTTACGCTGGCCGTGACGGAAGTGACCGAGCGCGCGAGCCTGCCCTTGCTCACGCTGTCCTACGCGGATTCGATTACCGATCGCGGCTTCAAGTATGTCTTCCAGACCTCGGCAACCGCGCAGGCCCAGGCGGAGCAGGCGTTGCCAGAGATCATGAAGCTGGCACAGGCCGCGACGGGCAAGCGGCCGCAGACGGTCGCCATCATCACGGACAACACGGGTGCGTCGATTGCCTCAGTGAAACCCATGCGGGAACGACTCCTCGCGGCGAACGGACTGAAGCTCGTCGTCGATGAAACCTTTACGCCGCCGCTGGCTGATGCGACATCGCTGGTACAGAAGGTGCGCTCGGCGCGGCCGGACCTGCTGTTCTTCCTGCCGACCGTCATATCCGATGCAAAGCTCGTGCTTGAGAAGATGAACGAATTCGGTCTGGGGCAGGGCCGCATCCCGACGGTGTCGTTCGGCATCGCGATTGCCGAGCCCGACATGCTGCAGACCGTGGCGCCGGAATTCCTGCAGGGCGTGCTCACGTGCGTTGCCAACTGGGGCTTCAAGGGGCACGAAGCGCTGATCGCTGAGTTCAAGTCGCGCTACAAGGAACCCTGGATGACGCAGAACGCGATCTCGACGTACGGCGACATGTGGGTCATCAAGAACGCGCTTGAGGCAGCCGGCAAGGCCGACCGCGCGTCGGTGGCGACGGCGCTCAGGACGATGAATGGGGGTCCGTCGAAGTACTACCCCGGCGGTGAAGTGCGCTTCGATGCGAAGGGGCGTCGCGTCGGTGCCGGCATGACCGTCGTGCAGTGGCAGTCCGGGATTCCCGTCACCGTGATGCCGCCGCAGCTGGCAATGGCGCAACCGGTTTGGCCCAAGAAGTAGGCAACGTCAGGATTCGGATTACTTCAGGAGAGAAAAATGGACCAGGCGACTTACGATCGTGGGCTCGAGATCCGCAAGAGCGTGCTCGGCAAGGAGTTCGTTGACAAGGCGATCAGTTCCGCCACCGACTTCAACCGCGCGATGCAGGACCTGACGACGGAGTATTGCTGGGGCGCCGTGTGGGGCCGGGAAGGACTCGAACGCAAGACGCGCAGTTTCCTGAATCTCGCGATGCTGTGCGCACTCAATCGGCCGCATGAACTCAAGACCCATGTGCGCGGCGCGCTGACCAACGGCGCGACTGTCGAGGAGATCCGCGAGGTCT
>CAISDJ010000039.1 GCA_903884105.1 uncultured Pseudomonadota bacterium | reverse complement strand
GAGTTGGCAAAGCCCTTCGCTGGTGAGACCGTCGTGATCACGCACCACGCCCCCTCCGAGCGGTCGGTCCACCCCCGGTTTCAAGGAGACCCGCTCACCGGAGCATTCGTCACCGATCTGCCTGAGTTGCTGGAGCAGGCCCAGGTTTGGATCCATGGCCACCACCACAACTCGTCGGACTACGTCGAACGCGGATGCCGGGTCGTCTGCAACCCGAGCGGCTACCCGATGGGACTGAACTCCATTCGGTGCGCCGAGGAGATGCACTTCGAGAACGCCGAGTTCGATGGTCGGCTGGTCATCGATTTGCCGTCCGCAAAGGTGGTGGCTCAGTGATCAAACCATGAGGTACAGAGGTCCTTCATCGGAACAGCGTCCGGCACTGTCCGCCATACGCCGGGCGTTGCCAGTCGATCGCCGTCACCTTTTTCTGCGCCTGATGCCGTACAGCTACAGCAGCCCAGAGGAATTCCGCGAGCTGCAGACCCTCGCCCACGAGTGCTTCACAGCCGACGACCCGGAGCGACGCGCAACGGCACTCACCGACTTGGTGAGCCTGTTCGACTCTGGGCTGGAGGAAGTCCCGCGCCGATATGACTTCATCGCAGAAGTTGCCTCTCACGTTCAATCTCGACACTTCTCCTGCGTCGCCGCCGAAGCTGAGTTCGGCGCCAGACTCGACATGGTGGACGTGACGCTCGATGAGTTCCGAACGGACCGTGGGACTGCAGGAGTTCCAATTTTGGTCGGTGGTGTGCGCTGGGTGCAAGGCGAGCCGACCAGGATTCGCCGCGCGCTCAATCCGTTGGCCGATTTCATTGGGCAGCTGACAAGCCAACATGTCGACCTACTGGCAACGATGCCTGTCAAAGAGCGCATGGCCGGCATACGCCACATCCGCCTGTTCTGCATGTTTGGCAAGCCCGGCAAGCGGGCGCCCGCGAACCAGGCGCGACAGCATTTCCTGCGGACCCTGGGTATCGAGGTCTGGCGAACGCTGGCCCGCCTGGGCTTCGATGGTCTTGACGCTGATCCCGGCATGTACGGAGAGCCCGCCGTCCGGCGGCTCGAGCTGGCGCTCAGCGAGGGGCTGTACGCAGTGGACGCGGATGCTGCGCCGTCGACCACCAACGCGAGCGCGGGCGCCGCAGCGGGCGCGCCGACCGCCTCGGCAGAGCCAGGCTCGCTTTTGCACACCGTCGTGGCGGCGGAATTTCCCACCGCGCGGGACGATGGGGACAAAGCACAGCTCATGCAGTACGAGCCTTTGCGTCGGCCGATGCCGGTGGCGCGACTGCCGAGTCAGGCCGGGCTGGACAAAGCGCGTGCGCTGTTGCTGACCGAGTTTCCATGGGCCGAAACCGCCCTGACTGCGCTGTTCGACGAGCTGAACGGTCGGCGCGCCTTCGGCAGCGTCAGGCTCGGCTTTCATCCGCTGCTGCTCGTTGGGCCCTCGGGCACAGGCAAGACCCGTCTGGCTCGGCGCCTTGCCAAAGTGCTCGGCATCCAATCGATGACGACATCGTTGTCCGGGGTTACTGACGCCATGTGCATCCTGGGCACGGCACGGGGCTGGAGCTCCGGCCAACCCTCACCGCTGTTGCGACCGCTCCTCAAAGGTTGTGCCTCGGTGCTGATGTGCTTCGATGAACTGGACAAGACGGCGGACAGCACGCGCAACAGCCCCCCAGTTCACGCGGCGTTGCTCTCCCTGCTCGAGCCCGAGGAGGCCCGGCGTTGGCGCGATCCGTTCCTGCAGGTCGAGTGCGACCTGCGTCCGCTGCTCTACGTCTTCACTTGCAACGACACGACGCATCTGTCCGCGGCGCTGCGCAGCCGACTGCGCATCCTGGACATCGAGCGACCGACCTCGGCGCACCTGCAGCGTGTAGTCCCCTACGTCCTGCGGGACGTGGAGCGGGAATGGGGACTGCCGGCCGGCGCGCTGGATGGAATTTCCGTCCAGCCAAGAGCGCTGCGCGGCGTCACATCGCTGCGGGACCTGAGGCGGGCGGTGATCGCTGCTGCACGGGTTTGGATCTCGAATGCGGCTAGTGCTCACCGGCACT
>CAISDJ010000038.1 GCA_903884105.1 uncultured Pseudomonadota bacterium | reverse complement strand
GTTGGGTATTCCGGCGAGAGATCGACGAAGCGCTGGCCCAGCACCAGGCCGGAAATGACGTTCACCACGTCGCGGAAGTTGATGCGCTCGTCCGCACCAAGCCGCGCCCGGTCACGCAGAGACACGCCTTTGGCCCACTCCTGCAGGTTCTTTTTCTTGCCCTGGTAGGTGACCTCGAACGCGGTCATCTGCTTTTCCTGCAGCCACTTGCTCATGGCACGCAGGAAGTCCTGTGCCTTGGAAAGATAGATGGCCTTGGCGCCGCCGCTGGCAGTCGATGCCAGATCGAGTGCCGCCGCGTAGGACGACAGGTGACGCTTGAGATCGTCATCCATGCCTGTGAGGCGGAAGAAAACTTCATCTGACAGGCTGTTGTCGGCGAACTTCGGCTTGTCGAAGGGCTGGATGAAGTAGACGTAGAAGTCGCGCTCGGGCTGGGCCGTGGGGCGATCGTTCGGGGCGCCGAAGAACAGGTAACCCATGCGCTCGACACGCCGTTCCTGCCATTCGAGCTGGTACTGCCAGATCTGGAAGCCCGGGTAACGCAGATCGTCGCTGCACTCCATCAGCGCTTTGACGGCGCTGTAGTAGGCACGGTCGAGTGCGTCATCGGACAGGGCTTCGGCGCGCTTTTCGACCTGCGCGTCGTAGTCGATGTCTTTCTTGAGGTCGAGGTAGTACTGCTCGGTGTCCGGCGCCTTGGAGATGAACTGGCCGTTGACGGTCTTCAGCACTTCCCGCATCACGGTCTGGACCATCGACAGCAGGTTCTCGGCCGGGTCGCCCGGCATGTCCTCCACGCCCGGCTGGAACAGGCACAGGGCGTCCCGCAGCTCGGCGGCCGTGGGGCCGATCGGAATGTGAATGTCCCCACCCGTGGTCAGACGGTGCACGGCCAGCGCGTTGATGACGCGCAGCGCCATTGGCTTGTAGGTCCGGCGCGTGAATGCTTGCTGGACCCGCGACTCCAGTACTTCGGAGACGCGCATCACTTCCTTGATGTTGGGGTCGGCGCGCAAGACCGAGTTGGTCTTGATGGTGTTCCAGAAGCTCTCGTAGCTGATGAAAAGCGGCTTGTCGGCGGGCACGTCCTGGTCAAGGATGGCCAGCATGGCGGACTCGATAGTCTTGAGTGCGCCACGCTTCTCGGTGAAGTGGATTTGCTCGAACGTCTTCAGGTAGTCCGGGTGAACCGGGAACAGGCGGACGTACTCGTCCATGCGCTCGTTCATCGAGCCGTAGAACTTGGCGAACGGCGTGAGGTACTCGCGGATCTTGTTCTGCTGGTCGGCGGACTTTTTGAGCAGGCGTGCGGAAACGACAAAGCTGACGTCCTGCCGATCGATCAGGATCTGGGTGAAGCGCTCGTTGACGCGGCGCATGCTGTCGGCGACGTGCTGGAAGCGCACGCTGTCGAAAATAGCTTCCTGCACACCAGCCACGAAGCGGAACTTCAGGTGCTTGGTGACTTCGCCGATCTGCCGCAGGATGGCCAGATCCTGCACCAGTTCGTGATCGCGACGGGACTGCAGGTACTCCAGGAACTCATCGACAACCAGCAGCACGCCCTGGTCGGGGAATTTCTCGCCGAACGCGGCCATCATCTCCTCGAAGGACTCCTTGTTGTTGAGCTCCTTGTCGGCCGTCGGGAATGTGTAGTCGACGCCGATCTTTTCGAGGAAACGCTCAAGCTGCAGGGTGATGATCTGGCGCAGCGGCATCTGCAGCCCGCCCACCTCGAGGCGCAGCACCTTGAAGCGGCCAGCGATCGGGGCAACCGCCTCGGCTACCTTTGGGTGGCGAATCATCGGCGCGTAGGCCGCATCCTCGGCCACCAGCGACAGCACCGACATCAAGTGCGACTTACCGGTGCCGTAGTTGCCGACGATCAGCACGCCCTTGTGATCGACCGAATCGTCAAAACTGAGCTGGGGAACCATGAGCTTGGAGATCCGCTCGGCCATGTCGTCGGAGATGACATAGGTCGCGACGAGCTTCTTCGCCTCGTCCGGGCGCCCGGCCTCGAGCAGCTGAATGACTGACTCGATCTGCTCGAACTGGATC
>CAISDJ010000037.1 GCA_903884105.1 uncultured Pseudomonadota bacterium | reverse complement strand
GGCAAAGAGAAAGAATCAAAGAGAAAAAGGCAGGGTAGGTATGGCCGCAACGAATGAATATCGTTGCAACGGCCATTTGGGATGACTTCTACTTTATCTCTTTGGACAACTCCAAAGAGAAAAGTAGCAAAAGAGAAAGAGTTGGTCGGGGTGACAGGATTTGAACCTGCGACCTATACGTCCCGAACGTAGCGCTCTACCAGGCTGAGCTACACCCCGATTCCATATGCGACCCTACCGGACGGTGGGTCCACCTTGGCGATTCCCGGACTAGTTCTTCCGGTTCACCGCAAAGTCCGCGAGATCACGAAGCGCCTTCTTGAAGACTGAGTCGGGCAGTCCTGAGAGCGATTCGATGGCGAGATCTGACTCCCGCCGCGCTAGCCGCGCAGTGTACGCAAGCCCCCCTGTCGATTCAATGGCGGCGGTGATCTGTTGCAGCTGATCAAGGCCACCTTCGAGGATCGCGGCGCGGATCAGGGCCTGATCCTCTGGCGATCCGTTCTTGAGGGCATGAATCAGCGGCAGCGTGGGCTTGCCCTCGGCAAGGTCGTCGCCGATGTTCTTGCCGAGTTCGGCGCTGTTCGACTGGTAGTCGAGCGCATCGTCGACGAGCTGGAAGGCGATCCCTAAGTGTTTGCCATAGCGCAGCATGGCGGCCTCAACTTCAGGCGGCGCACCGGCCAGGATGGCGGCAATCTGCGTGCCGGCCTCGAACAGGCGGGCCGTCTTGCGGTAAATCACCTCGAAATAGCGCTCTTCCGTGGTGTCCGGATCGTGCGCGTTCATGAGTTGCAGGACCTCTCCCTCGGCGATCTTGTTCGTGGCATCGGCCATCACCCCCATGATCCGGGGCAGGCCCAAGGACACCATCATCTGGAAGGCGCGGGAATAGAGGTAATCGCCCACGAGGACGCTGGCTTCGTTGCCCCAGACAGCATTGGCGGTTTCCCGGCCACGGCGCAGGTCCGAGCCATCGACGACGTCGTCGTGGAGGAGGGTGGCTGTATGGATGAATTCGATGATGGCCGCGGCTTCGGTATGCCGGGAGCCGCTATACCCGCAAGCCCGGGCTGCAATCAGCACGACCAGAGGTCGTAACCGCTTGCCGCCACCGGCCACAATGTACTCGGCGACGTGATTGACCAGGACCACATCACTGGCGAGCCGGGAACGGATGACACGGTCTACTTCCGCGAAATCCGGGTCGACCACTTGCTTGATAGGGGCTAAAGACATGATCCCAATACGTTTATGAATCGTTATAGTGGGGCCGCATCCTACCCTAAAATGGTGCCCGTCCGGGCCGGAAACAGGGTGCCCGGCTCAAAGCCGAGCCCAGCCCCGATTCCTTGTTATTTCAGCTTGATAGATGGGGGGCATAACCCTTACACTTTGCGCCCTTTTTCCGCCGGGACATCCCGGTCGCCGGAGTTCCAAGAAGATGTATGCGGTTATCGTCACGGGTGGCAAACAGTATCGCGTAGCGGAAGGCACCGTTGTGCGTATCGAGAAGCTCGAAGCTGAAGCGGGCGCCGCCGTCGTATTCGACCAGGTCGTCATGACCGTCAACGGCGATGCCGTCCAGCTGGGCAAGCCCTACCTCGCCGGCAGCTCGGTCACGGCAACCGTGCAGAAGCATGGCCAGACTGACAAGGTGGCGATCGTCAAGTTCCGCCGCCGCAAGCACTACATGCGGCAGGGCACGCACCGCCAGAAGTACACCGAAGTCAAAGTCACGGGCATTGTGGCTGCCTGAACCTGCGCGTTCCGGCCGCTATCTTAGGAGAGTTACGAAATGGCACATAAAAAAGCAGGCGGCAGTACCCGCAACGGTCGCGATTCCGAGTCGAAGCGCCTTGGGCTCAAGAAGTCCGGCGGCCAGCTCGTGATTCCGGGCAACATCATCGTTCGCCAGCGCGGCACGCAGTACCACCCGGGCGACAACGTCGGCATCGGTACGGACCACACGTTGTTCGCGAAGGTCGGTGGTCGCGTCACGTTCAAGACGCGGGGCCCGGAGCAGCGCAAGTACGTCAGCGTTGTGCCTGCCTGACATTTAAGACAGTTCGCTGTCCGATAAAGCCCCGGTCCGTCCGGGGCTTTGTTTTTTAGGGCCCCGCGGCTGGGCTTCAGGCCTGCTCCCGGCGCACAATGCGCCCTTGTCATCCTCTGGCCTCAAGGCCGGTTTCCTGAGCTCCGAACCATGAAATTCGTCGACGAAGCCATCATCAAGGTCCAAGGCGGCAACGGCGGGCGCGGGGCTGTCGGCTTTCGTCGCGAGAAGTTCATCCCGTACGGCGGGCCGGACGGTGGTGACGGCGGCGACGGCGCGGGCATCTACCTCGTGGCGGTGCCCGGCATCAACACGCTGGCCGACTTCCGGTTCCGCCGCGCTTTCCGGGCCGAGCATGGCACGGGCGGCAGCGGTAACGACTGCACTGGCGCCTGCGGCCAGGACCTTGAAGTCCCGGTGCCAATCGGTACGGTGATCTACGACTCCGAGACCGACGAGGAAATCGGGGACCTGATCCACGAAGGCGACAAGGTGCTCGTCGCCAAGGGCGGCAAGGGCGGCTGGGGCAACGCACGCTTCAAGAGCAGTACGAACCGCACGCCCCGGAAGGCCATGCCAGGTCTCTTGGGCGAGAATCGGGACCTGCGACTTGAGCTCAGGCTCATCGCGGATGTGGGCCTGCTCGGCCTGCCGAATGCCGGCAAGTCCACGCTGATCCGCGCCGTGTCCGCGGCTCGCCCGAAGGTGGCGGACTATCCGTTTACCACGCTGTTCCCGAATCTGGGCGTGGTGTCGGTGGGCCCCGGTCGTAGCTTCGTGATGGCGGACATCCCTGGCCTGATTGAGGGGGCGGCGGAAGGCGCGGGCCTCGGCCTGCAGTTCCTGCGTCACTTGCAGCGGACGCACATCCTGCTGCACCTGGTTGATATCTCTCCCCCGAACCCGGATGAGGATCCGGTGAAGGACGCGCGGGCCATTGCTGCCGAGCTCAAGAAGTACAGTCCCGAGCTCGCCGCCAAGGAGCGCTGGCTGATCCTGAACAAGGTGGACCTGCTGCCGCCCGATGACGCTGAGAAGCTGTGCAAGGACATCGTCCGGCGGCTCCGCTTCAAGGGCCCGGTGTTCCGCATATCCGGGCTCGCGAAGAAGGGCACCGACGGACTCATCCAGGCGATCATGGGGCGCCTCGAAGAGGAGAAGGCGGAACTCGATGCCGCGCGGGCCGAGCTCGAACGGAAGGAAGCCGCAGAACTCGGAAGCTTAGGAAGCTAGGAAGCTAGGAAGCTAGGAAGCTAGGAAGCTAGGAAGCTAGGAAGCTAGGAAGCCAGCAAGCCAGGAAGCCAGGAAGCCAGGAAGCCAGGAAGCCAGATCGAGGCTCAAGCTTGCCAACGACTTCCTTGTCTGGCTTCCCACCCTTCCATGCTTCCGTCGCTTCCTTGAGGCCAGCAAACCAACGCACACAAAAAAGCCGGGCAGTGCCCGGCTTTTTCGTGAAACGTGCCGTGGCCCCCCAAGGGGCGCAGGCGGGCGCGGATTACTTGCTGGCGAGGGCCAAGGCCTTCAGGCCGGCGTTGAGCTGGCGCTTGTGGCGAGCCGCCTTGTTCTTGTGGATGAGCTTCTTGTTGACCATCGAGTCGATGACCGGCGTGGCCGCCTTGACGCTGGCAGAGGCTTCGTCCTTCTTGCCGGCCTTGACGGCGGCGAGGGCGCCCTTGACGGCGGTGCGGAATCTGGAACGTGTTGCCATGTTGCTGGCACGACGCTTCACATTCTGCTTGGCGCGCTTTTCGGCTGACTTGATATTGGCCACGGAGTATCCCTGAACGTCCAAAAAAGAGGCGCGAATTCTGACGAGCCGGCGAGGCAAAAGCAAGCTTATACGGTGACTTGCGGCTCCAACCAGCGTCATCGGGGCTGGTTGGGGTTGTTGGCAGGGTTGCGGGGGAGTAACCGGCCAACTTGGTTGGCGAAGGGCCTAGCGGCGGGGCAGAGGTTAAGGATTGACCGGCCGACTCTGTACCCTGCGGCCAGGACATGAATCGGCAAGGGGAGCCGCCGGCAAGGTAAGTCGCAGACGCGACAGGGTAGGCCTGTCGGCAGGCCAGATTCAGAACCAGAAGTGATGCAACGCTTGAGTTGCTCCCGTCTGACTTGCCGCCAGGCTTCCCTGCCGCTAAGCCTGCCTTGCAGCCTGCGGCCAGGCCGTAAACCAACGAAGTTGGCCGGTTGCGCCGGCTACCCGTTCGGCCCGCCGACAGGCCCTTCGCTGACAGAGTCAGCCATTCGCGGGCACGCCATTTGCCGGCAAAGCCGGCCTGTTCGTTCTTTTTTTTGCCGCCTTTTGCCTTACCATCCCCTCCCATGCCTCCTGTCCTCCTGCCTCAACTCTTTGTCCCACCCCCATGAGCAGCAAGGGCTTTTTGCGGAGTACCAGCATCGTCGGGTCGATGACGGTGCTGTCTCGGATCACGGGGCTCGTGCGGGAGATGGTGCTGGCCCGCATGTTCGGTGGGACCTCCGGGATCATCGATGCCTTTCTGGTTGCGTGGCAAATTCCGAACTACCTGCGCAGGCTGTTTGCGGAAGGGGCGTTCTCGCAGGCGTTTGTACCGGTGGTGTCCGAGTACCGGGTCAAGCGGTCGCACCAGGAGACTCGTGAGCTGGTGGATAGCGTGGCGGGGACGCTGGGGACGGTGCTGGCCTTGGCCTCTGTCCTCGGCGTCGTGATCGCGCCGCTCCTGATCCTGCTTTTCGCCCCCGGCTTCCGGCAGGACATTCCGAAGTTCGACCTGACCGTGGACATGCTTCGCTGGACGTTCCCGTACCTGCTGTTCGTGTCGCTCACGGCGCTGGCGGGCGGCGTTCTGAACAGCTACCAGAAGTTCGCGATGCCCGCGTTGTCGACCACGCTGCTGAACGTTATTGGCATCGTCGTGGCTGCCTGCATCGCTCCCCGCACCGGGAATCCCGGCCTTGTCCTGGCCGTCGGCGTGTTCGTGGCCGGGATCGCGCAGCTGGCATTCCTGATCCCGCCGTTGGCCGCGCTCGGGCTCATTCGCCGGCCTCGCTGGAACTGGCAGCACGATGGGGTGAAGCGGATTGGCAGCCTCATGCTGCCCGCGATCCTGGGATCGTCGATGGGACAGCTCGGGCTGGTGCTGAACTCGGTGATCGCGTCATTCCTGGTCACCGGCAGCATCGCGTGGCTCAACTGGGCGGACCGGCTGGTCGAGTTTCCACTCGGCGTTTTCAGCATTGCGCTCGCGACCGTGATCCTGCCGAGCTTGTCGTCCCACCATGCGGAGTCCGAGCCTGCGCGCTTTTCCGCGACGATCGACTGGGCGATGCGGCTGGTCTGCCTGATCGTCGTCCCGGCCTCCGTGGCGCTGTTTGCGCTGGCGGGGCCGTTGACGGTGGTGATCTTCAACTACGGCGCCTTTGTCGCCACGGACGTCTACATGACGACGTACGCACTCCAGGCATTCTCGTTCGCGCTGTTCGGCTGGAGCTGCATCAAGGTGCTGGCGCCCGGCTATTTTGCGCGTCAGGACACGCGGACCCCGATGCGCACAGCACTCCAGTGCCTCGCGCTCAACATCGGGTTGAACGCTGTATACGTGCTGGCCCTGCTGGCGACGGGTAACCTCGATACACCCGGTGCGCACATCGGTCTGGCGCTGACGAACGGGATCAGCGCGCTTTGCAACGCCTGGTTGTTGTACCGGGGTTTGCGCAAGCGGGATGTCTTTCGGCCTGCTGCGGGCTGGAAAGCGTTGGGAGGGCAGGTCCTTGGCGCAAGCGTGGGCATGGGCGCGTTTCTGTACTTGGCCGGTGGGCACGTCGAAACCTGGCTGGCACGGGGGGCGGTCGAGCGCGTCCTGACTCTCGCCGGCTGCGTTCTCGGGGGTGGGGGCATCTACTTTGCGGTGCTCTGGCTGCTGGGTGCCCGGGTCAGTGATTTCCGCATGCAAACACCCGCAAATTCGTGACGTCCCCTATACTTCGCCCCTCGTTTTTTGAACCCCATTTCTGACGGAGCGACACGTAGCAATGCAGCTCGTGCGGGGCCTCGACAATCTGCGCGCACGGCTTCCCGGCTGCGTGGCGACCATCGGCAATTTCGATGGCGTGCATGTCGGCCACCAAGAGATGGTCCGCGAGGTCAAGAAGCAGGGAACCCGGCTTGGGCTACCCTCGGTCGTCATCACGTTCGAGCCGAGCCCCAGGGAGTACTTCGCCCACGGCGGCGTGGTGCCCGCGCGCCTGACCCGACTCAGGGAGAAGTTCGCGGCGCTCGCCGATCTCGGGGTCGACTGCCTTGTTTTGCTGCGGTTCAACGCGCAGATGGCCCAAGTGTCCCCGGAAGGCTTCGTGGATGACGTGCTGGTCCGGGACCTCGGCGTGCGGCATCTGGTGGTGGGCCATGACTTTCGCTTCGCCCATCGCCGGACGGGGTCGGTTGACACGCTGCGGGAACTCGGCAAGACCCGTGGCTTCGCGGTCGAGGAGGTGTCCCCGTTCCTGCTCGATGGCGAACGGGTCAGCAGTTCCCTGGTCCGGGCTGCGCTCGCGGACGGGAATCTGTATCGTGCGCAACGACTGCTCGGTCGGCTGTATCGGCTCTCCGGCAAGGTGGGGCCCGGCAAGCAACTTGGGCGGACCCTCGGCTTTCCGACGGCCAATCTGTTTCTCCACCGCAAGGTCACGCCCTTCATGGGCGTGTTCGCAGTGCGGGTGACGGGAGGCGGGCTCAAGGACGCGCCGGCAGTCGCCAATCTCGGCACGCGGCCGGTGTTGAACGAGGCGGGTGGGGAGACAGCAGAGCCCCTGCTCGAAGTGCATTTGTTCGACTTCGCGGGCGACCTGTATCGTCGCTGCCTGCACGTGGATTTCGTGGCGAAGCTCAGGGACGAGCGCTGGTTTCCGAGCCTCGATGCGCTGACCGTGCAAATGCATGAAGATGCCAGGCAGGCGAGAGCGCTGCTCGCGGTGGACGGTGGCCGGTGAACGGTGGCCAGTCAGCAATGCATCAGGAAGCGTGGCAGTGTGAGGTTCGGGGAGCGAGGGTGCGAATCTTGATATATACGGAATGAACACTTTTACGGCATCGTTGATGCGCCCGACTACCGACCACCAGCCACAGACCACTGACCACTGACGTTCATGGATTACAAGAGCACCCTCAATCTTCCCGCTACCGACTTCCCGATGAAGGCGGACCTCTCGCGTCGCGAGCCGGATATGCTGACTTGGTGGGAGTCGCATGGCATCTACGGCAAGCTGCGCAAGGCGGCCCAGGGTCGTCCGAAGTTCGTGCTGCTCGACGGCCCTCCGTATGCGAACGGTGCCATTCACATTGGCCATGCCGTCAACAAGATCCTGAAGGACATCATCGTCAAGTCGCGAACCCTTGGCGGCTTCGACGCGCCCTACATTCCTGGCTGGGATTGCCACGGACTGCCGATCGAGCATCAGGTGGAAAAAACCCATGGACGCGTCGGCGGCAAGCTGGACGCCAAGGCCTTCCGCGCTGCCTGCCGCGAGTACGCGAATGTGCAGGTCGATGCACAGCGCCAGGACTTCAAGCGCCTCGGTGTCATGGGCGACTGGGAGAATCCCTATCTCACGCTGAAGCCGCGCTACGAAGCGGAGCAACTGCGTGCATTCGCCCGCATCATCGAGAAGGGCCATCTGTACAAGGGATTCAAGCCCGTGCACTGGTGCCTCGACTGCCGTTCGTCACTCGCCGAAGCCGAAGTGGAATACGAAGAGCGCACCTCGCCCGCGATCGATGTGTGCTTTGACATCGTGGGATCCGAATGGGCGTCTCGTGTCGGGGTCAGCGGGCCTGCTGCAGTCGTCATCTGGACGACGACGCCCTGGACGCTGCCGGCCAACCGCGCAGTGTCCATTCATCCCGAGTTCGAGTATGTGCTGGTGCAGGCCGGCCCTCGTCAGCTCATCGTCGCCAAGGACCTGCTGCCGCAGATGCAGAAGCGCGTGGGCGAGGCGATGGCTGATGCCCGCATCCTGAAGACATTCCTAGGCAGCCAGCTCGAGAACCTGACGCTCAAGCATCCGTTCAACGAGCCTGGCGAAGTGCCGCTGATCCTGGGCGAGCATGTGACGCTCGATACGGGTACGGGCGCGGTCCATACGGCACCGGGCCACGGTGTCGAAGACTTCGGCGTCGGCCAGAAGTATGGCCTCGAAGTCGCGAATCCGGTCGAAGGCGACGGTCGTTTCCGTCTGCCTCAGTTCCCGGATCTCGACGGCAAGAAGGTGTTCGAAGCGAACGACCTCATCGTCGCGATGCTGAAGGCGTCCGGCCACCTGTTGCACCACGAGAGCTATCGCCACAGTTATCCGCATTGCTGGCGTCACAAGACACCGCTGATTTTCCGCGCGACGCCGCAATGGTTCATCAGCATGGAACAGCAGCGGCTGCGGGCCACGGCCCTGGAGGAGATCAAGAAGGTAGCGTGGACGCCGGCCTGGGGCGAGGCGCGCATCACCGGCATGATCGAAGGTCGGCCTGACTGGTGCATTTCCCGGCAGCGGACCTGGGGTGTGCCGCTTGCGCTGTTCATCGATCGCGATTCGCGGCTGCATCCCGATACGCCCGCGCTGCTCGAGAAGGTGGCTGCCTTGGTTGAGAAGGGCGGGATCGATGCGTGGTTCGATCTCGATCCCAAGGACCTGCTCGGCGCGGATGCAGCGAACTACACGAAGGTCACCGACGTCATGGACGTGTGGGTCGATTCCGGCGTCGCGCATCACTGCATGGCGGCTGAACGTCCCGAAATCGGCTTTCCGGCCGATCTGTACCTTGAAGGCTCCGACCAGCATCGCGGCTGGTTCCACAGTTCATTGCTGACGTCGGTGGCGATGCACGAGAAGGCGCCCTATCGGGCCGTGCTGACGCACGGCTTCACCGTCGACGACAAGGGCCGCAAGATGTCCAAGTCGATGGGGAATGTGGTTGCGCCGCAGAAGGTCATGAGCGCGCTGGGTGCCGACGTGCTGCGCCTGTGGGTGGCGGCAACCGACTACGCCAACGAAATGAGCGTGTCGGACGAAATCCTGAAGCGCATGGCGGACTCGTATCGCCGCATTCGCAACACGGCACGCTTCCTCCTCAGCAACCTCGCGGGCTTCGATCCGACACAGGATGCAGTGGCCGTGGCCGACATGGTCGCCCTCGATCGCTGGGCCGTTGAGCGCACCCGCGAGCTGCAGGCGGAGATCGTCGCGGCGTATGGCCGTTACGAGTTCCACCAGATCTACCAGAAGGTGCACAACTTCTGCATCGTGGACCTGGGGGGCTTTTACCTCGACATCATCAAGGACCGTCTCTATACGACGGCTTCCGGCAGCCAGGCGCGGCGCTCGGCGCAATCGGCCATGCTGATCGTGCTGGAGGCAATGGTGCGCTGGCTTGCGCCGGTGCTCTCGTTCACGGCAGAGGAAATCTGGCGCTTCATGCCGGGTCAGCGCGAAGAGTCCATCTTCCTGAGCGAGTGGAGCCGGTTTCCCGTCGCGGCGGACCAGCAGGCGCACACGATTGACTGGGCTCGCATCATCGCGCTGCGGACGGCCGTCGGTCGCGAACTCGAGAAGCTGCGCGTGCAGGGTTCCATCGGTGCGCCGCTCGACGCCGAGGTCGACCTGTACTGTGGCCCGGCGCTGCAGTCGATGCTGTCGATGCTGGGCGATGAGCTGCGCTTCGTCCTGATCACCTCGGAGGCCCGCGTGGCCGCAGCCGGGATCAAGCCGGCTGACGCAGTGGCAGCGGCGGAAGGCGAGGACAATGATGCCTGGATCGTGGTGCGGCCGGCAGCGGCGGCGAAGTGCGTGCGCTGCTGGCACAAGCGGTCCGACATCGGCGCCCACGCGGATCATCCCGAGCTCTGCAATCGCTGCGCAGTGAACGTCAGTGGGGCGGGCGAAGTCCGTCGCTTCGCGTGAGGAACCGACATGAGCGATAGCCGAATCTCGAAGCTCTGGTTTACTCCGACCCGCGGCGCCAGCAACTGGCTGTGGCTGTCCGCGTTCGTCGTGCTGCTCGACCAGGCCACGAAGGTGCTGGTGTCGTCGTCGCTCGACTTGTACGAACGCATCGTGTTGATGCCGGTGCTCGAGCTCACGCGGCTGCACAATGAGGGGGCTGCATTCAGCCTGCTTGCCGGTGCCTCGGGCTGGCAGCGCTGGTTCTTTATCTTGCTGGGTTCCGGTGTCAGTCTGGTGCTGATGGTGTGGCTGCGGCGCATTCGTACGCCGGAGCAGACGGTGTTGGCGATGGGCCTGGCGCTGGTGCTGGGCGGCGCGCTCGGCAACGTCATCGACCGCGTCTGGCTTGGCCACGTCGTCGACTTCATTCACTTCCATTGGGGCGACGCGTATTTCCCGGCGTTCAATGTCGCGGACTCTGCCATCACGGTCGGCGCCGCCTGCCTGTTGCTGGACGCGTTCTGGGAGGGACGGCAGACGAAGTCGCTGCCTTCTTGCGAGCCGGGAGATCGTCGTACGGCGGACCGGGTCGGGGCGCCCCCCGAAGACCGGAGTGGTCGTTAAGGTGCCGCTGGTCAGCGCCTCGGGCCAGCCGGAAGCTCCAGCAATGCAAATCCTCCTCGCCAACCCCAGGGGGTTTTGTGCTGGTGTCGACCGCGCCATCGAGATCGTCGAGCGGGCGATTGAGCTGTTCGGTGCGCCAATCTACGTCCGCCATGAAGTGGTACACAACCGCTTCGTCGTCGATCGATTGCGCAAGCTCGGGGCTGTGTTTGTCGAAGAATTGAGCGAAGTTCCGGCCAGTGCGACGGTGATCTTCAGCGCGCATGGGGTGTCGCGCGCGGTGCAGTCGGAAGCAAATCAGCGTGGACTCAAGGTGTTCGACGCCACGTGCCCGCTGGTCACCAAGGTCCACATGGAAGTCACGCGCTACGCGCGCGAGGCGCGTGAAGTCATTCTCATCGGCCACCAGGGCCATCCCGAAGTGGAAGGCACGATGGGCCAGTTCGATACGTCCTTCGGCGGCGCCATTTATCTCGTCGAGACGCCAGCCAACGTTGATGCGCTCAAGGTGACGAACCCGGACAGCCTGGCTTTCGTCACGCAGACGACGTTGTCGGTCGACGATACGGCGCGTGTGGTCGACGCGTTGAGGCGACGCTTCCCGAGCCTCTCGAGCCCCCGCAAGGAAGATATCTGCTATGCCACCCAGAACCGCCAGGACGCCGTCAAGCGGCTGGTGGCGGCGTGTGATGTCATCCTCGTGGTCGGCTCGCCGGCCAGTTCCAATTCGAACCGCTTGCGCGAGATCGCCGAGAAAGCCGGCATCCCCGGGTTCCTCATCGATGGTCCGGAGGATCTCGAACTGGCGTGGTTCGAAGGCAAGCGCTGTGTGGGGGTGACTGCCGGTGCGTCAGCACCTGAAGTGCTCGTCCAGCGGGTTGTCGACAAGCTGCGCGAATGGGGTGGCACCCCCGCCGTTGAAACCAGTGGCGAGACGGAAAGCGTGGTGTTCAGCCTGCCGCGCGAACTGCGAATGATCCGCGTGGAGCGCACGGATTCCGGCACCTGAGAGAGGGCGGGGGGACGCGCGGGAAGCGAAGGAACCGGTGGCAGCCGGGGAAGTTAAGCGCGATGCAAGCCAATGCCACCTTCCGCAGTACCGGCTCGGGCTTCCTGACTTCCCGGCTTCCTTAAGGCTTCCCGTGCTTCACAACATCGCGGCCTGGTTCATTCCTTTGGCCCCAGCACATAGAAGCCTTGGGTGACTGCTGCGCTCGCGCCGCGCCGGCCCGCGGCCGATGCGTCGATGGTGAACGCCTTGGCCTCGAGTTCACTCCCCAGGCTCACGCCCTCCACCAACGGCCAAGCGCCCGGCTCGGTCGACCGCTCGATGACGAAGTCGTACTGCTCGTTTGCTGCCGTGGGTACTTCAGGGCAGTCGCTGGCGGTGACTTCCCCTCCTCGATCTGGACGGAAGCACTGCAAAGCGGTCTCAACTGCGTTGTCTGCTACCTGGAACGCGCCCGTCGCCGCTTGCGTACCGGCAGCCATGCGCAGCTGCAGCGTCGATGTCGTCATGCCCGCCGTTACCACTACGGTGATGATGAGCAACAGGATCAGGCATAGCGCAAGCACCATGCCCCGGCTGCGGGCATAGGTCAGTCCGGCGGCGGTCATGTCCGTGTATTCCTCAGGTAGACCGTGGTGGTTGCCAGAAGGCGGCGGAAGGCATCGTTGGGGGCGACGACCACGCGGCCCGTTGGAAATTCGCGGCGCTTTCCATCAATGAATCCGGGTTCGAGGGACTCTGCCCTGATCAGCAACCATAGCCGTACCGCGACAACGGGATGGAGCGGGTCGTCCAGGTCCACGTCATTGGGGTTGGCGAAGTACACGGGTCCCGCGCCTGATGGATCGCCCACCCCCAATTGCACCTGGAGATTCTCAACGCCGAGGATGACTTCCTCGTCCTGGATCGCCGCGCCGCTGGCATTGCCGACCAGGCGTTTGCGTCGCAGCGATGGCAGGCCGGTGCGGCCTGTGGCATCGCGGCTGACGTAGTACGCGTTCACGATCAGGTCGTGAACCCGCGCGGCAGGAAACATGGGCAGGGGCGGTGGGCGAGTACAGGCGCTGTTGCGGACGTCCGAGCAGCGCGCGATGACCAGCTGTCCCTGTCCCTGGTTCGCGACGATGCGGAGTCGCGGCGTCGCCGGCGGCGTGTCGGTCGACTCGCTTGCGCGACGAACGATCAGTACATCGGACTGGGGTTGGGGCCGGCGATTGAAGGCGGGACAGGCAAGGGCGTACTGATTGTCCGAAGCCCCGATGTGCTGGCGCAAGTGGATCGCCCAGTTGGGTCCGCAGGCTGCGATGCCGCCAGCGGCCGGCAACAGGGTGGCCGGTAGCGGCTCGGCGGGGCCAGCGCCGCCTGCAATCCTTGCCGAGTCGTGGCTCAAGCCCCAATAGCCGGCCATGCGCAGATCCAGTTCCAGGACCGCGAGCGCATGCCGTGCAATTTCCTGGAGTTCAGCCGTCTGCTCGTTGGCTCGATAGGCCTTTTGCCCGTCGACAAACAGCTGCGTCGCCCCTGCGACCAGCAACGCGCTCAGTGTCAGGGCGACCATCACCTCGATCAAAGTGAAGCCGCTGTCTTGCGCGCGGGGACGGGGAGAAGGGCGGAAAAAGGGCCGCGGGAGGAGTGTCAGGTCTGGACGCGGACCACGTAAGACGCCGTGCCCGCTCCGGTTTCGGACCAGCTCACGGTCACCGTGTACGTCGGGGGCACCGTGGTGGTGTCGCGGGCGACGATGCCCGTGCCGTTGGGCAAGGTCTTCGCGACCTCTTCCTGCCAGCACGCCACCTCGTTCCCGACGACGTCGTCGGTCGAAGCGGTAGGCGGGAGCTCCCGGCAGCGTTGCCCAGTCACCCGCGCGAACGAAGCGCCCCCTGAACGGTTGGTGCGAACTCGTTCGGCCATGTCGGCCGCCAACGTCGCGGCTTGCGTGCGCAGCACGCCAGTACGGCCGTTGCGCAGGTTGTCCACATACAGCGCGGCGATGCCGAGCAGCCCGACGGACAGGATCAACAGCGCCACCAGCAATTCCACCAGCGTGGCGCCGCGCGGGCGCGAATAGGGAGGCTTGTCCAATGGCATGGGGATCGGGTGCAAGGTCCATTGCGGAATCTGTGCGGGCAAGCGCACCGCCAGGGCATTCTGTTGCATCGTGCTTCGGCTTGTCATCCCCTGGCTCGCAGCGCGCGCAGGAGTGCTCGCAATTCTTGATCACTACGCCGCACTCAAGGACAGGCGAGGGGGGTGCCATCGGCTTGCTGGCCCGTGGATCTCGGCCTGCCTGTCTGGCTGATCACGATGGCTCGCGCGGCTGCGCTACCCTTGCTGTCGCAGAACAGGACCGTGCCGTTGACGCCGCTCTGGGTGACGGGCCGAAAGGAGAAAGCCGGACGGTTTGCAGTGATCCGGCCAGCGGGCCACCCGGGGTAAGTGCGCAGCACGGGTTCGTCCGGATCGACCTGCGGCGGCTGGTCGCGGTTGTGGTTGGCGAAGACCAGCCAGCCCACTGACCAGTCGGGCAGGTCATTGCCGCACGTTCTGCCGTCGTCGCTCTTGCAGACACTCACGACTTCCATGCGGTTGATGGCCTCGCTGCGGGCAAGGTACAACGCATGCAGAAAGTCGTTCACCGTGGCGGTCCGCACTGCATTGCGACGCAGGTCGGCGAAAGCCGGCATCGCGACAGTGCTGGCGACGGTCAGGATGGAGAGCGACAGCATCAGCTCGAACAGGGTCATTCCGTTGACTCGGGTCATGGTGCATCCTTGCATCAGGCTCCGGGCGAATCCCGGCTGCGCGACCCCAAGATACGGTCCCCATCGAAGGTGGTTCGAGCCGCAAATCTTGTCTCTTCGTGCAGATTCTCGCGGTCATCACCTATACTCGGGCGTCATGAACCGCCGCCCCACCAAGGCACCGGATCGCGCCCAGCCTGCCGCCACGGAGGAGCTGCGGCACCGCATTGCCCGGGAACTCGGGAGCCACGGCTTGAAGGGGACGCCACAGCGCATGCTGGTGGCGCAATTGCTGCTTAGGGCGCCACGGCACATGACGGCAGAGCAGATCCTCAAAGAGATCAACCACACGGGCCATCGCGTCTCGAAGGCCACGGTGTACAACACCCTCAACATGCTGAGCGAGCACGGGTTGATCCGGGAGATCAACTTAGGGGGCGACCATACCGTCTACGATTCCACGGCGACGCCGCACCACCATTTCCATAACGTCGATACGGGCGAGCTCGTCGATATCCGGCCGGACCAGCTGGATCTGCAGCGCCTGCCCCCGCTCCCCGAGGGTACTGAAGCGGCTGGTGTCGAGGTGGTAATCCGGGTCCGCCAGCGGACCGGCTAAGCGGAAAAGGGCGATTTTAGGTCGTGCCGGCCTTTGCGCCGGCCGTCCAAATTCGTATACTTCGCGGCCTTCGTACTGGGCTGCGTCCGGGCTTCCTGCCGCGGCGCATCCGGAGCGAGTGAAAAGCGTGGTTTTCACCCGCTCCCGAAATCAACAAGTGGGAACTTGTCGATTTCGCCGAACCATCCGTGGTTCGGCAGGGGGTGCCATCGTGTGTTGTGGCATCTTCCGCAGTTAGCACACTTTGCGCCGGCTTAGCTCAGTTGGTAGAGCACCTCATTCGTAATGAGGGGGTCGGGGGTTCGAATCCCTCAGCCGGCACCATCCTTTCGTCCCGATCCCGATCCCGCTTCCCGCTAGCCTCGGGCGTCAAATGACTTGATGGCCCCCGCGATCTCGCCAATCGGCAGCACGTCATCCACCGCGCCGAGCTTGATGGCTTCCATCGGCATGCCGAAGACCACGCAGGTTGCCTCGTTCTGGGCGATCGTGCGGGCTCCCTGATCGTGAAGCTGTTTCATCCCTCGCGCGCCGTCGTCGCCCATGCCTGTCAACATGATGGCCAGCACGTCTCGTCCGGCGCACTCGGCGACTGAACGGAACAGCACGTCGACCGAGGGCTTGTGGCGATTGACGGGTGGTCCATCGGCCACGCTCACGTAGTACTGGCCTCCTGACTTGCGCATCTGCATGTGCAGGTTGCCCGGCGCGATGAGCACGACGCCACGCTCGACGCGGTCGCCATCCTTGGCTTCGCGAACGTTCATGGCACAGATGCCGTCGAGCCGCTGCGCGTACATCGCCGTGAACTTCTCCGGCATGTGCTGCACGATGGCGATACCGGGGCTGTCGGCGGGCATGCGGGTCAACACCGACTCGATGGCCTGCGTGCCACCGGTCGAACTGCCGATCACGACAGGCTTGTTGACCGAGAGGGCGTGGAGTCCCGCGATGGGCGGGCGCTTAACGGGTGCGGCGCTGGCGGGCCGGGTGGTCTGGTTTGCCGTGTGCTGCGGTTTCGTGCGAGCAGCCGCTTTCAGGGTCTGAACCAGTTCGCGTCGTGATTCTTCTAGGAACTGCTTGAGTCCAAGGCGCGGTTTTGCGACCACGGCGATGGCACCTGCAGCAAGTGCGTCCAACGCCATTTTGCTGCCATTTGCCGTCAGCGTGGAGCAGATGACGGTCGGGATCGGATTCTCTTCCATGATCTGGCGCAGGAACGTGAGGCCGTCCATGCCCGGCATCTCGATGTCGAGGAGCAGGACGTCGGGCCGGGTCTTGCGGATCACGGGTCCGGCAATCAGCGGATTCGGAGCGCTCCCCATCAGTTCGATCTCGGGGTCACCCTGCAGCAGGTGCACCAGGGTCTGTCGTACCACGGCAGAATCATCGACGACATAGACTTTCAGCATCGTCCTGGTTCCTTAGACGGCGACGGTTGCGACCTGGGGATGATCCGGTCCGATCTTCCAGCTCAAGCGCCGATAGTTCGCTCCGCCCAGGTCTACCTTCACCAGGTGGACACCATCCTGACGGAGTCTGTCCAGTACGGTTCGTGCGTTGGTCTCGCCCACATGACGCTCGACGACCAGGTCCGGGAACATGTTGCCGCCCCCGTAGACATAGGCATCGCAAAGGACGGGGCTGAAGCCCCGGTCCCGGAGCAGCCGATACATCGAATCGATGGCGAAGTCGGCGAACGCTCCCGGATTGTCGGTGGGGCCGGGCGCACGGCTGGCGTGAACGATATGACACATGGCGCCGATGGTGCGCCGACGGTCGGTCAGGACGACGGAGACACAGGATCCGAGCAGCGTCTCGAGTCGTTCGTCACGGTCGCCGCAGATCACATCTCCAGGCATCAACGTGCGCACGCTCCCGGCGGTCATGTGCCCGTGCTGTCCAGTTTGCGGAACGCACCGGGCGCCAGCGTCTTCAGCGGCATCTTGCACGGCACACGCCCTTCGGCGGTGCCCAGAAAGAACAGCCCGCCTGGTCGTAGCTTGGTGAGCACGCGATCGACGACCTCTGACTTGGTCGGCGGATCGAAGTAGATCAGGACATTGCGCAGGAAAATCGCGTCGAAAGGCCCGAGTTCTTCGAAGGGCTGGCAAAGATTGAGCCAGCCGAAGCGCACGCGCTTGCGCAGGTGCGGATTCATCTGGACGAGGCCCTCGGATTCCCCTTCACCCCGAAGGCAATAGCGTTTGAGTCGTTCAGGCGACACGTCGCGCAATCGTTCGTCGGGATAGACTGCATTGCTTGCAGCCTGCAGCACCCGGTCACTGATGTCGGTGCCGAGAATGGACCAGTCGTTGCCGATCCGTCCTCGCTGCTGCATGTCGGAGAGCAGCATGGCCGTGCTGTAGGCTTCGTCACCGAATGACGAGGCGGCGCTCCACAGGGCGAGCGGCCGCTGCGGTCCGCGACCGAGTTCAGCCTCGAGCAGGGAGTAGTGGGCCGGCTCGCGAAAGAAATAGGTTTCGTTGGTCGTGAGCAAGTCCACTGCCACCTGGAACTCACTGCTGTTCTGCTCGTCAGAGATCAGCGCGAGGTAGTCCTCGAAGCCGTCGAGGCCCAGCTTCTGGATCCGCAGCGACAGTCGCGACGACACCAGGTGCTTTTTCGAATCCGCAAACGAGAGCCCCACCAGGGAGTGCATCAGGTCTGCCAGGTCACGAAACGTACGATCAGTCAGTGTTGCCATGGGATCAGTTTGCCAGCGTCGTCTGGCTCGCCTCGCAGAGGCTCGCCATTTCAGTGACGTCGAACGCCTTGTCGGGATCGAGGATGATCACGAAGCGGCTGCCGACTTTCCCCATGCCGCGGATGAAGTCACGACGGACTGAGGCGCCAAAGTTCGGCGGCGGTTCGATGTCGCTGGCTGCAATGTCGATGACCTCGCTGACCGCGTCGACCATCAATCCGAGCTCGACCCTTTCGCCATCACGCATGGAGTCGAAAATGACGATGCAGGTCTTCTTGCCGATCTCCGCGGCCGGGCGACTGAAGCGGGCGTGGAGGTCGATGACGGGGACCACGGCGCCGCGCAGGTTGATCACTCCCCGAACGAAGTTGGGCATCAGCGGAACGGGCGTCATCTGGCCGTGCTGGATGATCTCCCGCACGCTGCGGATGTCGAGCGCAAAGGCTTCCTCACCCAACAGGAAGGTGAGGCATTGCATGGCCGGTTCAGCGGCAACCACGGCCGATGCCGTGGTCCTCGCCTGCATAGGTTGAGTTGAGCTCATGGCAGTCACCTTAGTAAGGGCGGAAATTGCCGGTGGTACCCGTAGCCGCACGAGGCGTTGGGATGGCTTCCCGTGTCGCGCCTCGCATCGGGGAGCTCGGGGCGCGGCGGTTGGCGGTCCCGGCCTTCTCGCTCTTGCCGGGCTTTGTCACGTTGCCCTCGTTGCCCAGCGTGAAGAACGCCACGGACTCCTGCAGCTGTTCGGCCTGGCCGGACAGTTCCTCTGAGGTCGCCGCCAGTTCTTCCGACGCAGACGCATTCTGCTGAGTCGCCTTGCTGAGTTGGCCCATGGCCCCGCCGATCTGGGTGACGGACTGGCTCTGCTCTTGCGATGCTGCCGTGATTTCCTGAACCAGGTCCGAGGTCTTCTGGATGGAAGGAACGATCTCGTCGAGCAGCTTGCCCGCGCGCTCGGCGGTCGACACGCTGTCGGTCGCCAGTTCACCAATCTCCTTGGCCGCTTCCTGGCTCCGCTCCGCCAGCTTGCGCACTTCCGCGGCAACCACCGCGAAGCCCTTGCCATGCTCGCCGGCGCGGGCTGCTTCGATGGCGGCGTTGAGCGCGAGCAGGTTGGTCTGGTAGGCGATGTCGTCGACGATGCTGATCTTCTGCGCGATCTGCTTCATCGCGGCCACCGTCTGCGTCACCGCTGCGCCGCCCTCGGTGGCTTCCTTGCTGGCCTTCGAGGCCATGCTGTCGGTGACCTTGGCGTTGTCGCTGTTCTGCGTGATCGAAGCCGACATCGTGTCAATCGAGGCCGTGGTTTCCTCGACCGACGCGGCTTGCTCGCTGGCGGACTGTGACAGGCTCTGCGCCGTTGCGCTCACCTGATTGGCCGCGCCAGTCAGCGCGTTGGCGGCGGCGCGCACCTCTTCAATGATGGAGGCCAGCTTGTCGCAGCTGGTGTTCGCATCCTCCTTCACCTGGTTGAACGTACCTTGGGCCTCGCGGGTAATCCGGCGGGACAGATCGCCCGCCGCAAGGCCGGAGAACACGTTGCCGACGTCCTCGATGATGTTGGCCAGCTTGTCGGTGGTGGTGTTGGCATCGTTCCGGACCTTGCCGAAGATGCCGTTGTATTCGCGCGTGATGCGCTGGGACAGGTCGCCTTCCGCGAGGGCGCCGAAGACGCGCCCGACATCGGAGAAGATCACCGAAGTGGTTTCCATCAGCGTGTTCACGCCAATGCACAAGTCGGCGATCGAGCCGGACTTGCCTTCAAGCGGAATGCGCTGCGACAGGTCGCCGTCCTTGGCGGCGTTGGTCACGGCCTGTGCCTGTTCAACGGCTTGACTGAGCATGTTGTTGGCCTTGACCGACACGGTGACATCGGTCGCGATCTTCACGATCTTGACGACACGACCCATTTCGTCGGCGACGGGTGCGTACACGGCCTGGATCCAGACCTCCTGACCGGCCTTGGTGATGCGCTTGAAGAGGTCGTTCTGCGGCTTGCCTGCGTTCAGGTCGGCCCAGAACTGGACGTAGGCCGGCGATGCGGACAACGCGGGTTCAACGAACATGCGGTGATGTTTCCCGACCATCTCCTCGAGTGCATACCCGAGGACTTGCTGGAAGTTCTTGTTGGCCTTCAGGACATGGCCTCCCAGATCGAATTCGATGTAGGCGTAGGACTGGTCGATCGCGTTCAGGATGCCTCGTGCATTGTGCCGTTCGAGCTCCTGCTCCGTGATGTCGTAGCGTACCCCGAGGTACTTCTTCGGCTTGCCGTTTTCGCCCATGATGGGGGCGATGACGGCATCGACGTAGTATGCCGTTCCATCCTTCGCCCGATTCTTCACGACACCGCGGAAGATGTTGCCGTGGCCGATGGTGTTCCACAGCTGCTTGAAGAGGGCCTTCGGCATGTCCGGATGGCGGGTCGTGTTATGGGGTGCGCCGATCAGCTCGTCGCGGCTGTACTTGGAGACCTCTACGAACTTGTCGTTGCAGTTGAGGATATCGCCTTTCTTGTCCGCCTCGGAGACGATGCTCGTGAGGTTCATGATATCCGTGCGGACTTTCAGTTCCGATTCGACTTCCACCAGTCGCGCGACGACCTCTGCCAGCTTTGCGGCGGATTCGAGGCGATCTGCTTCGAACCCCTTCATCTGCTCGGTAGCGTGGTGCAGTTCGGCGCCCGCGAAGAGACGCGATATCCATGAGGGAGAGTGAGTGTTCATGATCCTGGCCCTTGAAGTGCGAAAGTTAGGAATGGGAAACGGAGTGGGGGTTGGAAACGGACGGCTGCCGGAGCGCCGGGGGTGGCTGCTCCGCGAGCTGGCACAACGAGGCGACGTCGAAGATCAATGCCACTTCGCCGTTACCGAGAATCGAGGAGCCGGCCATGCCCCGCAGGCTGCGGAACATCCGGCCAAGCGGCTTGATGACGGTCTGGTGTTGCCCCAGCAGGCTGTCCACCATGACGCCGTAGCGACGTCCCCCTGCCTGGATGACAACGACGCTGCTGCGTTCTGGCGCTTCGGAATCGAGGGCGTACAGGGTGCGCAGACTGACGACCGGCAGCACTTGACCCCGGAGCTCGACGATGCTGCGCCCGGCGCTGTCCATGTCAGTAGTCGTGGGGCGGCTCTCGATGACTTCCACGACGGCATCGAGGGGGAAGATGAACTTGGAAGGGCCGACCCCGACCAGGAACCCGTCAATGATCGCGAGCGTAAGCGGCAAGCGGATCTCGATCCGTGAGCCCTGACCGGGGACACTGAACAGTGAGACGGTGCCCCGGAGGGCCTCGATGTTGCGCCGGACAACGTCCATGCCGACGCCGCGACCGCTCAGGTTCGTCACCTTTTCTGCGGTGGAGAAGCCGGGTTCGAAGATCAGGTTCAGGATGTCCGCGTCGGGGGGAGTCACACCCAACTCGACGAGGCCACGCTCCCAGGCGCGGGCGAGAACCTTCTCGCGATCGATGCCCCGGCCGTCATCCTCGATGCGAATCAGGATACTGCCGGTCTCGTGGCAGGCCGACAGCGTGAGACGTCCCTGGGGCAGTTTGCCCGTCGCGCTACGCTGTTCCGGTGTTTCAAGACCGTGGTCAAGCGCGTTGCGGACGAGGTGCATCAGCGGATCTGCGATGCGTTCCACGACCGACTTGTCGAGTTCAGCCTCGCCGCCCACGATGTCGAGCGCGATGTCCTTGCCGAGTTCGGCTGCAGTGTCGCGGACGACGCGGCGGAAGCGGTTGAGCGTCTCGCCGATCGGCACCATCCGCAGCTGCAGCGTGCCATTGCGGATTTCCTCGACCAGGCTGGTGATCAGCTGGTTGGCCTCGATCAGGCTGCCCTGGCGGGTCTGCCGCGCGAGCAGTGAGGCGCCGGCGCTGGCGATCACCAGTTCGCCGAGCAGGTTGATGACCTTGTCGAGACGGTCAGCCTGAACCCGGATAAAGCGATTGTCTTCACCCGTACCGGATCTGGCGCCCACCGGAATCCCGCCGCTGCGTGGGGTATCCGGGAGATCCCTGCTGGCGGCGCCCGCGCTGCTGAGCGGCGAGTCCGTAGCGGAGATTGAGAGGGTGCACTCTTCGCGGACGAAACTGAAAGCGGATTCGATTTTCTCATGCGAAGCCGTCGTGTCCAGGCTGAACGCGAACGACAGATGGCAGGTTTCCGGGTTGAGGTCGTCAAGTGACGGAACGGCATCCGTCTTGCACTGCATGTCGGTGATCGTGCCGAGACTCCGTACATAGTTCAGGATCGCGAGGGGATCCATGCCGTTGCGAAATGTCTCCGCACCGAAGGAGACGGACACCCTCCAGCGTCGGGCTGCAGTTGCAGCTGCTGCAGGAGGCGGTGTCTGCTTTGCGGGAGACTTCGCGGCGGCTTCGTCGCCATAGGCAGCACGGAGCCGATCAACCAGCGCTTCCCGCGCCTGCAAGTCCTCCCGGCTGTCGTTCGGGCCGCCCTGGATGGAGGCGACCAGCAGCTTGAGTTGATCATTGCACTGTAACAGCAGCGTGCTGAGGTCTGGCGTCAACGCGCGCTTTCCTTCCCGTAGCAGGTCCAGCAGGGTCTCGATGTGATGCGTGAAGGCGACGATGGAATCGAGCCCGAAGATTCCGGCTGAACCTTTGATCGTGTGGGCGCTGCGGAACAGGGCGTCGAGCAGATCGCGGTCGTCCGGCGTTCCTTCAAGCTGCAGCAGCAGTTGCTCGAGCATCTCGATGTGCTCGCCGGCCTCGCTGATGAAGGCCGGAAGCAACTCTGCGATATAACTGATATCGTTGTCGCGGGTGTTCATTCGGTGGCTCCCGGGTTCGCGAGCAGCGACGACAAGCCCATCGACAGGCACGCGTCGATGAGCGGCTGGCTGGGATTGGCGAGCTGCAAGGCGAGGTGCCTTGACTGCAATGAGTGGGACAGCGCCACCAGCCACTGGATGCCCGCGGCATCCACTTCATTGACTGCAGAGGATTCCATCGGCCATGCGGCAGCCGCCTTGGAAGAGCGTCGCCTGGACTTCGTGGGCTTCGGCAGCGCCTCCATCGAAAGCGCCTTCAGCGCAACGAGCGAGTAGATCGTGAGTGCCGGGGGGAGTGCGGGTGGAGTCGACATCGGGTACTCCTAGGGCAGGATCAGCT
>CAISDJ010000036.1 GCA_903884105.1 uncultured Pseudomonadota bacterium | reverse complement strand
TGGCGCAGCTGGCGCAGTTCGGTACCGTTTCCGGCGTCCAGGGTATGCAGACTTCGCTCACCAACCTGACCGCCTCCATGCGTTCTGCGCAGGCACTTCAGGGTACCAGCCTCGTCGGGCACGACGTCCTGTCGCCAGCGAGCTCGGCAACAGTACCGGCCGGCGGTTCGGTGCGGGGGGCCCTCGATGTTCCAGTCGGCACCGCTGCCGTGCAGATGGTAGTCAAGGACGCCAGCGGCCAAGTCGTTCGCAACATCAGTTTCCCTCCCGCTTCGGGCAGCCATGACTTCGTCTGGGACGGGATGGACGATCGGGGCGCCGCATTGCCAGCGGGCACTTACAGTTTCAGTGCGGTTGGCAATGTCGGCGGAACCAACCAGGCGCTTGAAATTCTGCTCAGCGGCCGCGTGTCGAGCGTTTCAATCGATGCTTCCGGAGCCGGCCTCACCTTGAATACCGGTGCGCTCGGTCCACTGTCGCTGGCGAACGTTCGCCGCGTGATGTAACCCATTTCCACCCATCTAACTGAAGCATTCCTGTAGGAGAACTCACCCATGTCATTCGGTATCGCCTTGAGCGGAATCAATGCAGCCCAGACGGATCTGAACGTAACGGCAAACAACATCGCCAACTCGGCGACGACCGGCTTCAAGCAGTCGCGCTCCGAATTTGCGGAACTCTTTGCGGTCTCGCCGCAGGGCGTCAGTCGTACGCAGGTTGGCAACGGCGTCAAGGTGTCGACGATTGCCCAGCAGTTTACGCAGGGCAATATCAGCACCACGAACAACAGCCTGGATCTCGCCATGAGCGGGCAGGGGTTCTTTGTATTGAGCGACGACGGTGCCTCGGCGTACTCGCGTGCAGGTGCGTTCCAAATCGACAACAGCGGCTATGTCGTCAACAGCGAACAGCAGCGCCTCCAGGTCTATCCACCCTCGACAACCGGTGGATTCAATACCAGCACGCTTTCCGACTTGCGGCTGGTTACCAATGACAGCGCGCCCAATCCCACCAGCAATGCCGAGGTCGTCTACAACCTGCCCGCCAACGCAGCGGTGCCGGCTACAGCCGTCTTCGATCCGGCCGACCCGTCAAGTTACACCAACGCGACATCGCTGACGGTATTCGACTCGCTGGGCGCTGCCCATACGGCAAGCATGTATTTCGTGAAGACGGCAAACGTCAACGAATGGCAGAGCCGGCTCTACGTCGATGGCACTGCTGTAGGCGGGGCCCAGACTTTGCAGTATTCGAACACTGGCGTGTTGACCGCGCCAGCGAACGGACAGGTGGCGTTCCCTGCATATACGCCCGCTACGGGCGCCGCGTCGCTGACGCTCAACTTCGACTTCTCGCGGTCTTCGCAGTACGGAGATGGCTTCAGCGTGACCTCGGTTACACAGGATGGCTACACCACAGGCCGGCTCATCGGCATTGACGTCGATTCCACCGGTGTCGTGCAGGCGCGGTTCACGAATGGTCGCTCGCTTGAGCTTGGTCAGGTCGCCATTGCGAATTTCGCGAACTCGCAGGGTCTGCAGCAGCTCGGCAATACCAACTGGGCTGAGACGTTCGGGTCCGGCCAGGCGGTCCGGGGCCAGGCGGGGAACTCTGGATTCGGTCTGATTCAGTCAGGCGCCCTGGAATCGTCCAACGTGGATGTCACCGCGCAGCTGGTCAACATGATTACGGCTCAGCGCAACTTCCAGGCGAACGCGCAGATGATCCAGACAGCGGATCAGGTTACGCAGACCATCATCAACATCCGGTAATTGAATCATGGACCGCTTCCTGTACGTCTCGATGACCGGCGCCAAGGAGACCCTTCGCGCGCAGGCGTCCAACAACCACAACCTGGCCAACGCCAGCACGACGGGCTTCCGGGCGGATATGTCTGCGATGCAAAGCCGCGCGGTCGCCGGCACTGGCTTCGCGTCGCGCGTCTATGCAACCGACTCGACGACCGGCTGGGACCGGACGTCGGGTGCTATGCAGGCGACGGGACACGATCTGGATATTGCCGTCCAGGGAGAAGGATGGATTGCGATTCAGGGTAAGGATGGGCAGGAGGCCTATACGCGGGCAGGCGATCTCCGGGTCGATCCAAGCGGAATGCTGTTGAACGGCGCCGGACATCCAGTACTGGCTGATGGAGGACCCATCACGGTGCCCGCTCATTCGGCAGTCGCCGTAGCCGGGGACGGCACCATTTCAATCGTTCCAGTCGGGCAAGGGCCCGAAACGATGGCGACAGTCGGCCGGATCAAGCTCGTCAATCCGCCTGCGGACTCGATGGTGCGCGGGGAGGACGGCCTGTTCCGCACGAACAGCGGCAAACCTGCTCCTGCCGATGCGAGTGTCCATGTGTCTTCGGGAGCGCTCGAAAGCAGCAACATCAACGTGGCGGACGCGATGGTGAACATGATCGAGCTGTCGCGGCTTTTCGACTTGCAGGTCAAAGCGATGCGCACGGCCGAGGAAAACGGACAGTCGTCCGCACAGCTGCTCAAGCTCGGCTAACAACGCCACACTGAACCCCAGGAACCAGAACCATGAATCCAGCACTTTGGGCCGCTAAAACCGGTCTCGACGCACAGCAGACACGCATGACAGTCGTGTCGCACAACCTTGCGAACGTCAACACGAGCGGCTTCAAGAAGGGCCGTGCGGTCTTCGAGGACCTGCTGTACCAAAACGTCAGGCAAGTGGGTGCGGCGACATCGCAGGACACGCAAGCCCCTTCCGGCCTGGCGCTGGGAACCGGCGTGCGGGTGGTGGCTACTGAAAAGCTCTACACCCAGGGTAGCCTGAGCCAGACAGGAAATTCGATGGACCTCGCCATCCAGGGGCGGGGCTTCTTTCAGGTGCTGCTCCCCGACGGTACCTTCGGCTATACGCGTGACGGCAGCTTCCAGGTGAACTCACAAGGTGAACTCGTCACGTCAAGTGGCTATCGGGTCCAGCCGGGAATCAACATTCCAAGCGGCGCACAGACCGTAACGATCGGAGCCGACGGCGTCATCACTGCACAGATTGCAGGGCAGGCTGCCCCGACAACGGTTGGCACAATCCAGCTCAGCGATTTCGTAAACCCTGCAGGCCTGCAGGCGCGTGGGGAGAATCTGGCGCTTGAAACGGCCGCAAGCGGTCCGGCCCAAACGAGCACGCCAGGCCTGAACGGGCTCGGCACCGTGCAGCAGGGCGCAGTTGAAAGCTCGAACGTCAACGTGGTCGAGGAAATGGTGAACATGATCGAAACGCAGCGTGCGTACGAGATGAACACCAAGGCGATCTCGACTACGGACCAGATGCTCCAGTACCTGAGCAACAACCTGTGAGTACTGTTCAGACTATTCGGCTTGGACCCGACTTCTTGATGGCGTCCCGCTCGTGCGGCAGGTCGGCTCTCGCCATTGCCGTCCTTGCACTGCTCTCGGCTTGCGCCAGCGCACCTCATATCGATGACTTCGATGCGTCATGGCCAGAAGAACCCGTTTCGTCCGTGGCGAGCAACGGTGCGATCTATCAGGCCGGGCACGATATCGGACTGTTCGAGAACCCGATCGCCCGGCGCGTTGGCGACACCGTCACCATTCACCTGGTAGAGCGGACCAACGCGAGCAAGAGTTCGAGCACGACGACCAGCAAGACCTCCACTGCCGACATGAGCGCACCCACCATTGCGGGTTTGCCGGTGACAGTCAACGGAACCGAGGTCCTGAAGATGGGACTCGACAACCAGACCGCGTTTGACGGTGCGGGTGACAGCAGCCAGAGCAACCGGCTGGAGGGTGACATCACGGTGACGGTGGCGCGTCGCCTTGCAAACGGCAACCTGCTGATTCGCGGGCAGAAGTGGATCGCCATCAACCAGGGCAAGGAATTCGTCAGGATCCAGGGAATCATCCGGCCAGTGGATATCGCGCCGGACAATTCCGTGGTTTCAAGCAAGGTCGCCGACGCGTCGATCTCCTACGGCGGACAAGGTGTGCTCGCGGACGCCAATTCCAAGGGATGGCTGTCGCGCTTCTTCGACAAGCCGTGGGCTCCTTTCTGAGGCCGTGAAGACAACATGAATCGCGAGACCAAGAACATGAGCCCTGCCGAATGCCTGTCCATTGCTTCGCTGCGTCGAACGGAGGGCATTCCGGCGAGGCGAGCCCACTGTGCCCAACACTTCCTGAAGTTGCTGGGCATATTGCTCGTAGCAGCGACCGTGTCCGGCAATGCGTCGGCGGAGAGAGTCAAGGATATTGCCTCGGTGGCAGGCGTCAGGTCGAACCAGCTCGTCGGCTACGGCCTTGTCGTGGGTCTCGACGGTACCGGTGACCAGACGAGTCAGGCGCCATTCACGATCCAGAGTATCCGGAACATGCTTGCCAATTTTGGCATCACGATTCCAGCGAACGCGAATCCCCAGCTGAAGAACGTCGCGGCCGTTACGGTCACAGCCGAGCTGCCGGCCTTTTCAAAGCCGGGACAGACGATCGACGTCACCGTCAACTCGATGGGCAACGCGCAGAGCTTGAGGGGCGGAAGTCTGTTGATGGCCCCGCTGCGCGGTATTGATGGCCAGGTCTATGCAATTGCGCAAGGCAGCCTGATCGTAAGCGGGTTTGGCATCTCCGGCCAGGACGGCTCCAGGATCTCCGTGAATGTGCCAAGTGCCGGTCGTGTCCCGAACGGCGCCACCGTGGAGCGTGAGGTGCCGAGCAACTTTGCCAACACTCCCTACGTTATGCTGAATCTGAATACGCCGGATTTCACGACTGCCACGCGTTTGGTGCAAGGTATCAACAAGCTGCTTGGCGACCAGACGGCGCAGGCGCTTGACGCAGTGTCCGTGCGGATCGCTGCGCCAACGGACGCAAGCCAGCGCATAGCCTACCTGTCCACCCTTGAAGGCATTGAGATCGAGCCGGGCGATGCGCCGGCCCGCGTCATCGTTAACTCGAGAACCGGCACCGTCGTCATCGGGTCGCACGTGCGCGTGACCCCGGCTGCTGTCGCGCATGGCTCACTGTCCGTCACCATTACCGAGCGGCAGGATGTGAGTCAGCCCAATCCGCTGGCGTCAGGCAATACCGTCGTCAGCCCACGTTCGCAGATCAGTGTCGAACAGCCGGAAGCGCGCATGTTCGTCTTCAATGCGGGAGTGAATCTCGATGAGATCGTGCGGGCAGTCAATCAGGTAGGTGCCGCACCGGGTGATCTGGTCGCGATCCTCGAGGCGTTGAAGGAAGCAGGTGCCCTTCGTGCCGAGCTGATCGTCATCTAAGGGACAGGGTTCATGGTCATGTCATCCACTCCGGTACAGAACAGCGCTTTCTACGCTGATCCCGCAAGCCTTGGCTCGTTGAAGCAGGCTGCCAGGGTCGAGAATCCGCAGGCATTGCGGGAAGCGGCCAGGCAGTTTGAGAGCCTTTTCACGCAGATGATGTTGAAGAGCATGCGGGAGGCAAACTTCGGGGATTCTCTGGCGGGCAGCGAGGCAACCGACTTCTACCAGGAAATGCACGATTCCCAGCTAGCCGTGGAAATGTCAAAAGGACGAGGTCTTGGCCTCGCTGACATGCTCGTACAGCAGTTGACCAAGGCAGGTGCCAGGAACGATGCCGTGTCCGTTACGGCCAGCGCCTCCGTGGCCATTGCCGGGCGCCAGCCGATTCGTGGCCAGTCGCTCGAATTAGGCCCGACCCTGCCCACCGCTGCTGGCCCATCAGTCACGTCCCGAGTTGATCCACGCGGCACTGCGGCCTGGCCGCCTGCTACGCGCGAGGACTTCGTGCGGCAGCTCAAGCCTTATGCCGAGCTCGCGGGGCGCGAATTGGGCGTGGATGCCGATACCCTTCTCGCTCATGCGGCGCTGGAAACGGGTTGGGGGAAGAGCATTCCGAGTGGCACCGACGGGGCGTGCAGCTTCAATCTCTTTGGAATCAAGGCCGGGTCCCAGTGGCCGGGAGCGACGGTCGGCGTGAGCACGATCGAGTTCGAGGCAGGCACGGCAACGCGCAAGGTTGAGCGGTTTCGGTCCTATGAATCGCCCGCGGACTGCTTCAAGGACTATTCGGCGTTGCTCGGCAACAGCATCCGCTACTCCGATGCGAAAGGCGCGGGGAGCGATGCTGCTGCATTCGGTACGGCGCTGCACAAGGGCGGGTACGCCACTGATCCGGATTATGCCCGGAAGCTGACGGCAGTTGCCGACAGTCTCAAGACCCTGCTCAAGAAAGCCGGGCGCGCGCCGCTAACCGCGGTGGCTGGGAAGGAATGATGTCGTCTGCAAGCGCACCGGCTGCGCCCGATCGCTCATGTGATATTGCCATCTGCGGGGCTGGATTCGCGGCACGTGGTTACCTAGAGGACATGTCCCATGGCTGATTTTCTAGCGACAGGCGTATCCGGGCTGCTCGCATTCCAGCGGGCGCTCGACACGACCAGCCACAACATCGCGAACGTCAACACGCCGGGCTATAGCCGTCAGGTTGCAGAGTTGACCGCAAGGCAGGCAGAGCAACATGGTAGCGGTTGGCTTGGCAATGGCGTTGAAGTCAATACCGTCAAGCGGATGTATGACGACTTCATGTCCAGTCAGGCCCGGTCGTCCTCAAGCACGTTCAGTCAGCTCGACAGCTACGCTGCACAGGTCCAGCGGGTTAACAACCTGTTCAGTGACTCGAGTACCGGACTAACCGCATCGCTGCAGAATTTCACGAACGCCCTGCAGAGCGTCGCCAGCAGCCCCACTTCGATCCCGGCGCGGCAGACGTTGCTGAGCCAAGGCCAGGCGCTGGTCAATCGGCTGAAAAGCTATGACAGCAGCCTTGACAGTCTCGACGCGCAGGTCAATGTCCAGTTTGAGGCGGAGGCGACCACCATCTCCACGCTGGCCACCAATATTGCCAAGCTGAACCAGGAAATCAGCACGGGATACGCGCGCTCCGGCCAGCCACCCAATGACCTGCTCGACCAGCGGGACCGGTTGCTGGACGAGTTGTCTACCCACGTCAATGTGAGCACCGTCAAGCAGGGTGACAACTCGATCAATGTATTCATCGGCAATGGACAGCCACTTGTGGTGGGCAAAACCGCCTCGAGGCTCGCCGCCATTCCAGATTCATTTGATCCGACGCGCAAGATCATTTCACTGCAGAGTCCATCGTCTTCGGTCGACGTGACGGACAACCTGACCGGCGGAACGCTGGGCGGGACGATCGACTTTCGCCGGCAAGTACTCGAGCCGGCGCGCAACTCGCTGGGAAAGTTCAGTGTCGGTCTGGCCCAGGTGATGAATGGCCAGCACGCTGCAGGCATCGACCTGCAAGGCAACCTTGGCGGGGATATCTTCGCGGTGGGGGCGGTAGCGGTCCAGTCCAGTGGACGCAATACAGGAACTGCTTCCCTTGCCGTCACTCGGACTGGCCCCGGTGCGCTGACAAATGCCGACTATCTGATGACCTTCACCGCCACCGGATGGACTGCCCAAAGGGCCGACACGGGTGCTGCCATCACGCTGTCGGGGACGGGTACGCTTGTCGATCCCTTTGTCGGCGATGGCTTGTCGATCGTGGTGAGCGGAATACCCCAAGTGGGAGACCGGTTGAAGATCCTGCCCACGGCCAACGCAGTCAGTGGCATGTCAGTGCTGGTGACGGATCCGTCAGAGGTTGCTGCCGCAGCACCCATTGTCGGCTCGGCGTCAGGGTCCAATACCGGGAACGGGGTGATTACTCCGGGTGAGGTGCTGGACGCCAGCAATGCCCAGCTTCGGTCGTCGGTAACGATCCGCTTCTTGACGGCATCAACGTACTCCGTGAATGGAGCGGGCAGTTTCGTCTATTCCGGTGGAGGCAACATCGACATCAACGGATGGCGTGTCCAGGTGTCCGGCGCGCCTGCGGTGGGAGATACCTTCATCGTGGCTGACAACACGGCCGGGGCGGGCGACAACCGCAACGCAATGCGGATGACGTCAGTTCTGAGCCAGCCGGTCTTCAGCAACGGGACGACTTCCCTGAATGCCGCCGTCGGACAGTTCACCAGTGATATCGGTGTCAAGACCAATCAGGCACAGGTGGGGCGCGACGCGCAGAAGGTCGTGCGCGACGAGAACGCGGCTGCGCTGGAATCCCTGTCCGGAGTGAATCTCGACGAGGAAGCCGCCAATCTGGTCCGCTACCAGCAGGCCTACCAGGCCATGGCGCAGATCATCGGCGTGGCCGACAAGATGTTCCAGACGTTGCTGGCTGTGACTCGAGGCTGATCATGAGAATATCCACGCAGTCCTTCTACGGCAGCGCCCTCGCCGCCATGCTTGACCAGCAGGCGGTGCTGTCCAGAACCCAAGTGCAGGTTGCTACGGGCAAGCGCGTCAATACGCCGGCCGACGATCCAATCGCTGCCGTCCACATCCTTGAGCTTGAACGCACCCAGCTGGAAACAGACCAGTTTGGCAAGAATGGCGAGATCGTGAGGTCGCGTCTCAACCTGGAGGAGCAGGCCCTCGCGGACGCCGGCACCGTCCTGCAGCGCGTCAGGGAACTTGCATTGCAGGCTGCCAACACGGCAACCATGAGCGACACGGATCGCCGCTCGGTCGCGACGGAGATCGTGCAGCGCCGGCAGGAACTGGCAGACATCGCAAATCGGCAGGACGCCGTTGGCGAGTATCTCTTTTCCGGTTTTTCCGGGTTGACCAAGCCCTTTGCCTTATCGTCGACAGGCAGCGCTGTCTATGCCGGTGACCAGGGTAGCCGATTGCTGCAAGTGGGGGCGTCACAGCGGGTTGCCGACGGTCATTCCGGTTTCGATGTCTTCATGCAGGTCTCGCGTGGCAATGGCACGTTCGCAACGGGTTCTGCTCCGACCAATTCCGGAACCGGCGTCATCGACAATGGTTCTGTGGTCAACAAGGCGGCGTGGGTGCCCGGCGACTACTCGCTAACCTTCGTCAGTTCATCCAATTGGCAGGTCGTCGACGCTGCGAGCGCTGTAGTGGCCAGCGGGACCTATACGGCCGGAACAAGCATCGCGTTCAACGGGATTCAGGTCACGGTCGCCGGCAGCCCGGCTGCCGGCGACCGCTTTGCAATCACAGGACCCAGCTCTGAAGACATATTCACGACGCTGGACACGCTCGCCTCGAGCCTGCAACAGACGGCGGCGGCGCCTGCGGACAAGGCGAGGCTGCAGACGGCCCTCGGAGGAGTCCTGCAGCAGATCGACCAGGGTGCCGACCACCTGCTGGGTATTCGCGCGGAAGTCGGCTCCCGGCTTTCGATGCTGGATGGGGCGGAGTCGATGCGCGAGAACCTTAAAGTGGATATTGCCGGGTCATTGGCCAATCTTCGGGACCTGGACTACGCAGAGGCGATGACGCGCATGAACCAGCAACTGGTGGGTCTGCAGGCCGCACAGCAGTCCTACATCAAGATTGCACAGCTTTCGCTGTTCAACTACCTCTGAACCGTCTGCGTCCGCGCCATCTCCAGGCAACCCAGAACCGTGATCGACTGCGCACTTCGGATAATTCTGGATTGATCCGCTCAAGTTGCCTCCAGGACCTCCGATACAGGGCACATACAGCAATCCGGCGAACATCACGCCGCCAGTGCTGAATTCAGTCCCCGAACGGGTGTTCGGGGAGAAAGGTAACAACAGGAGTTGATTCCATGGCACTAGTCATTAACACGAACGTGATGTCGCTGAACGCCCAGCGCAATTTGTCCACTTCGGGCATGGGCCTCGCGACTTCACTGCAGCGACTTTCGTCGGGTTTGCGCATCAACAGCGCCAAGGACGACGCCGCCGGCCTCGCCATTTCCGAACGTTTCACATCTCAGATCCGCGGCCTGAACCAGGCTGCCCGCAACGCGTCTGACGGCATCTCCCTGACGCAGACGGCGGAAGGCGCGATGGGCGAGACCAGCAACCTGCTGCAGCGTATGCGTGAGCTGGCAGTGCAGTCGGCAAACTCGACGAACAGCACCAGCGATCGCCAGGCTCTGCAGGGCGAAGTGACGCAGCTCGTTGCTGAAATCAACCGAATTTCGAGCAGCACGGAATTCAACGGCCAGCGCATTATCGACGGTTCGTTCAGCAACGCATCCTTCCAGGTCGGTGCGAATGCCAACCAGACCATCACCTTTGCCATCGGCAGCATGAAGGCTTCCAGCATCGGCGGCATCGCTACCGCAACGGGCACTGAAGTGACGGCCGCAGCGTCTACGGATCTCACGATCGCAGTCGGCGGCGGCGCAGCCACCAGCATCGCGTCGAGCGCCGGCTTCACCGGGGCAGCCAACGGCCAGGATGCCACTTCGGCATATGCCAAGGCTGCTGCGATCAATGATGCAGGCATCGGTGGTCTCTCGGTCACGGCTTCGACCGCGGGTACGCAGACCGTGGGTGCAATCGGTGGTACCGCCGCAGACACGTACAATCTGACCATCAATGGCGTGGCCATCTACACCAACCAGGACGTGGCAACGGCTCTGACGAACTCTCAGTTGCGCGATGCCATCAACGGCGTGTCCAATCAGACGGGCGTGATCGCCAGCCTGAACGGCGGTGACATGACGTTGACGGCGGCCGATGGCCGGAACATCACGGTCACGGAATCGGGTACCGGCTTCACGGCTGGCACTGACGGTCTGACTGTGACGGCCGGCGACTTCGCTGCGGCCAAGCGCGGCACGTTGTCGGTCTCGGCCCTCAGCACCATCGACATCGGCGGTACGGTTGCGACAGTTGGTCTGAACGCGGCCATTGCGCGCGATGCGCTCGGTGTGGACAGCATCAGCATTTCCACGTCGGCGGGCGCCCAGGCGGCCATCCTGCGCCTCGACGCGGCCCTCGGTTCTGTCAGCACCAATCGCGCCTCGATGGGTGCCCTGCAGAGCCGGTTCACCTCGGCCATCACGAGCTTGCAGACGACGTCCGAGAATCTCTCGGCTGCGCGTTCGCGAATCATGGACACGGACTTCGCGGCAGAGACGGCCAACCTCACCAAGTCGCAGATCCTGCAGCAGGCAGGCACGGCGATGGTGGCACAGGCCAACTCGATCCCGCAGAACGTGCTGTCCCTGCTCCGTGGCTAAGGTGATGTAGCATGACCGGGCTCTTCCGAGGCAGGTCTCGGCAGGTAGCGAGCATCGCGAGATGCTCGCTACCTGCTTTTGTCGTTCGCGGCTCCGTATCGAATTGTCCGCCAGATCATTGAGAGACGCACAATGTCGTCAATACTGCCGATTTCGTCAACTCCCGCCGTGCCTGGTGTCTCGGCGCTCGGCACAGCGGACCAGAGGGTTCTGGCAGCAGCAGATGTCCACCAAGAAAAGGCGGAGCAACGAAGTACTGCTGCCGTTGATCCAGCCGAGGCCACTGCGAAGTCGATCAAGGCGGCTGCGGAGCAGATCGAGTCCTATCTCCGCCACGTGAATACGAATCTGGAGTTTCGGGTTGATGAAGCGGCAGGCAAGGTCGTCGTGAGTGTCCGGGAACGGGCGACGGGTGAGTTGATCCGTCAGATCCCCAGCAAGGAAGCGCTAGCGCTGGCGGCCCACCTCGATGCGTGTTGCACGAGCGGTTTGGTAGACAAGAAATCCTAGGAAGATCCGGCAACGATGGCTACTTCTACAGCGGTGGGCGGTTCGCAGATTGACGTGGGCAGTCTGGCGAAGCAGCTGGTCGCGGCGGAGCGTGCGCCGCTTGATCGGCAGGTCTCGCGGGATACGGGTCGCGTGACGACGAGACTCTCCGCCCTTGGCGTGCTTAAGGGCGCGTTGTCCAATTTTCAGAAAGCATTGTCCTCACTCAAGACGACGGGCGCGTTCGCGGTACGCAAGGCGATCTCGAGCAACCCGGATGTCTTCACTGCGTCCACTACGGCCAACGCGGCGCCGGGAAAGTATTCTATCGAGGTCGTTCAGCTGGCCGAGGCCCAGCAGCTCGCATCCACGCCGTTTGTTGCCGGGAGTACGGCCATCGTCGGGACGGGAACGTTGACGCTCGGTTTCGGCAGTTCGAGCTTTGCAGTCACAATCGACTCCACCAACTCAACGTTGGCGGGAATCCGGGATGCGATCAATGGCTCCGCAGACAACGTCGGCATTTCAGCCACGCTGGTGCAGACGGTCGCCGGCAGCCGGTTGGTACTGTCTGCGAACACGACTGGTGCCGGCAACGGCATCGTGGTTTCCCAGGCCGGTGGCAATGGTGGGCTGGCGCAACTGACGTATAGCGCCTCAGCGACTGCAAATTACACCCAACTCTCCCCGGCACAGGACGCAATCGTCAACGTGGCCTCGTTCGAAAGCCGGAGTTCCACGAACACGGTGGATGGTGTCATCGACGGCGTGACGCTGTCGCTTCTCGACCAGGCACCGGGTAGCACCTTGACGCTGACGGTCAGTCATGACACTGGCACGGCCATGACCCGGGTAAGGACCTTTGTTACCGAATACAATGCATTGCAGGCGCAGATCATCAAGCTGCGGGGTTTCGACCCGACGACCAAGGTTGCGGGTCCGATGATTGGCGATGCGATGCTGAACGGGATCGAAAGCCAGTTACGCCGGACCATGACTGCGCCTGTCGTTGGTGCGGCTGAGGCTTATAACAGCCTGGCCAGCATTGGTATCAAGACGAAGTCCGACGGAACCTTGTCGCTGGACGAGACTCGACTTCAGCAGGCAGTGAATACCAATTTCGATGCCGTGGGGGCCTTGTTCGGGTCCGAGAACGGCATCGCGGCGACGCTGTCGACCCAGGTGGAGGGACGGTTGGCCAGCGATGGAGCCCTCGAGACGCGCAACAAGAACCTGGTGAAGGAGAAGCTGGCGATCGACAAGCGCCAGAGCGATACCGATGCGCGGATGGAGATCGTATTGCAGCGCTACATCAAGCAGTTTTCAGCGCTGGATACACTGCTCTCGCGGCTTTCAAGCACATCGTCCTATCTTGGTCAGCAGTTTGATGCACTCGCCAACCTGAACAAGTGAGCGGGTCTTCCCCGATCGGCACAATACTGGTCTGGTTGTCCTCAAGTCGTCGCGTTCCCCGCCGTTATTCTCCGTAACACAGCTTACGGAGCCCATCGAGATGTCAGCCTATCCGCGTGCCGGCAACCTGGCCGCCTATCAGACCGTCGCTACCCATGGCGGGGTTGCAGCATCCGATCCCCATGGCTTGATTGTCATGATGCTGGATGGGGCCATGGAGCGGATAGCGGCTGCCCGCGGATACATGGCCAACAACGTATTCTCGGAAAAAGGGCGGCTCATTGGTCGCGCCGCAGGCATCGTCGATGAGCTGCGCATCAGTCTTGATCTTGTACGCGGCGGCACGCTCGCTCAGAACCTCGAAGCTCTGTATGACTACATAGGCCGTCAACTCTTGCGGGCGAATGCCGAGAACAGGCTCGATCTTCTCGACGAGGTCACTGGGCTGTTGCAGGAGATCCGGACTGCGTGGATCGCAATTCCCGCAGACGCGCGTACGGCGCGAGCAGCCGGCAAGTGAGTTTGCGTCCCGTGGCCGGATACCCATCGTCCAGCCGTCTGCTTGTGAACGGTATTCTCGGACAGACTTCGTCGCTTGTCCGGCATGCCCTCGGCGGCGACTGGCGCGGCGTAGTCGTCGCTGCAGAGCGGCGCAGGGAGCTGCTTGGCCGGCTAGAGGAGCAGTGCTTCCCTCAGGAGGCGGCTGATGTCACGGCCCTGCGTCAGGCGGTGGAGGAATCGGAACAAGCACTGGCATTGATCGAATCGTGTCCACTGGTTCCCCAGCCAGTCCACATGTTACGTTGAGCATACCTGCTTCAAGTCCGGGGGCCGCCGTGTACGAGGGTACGGATACAATCGTTCTCTACGAGGAACTCGCCTACGAAGACGTCCTGCCATTGGCGTGGCGGCCGCACCTCGAACCCCTGGATCCTGCGGTAGTGACGAGCTTCGGCGAGCGCAATCTGCATGTCTTGCAGGCATGCGCGGCCATCGAAGAGCATGGCCAGCAGGAGAAGAAGGACGACACGTCGCCTGTTGCGAGCGAGTTGTTGCGCCTGGATCTGAAGGTCAATCTGTTGCTCGACCTGCTTGGGCAACTGGTCGTCGCGAATAACCCTCGGCCCCCTGCCATGCCTGTGCGATTCAATGCACTCGGTGCGACCTGGAAGGCATCCGGCACCGGTCCCCTACCCGCCGGAGAGGGGGTTCTTGAGCTTTATCTACGTGACAGCCTGCCGCAGCCGTTACGCCTACTGGGGCGCATTACCGCCTCCGATCAAGACGGGCGCGTGAAAGCTCGATTCATTCCGCCCAGCGACACCATTGCCGACCTCATTGAAAAGCTGGCCTTCCGTCGCCACAGGCGCCAGATCGCAGGGGCGAGACAGTCCCGACGCGGGTAGGGGCGGAAACGTGCCGCAGATCACCTAAGGGTCGGGATCAGGGCCGGACTCATGGTTCTGCTGGCGCGGAGGCGTTACTTTTGTGCCATCTCGCAGCGTTGCGCGGAACACCACCAAGAAATGCCGTCACCTGGTAGATCTGCTCTCACACCGACTTCGCCTGTCGTCGACTGCAGTTCGATTACACGCCCGACCGTGACTTCACGGGTCATTTTGCTGTCCCTCAGCGCATTTCATAATGCAATTCATGCAGTGAATCCGTATGCTTCAGATCTCAAGGAAGGCTTAAGGAAGCGTTCCGGGTCGCAAGAAGCAGGATTTTTGCCACGAGACCAATGAACGCTCAGTCGATCGGGCTTGAACTCGAAAGTGCCGTTTCGCACGCCGGGCGATTGGCGTGCTGCCGTGAAAGTGAGGCGCCGTGGGTGCAGTAGAGCGCGCAGTGGTTGTCTATGACTGCGATACCGAACGGGCGGCGGCCGTTGCCGACGCGCTCAGGCTCCTGGACCTTGAGCCTTTGTTGATCGATCACGCGGCCCTCATGCGGACCATGATCCAGTCCCCCAACTCGCGGCAGGCGCTGCTGATCGGGGACGTGGAAGATGCTCCCGATTGGCGGGAGATTGGCCACGCCCTGAGAGGCTACCTCAGCGATGTACGGGTTGTTGCCTACGGTACCAGCGCCGTTGCGGACCAGGTCATCGCTGCGGCAGGCACGACGCGGGTCACCAGGCTGCCTTTCCCATTCAAGAACTCCGCGTTGGCTGCGGCGCTCCGTGGCCCAGCGACCAGTCTGGCTGCGGCGTCCGACGTTCGCATGCCCACTGGCTCCTCCACCGTCATCCGCGACGTGGCCCGGCTGATTCGCCAGGTGGCCGTTCACGACTCGAGCGTGCTCGTGCTCGGGGAGTCTGGAACAGGCAAGGAACTGGTGGCGCGGGCCATCCACGATTCCAGCCCTCGCCGGCAACGGCCGTTCGTCGCCATCAACTGCGGGGCCATTCCCGCCGAACTCCTCGAGAGCGAACTGTTCGGCCACGAAAAGGGTTCGTTCACCGGTGCCGTCACCGCCCGCAAGGGCCGGTTCGAAATTGCCGAGGGCGGCACCCTGTTTCTCGACGAAATCGGGGACATGAGCCTGCCGATGCAGGTCAAGCTGCTCCGGGTACTGCAGGAACGGGTATTCGAGCGCGTGGGCAACCATGTGCCGACGCGCTGCAACGTCCGGATCATCGCGGCCACCCATCGCAATCTCGAGGATTCCATCCGTCGCGGCACGTTCCGTGAGGACCTTTTTTACCGCCTAAACGTATTCCCGATCGAGCTGCCGAGTCTGCGCGCACGCATCGAGGACCTTGGCGCCTTGTTCGCCGACTTTGTCGAACACAATCAGGCAGAAGGTCGGGGCAGGGTGCAGGTTTCCGCCGCTGCACTCCGTGCCCTGCAGGAATATTCCTGGCCTGGCAATGTCCGAGAGCTCGGGAATCTGATCGAACGGTTGTCCATCCTCTCGCCAGACCGAGTCGTACGAGTAAGGGAGCTCCCTCTCAAGTATCAGCCCACCGGCTGGCAGCCCGAAGACGAAGTCGAGAGCCAGGCAGAGAGGGCAGGTGAAGTCGCAGCGGCTGCAGAGTTGTTGCCTGAGCTGCAGCCCAGCGCCGTGGAAGCGCTCAATGCAGTGGACGAAGACTGGAACGCCGTGGGCAGTGCGTCCCTGTCTCGGCTGCCACCCGACGGGCTTGATCTCAAGGAACACATGTACAACATCGAGCGCGCGCTGATCCAGCAGGCGCTCGATCGGGCCGGCGGTACCGTTGCACACGCCGCCCGACTGCTTAATTTGCGCCGGACGACCCTCGTGGAGAAACTCCGCAAGTTCGATCTTGCCGTCAGCGAGGAAGCGACGGAACTTTGACGGCAAGGCGTTGCCGCCTCGTGCCGTTGCCTGCAGCGACGCCGGCGCGCCTCCTCCCTGATGCCCTGCCCGGTCGTTCCCGCTTCCCCCAATTGTGATTGGCCGCACATCCCCGCCATCGGGATGGTCACCGAAGCGGCAACGCACTGCCTCCCGGCAAAGGGCGGCATAGAACTTGCTAACTGACTCTCCGGGCACCTCCATACCGCCCAGTAGGAGTCTGAATGAGCGTAGAACAAACCGGAGTCCTCCCGGAACAACAAGCGAATACGCCTGCTGTCGCGGCCAGCCTGCGCCGAACCGAAGGCGATCTCGTCGCGTGTGCGCGGAGCTCCCGAGACCTCGTCGAACTGGCCAGGCGGGTTGCCGCCAGTGACTGCACGGTCCTCATCGCCGGGGAGTCTGGAACGGGCAAGGAAGTCCTGTCCCGATTCATCCACACCCACTCGCCGCGCCGCAATGGGCCGTTTGTCGCAGTCAATTGCGCGGCCATTCCAGAGAACATGCTGGAAGCGATGCTGTTCGGCTATGAGCGAGGCGCGTTCACCGGTGCCCATGCGGCGCATGCAGGCAAGTTCGAGCAGGCTCAAGGCGGGACGCTGCTGCTGGACGAAATTACTGAGATGCCGCTCGGGCTGCAGGCCAAGCTGCTCCGGGTGATCCAGGAGCGGGAGGTTGAGCGCCTTGGCGGTCGACAGACGGTAGCGCTCGACGTACGGATCCTGGCGACCACCAACCGCAACCTGCGCACCGAAGTCACGGCCGGACGATTCCGTGAAGACCTGTTCTACCGATTGAACGTGTTCCCGCTCTGCGTCAGCCCTTTGCGCGAACGCCGGGACGACATTCTGCCCCTCGCGATGCGCCTGCTTACGCAGCGATGCCGCGCGGGTGAGCGCATCCCTGCGCTGAGCGCGGATGCGGCGCACGTCCTGCTTACCTATCCGTGGCCAGGCAATGTCCGTGAACTGGACAATCTGGTGCAGCGCGCGCTGATCCTGGTCAACGGACCGATCATCGAGATCGAACATATCCATTTCGAGACCTTCGAGAGTCCACGCCCCCTGCAGAGGTCCGCCTCGGTCCCTGCCGACACGCATCTCGAGAACCAACCCAATCTGGCCGGTTCGATCGAGAGCGTTGAACGCGAACTGATCCTGCACGTACTGCGCTCGGGCAACGGGAGCCGCCAGGTCGCGGCCGAGCGACTCGGTATCAGCCCGCGCACCCTCAGATACAAGCTGGCGAGGCTCAGGAATTCCGGGATCGAGGTGCCTGCGGCATGAGCAGCATGGAAATCGACCGGGTTCTCTCGCAGATCCGTGCGCTATCCGCACAGGCGAGTGCGGGCGCCGCGAAGCCGCCGATGGCGGATGCGGCAGCAGGCGCGGGGTCGGTGGCGAACTCCGGCTTCGCGCAGTTGATGCGCCAGGGGATCGAACAGGTCAATTCAGCCCAGGAGAGCGCGGGTCGAATGGCGACCGCCTTCGAGCGAGGCACGCCAGGCATCGAGCTTCCGCAGGTCATGCTCGAAATGCAGAAGGCCAGCGTTTCCTTCCGCGCGTTGACCGAGGTGCGCAATCGCATGGTGAACGCGTACCAGGAAATCATGAACATGCCGATCTAGGCCCATCGGCCTTCGGCAGACCGCAGCTTGCAGACTTAAGGATCGATGATGACCAGCAACCCTCAAACAATCGTGATCGCCGGTGAGCAGACGAGCAGAACGGACGTGCCTGGTTGCTGCATTTGCAACCGTCACGAGCCCTGCCCGGTCCGGGGAGTGTCCACATGAGCGCCGCAGTCGCGACGTTGCCGATGGCGTATCGCGTCGGCACGGGAATGAAGCCCATCATGCTGCTCATGGGGGTGGCCGCCGCCATTGCGGGCGGTGTTGTCGTTGCGTTGTGGAGCAGCGGGCCGACCTACGGGTTGCTGTTCGCCGGATTGACGAACCAGGATTCTTCACAGGTGGTGCAGGCGCTTGATGCCGCCAAGGTGCCGTACAGGCTTGACCCAGGATCGGGTGCCATCTCCGTTCCTGCCGATCAGGTGCAGAGCGCGCGTCTGCAGCTGGCGGGCCAGGGGCTTCCGGAAGGCGATGACGCGGGTTTCGCGGTCATGTCCAAGGACCCCGGCTTCGGCGTCAGCCAGTTCATGGAAAACGCGCGCTACCAGCACGCCCTAGAGACCGAACTGGCAAAGACCATCACAAGCCTGCAGGCAGTGGGAGGAGCGCGGGTCCATCTGGCGATCCCGCGCCAATCTGCTTTCGTCAGAGACCGGCCGTCCTCCAGCGCATCGGTATTCCTGCAAATGAAGCCGGGGCGGCGCCTCGAATCAGAACAGGTGACGGCGATCATCAATCTGGTGGCATCGAGCGTACCGGAGCTCGAAGCGGGCCAGGTGACCGTCGTCGACCAGCAGGGGCGATTGCTGTCCTCTCCCAACAGTGACGACGCGCTTGGCGCATTGCCGACCAAGCAGTTTGAGTTTGCACGTCGACTCGAAGAAGACTACGTGCAGCGAATCGAGCAACTGCTGACACCTCTGGTTGGGGCAGGGAGGGTGCGCGCGCAGGTCGCGGTCGATGTCGAAATGGGCGTGACCGAGGAAGCGCGCGAAAAATACACACCTGAGAGCGCGGTGGTTCGCAGTGAGAACCTCGCAGAACAGTCTTCGACCAACGGTGCAGGTACGCAAGGAGTACCTGGCGCCCTCTCCAATCAGCCGCCGGCACCGGGTGTCGTACTGCCGCCAGGGCAGGCTGCGGGCGCACAGGCTGCGGCAAGTACCGCAAGCACCGAGCCACAGAGCCAGTCCAAGCAGACAACCCGCAATTACGAGATTGATCGGACGGTGAGCCATACTCGCTTGCCCGCGGGCCGGCTCAAGCGGCTCTCGGTGGCCGTCATCGTGGACAATCCTCCTGCCGCCGCTGCGCCTGCACCGGCCATCGCTGCACCGGCCGATCCTGCTGCGCAGCCAGCGGCTGTGCCAGCGGCGACGCCACTCTCCGCAGAGGAAGTTGAAAACCTGACGCGTCTGGTGAAGGACGCGGTGGGCTTCGATCAGGCTCGCGGTGACAGCGTGAACGTCATGAACGCACCGTTCCATCCGGAAGTCATCGAGCCCATCGAGCCCCTCGAGGCTGCGCCAATCTGGGAAAAGCCGCTGGTTCAGGACCTGATCAAGCTGGCGGCCGGGTTGATCGTGCTCCTTGTGCTCGTCTTCGTGGTCCTGAGGCCACTGACGCGTGGCTTGCTGGCATCGGCCACGGCTTCCGCAGTGCCGATCAAGGCACAGCTTGCGCCTGCCCAGGGCGAGGGCGCCGCCACCTCGTCAGCGGCTGGAGGCTCCCAGGCGGGCGTCTCCAACGGCACGCCGCTCGCCTATGAGCAGCAAGTGGCCCAGGCCCGTACGCTGGTCCAGCAGGATCCGCGACGGGTAGCGCAGGTCGTGAAGACGTGGGTAGCCGAAGATGAGTGAGAAAGAACCAGCGAAAGGGGGCAGGAGCGGAACCGAACGCGCCGCGATGCTGCTGCTGACAATGGGAGAGCAGGAAGCCGCCGAGGTGCTCAAGCATATGGGCGCGAAGGACGTACAGAAGGTCGGTTCTGCCATGGCGCAGATGGCCAACGTCTCTCGTGACGAGGTCAGTGGTGTGCTGATCAAGTTCACCACCGTACTCGAGAGCCAGACGTCCCTGGGCGTCGGCACGGATGACTACATCCGCAAGGTCCTGATCAATGCACTGGGCGAGGACAAGGCGTCGGGCGTTATCGATCGTATTCTCCTCGGCCGGTCCAGCAAGGGACTCGAAGCGCTCAAGTGGATGGATCCGCGTGCGGTCGCGGAGATGGTTCGTTACGAGCATCCGCAGATCGTGGCCATTGTGCTGTCATATCTCGATTCGGACCAGTCTGCAGAAGTGTTGTCATCGCTCCCGGAGAACGTGCGTGCCGACGTGATCATGCGCATTGCGACGCTGGATGGCATCCAGCCGTCCGCTCTGTCTGAGCTCGACGAGATCATGGAGAAGCAGTTTGCCGGCAATGGAGGTGGCAAGTCATCGGTGCTCGGTGGGGTGAAGGTCGCGGCAAACATCGTGAACCTGATGGACATGACCGCCGGCACGACGCTGATGGAACAGATCCAGAAGTCGGACGAGGCATTGAGTACCCGCATCCAGGACCTGATGTTCGTGTTCGACAACCTGCTTGATATTGATGATCGCGGCATGCAGGAGCTGCTGCGTCAGGTGCAGAGCGACCGCCTGCTGCTTGCATTGAAGGGCGCGGAGGAATCCCTCAAGGAAAAGATCTTCAAGAACATGTCGCAGCGTGCGGCGGAAATGCTCAAGGACGATCTGGAGGCCAAGGGTCCGGTGAAGCTGAGCGAAGTGGAAGCCGCACAGAAGGAAGTGCTGGCGGTTGCGCGGCGTATGGCGGAGGCCGGAACATTGGCGCTGGGTGGCAAGGGCGGCGAAGCGTATGTCTGAAGTCCTCTCCCGGCCGGACTCGGGCACCATCGAGCGCTGGTCTTTGCCGGCGGTCGAAGGCCCGTCCATCCATCGACGCAATCGGC
>CAISDJ010000035.1 GCA_903884105.1 uncultured Pseudomonadota bacterium | reverse complement strand
CGGTGAGAAAGACTTCACCGTAATAATGGTCGAGCAAGCAAAGAAAGTACTGATCGTCGACGATCATCCCTTCATGCGCGAGGGGCTGAAGCAGTTGCTTGCAACCCAGAGTGAATTTACCATCGTCGCGGAGGCAGCGAACATCGCCGATGCCCAGGCTGCCGTCACCCGGTTCGCGCCCGATATCGCCGTCGTCGACCTGACCCTCGCAACCGAAGACGGAACCGACCTTGTGCGTTGGCTCCGCACCGAGTACCCCGGCACCGCCGTGATCGTGCTTTCCATGCAGGACGAAGCGCTGTTCGCCGAGAAGATGCTGCGACTCGGCGTGCATGGCTACGTGATGAAGAGCGCTGCCGCCGCAGACTTCCTCACGGCATTGCGTCGCGTCTCTCGCGGCCAGAAGCATGTCAGTGCCTCCGTCAGCGAACGTCTGCTTGCCCAGGTGGCGCGAGGGCGTTCGCGCGAGGGCGATGATCCGGTCGAGGCGCTCACTGCACGCGAACTCGGCATCTTCCGGCTGATCGGTTCCGGCATCAGCACGCGCGAAATCGCCGGGCAGCTCGGGCTGTCGATGAAGACGATCGATGCGCACCGGCGCCATATGCGGGAGAAGCTCAATCTCCGCTCGACCAGTGAAGTGATCCGCTACGCCACCCAGTGGGTGGCCGATGCAGGGGACTCCGGCAGCGCAAGCACAGTCCAGGCACCGGGCAAGTAGGACAGGGTCTTGTTCGGCGTCAGTCGATAGGATGGTCTCCTATAGGACATAGCCTGATTATCGCGCCGGCCGCTACCCGGCAGGCAGTGGATTGCCGCACACTCTGTCAGGAGGACGGAAATTGAACACGGGCTCGCTACTACCGAAGATCGGGCAGAAACCCCCAGCCGCAGGGTCACGCACACGCCGTGTGCTGATCGTCGACGACCATCCGATCGTGCGGCAAGGTTTGCGGCGCCTCGTTGAAGGAGAGGCCGATCTCGAGGTCTGCGGTGAGGCCGAGGCGGTTCGGGACGCCAAGGTGCTCGTGCGCGAGCTGCATCCCGATATCGTGATTGCCGATATCTCGCTGAAGCAGGGGGACGGACTCGAACTGCTCAAGGACATCCGTGCCCACTACCCCTCGATGCCGGTGCTGGTGCTGTCGATGCACGACGAGGCCATGTATGCCGAGCGCATGCTGTCCGCCGGTGCGAGTGGCTACATCATGAAGCACGCGGCCAGCGACCAGTTCCTGGTGGCGCTGCGCAGGGTGCTGGATGGCGGCATCTATGTGAGCGAAGCCATCGGCAACAGCATGATCGAGAAGTTCGCGGCGGGCACGGCGTATGTGTCCGCCAATCCGGTGGACAGCCTCACGAACCGGGAGCTGCAGGTGCTGCACATGATCGGCAAGGGACTGTCGACGCGGCAGACCGCCGATGCGCTCAACCTCAGCATCAAGACCATCGAATCCCATCGCCAGCGCATCAAGCGCAAACTGTCGTTGACCAACTCTGCGCAACTCATGCAATACGCAGTCAACTGGTACGCCGGAAGAGACCCGACGCAGCGCTGACGGGTTCAGCACCGCCCGCGACATGGACGCCCATCCAGGATGGATTGCCCGGCAGCGTGCTCGGTGGCAGAACAGGAGCCAAGCCATGACGACACCATCGTCCAGCGGACTTTGCCCCGCGGGCACGAGACCATGCTCGTCGTGGAGGACGGCCCGGACTTGCGTGAGACGGTGGTGACGGCATTGCGACAGCTCGGCTATCAGATGCTCGAAGCGGCCAGTGGTCCCGAGGCGCTCGCGTTGCTCGCGGGCGGTATCAAGGTCGATCTGCTGTTTACCGACATCATGATGCCCGGGGGCATGTTGGATTCGGCGCTGGCGCAGCGGGCGCGCGAGTTCCGCCCCGGCCTCAGTGTCCTGTTTACAACGGGATATGCAGAAACGGGAGTCCTTTCGAGCGGCGATGGCGTTGCCGCGACCGACGTGCTTCCCAAGCCCTGCCGCAACGAAGAGCTGGCACGGCGAATCCGTCAGGTGATCGACAGGGAGACGCGCGTTGTCTGAACCATTGAACCGGTTGCTGGTGATCGACGACCAGCCCGACCTCTGCGAATTCATCGCGGAGGTGGCCATCCATGTCGGCTACGAAGTGCGTGCCGTCACCGACGCCGCGGCTTTTCGCCGGACGTTCGAAGAATTCCGGCCCACGATCATCGTGCTGGACCTGCAGATGCCGGAGGCGGACGGCGTCGAGCTGCTGCGGTTCCTGGCCGAGCATGGTTCGCGGGCGCATGTGCTGGTCGCAAGCGGCATGGACAGCCGCATCCTGCAGACGGCAGAGCAGGTGGGTCGCTTGCGAGGGCTCAACATGCTGGGCGCACTGCGCAAGCCTATCCTGCTTGCCGATCTCGAGGCCCGCCTCAGGTCCGTCTTGTCCAGCGAGCCGCAGATCGAGGCCGATGAGATCGAGCGGGCCATCCGGGCCGCACAGTTCGTCGTGCACTACCAGCCCAAAGCCGTTCGCAAGGCGCGGGGCATGTGGGTAATCGAAGGGGTCGAGGCGCTCACGCGGTGGCGCCACCCGGATCTCGGTCCCGTCTCGCCTGCCCGCTTCATTCCACTCGCCGAGCGGTACGGGTTGATCAGTCGACTGACCGACTACGTTCTCGAGGCGGCATTCCGCCAGGCCCGCGAGTGGGATACGCTGGGCCTCACGCTGTCCACGGCCATCAACCTGTCGCCCCAGCTCATCAACGACCTGACCTTTCCGGACCGGGTAGCCCGGCTCGCGGCCGACATGGGCGTCGATGCGCACCGGATCATCTTCGAGATCACTGAAAGTGCAGCCATGGCCGACCCGGCGACGAGCATGGATGTGTTGACCCGCCTGCGCGTGAAGAATTTCGGCCTGTCGATCGATGATTTCGGGACGGGCTATTCCTCGCTCAAGCAGCTGTACCTCATGCCGTTCAGCGAGCTCAAGATCGACAACTCCTTCGTGCTCGATCTTTCCGACAACGACGATGCGCGCGTCATGGTCGAGACCATGGTGCTGCTGGCCCACAAACTGCACCTGACGGTCTGCGCCGAAGGGGTCGAGACCCAGGCCGCGCTCGACTTCCTTGACGATTGCGGATGCGACCGCGCGCAGGGATACTTGATCGGGCGCCCGATGCCGGGCGAGGCGATCCCGGAGTGTATGAGGACATGGAATGCTGCGCAGGGCGATGAGCGCTGATCGAGCGGATACGGGGGCACCCTTGCCTGACCTCAATGGCCCGGTCGACCCGACGGCGCCGCTGCGCCTGTTGCTGGTCGAAGACGAACCCACCCAACTGCTGATCCTGGCTCACAAGCTGCGACAGGCCGGGTATGTCGTCGACACGGCGACCAACGGCCGCCAGGCGCTCGACAAGTTGCAGGTCGGCGGCTATTCGCTGCTGCTGACCGACTGGGACATGCCGCTCATGGATGGCGTCGAGCTCTGCCGGGCCCTGCGTGCGGCGCAGCTGCCCAACTACGTGTACACGCTGCTGCTGACCGGACGAGATGGACTCGACCACGTCGTCGCAGGTCTCGATGCCGGGGCCGATGACTACCTCGTGAAGCCCATTGAGGACATCGAGCTCAAGGCGCGCCTCGCGACAGGGCGGCGTATCGTCCTGCTGGAGCAGTCGCTGCGCGCTGCCAACGAAGAGAATCGCCGGCTGTCGGTCATGGATCCGCTGACCGGGGCGTGCAATCGCCGTTACCTGATGGACCTGCTGCCGCGGGAAATCGAGCGCGCGGTTCGCTATGGAAGGCCGTTGTCCCTGGTCATGTGCGACCTCGACCATTTCAAGCGCGTGAACGACACCCACGGGCACATCGTCGGCGACGAGGTTCTCCGCGCTGCCGTCCGTATCCTGCTTGAAGGCATTCGCAAGACCGACTGGGTCGCGCGATATGGCGGGGAGGAATTCATCATCGTGCTGCCCGAGACGCCACTGCGGGAGGGCCATGCCCTGGCCGACCAGTTGCGTGTGAAGCTGGAGCAGGCGGTCTTTGGCAGCAACGGAATGACGTTGCCGGTGACGGCGAGTTTCGGTGTCGCAGGCTCGGAAGGTCAGGTGGCGCCAGGCTCCAGCATGGACGACCTTATTGCCCAGTGCGACGAGTCTCTCTACGTCAGCAAGACCGCCGGGCGCAATCGTACGACCTCGCAGCTGCTGCGCTAGCCGAGTTCGCGGAGCAGGAACGACGATACCTTGTGGAGCTCGTTCTCGAGCTTTACGACCAGCTCCTCGAGGTCCACTTCCGCCGCATTGCCGCTGCGGTTTTCGATTGTCGCTGCAAGATCCCGCAATCGGCCTGCGTGAATATTGGCGCTCGCTCCCTTGAGCTGGTGCGCCGCCCGCTGCAACCTGGTCCTGTCCCCGCTGACAAGCGCGCTGCGCATCTCGTCCCGGGCGTGGGCGCCGCTTTGCGCGAACGTGTCGACGATCTGCAAGGCGAACGCCTTGTCGCCAGCAGTCAGTTCGAGCAGCCGTGCAACTTCCACCGGTTCACCTGCAGAGCCACCCGCCGGCGCGGCCGATGAGGCCATCGATCCCTGCTTTGCGAGCCCGAACCGGTCGAGGGTTTCTCGCAGCCGGCCAATCTCGAGGGGCTTCGTCAGGTAGGCATTCATGCCGGCGGCGAGACAGAGTTCGAGCTGGCCCGGCATGGCGTGGGCGGTCAGGGCAACGATCGGGACGCGCGCCGACTGGGTGTCCAGCTTGCGGATATGACGCGTGGCCGTCAGGCCATCCATCACCGGCATCTGCATGTCCATGAAGACCAGGTCGTAGGTCGCATCGTTGCAGGCGATGACAGCGGCAGCGCCGTCGCCGACGGTGGTGACGCGGCAACCAAGGCGCTCCAGGAAACGTTCCGCGACCTTCTGGTTGACGACGTTGTCTTCGACCAGCAGGACATGCCCGGTATAGCGCTCGGAGTGCGTGGCCTCCACGAGCGAGGTGCGTGTGAGCATCGGCTGGCTGCGCATGTGCCACTCCCGTGCCTCCCGGGCGAGCACCTGGCCCAGGCACTCGAACAGTTCGGACGCGCGCACCGGCTTCGTGAGGTAGGCGGCGAATCCGAGGCGTGCGAAGCGGCTGATATCGCCATGTCGATCCACCGACGTCAGCATGACGAGCCGCGTATCGGAGAGCGTGCGGTCGCCGTTGATGGCTGCCGCGAGCGCGGCTCCGTCCATGTCCGGCATCTGGTAGTCCGCCAGCACGACTTCGAACCGCCTGTTGCTGACGCACGCCTGCTGCAGCAGCGTAAGGGCTTCGGCGCCACTCGCGGCCGCAGCCACGTCGTACCCGACGTGCGTCAGCTGTTCGTTCAGGACGTGGCGGTTGGTGCTGTTGTCGTCGACGATCAGCACTCGCTGGCCGTGCACGATGCGGCGCGTCGTCGGTCCGGCGGCAGCGGTTTCGAGCGGCTCCAGAGGCAGCGTGAACCAGAAGACCGACCCGACGCCGGGTTGGCTCTCGGCCCCGACCCTGCCGCCCATCATCTCCACGAGGCGCGCGACGATGGACAGGCCGAGGCCCGTGCCGCCGAAGTGGCGCGTCGTGGAAGCGTCGGCCTGCGTGAACGGTTCGAACAGCAGCGCCAGGGCTTCGGGATCGATACCAATCCCGGAGTCTCGCACCTCGAAATGCACGAGGGCCCGACCGTCCTGCCGTCCGAGAAGGCACACATCGACGGCCACTTCTCCGGTCTGCGTGAACTTGATGGCGTTGCCGACGAGGTTGATCAGGCACTGGCGGATTCGCAGTGCATCGCCGAGCGCGCGATCGGGCACCTCGGGCCTGACGTTGACAATCAGTTCGAGATCCTTGGCGGCCGCCTGGAACGCCATCATCGCACCGACATCCTCGACGTTGTCCCGCAGGTCCATTTCGAGCGCTTCGATATCGAGCCGGCCGGCTTCGATCTTGGAGAAATCGAGAAGGTCGTTGATGACGGTCAGCAGCGCATCGGCACTGCTGCGGATTGTTTCCGCGTAGTCGCGCTGGGTCGGTTCGAGATCCGTTTCGAGCAGCAGCCCGGTCATGCCGATGACGCCGTTCATGGGCGTGCGGATCTCGTGGCTGACATTCGCCAGGAACGCGCTCTTGGTGCGCGTGGCGGCTTCCGCCGCGTTCTTCGCTGCACGCAGTTCTTCTGCGGCACGGTGACTCTCCGTGATGTCGCGGGTCATGCCGAGCAGCCGGAGTGCCACGCCCTGCGCATCGCGGAAGATCACCGCCTGGCGCTCGAGCACGCGTTCAACGCCGGCGCTGTGGCGAATCCGGAACGAGTCGGCATACTGACGGCTGCCATCTTGCAGCGCGTGCTCGAGGTTGTCGCGCACCTGTGCCAGGTCATCCGGGTGGATGATCGCGTGCACGGTGGCATCGTCGAGCTGCGTACCGGGCAGCAGTCCCCAGAGCTGGTAGTTGCGCTTGTCCCACGTGCGCGTCCGCGGCACGGCATTCCAGTCGAAAATGCCGATGCCCGCCGTGCTGGTCGCGAGCGCCAGGCGTTCGAGCAGTTCAGTACGGCTTTCTTCGGTGGCGCGGACATCCGTGACGTCCTGCACCGCGCCGCTGATGCGCACCGGCTTGCCGCCCGCGAACTCGGGCACCCCGATGGAGCGCACCCAGATCCGTCTGCCAGACGGCGTGGTGGCCGGCAAGGTCAGGTCCCAGGCCTGTCCCTGCTGGCGGGCGTTTTCCACGGCCTGCATGATCTGTTGCCGCGCATCGGCGTCATGCATCGCATACACCGCCGTGATATCGAGGGGGGTGCCGGCGGACAGTTCGAAGATCTGCCTGGCATCCTCGGACCAGGTTCGTTCATTCGTGGCGAGATCGAGCTCCCAGCCACCGATCTTGGCGATCCGGGCCACGATCTGGCGCAGAGACTGGCTGCGGCGCAATTCCGCCTCGGCCTGCGCGGGGTCGAGCATGGCGACTGTCTTCGATTGCTGACGGCCCTCCGTGGGGACGGGGGAGGCAGGCCGATTTCCGTTCGGTTCATTCATCCGTAGAATCCCATCGGGTAGCGGTACAGATCCTAGCCTGACTGCGCGCAGCCCTTCGTTCCTGAGGAGTTCAATAGCATGCGGATCCGGAAAGGACTGGCGGTGGCCGCAGGCACACTGGTGGGTCTGGTCTTTATCGCAGTTGTCCTGGTCACGCTGTTCGTCGACCCCAACAATTACAAGGATGATATCGAACGGCTGGCCAAACAACAGACCGGTCGGCAGCTTTCACTCGAAGGCGATCTCCACCTGTCGTTATTTCCGTGGATCGCGATCGAATTCGGACCGGCGAGCCTGGGCGACGCCCCGGGGTTCGGCGATGACCCCTTCGTTGCGCTGAAGCAGGCGCGACTTGGCATCCGCTTCTGGCCGCTGCTCACCGGCAAGGTGGAGATCGGGGCCGTCCGGCTCGAAGGAATGAACGTCCGGCTCATTACGGATGCGCAGGGGCGCAACAACTGGGCAGACCTGTCCACCTCCACCCCACCCGAGGCGGCCGCCTCGGCAACACAGAGCAATACGCTTTCGACCGCCTCGCTCGCGGGCCTCGAAATCGTGGACGGCGCGATGTCCTACGAGGACCGGCGCGATACCAGCCGCAAAGCAGTCCGCGAGCTCAAGCTGACTACCGGTGCGTTCTCGAACGGCAAGCCGTTCGACCTCTCGACGAGCTTCCTGTACGAGCAGTCGGGCGGCTTTGCCGTGCGCACCGAGATCAATGCCAAGGTGACGGCCGACCTTGAAAGCAACGTCCACCTCATCGAGTCCCCCGAGATCAAGGCGACGGTGCAGGGCAGTGGGTACCCGGAAGGCGGACTACCCGTGAGCATCAGCGCCGGCAAGGCAACGTTCGACGTGGGCCATGACCGCCACGAGCTGACCGATCTGAAGGTGGAGCTCACTTACCGGGCCGAGGGGCTTCCCGCGGAAGGCGTCCCCGTCACGGTGCGGGTGGCCGCTCTGCAGGCAGACATGACCGCGCAGACGCTGGCACTGACCGGGTTCGATCTCGACGCGGCAGGCGCGAAGGTGACGGGTCAGTTGTCGGGTAAGCAGATTCTCGATGCGCCGCAATTGACCGGGCGGCTCACCCTGACGCCCCTCTCGTTGCGCGAATGGCTGCCGCAGCTGGGTGTCGCAGTTCCAGTGACCCGCGACCCTGCCGTGCTGAAGCGCTTCGCGTTCAGCGCCGATGTGGCCTTGTCGGGCAAGTCTGCGGATCTTGAGAACCTCACCCTGACGCTGGATGACACGACCGTGAAGGGCAAGGTCGGCATGACCGACTTCGATGCGCAGGCCGTGCGCTTTGCGCTTGATGTGGATCGCATCGACGCGGATCGGTATCTGGAGCCTGACAAGCCCGAGGACAAGTCGGGCAGTGCCGCGGCGGCGCCCATCGAGATTCCAGTCGAGATGCTGCGCAAGCTCAATGCGCGCGGCACGCTCAACGTGGGCGAAGCGGTGCTGTCGGGTATCAAGTTCAGCAAGCTGCGGCTCGGGCTCGACGCCCACGATGGCGATGTGCGGCTCAATCCTGCCGAAGCGACGGTCTACGGGGGCCAGTATCGCGGCGACGTCGGCATCGCCGCCCGCAACAACACGGCGCGCATCACGCTGGATCAGCGGCTGACGAACGTCGACTTCGCCCCTCTGTTCAATGAGCTGTTCGATACCTCGCGGCTGTCGGGAAAGGGCAGCTTCAGCTCGAAACTGGCGGCGAGCGGTCGTGACACGTCGGGTCTGATCAAGACACTCGGCGGCACCCTCGATTTCTCCGTGAGCGACGGCGCGTTGGAGGGGGGCGATCTCTGGTACGAAATTCGCCGGGCGCGGGCACTGCTCAAGCGGCAGTCCATTCCCGCCCGCACGGGCCCGGAGCGGACCGAATTCACTGCGCTCAAGGGCAGCGCCACCGTCGCAGACGGTGTGGTCACGAGCAACGACCTCACGATGGCGATGCAGTACCTGCGGGTAGCAGGCAAGGCAACCGTCGACTTGGGCAGGAGCACCATCGACTCGCGGATCGAGGCCACGGTACTGCGGATTCCTGCGGAAGGCGCCGACACAGCCGGGATGCAGGAGCTGGTGAACGCGCGCATTCCCGTGCGGATCACAGGACCGCTTGCTTCGCCCAAAGCGCTGCCGGACGTCGAAGGCCTGATCAAGGAGCAGGTGAAGGAGAAAGTGAAGGAAAAGATCCGCGACGCGATCCAGGACCGGTTGCGGCGTGCACTGGGCGGGCAATGAGCCAGAAGCCCGACGCGTCCTTTGCAGGCAACTTGCTGCGCTGGTTCGACATTCACGGACGCAAGGACCTGCCGTGGCAGCGAACCCCGACGCCGTATCGTGTGTGGGTGTCCGAGATCATGCTGCAGCAGACCCAGGTAGCTACTGTCATCGGCTACTTCGACCGCTTCATGGAGCGATTGCCCGACGTCGCGTCGCTCGCGGCCGCGCCGCTCGATACCGCGTTGCATCTGTGGTCAGGACTGGGTTATTACGCCCGCGCCCGCAACCTGCACAAGGCCGCCAAAGAGATCGTTGCGCGGCACGGTGGCGCTTTTCCGGAATCGATCGAGGCAGTCGAAGCGCTGCCCGGTATCGGCCGTTCCACTGCGGCTGCGATCCTGTCGCTGTCGCGCGGACAGCGGCATGCGATCCTCGATGGCAACGTGAGGCGCGTCTTGACCCGCTACGCGGGCATTGAAGGCTACCCCGGCATGAAGGCAATCGAGACGCAGCTGTGGGCGCTTGCCGACCAACTCACTCCGGTGGATCGCTCGGCTGCATATACGCAGGCCATCATGGATCTGGGCGCAACGCTCTGCGTCCGTTCAAAGCCCCTATGCGCGGACTGCCCGGTCGAGCGCGCGTGCATTGCCCGGCAGCGCGGCTTGCAGGACAAGTTGCCGAGCCCCAGGCCTCGCAAGGCCCGTCCGCAGAAAACCGCGCATGTCGTCATCGCCGTCGATTCAAGCGGTGCGGTACTGCTGGAGCGTCGTCCGGCGACCGGTATCTGGGGCGGGCTCTGGAGTTTCCCACAGTTTGATGGCGTCCCTGAAGCGGAGGCCTGGATTGCCAGTGCGCTCAAGGCGCAGGGGAGTCGGCATCCGTGGCCGCCGCATCACCATGCGTTCACGCACTTCGACCTGTCGCTCTATCCGTTGGTGCTGAGTTCGGTGTCACCCGGCTCGCAGGTGGCCGATTCGGACCGCTATTGCTGGTACGATCCGCGCACGCCTGTCGAAGTCGGTCTGGCCGCACCGGTGACTGAACTGATCAAGGCCGTGACGCGAGGAAGATAAAGAAGCCAAGGAAGCGGGGAAGCCAGGAAGCGGAGGAAGCCAGACGCAACAGGGGCACCTTGTCATTTTCCAGTTAGCTTCCCTCGCGTCTTATCTGGCTTCCCGAACGTCCTTGCTTCCTTGTCTTCCTTGTCTTGCGTTACCCCGCTTACTCGCTTACTCGCTTACCCGCATCGAGCACCTTATGGTTCGCATGGTCAACTGCGTCATTCTGAAGTCCGAGTCGGAAGGACTCGACTACATCCCGTATCCCGGCGAACTGGGGCAACGCATCTACACGAATGTGTCGAAGGCCGGCTGGGCCCGTTGGGTAGCGCACCAGACCATGCTGATCAATGAGTACCGGCTGTCGCCGATCGAACCCAAGGCACGCAAGTTCCTGGTCGAGGAGATGGAGAAGTTCTTCTTCGGCGCGGGCGCCGAGAAGCCCAAGGAATTCGTGCCACCGCCCGCTGAAAAGGGCTGAAGCGCGGAACTACACCGGCTTCTTTTCCTCGGGAAGCTGCGGCAGCGTTTCAAGCGCGACACTGGCCTCCTGCAGCCGGCTGCGCTCACCGCCACCCATGTTCTCGTTCTCTGCTTCAGACAGCAGCCAAGTCTGCCCTCATCGGCAATACGATCACGAAGGCCAGGCAGATCGATGTCGATACAAACAAGGGTGTCGTCGAACTGCACGGCTTTGTGGATTCGCAGGCCGAGATCAACGCAGTGGTGAAGGAAGCCCGCGGCGTCAGCGGCGTCCTCGATGTCCGCAATGACCTTGAGGTCAAGGCGTCGAACTGAGGCGTGACGGGTCTCTGACGACGGAAACCTGACAAGGCAAGCACCGGCGGATCACAAGTATCCTGGTCCGCCAACGCTGGCAAGCGCAGCGTATCGCGAGGAGGGGTGCGTTTTTTTTGATTCAGCGTCACCATGATGCCTTCGGCGACGCGGAGGTGGAGTGCACATGGGAATGAAGTCGAGGGTGAAACTGGTCGAGGGCATGACGTTCATGGCCGAGTCCGGATCGGGCCACGCCATCGTGCTGGATGCCTCGCCCGATATCGGTGGGCGGAACCTCGGCCCGAGGCCGATGGAGATGCTGCTGATGGGGCTTGGAGGCTGCACGTCCATCGACGTGATGCTGATCCTGCGCAAGTCCCGTGAACAAGTGACCGACTGTGTGGTGGAGCTTGACGCCGAACGAGCACCGACCGACCCCAAAGTGTTCACGGGCATCCACCTGCGCTACGTCGTGACCGGGCGGGGCCTCGACCGCAACAAGGTGGAGCGCGCCATCAAGCTGTCCGCCGAGAAGTACTGTTCCGCAACCGCGATCCTCTCGGGTACGGCAACCATCACGCATTCCCTTGATTTGGTTGAGGATGGGGCCGCCACGACGGAGTCCGCGGCGGGCTGATTCCAAGTGTGGCGCGGCCGTTCGAAAGTGCCGCGCTTTCCTTGACAGACGCTAAGCCCGACCAAGACAATGCGCGTCCCTTAAGGAGGCTGGTCCAGACCAGTCTCTCCCGTTGGCCGGGTAGCTCAGTTGGTAGAGCAGCGGATTGAAAATCCGCGTGTCGTTGGTTCGATTCCGACCCCGGCCACCACCCTAAGTAAATGATTTATTGGAAGTTTGCTAATAGGGCGCGCGCCTTCACTGGGCGTCTTCTTAGGCAATGTTTCCACTTTGTTTCCACCGTAGATCAGCTCAGCGAGCCGATCGGTACCGCCGTAGTGCTCTTTAGGGAGCATATGGGAGTACACGTTGAGCGTGATGCTTGGGGAAGCATGCCCCAGCAGACGAGACACTCTGACTACGTCCTCGCCGTTGGCGAGCAGGAGGGAGGCAAACGTGTGCCGCAAGTCGTGGAAGCGAATCTTGCGCAGCCTGGCGCGCCTAAGCGCAGGGTAGAAGCCTCTCTGCAACAGGTTCGCGTGACTCATTGGCTTCCCTTCGAGATTTGGGAAGACCAGGCCGTCTGCTCCCTTTGGGCAGGCGAGCTGCCATTCTCGTAGCTCGTCGATTAGCAGTTTGGGGAGGTCGACGCGACGCGTGGAAGTGAGCGTCTTGGGCATGTGATAGGCGCCTTCCTTCCAGGCACGGCGTACGTGCAGCTGTCTTGAGTGCCAGTCGATGTCGCCCCACTGTAGGCCCGTCATCTCGCCGGCGCGCAGACCGGTGAAGATCGCGACCTTGATGATCAGCCGGTAGTTCGTACTGGTGGTTACGCCGTGTTTGTCCCGGTGAGCCGGTTCACCAGCGTCGATCAGCAGCCGTACCTCATCGGGAGTCAGGATGTTTGTGTCCAGTGGACGGCGTTCATGGGCGCCGGCGTCGCGGAGCTTTTCGACGTGTTCGGCCGGGTTTCGCTCTACCCATCCGTGCTTATGGGCGTAGTTGAATATCATCGTCAGGAGCGTGAGGCACTTGTTGATGGTGCGCACGCCTGGCTTTTTCTTGGCCGCGCGTTGCTTCGCTCTAGCAGCAACAAGGCGTGGGCGAGCCGCCGTTTCGCGGCGAACAAACGCCTCTACAATCGGTGCGGGAAGCCCTTCAGCTAGCTCCGATCGGAATCGCTCCAAATCCGAGGTGCTGATATCCGTGACTTTCCAGCCCTCGAAATAGGGTGAGAGATAGAGTCCAATCAGGCACTCGTAACCTCGTCGGGTACTGGGTCGGATATTGACCTTGCCTTCCAAGTAGCGCTCACACACTTGTGGAAATGTTGGCCGGGTCCGATGCGGCTGGAAGTCACCACGGGACACCTCGGACAACCTTTGTGTCAGCAATGCCTGTGCGGCCTTCTTTTCCTGCGCTTTGTTCTCGAATTGGCCTTTCGGCCCCTCAATACGGCGCTTACCATGATGGTCGCGGTAGTCTGCAACCCACTTTCCTCGAGAGCGCCGTACGGTTGCCATAGCTAATCCATCTTTTTCATGCGAGCTCAATGCCCGAAGATCCACGCCATTATCGCCGAAACCCGCTTGTCATTCTCTAAACGGGCTGTGGAAGCCGCTGAGGTCTCCAGTCAGGCTCGACGCCGCACCTGACTGCTGCGGCCCCCCAAGGCTGCGAAAACTGCTGCAGGGTCGTACCGCCGGTACTTGCCTGCTTGAATCACTGGCACTTCGCCGTCGCGAGCTGCCTTCTCAAGCCAAGTCTTGGGTACGCCTAGTCTTGCTGCCATGGCGTCGCTGTCGAGCAGCTGCAATTCCGTTGCAGGCAATGGGTCCTTTCGATCCTGTGAGACCTCATTTCCGGCTGCGAGAGCCGCAGCGAACTGCGCGGTATCTAGCGCAAGTACGCCGACGCCGTAGATTGGCAAGATCCATCGGTCAGACATGCACGCGCACCCTGGTGTGACCATCGCTTCTGGCGCGCCGATGGACAACTGGGTCTTCCGCCAGAATCCTCGTCGGGCCCGCATCATCGACTTCTACAATCATCGCTTCTATGTCTGCTTCGCGATACCGGATGCTCCTGCCTACTCGGTAGAATTTTGGCCCGGTGCCTTGCACTCGCCATTGCGCAAGAGTGCCTGGAGATAGGCGCAGTAGAGCGGCTGCTTGTATTGGCGTTAGTAGCCTTCCGAGTTGTTTGGTAGCCATTTGTTACATCCTCAAGATCCGACATGAATCTTTATGTAACTAGCGTACCTACCAACTTGAGAATCACCGCGCGCCGTTTCACGCAGGGTCACAGCGGCACCCGAACCCGATCCGTCGAGTTTCCACAAGCAACATTGGCGAAGCTCTGCAGAACAGGCGGCGATCGGTTGCTGGCGGGAGGTGGAGCGCCCCAGTTAAGCCG
>CAISDJ010000034.1 GCA_903884105.1 uncultured Pseudomonadota bacterium | reverse complement strand
CTTCCGCATCGCCCGTAAACTTCCTCAGGGCAAGGTTATCGCAGTAGATATCCAGCCGGAGATGCTCGATTTCCTGAAGGCAGAATCCGTCAAGCTGGCCGTGAAGAACGTACAGCCTCACCTGGGTGCAATCGACGACGTGAAATTGCCGCCGGCCTCAATCGACGCCGCCCTGATGGTCGATGCTTACCATGAGTTTGACCATCCGGTGGAGATGCTGGCCTCGCTCCGTTCGGCCTTGAAGCCGAAAGGGCGCATCTACCTCTTGGAGTATCGCGCGGAGGACGACAACGTGCCGATCAAGCCGCATCACAAGATGACCGAGGCTCAGGCTCGTAAGGAATTCGAGGCCGCGGGCTTCCGGTTCGTCGTTAACAAGCCAGACCTGCCGTGGCAGCACCTGATGATTTTCGAGAAACCTTAGGCGCGCTCAGGCGCCGACGCTTTTCTTGATGTCCTTGAGCTGCTGGAACTCGGGTTTAGAGGTGTAATATTTGTCGAGCGGGTAGCACCCGGAGATGAGGCCGTTGCGCGGAGCGGTCGTACAGTCGCTAAAAGTGCGGCAAATGAACTTGGTCTCAATCGCGCCGTTCTTCGCGGCGTCGGCGAGCATGGCCGGATAGCTGAGCACTGCCCGGCCGACGCCGATGGCGTCGCTGCCGCCGGTGCGTAGGATGTGCTGCGCGAGCTGCGGAAGGTATTCCTGGACGTAGCTGAGGCCTGAGCTGACGATAATCATGCCGGCCGGCGCCTGGGCGCGGACCTCGCGAACGACGCGGACCTGACGTGCGACGTCGATGAGCGGGTCGTGCGCTGGCTGGTACCCGTCGCTGGGCGGATAGGCGGCCGGACGCTGGAGGTGAGGGTTGTAGTAGGGCGAGCCGGCGGTGGTATTGAGGATCTTGACGCCTAATTCGCCGAGCAGCTTCACGAAGGCGAAGGTCTCGGTGAGGTCAATCTCAGTGGGCTTTTGCGCGTTCACGCCAAAGGCGAAGTGGTAGGGCAGGAGATGGGCGTGCTCTTCGGGGATACCTGGTCCGAGTTTACCGGGCACGCTGAGGACGGGGTCAGGACGGAACGGCACCATGTCGAACAGGCTCAGGCGTACGCCGATATCGATGGCGTTGCCGTCAGCGCGGATGCCGGCGATGATGTCGCGTAGGATGCGGGTGCGGTTCTCGAACGAGCCGCCGAACTTGCCCTGACGGGAGTGGGCACTCAGGAATTCGTGCAGGAGGTAGCCGTGGCAGTGCTTGATGTCGACGAAGTCGGCGCCGCAGTCGCGAGCCACGCGGGCGGCCTTCACGTAGCAGCGGATCAGTTCCTCGACGTCGGCATCGGTCAGGACCTGATCATCGGAGGTCACGTTGAACTTCTTGTCGAGGATAGGGTGGCGGTAGGCCACTCGGGATTCCCAACGCTTCTTGTCATGCGGACGGCAGAAGCGGCCGGAGTGCGTGAGTTGGAAGCCGATGACGAGGTCATCGACCGAACCCCAGCGGGCGAGGTGTTCGGCCTTGAGGATGTCGACGAGTTCCGTGATCCCAGCCTGGTTCTCCTCATTGATGATGAGCTGGTTCATGTTCGCGCGGCCATCGGCGCGCACGGCCATGGCTTCGGCGCCGCAGATCAGTTTCGCACCGCTTGCGCCGAAGCGCTCCCAGCGTCGCTTCATTTCCTCGGAGATGCCGCCGCTGGTGGTGCCGTCCCACCCTTCCATCGGGTGGATGGCGATGCGGTTGCCGATGGTCTTACCGTTGACCTTCGTGCGCGCGATTGGCTGCGAGAGGGGATTGCCAGCACCGGCTTCGATGGTGTCCTCGAGCGGTAGGTCGGCGCCGACGCTGGCGCAATGGGTGCGGAAATCGGCGACGGTCTTGAGCGAGGCGACGCGGGTGAGTTTGAAAGGGGTGGTCATGTCGAGGTTCAGCGAGGGATATTGAGGCGATCGGAGATGCGACGGGTGCGGAGCATCGCTTCGGTCAT
>CAISDJ010000033.1 GCA_903884105.1 uncultured Pseudomonadota bacterium | reverse complement strand
TTTCCACCCTTCGAGTCCATGCGCCCCGGTCCGCGGTTCCATGTGGCCGTTCCAAGACCTGGGGAGTTTCATCGCAATGACTTCGTCTCGTTCCAAGGGCCGCGTCGGCACACGCGGCCCGCGCATCGCATTCGTTCAGTCAGCCTGGCACCAGGACATCGTCGAGCAGGGTTTCAAGGGCTTCGTCGCCGAGTGGAAAACCCAGGGCCATGAGCCCTCCGCCATCGATGCGTTTCTGGTCCCCGGTGCGTTCGAGATTCCGCTTCACGCACAAATGCTGGCGAAAACCGGGCGCTATGCCGCCATCGTGGCTGCGGGCTTCGTGGTGGACGGCGGCGTCTACCGGCATGACTTCGTGGCCGATGCGGTGATCAAGGCGCTGATGCAAGTGCAGCTCGAAACCGGGGTACCGGTGTTTTCAATGGTGCTGACGCCGCATCAGTTCCACGCGCACGCGGAGCATCAGAATTTCTTCATGGAGCACTTCGTCGTCAAGGGCCGCGAGGCCGCGGTGGCCTGCCATGCCACGATCCGTTCGCTCGAAGCGATCCGTAGCGTTACAGGCTGAGACGGCTATTGAGCGGCACGTGCGCCATCGACGCGGAAGCGCACCAGCGGCAGCTGTGCTTGCGTGAGGGCAACGCCCGTGGCTGCTGTCGTTCGTTCACCCGCCGCGAGCGGTCCGCGGATACGCACCGCAGAACCCTGAGATGTGATGGTGCCGTTGGCATCCACCATCACCGGCGTCACCTGGACCTCGCCCATGACGACCGGCGAGCGGTTCTGCACCACCACGATCAGCTGGCCGCCGGCATCGAGCTGGCCCGCGGCGGCGACGTAGTTGCCCGGATTCTGCGGCAAGTCGATTTTCACGAACTCGGCAGCCGCCTGCTGGCCGATGGCGCTGTCTGATCCTGCGGCGGCCTTGTAGTACTCAAGTGCCTTCGGCAGGTTGCCTTTCTCGCGTTCGATCTGGCCGAGATAGAACGCGGCGGGCGCCGTCGGCAGCAGTTGCGTACTGCGCGCCAGCCACTCCTCGGCTTTCGCCCGGTTGCCGAGCTGCATCTGCGCGACCCCTGCGCCGAGATACGACCCGAAGTAGGCGGGATTCAGCTCCATGGCGCGGTTGTAGTGCGTAGCGGCCTGCTGCGGCTGTTTTTCGGATAGCGCCACTTCCCCCAGGAGTTCCTGGAAGCGTCCTTCGCGCGGGAGCGCCGTCGACGCTTCGGTCGCGAGGCGCCTGGCCGTTGCGAAATCCTTTTTGCGTGCCGCGGCGACCGCCTGGTCGTACTTGTCGTAGGCAGGCTTCAGGTCGTTCAGCGGCTTCATTCGGGCGACGTAGCGTTCCGCGCCGACGTCACCGCCGCGACCGAGTTCGGCCGCCGTCTGCTGGTTGCGGGCCACGCGTTCCATCGATGGCGGATGCGACGCAAACATGCCGTCGAGCCAGTTTTTCGAGCGGGCACCCTGTTCCGAGAGGCGCACAAATGTTTCCTGCAACGTGACTGCGCCCCAGGGATCGTAGCCTGCGAGCTTCATGTACTTCATGCCGTACAGGTCGCTCTCGAGCTCCTGTTCGCGGCCGTACGTCATCTGGATCATCTGCGCGCCGACGCCCGCACCCTGGATCAGGAGGCCGGCGACGTTGGCGTCCGCACCTCCCACCGCTGCGCCGATTTGTGCCGCTGCCATGCCAGCCTGGAGCAATGTGCCGCGCTCCTGTGCTTTCGCGCCGTGGCGTGCGGCTGCGTGCACGATCTCGTGGCCGAGCACGGCCGCGAGCTCCGTCTCATTCTTCAGTTCCGTGAGCAGACCGCGATTGACGGCGATCTTGCCGCCGGGCAGCGCCCATGCGTTCGGCACGGAGTTGTTGAGCACGACAAATTCGTAGGGAAGTTTGCGGTCGGAAACGGCGGCCAGCTTCTGACCGACTTCGTTGATGTAGGCGGTGAGATCCGGTACGACACCGAAATCACCGCCCTCGCTCTGGCGGGTGGGCGCGTAGTTCTGCGCGCCGATGGCGAGTTCCTGCGCTTCGGAGACGAACTGCAGTTCCTTCTTGCCGGTGACGGGATTCACGCCACAGGCAGTGAGCAGCAGCACCATCGATCCGATCAGCAGGGCTCGCAAGGTGTTCATCGCCGGGTCCTCGTTCACGAATCGGGTGCGCCTCCGGACGGAGGTTGCCAATCAAGTCTACTGCGGCACCAGCGTTCCGTAACCCGGGCTGTGTGGCGCGGCGTAGTCGCCCAGGGCGCCGTTCGCCGCCATCTCGCGGATCCGAACGACGCTGTCGATGTCCGACTGCTCGTAGGCTTGCCGGCGCAGTTCAGCCACCAGACGGTCCTCGGGTTGTCCGAAATCGGCGTCCGGATATGCGTAGATGAACCGCAGGAACAGCAGTTCGGGTGCCGGCTCCTCGATCGCGATGGACAGCGTCGATTGGGGCCATTGTTCGGTGGCGACTGCCGTGATCACGATGTGGCTCCCCTCGACCAGTTGTACCCGATCCCTGACGCGGAAGCCGCCGAAGTCGAGCGTGCGGTTCAGGGTCGTGATGTCGGCGTCACGGCTTTCCGAGTCCACGGTGGAGCATTCGAGGCCCCGCGCAAAGACCGCCGGCGAGCGCCCGCGGTGCACGAGCCCGAGCCACAGTTGCTGCCGCGACAGGAGCTCCACCAGCGCGAGCCGCGGGTCGTTGATCTGGATAAGGTGTTCGAAGTGCATGGGTGAAATGGGGTCGGATCCATTTTTCCTCATGTTGGGCAGGAAAAACAGACCTGCTCCCTTTTTGCCCGCCCCGACAATCCGCTGCACTTTCCCGGCGTTCCTATCTGTACGCCGTCAAGGTATAAGAGTCGCTCGGCCCCAGGCAGATCAAAGGCTTCTTCAATGCCCAATCGCAATTTCGCCACCTCGTCGGCCCTGCTTGCCGCCTTGTGCGCCCTAGTCCTGTCCGGTCCGGCGGATGCGGCGAGCCCCTCCGTGCTGTCAAGGCAGATCCACGAACGGCTGATCGTGCTTGATACGCATCTCGATACGCCTGCGCTCCTGGCACGTCCCGGCTGGGACATCATGGAGGAGCACAGCTTCGACGGCGACCGTTCGCAGGTCGACTTCCCTCGGATGGTGGACGGCGGCCTCGACGGCGGCTTCTGGGCTCTGTTCACGCCCCAGGGGCCGCGGAAGCCGGAAAGCTATGCGGCAGCCCGCGAACGCGCGCTGCAGATCGCACAGCGTATCCACGACATGGTGGAGAAGAGCGCCCGCCAGTTCGAGTTTGCGACCACGGCTGCCGATGCCGAGCGCATCGCCCGGGCCCGCAAGCGCATCGTCTACCAGAGCATCGAGAATGCCTATCCGCTCGGGCTTGACGCGAAGGAGCTGAAGACGTTCTACGATCTCGGCGTGCGCATGGTGGGCCTGGTGCATTTCACGAACAACGACTTCGGTGATTCGGCAACGGATCCGAAGGGTCCGGAATGGCATGGCCTGAGTCCGCTCGGCAAGGACCTCGTCAGGGAGGCGAACCGACTGGGTGTGATTCTGGATGGTTCGCACGCATCGGATGACGTGCTCACCCAGCTCATCGAACTGTCGAAGACGCCGGTGATCCTGTCGCACTCCGGTTCCAGGGTCATCCACAACCACCCGCGCAATATCGATGATGAGTTGATGAAGAAGCTCGCCGCAGCGGGCGGCCTCATCCAGATCAACTCGCTGAGCGATTACATGATTGACGTGCCCGCCAATCCCGAGCGGGATGAAGCACTGAAGGCCTTGCGCACCCGCTTTGGCGCGACGATGACGGAAGGGCAGGCCACCGAATTCGCGGCCGCGCGCCGTGAGGTCGATGCCCGCTATCCCATCCCCACGGCCACCTTCGACGATTTCATGCGGCACTTGCTGCACGCCTTGTACGTCGTCGGGCCCGACCACGTCGGCATCGGTGCCGATTGGGATGGCGGCGGCGGCGTGACGGGCATGTGGGAAGTGTCGGCACTGCCACAGGTCACCACGCGCCTGCTGGCCGCCGGTTACACCGAAGCCGATCTCAAGAAGATCTGGGGCGGCAATGTCCTGCGCTTGCTGCAGGCGGCCCAGGATTACGCGCAGAAGAGGTAACAAGGGGACGGATTCATGCTTTCCCGTAGAAAAATAAATCCGTCCGCTTGTTGCCCTGCCGATCGGTCATGACCTCATGAGGAATCGGCCTGAGCCCAAGGGTTTCTTTTCGTGCTGCCGGTAGCACACTGATCGGGACCAGAGTCCGTCACCCAACGTGCAGCCGGAGGTCCCCATGTCGCAGTCCATTGCCCTCACCACCCTGACCAACGCCACCTTCGCCCAGCAGGTGCTGGAAGCCGACAAGCCCGTCGCGGTCGATTTCTGGGCCCCCTGGTGCGGTCCTTGCCGCGCCGTGGCGCCTTTGCTCGATGAGCTGGCTGTCGACTACGCGGGCAAGGTATCCGTCGCCAAACTGAACGTGGACGATCACCCCGAGCTCGCGGCCCGCTATGGCGTGCGCTCCATTCCGACGGTCATGGTGTTCGCCAAGGGCCAGGTTGCGGCCACGATCGTCGGTGCCCGGAGCCGTCCGGACTACCAGAAAGCCTTCGACGCTGCGTCGCACTAGTGGCTTGCAGTCGGGACTGGCGGCTCCTGTCGGGGCGTCGTTGGCCGGTCGCATTGGAAGTCCCCGCAGCGTAGCCTATGATGCCTGCTCTACGTATTTCTACGGAACGGAGCGGTCAGCAAGCGGCAGATCCATTTTCCGGCCCGCCGGCCTGAAGCTTAGGCTCTGTCTCGTAAAGATCCGTTGCAGCGGTTTCGGTTTCACAACGTCAAAGACACAGCAGGGGAACACATGCGTATTGCTTCATTGGTCGCTGCCGGACTCATCACTGCCTTCACGCTGCCCGCGATGGCTCAGGCCCCGGCGCAGGCTCCTCGCGTCGCGGGAGCCGTCGAAAAGGTGGAAGGGAACAAGGTCACGGTCAAGGGCGAGCAGGGTCCCGTGACGTTCGACATCCGTCCTGAGTCCGCCATCATGGTGCGCGAGCCCGGGAAGCTCAGCGACATCAAGGCGAACACGTTCCTCGGCACCACTGCCGTCGACAAGGACGGCAAGATGGTGGCGACGGAAATCCATATTTTCCCCGAGACCATGCGTGGTGCCGGTGAAGGCCACCGTCCGATGCAGGCCCCGGCCACGACGATGACCAATGGCAACGTCACCGCGACGATGACCAACGGCGCCGTTTCCTCGATAGCCAACGGCGGCACCATGAAGGTGGCGTACAAGGGTGGCGAGAAGGAAGTGACGGTGCCCCCCGGTGTTGAAATCACCGTGATCAAGCCGCTCGACATCGCGGCCTTGAAGCCCGGCACGAAGCTCACCGCGAACCTGCGGCAGAACGCGGACGGCAGCATCACCGGCATGATCGTCACGCTCGTCAAATAAGTGCACGGCAAGGCAGGGAGCAGTATCGCTCCCTGCCTGAGCCGACGTCCGGAGCCATCATGAAGCGCGTCCTGCTGGCAGTAGTCGTCTTCACGGCGGGCCTCCCCGCCAGCTTCGCGCATCACTCGATTACGGCGATGTACGCCGAAGAAAGTCGCATCACGCTTGAAGGCGAGGTGACGCAGTTCGAGTTCCGCAATCCGCATCCGGTGATTCACCTCGAGGTCGTGGGCAAGGATGGGATCAAGTCGGAATGGCTGCTTGAGTGGAGCAGCAAGACCCGCCTCGATTCGAAGGGCTACGCCGCCAACGTGGTCAAGCCCGGTGATCACCTGATCGTGACCGGCGGCCCTGCGCGGGATGACTCCAAGGGCCTGTTTGTCGGTCGGCTGCAGCGGCCGGCCGACGGGTTCGAATACGTCTCCACCCGCTTCCCGACTGCCCGCTAAGGCGGGGCGAGTCCTTAGAGCTCAGGCCAGGGAAGCTCAGGAAGCCGGGAAGGATCGGGAAGCCAGACCTCCTGCAGCGTGCCTCTCCGGCTTCCTGTGCTGCCGTCGCTTCCACGTCCTTGGCCTGTACAATGGCGACCCGACTACCGAGCTATCCGAGACGATGAGCGCGCAGCTACCCCTCGAAATTCCGCCGCCGCCCGCCCCTTTCGAACTCGACGCGCCCGCCCGGCTGCGAGAGATCCCTTACAACTACACGTCGTTCGCCGATCGCGAGATCGTGATCCGGTTGCTCGGCGCTCCCGCGTGGAAGACCCTCAACGACCTGCGCGGCGAACGTCGCACCGGACGCTCGGCACGCATGTTGTACGAAGTCCTGGGCGACATCTGGGTCGTCCGCCGCAATCCGTATCTCGAGGATGACCTGCTCGACAATCCCGATCGGCGCACGCTGCTGGTCGAGGCGCTTCAGCATCGGCTGAACGAGATCGACCGCCGTCGCGACGCGTCGGACCCCGACCGTGATGCGAAGGTGGCCGAACTGCTTGTCCAGGCGCGCAAGGCGATCCAGGCTTTCGCCGGCGACTTCGACAAAGTGGCGGAGCTCCGTGCCCGCGCACGCAAATTGCTTGAACGCCACACCCGTGCCGACAATATTCGCTTCGATGCCTTCGCGCGGGTCTCGCACGTCACCGATGCGACCGACTGGCGTGTCGAGTATCCCTTCGTCGTGCTGATGCCCGACACCGAAGTCGAAATCCCGAGTCTTGTCAGCGCCTGCATCGAGCTTGAACTCACGATCATTCCGCGCGGCGGCGGCACGGGGTACACCGGTGGAGCGATCCCGCTCACGGCGCGAGCGGCCGTCATCAACACCGAGAAGCTGGAAGCACTGGGTGCGGTCGAGCAGACGACATTGCCTGGTGTGAGCGGTACCGTGCCGACGGTGTTCTCCGAGGCAGGGGTCGTCACGCGGCGCGTCGCCAATGCAGCCGAGCACGCAGGCTATGTATTCGCCGTCGATCCGACGTCGGCCGATGCGTCGTGCATCGGTGGCAACGTCGCGATGAACGCGGGCGGCAAGAAGGCGGTGCTGTGGGGCACTGCCGTCGACAACCTCGCGTGGTGGCGCATGGTTGACCCGGATGGCAACTGGCTCGAGGTCGCACGGCTCGAGCACAACCGCGGCAAGATCCACGAGGTCGACGTGGCGCGCTTCGAGCTCACGTGGAAGGACGGCAAACAGCCTCCCGACAAGGCGCGTGTCCTGCGCACCGAGCAGCTGGCCATCCCGGGCGCACGCTTCCGCAAGGCCGGCCTCGGCAAGGACGTCACGGACAAGTTCTTAGGGGGCTTGCCCGGCGTACAGAAGGAAGGGTGCGACGGACTGATCACGGCTGCGCGCTGGATCGTGCACAAGATGCCAAAGCACACGCGCACCGTGTGTCTCGAGTTCTTCGGTCAGGCCCGGGATGCGATCCCGTCGATCGTCGAGATCAAAAACTACCTTGAACGGGATGGTCGCGGCAAGGGTGTGCTGCTCGCGGGACTCGAGCACCTGGACGAGCGCTACCTGCGCGCCGTCGGTTATACGACCAAGTCAAATCGTGGCCGCCTGCCGAAGATGGTGCTGATCGGCGATATCGTCGGTGACGATGACAGCGCAGTCGCGCACGCCACTTCCGAAGTGGTCCGCATGGCGAACGCACGCACCGGCGAGGGCTTCGTGGCCCTCACTGCCGAGGCGCGCAAGAAGTTCTGGCTGGACCGCTCGCGCACGGCTGCCATCGCGAAGCACACCAACGCCTTCAAGATCAACGAGGACGTCGTGATCCCGCTCGATCGCATGGGCGAGTACACCGATGCCATCGAGCACATCAACATCGAGTTGTCGATCGCGAACAAGCTTGAACTGCTCGATGAGCTGGAGCGCTACCTGTCCGGCCCGCTGCTGCTCGCCAAGACCGATGACCCCGAGATGGAGCGCCTGCCGCCCGATGAAATCCTCGGTGAGCGGCCGCTGGAGGCTCGAGACCTGATCTCGGAGGTGCGCAAGCGCTGGTCGTTCCTGCTCGGCTTCATGGACGCCCCGCTCGCGAGCGTGCTCGGCGACCTCAAGGGACTGGGCCTCGACGAGGTGCACGCGTCGCTGTCCGAGCGGGCGGCTGCTCATCCAGACATCAAACTGTTCGACGCATTGCAGGACCGGACGATCCGCGTCTCCTGGAAGCTCGAGGTCCGCAATCCGCTGCGACGACTTTTCCTGGGCGGCGCGTTTGCGCCGGTGCTCGCCGAATGCGAAAGTATCCAGAAGCGCATCCTCAAGGGGCGGGTATTCGTCGCCCTGCATATGCACGCCGGCGACGGCAACGTGCACACGAATATTCCCGTGAACTCCGACAACTACCAGATGCTGCAGACGGCGAATGCCGCCGTCGCGCGCATCATGCAGGTTGCCCGGCAACTGAATGGCGTGATCTCCGGCGAGCACGGCATCGGCATCACGAAGCTCGAATACCTGACAGACGCGGAGATCGCCGAGTTCCGCACCTACAAACATCGCGTCGACCCGGAGGGCCGGTTCAATCGCGGCAAGCTGCTTCCTGGTGGCGACCTGCGCGATGCGTATACGCCGAGCTTCAACCTGCTCGGGCACGAATCGCTGATCATGCAGCAATCGGACATCAACTCGATTGCAGATGCGATCAAGGACTGCCTGCGGTGTGGCAAGTGCAAGCCGGTCTGCGCCACGCACGTGCCGCGCGCAAACCTCCTGTACAGCCCGCGCAACAAGATCCTGGCGACGTCGCTGCTGGTGGAGGCGTTCCTTTATGAGGAGCAGACGCGCCGTGGCGTCTCGCTGCAGCATTGGGACGAGTTCTCCGATGTCGCGGACCATTGCACCGTCTGCCACAAGTGCGAGACGCCGTGCCCGGTCGACATCGACTTCGGCAACGTCTCGATGGACATGCGCGACCTGCTCCGGTGCATGGGGAAGAAGCGCTTCAACGCAGGTTCAGCGGCGTCGATGTTCTTCCTCAATGCCACGAATCCGGAGACGATCAAGTTCACTCGCAAGATCATGATCGAGTGGGGCTACAAGGCCCAGCGCGTCGCGAACGTGGTACTGGGCAGCGTGGCCAAGGCCCAGACGCAGCATCCGCCCTCGACAACCGGCGGGCGGCCGCCGCTGCGCGAGCAGGTGGTGCACTTCATCAACAAGAAGATGCCGGGCGGATTGCCCAAGAAGACGGCGCGGGCGTTGCTCGACATCGAAGACAAGCGCTACGTGCCGATCATCCGCGATCCGAAGCGTACGTCGAGCGAAACCGAGGCGGTGTTCTATTTCCCCGGTTGCGGCTCGGAGCGGCTGTTTTCGCAGGTGGGCCTCGCGACGCAGGCGATGCTGTGGCACGCGGGCGTGCAGACGGTGTTGCCGCCGGGGTATCTGTGCTGTGGCTATCCGCAGCGCGGCTCGGGCGATTACGACAAGGCGAACAAGATCATCACGGACAACCGCGTGCTGTTCCATCGCATGGCGAATACGCTCAACTACCTCGACATCAAGACGGTCGTCGTCAGTTGCGGCACGTGCTACGACCAGTTGCAGGGCTATGAGTTCGACAAGATCTTCCCTGGCTGCCGCATCATCGACATCCACGAGTTCCTGATGGAGAAGGGCATCCGCCTCGAGAACGTCACGGGCGTGAAGTACATGTACCACGATCCCTGTCACTCGCCGATGAAGACCTACGACCCGCTTAAAGTGGTCAACACGCTGATGAACAGCGAGCAGAACGGCAAGATCGAGAAGAACGATCGCTGCTGCGGCGAATCCGGAACGCTGGCCATCACGCGCCCCGACATCTCGACGCAGGTCCGCTTCCGCAAGGAACAGGAAGTGAAATTCGGCGTCGACAAGATCAGGAAGAGCGGCCATGAGGGCGACGTGAAGGTGCTGACTTCATGCCCGTCATGCCTGCAAGGGTTGAAGCGCTATAACGATGATGCCGACCTCGATGCCGATTACATCGTTGTCGAAATCGCCAAGCACTTGCTCGGGGCCAACTGGCTGCCGGAGTATGTCGAGCGCGCGAATTCGGGGGGAATCGAGAGGGTGCTCGTTTAAGACACCACCGGCCGACTTCGTCGGCAAGTAGACCTCCGGCAGGATGGCCTGTCGGCAAGCCAGAGGGGAGTGGGGGATGATGAAGGGTTGGCTGCTTCTGGGGCTGCTGTTTGCGCAGCCGGGTTGGGCGGCGGAGCGGGACCGGGAGATCGTCGCGAGTGCGCCGTGTGCTGCGCGGCCGCAGCAGTCGTATGCCGAATACCTGAAGCAGGCGAAGCGGCGCGGCAAGGGGGATGTGCAGGCGGCCGTCGAAGAGGACTTCAAGGCGAAGGCGCCGCCGAAAACTTACCTGCTCAGCAAGGAAGAGTTCGCCGAGCGGTCGGCGTATGCCGGTTTCGAGTGCCAGCAGATCCGCTACCTGAGTGACGGCATCGAGATCACGGGCTTCATCTGGAAGCCGCAGGACACGGCGGGCAAGAAGTTTCCCCTCATCGTCTATAACCACGGTGGTTCGGGTGGTCCGGGGCACTTGAGCCCGTGGGCTGGCTTCGGTTTCCACAACTTTCTCAAGGCCGGGTTTGTCGTCATTGGCTCGAGCTATCGCGGCGGGTCCAAGGGCAAGGACGAATACGGCGGCGCGGACGTACACGACGTGATGGCACTGGAGCCGCTGGCCGCATCTCTCGGCTACATCGACCTCAACAATCAGTTCATGCTCGGGCGCTCCCGCGGCGGCATGATGACGTATCTCGCGATGAAGCAGGGGTTCCCGCTCAATGCCGTGGCCACCGAGGCCGGCAATCCGAATCTGATCGAGGAGAGTCGGCGCCGCCCTCTGCTGGCCGCCGGTCTTGCATTCTCGGTGCCCGGCTTCGAAGAGCATCGCGAGGAACTATTACGCGAGCGTTCGGCCGAGTTCTGGCCCGAAGGCATTACGGCCCCGCTATTGATTCTGCACGGCAGTTACGACTGGCGCGTGCAGGCCTCGACACAGGAACGGTTGGCCAGGGTGCTGCAGGCAGCCGGCAAGCCGTACGAGCTGCACATTTACGATGCGGACAACCACGGCCTGACCATGAACCGCGGCGATGTCGATGCCCGTGTGATAGCGTGGTTCATGAAGCACCTGAAGTCCGCGGAAAGTCCTTCCCGATGAGTGACGCCTTGAAGCCCGGCGACCTGGTGCAACCCGTGAGTGGTGGCCAGGTGATGATGGTCACCCGCATCATCGATGAGCGGGTCGAGGTGAAGTGGAGTGCCAACTGCAAGATCGTGGTGAAGGCGTTCGAGGCGGACGTGCTCAAGAAGGTCGTCGTCGAACATCCGGGATCCAGGTCTCCGTCCTCCTGAACGGCTGCGCAGTGACTTCCAGGCCCCTCCCGACTGCCATCCGGGCGCTTGCGCACCGGGACTTCCGCTACTACTTCTGCGGTCACGCGATCTCCATTCTCGGGTCGTGGATCCAGCAGGTAGCCATGTCATGGCTGGTGTATCGCCTGACCGGGTCAGCCGTGTTGCTGGGAATCACGACCTTCGCCGCGCTGATTCCACAACTCGTCATCGGGCCGCTCGCCGGAGCGTGGATCGACAAGCAGGACAAGCGTCGCTGGCTGATCGGGGTGCAG
>CAISDJ010000032.1 GCA_903884105.1 uncultured Pseudomonadota bacterium | reverse complement strand
TTGGACGTGCCTGCCTCGGTCGCCTCTCGAACCAACTCACCGCGCCTGACCGAGCAATTGGATCATGCCCTCCAAGTTGACCATCACCGCCACCCTCGCCACACCGCTCGTTACCGGTGGCGGGTACTTCACGCTTGACGCACTCCTCGCCGGCATCCTCTTCGACAAGATGCAGGACGTGGATGCCGCGCATGCAGCCGTGCCCGTCAAATGCGTCGACGGGCTCTTCCACGCCAGCGCCGCGATCATCGAGACCCAGGCTGTGGGGCGAATAGCATTCGTGGCCAACCTGCGTGCTGACCATGCGATCGACCCGGACCTGATCCTCAAGAACAAGCAGGGCAAGATTCACAAATCTATCGGTCGTACACGACGACGCGACTTCGGGGCCGTGATGAACAGTTACCGCACCATCACTGCCGGCAGCATCCAGTGGTTCTGTGAGGGCGAGGCCGACCTGATCCGGGACTTGCTGGAGCCCGTTCATTTCATCGGCAAGCGCCGCGCGTCCGGCTTCGGTGAGGTGCTGCGCTGGGAGGTAGAGCCCGGCGAACTCGACGGCGTGGTCGGCATGCTTGGCGAGCCGCTGCGTCCGGTGCCGGTGGACATGTTCAATGGCGACAAGAGCAGCATCAAGGTGGATACCGCCTGGCGCCCCGCCTATTGGCACGCCGCGCACAGGGCCATCTGCTACGCCCCGGAGGCTGGCGCGTGAACACCTACGACTTCTTCAATCGCAACCTCGGCACCCATCTGGTGAGCCAGGAGGGCACGCCGTGGGAAGCAACCCAGCGCGCACTGTCGGCAAATCACCGACTCAAGAAGGGCAGCATGTCTCGTTTGGGGTCCGGCTGGGCAGTCGTGCGCGAGGGGCGCGCTACCGTGCAGTTGGCACTAGATGCCGCGGGGATAGAGTTTGATACCCGCACGCGCTACGAGGCGTTCCTCGAGGTGCTAGAGAACTGGAGCGACGAGCCTGTGTTGCTCATGACGTTCGACAAGAAGCCGCTAAGCATCAGCCAGCTGTTCATCACGGCCGACATCCGCGCGGTGAGGATCTGTACGCCCAAGGGTGTGCAGAGTTTCGACTGGACGCGAGAGCCGAGCGCCGAGGCCTGCGAGTACCACCGCATTCTCTGGAAGCAACGCGCCAAGAAGGACCTTCCCCGCAATGCGTGAGTATGTCGTTGCCAAGCCCGCCAGTACCCGCGGCTACGCGTTGCACAGGATGGTCATGGGGCTGACGCAGGGCGCGCCTGCCATCTTTGCGGATGCCGGCGACAGGCTCCTCATTCGCACTGATCTGGACCTTGGCCTCGAGGGGCAGGCGATCCCGGATGTTCCTGCAGGCGAGATGCGAGCGTTCGAGCTGCGCGCATGCGTCAGCAAGAAGACCAGGGGCAAGCACATATACCCATTGCCTGGTAACTGGCAGTTCAGACACGACTGGCTCCGACGCCAGGGCGAGCGCCACGGCTTCGAGGTGAAGACCGTGCATTGCTCGGGCGAGCTCATCGAGGTCGACAACGGCAGCGGGCGGCGCTTTAGCGTCGACAGCACGGACTTCACAGGTGTGCTCAAGGTCACCGACGCCAGCTTGTTCCGCGGTGCGCTTGCATCCGGCGTGGGCTCGACATCCCGCACTTTCGGTTTTGGATTTCTCATCATCTGACGCAGGAGCGCTTCCCGATGATCGTTATCAATTCCACCATCACCACGGTCGGTCCGCTGTCGATTGCCATGCCTGTGCCGGAGGGCGGACGAGAGAACGCCTGGGGTAAGTTCCCCGTCATGGCCCGTGGCGTCGATCAGGACGGCAACCTGCAGATGACCGGCTACCTGCCGGCGACGACGCTGCGTGGATTTCTACGCCGAGAAGCCGTTCTGCGTGACATGGAAGCGGCGGCTGCCGCCGACAAGCACTACAACCTGAAGCGCGCCTACTCTGAGCTGATCGGGCAGGACGCGGATTCCGAGAAGTCAGGCGAAGACATCGACCTCCTCGCGATCAAGAAGGCGCGAGACGAGTCACCGGTACTCGATCTCTTCGGATCGGGGCTCGGAATCAAGTCCAGGCTGTCGGTGTCGAACTTCCTGCCCACCGTGAATGTACTGCCCCAGCCGGTGAGCGGCGTGCGCAAGGATCTGGACGATACCGAGGGTGCACTGGAGTTGATCGAGGAGGGGGACCGGCAGCGGTTCTACGGCCGCTCGGATGCGAACTCAGCGCGGGCACGCGCGGCGACGGTGGTGAGCACGCTCGACAAGAAGATCAGAGCGGCAAAGAAGAATACGGCCGAGGATGTGGCCGAACTCGAGAAAGAACGCGCTGCTGCCCAGGCATTGGTCGAAAAATACGAGCTTGAGATGGGCGAGATGAAGAACTCATCTAGGACCGTGCTCACCTGGTGGACGCTGCCAGCAGGGTTGACGTTGAACGGCAGGCTGGTGGTCGACCGTGACCGCCCACGCGATATCGAACTGCTGATGCGCGGGCTGGATGCACTCTCGCGCCATCCAGTGCTTGGTGCA
>CAISDJ010000031.1 GCA_903884105.1 uncultured Pseudomonadota bacterium | reverse complement strand
GTCGAACCTCGTGTCGCCTCCTCTGCTCTTCAGAATACAGCGGCAAGTACTCCACCAGAAGAGGCCGAGGACCAACAAGACTCATGTCCCCAAGCAGAACATTTATCAAACTCGGGAGTTCATCGAGGCTACTTGCACGCAATAGCTTCCCGAAGCCATTCAACCGAAGCGCATCCTGCGCAAGAGCACCATTCTCCTGGCGCAGATCTGTCATAGAGCGGAACTTAAAGAGGTTAAATACTGCCTCGTCGCGTCCGCACCTCGGCTGCGAGTAGATCACACCGGGACCGAGAAAAAGCCTGACTAGTAACGCCACGCAGATCCCTGCCGGAAAGAGAATGACAAGCAGCAAGCAAGCAACTAGCAAATCAAAAAGGCGCTTGGCCACTACAACCCCATCGTCGATAGAATGGATGTGTTTACGAGGTTGCAGTCGTACTTCTCTCTTACTAGGGCGAGACTATTATCAGCCATCCGGTTGGTCTCCATACGCTCATCGAGCATCTTCACCATCGCAGAGGCTAGCGCTGCCGCATCCTTCACCGGCACCTGCAACCCATTAAATCCGTGTCGGACCGTCTCGCGACACCCTGGGGCATCAGTTGTAATTATCGGCCTACCCATCGCCATCGCCTCAAGAACCGTGCGTGGAGTGCCCTCCCGGTAAGAAGGCAAGACGTAGATTCTGCAAAGTGGGATGACTTTCCTGACGTCATCACTCGGGCCTAGGTAGGATATGAGCCCCTCCCTTTCGTATCCATCGATTTCTTCTCTGGACAATGACCCAGGATTGCCATCTAGCCACCCCACAAGCAAGAACTGTGCATTTGGATGCGATCGCCTTACCAATCGCGCTGCTGCCACATACTCCCTGATGCCTTTGTCAATCAGCAATCTGCCGATGAGCAAGAACACAGACTCATCTGGCAACGCGCATGGACGGAAGTGGCTTAGATCCACTCCGGAGCCATTGATCAACACCTTCCGCGCCTGGCGCGGAACCAATCGCTCTGCCTCAAAGAGCCCCATATCATCAGGGTTCTGGAAGAACACGGCACTATTCCCTCTAAGTGCACGGCGATAGAGGAACACAACCATCCTTCTCAACATACTGGTTCCGGGACTGCCTACAAAGACATATCCCAACCCAGTAATCATTGAATAAACCCTCCTTACGCGGAGCAGTTGCGCAACAATTGATCCATAGATAACTGGCTTGATCGTATAGAGAAGCAGCGCGTCAGGACGGACTCTATAAATAGCCCTAAAGATACTAACAAGCGTGCGGAGATCGCGCAGTGGCGAGATACCCGTTCTGTCGAGGTAGATCTCTTCACAGGTCGCCCCCATTCCCACGAGAGCCCCCCTTGTCTTTTCGTCGAAACGGGGCGCAACTGCGATGACCGCGTGTCCGCGCTGGCACATCTCCCGGATCAGAGGCCCCCTGAAATTGAGCAGTGAAGGCGCATAGGCACCAACTATCATGACGCTAGCCATGAGTGCTTCGATCCTGCTCCAACCACGCCTGCCACATTAGAATAGACCACAGAATATGTTGCCGGTCGCGCGCGCCGCTCATGTGCTCTTCAAGAAGCCTCAACGTTGCATCGACAGAAAGAAACTGGCATTGCCCGAGCTTCTCCCGCGTTAGCAGCGAGTACGCCCAGTCCTTTAGCGGCCCTCGAAGCCACTCATCAATAGGAACACCGAACCCAAACTTCGGCCTCTCTGTCAACGACGGCGGAACATGGCGGGCCAGAATCTTTCGCAATACATGCTTTCCGCTATCCCCTCGTACCTTGAGCGAAAGAGGAAGCGCCCATGCAGCATTGACCACCCCCTCATCAAGGAATGGAGCTCTGGTTTCAAGCCCAACACTCATGGCAGCCCGATCAACTTTGACCAGTATGTCGTTCTGCAGATATCCAGATGCATCCGCAATCATCATCTGCTCAGACATGGAGATATCTTCTATGTCGAATGCTTCAGGCCAGCCGACCTCGTCGTACTGCATAACGAACTCCGAACTCAGTACATTGTTCGACCCTGACTGACTGATCAGTATCGAGTACAGCTCCGCGGGGGAAGTAGACGGCATAATTGACGCGAGCTTGTATAGCTTCTCGGTCGGCAATCTGTGCCTTAGCGACCCTCCTGCGACTCTCTCCAGCGCGGAGAACATTCCATTCCATGTCGTAGCCCTACGCGCCTGGATTGCATCAGCCAGCTTCACCCGCAGCCAATGTGGGAGCAGCGAAAGGCGGCGCCAAAGAACAGGACCCCAGACATGTCTGTTGTACCCACCAAAGACCTCGTCCCCCCCATCTCCGGATAGCGCGACGGTTACTTGGCCTCGGGCCAATCGACAGACCATGATCGTCGGTATTTGGGAAGAGTCAGCAAAAGGCTCGTCATAGATTTTGGCCAAGTCGGGTATTACATTAAGAGCATCCTGCGGCGTCACCCTCAACATTGTGTGCACCGTTCCGAGATGCTTTGAAATCGCTGCCGCGTGTGACGACTCATCGTATCTCGAATCAGCGAATCCAATTGTGAAGGTCCTTACAGCCTCCCCCGCAACTTTGCACATCAGCGCCGTAATTAATGTGGAATCTATACCGCCCGAAAGGAACGCCCCTATAGGTACATCACTGACAAGCTGCTCCTTGACAGCACTACTCAACGCATCTTCAATCATTCGGATTGCCGACCCCTCATTGACTTCTGGAGAGAGTAGACGTTGCCGGGCCACCACCTCGCCCAGACTCCAATATTTCTGCGCTCCTTTCAGAAGCAACTGGAGATCTGGTGGGTTGCCAACTTGGTGGACTCGTATGGTTACAATCGTCCCTGGAATGATCTTCCGCGCGTCTCTATAAACCGTCCTCGGAGCCGGAATATTGCCGAAGCGAAGGAACTGAGCTGCAGCGATCTCGTCGCGATCGCCGCTGAAATCCGGATGCAATCGAAGTGCCCGCAGCTCGGATCCGAAGACTAAGTCTTTACCAGCCACTCCAATGTACAGTGGCTTCTCCCCAAATCTATCCCTGGCAAGGTAGACGACGCCGTCCCGGCGATCCCATAGCGCCAAGGAAAACATTCCACGACATCTTGATAGCGTCGGGGCCATCCCATCGCGCTCAATTGCTTCGATCAATACCTCTGTATCCGAATGCCCCTTGAACACGACGCCCCTTTTCATGAGGTCGACGCGCAGCTCGGCAAAGTTGTAGATCTCGCCGTTAAATGCAATCACCGTACGCCCAGATGCAGACGCCATCGGCTGATGACCGGCCGCCGAAAGATCGATGATCGCCAGTCGACGGTGCCCCAATGCCACCGGTCCGTCGCCATCAACCATTGAACCACTATCGTCTGGACCTCGGTGCCTTAGCGAATCGGTCATCGAGCGTAGGACTCGGAGCTGGGCATCCGGCGCTAGCGCCTCTCCTATGATTCCCGCTATTCCACACATCAGGCCGCAACCTGCTTAGCTCGCTGCAGTGGCACCAAATCAACTCCTGCGTAAGCAAGGACCACAACTAGATACCCCCAGAATAGTGGCTGGCGCAAGACATAGTGGAACAGCGAGAAGCAGCAGAGAGCCACAATGCTAACCAACAAGAATGGTTTCCTCCCGCGCACTGCCGCCACGGCCACCACCACCAGCAATGCGATGTAGGCAAGCAGCCCCAAGAGGCCTGCACTAGCAGACCAGTCGACCAATGTATTGTGAGCCTCAAAGCCTTCGTTAGGTGAATGCAGGCCCGAATGAGGTCCGGGCCCCAATCCATAGAACGGCGATTGCAGGATTGCCTCGACTCCGTTGCCCCAGATCGTGAGCCGAACACTGCCCTGCCCGCCCTCGGAGTAGATGCCGGACAACGCATCAAGCGCTGCGCCCTCCAAGCCACCGACAAAGGGAATCAAGATAGCCAACAACATGATGGGGCAAAGGATGCCGTACACCAAGATTGTTGAGCGTCTCGCGGAACGCCCGAATACCGCATGGAACCAGGCCCCGCTGCCAACCAACGCAGCTCCCAGAAGCCATGAAACGATCAGTGCGTCACTCAGCGTGACAATACCGATGACAGCGATAACCCCCGCAATACTTGCATAGACCGCTCTAGTCCTATTGGAGCTAGAGTCAGCACGCACCTGAAGCGCCAGGAAGGGCAGCGCAACCAGCAAGAGAGCCAGCTGATTCGGATTCTCAGCCCACCCCGAGAATCGAATTCCTCCGTACCAGAATTTCACGGGACCAATCTGCCGCACGACAAGCGCCAAGACAAGCAACAATGCCAGAAGCGCGGCTGCGACTACCGGCAAGTAGCGAGCGGCCCTCAGGACGGCGTCGCGGGCATTGAAAGACCTTGCCATCTGGATCGCGACACCGGCACAGAACACGAAAGCAAATGCGTCATGCAGTGCGGCTGATAATTCGATATGCCCCACCAGCATGCCGTGCACGGCTCCGATGCTCAACAGGGCGAAGGCGGACGCCCAAAAGGTACATAGTAGTGAAACAATGCCCCCTCTGACCGGCTGCCCTCGCTCCAAGTCACCAGAGTGCACCAGCGACAACACGCACCAACCGACGAGCAGCAATTCACCTGGTCCTATTGGAAAAGCGGACACCCTGAGCTGGGATGCGGTGGTCATGACTAGCCCCACCGCCAACAACATAGCTGAACAGCGGGCGCCGAAGGAACTCATCACGGAGACCGAAAGAGCGAACGCTTAAGGAACGCGTACGAGACTGCCGCCTGGAGAAGATTAGCCACGACCTGCGCAATTGCTGCACCGGCGATGCCCCAGACTGGCACCAGGAGCAAGCCACAAACAATGCCACCGATAGTGTTTGCTGCATAGAGCCACACCTGCACACGGAGGATCTGGGCGGCCGAGAGCAAGAACACCGCTGAAAGCCCGAGGTAGCTCAATGCTCCGGCAGTCATAACAAGAACAAAGTCCCTCCCGCGTGTCACGAACTCGGAACCGTAGATCAATCGCAGCACTAAATCTCCACTTAGCGAGGCCGCGAGGATACCAGCAGTGCCAACAAGCACAGCGAAACCAAGTAACTGTGTGGCGCTACGGATGAATTCTCTCCGCTCTCCTTTCCCGTATTGTCTTGCCATCCTCGGCGCCATAGATTGCCCGACGGCGTTCACCAAGACGAATCCCGCAAACGAGAGGTGAACCATCGCCGCAAATACTCCAACCTCAGCATTCCCGACAGCCCAGGATAGGAAATAGCGTGGCAACCCGGCATTTAAGGAATCGAGGGCCGCAACGACACCGAGCGGCCATGCGAGGAGCACAAGGGATCGCCAGTTTTGGAGCTGAGATGGAACTTGACCCGCGCTGCTCGATAAGCTTTCACCAGACGCCACTATTCGCTTAGACAGTGGCAAGTCGAGAAACACAAGGCCACCGAGCCTTCCCAGTGCCAAGGCCAGACAAGCCCAACTCAACGAGCGAGTTAAACTGAAAGCAATCGCAAACGCCAGAATTGAAAGCCCACCGGTCACCAAATTAGATACGACGGCCAGCTCCATCCTGGACCTCTGCTGATACGAACCGATACAAGTATCTTGCAGCGCCTCGAGAGCCTTCGCGATAGACACCGACCATAAGACCATCATCACTACTCGGTCATTCCACCAAAAGAGCGAGATCAGGGCACATAGAAGAGTCGCCAGAATCGCTGAGGAGGTCCTGACTCGTAGGTAGTCTGCCAACCGCCATTTCCCCGCGTAATCGGCGGATTGAACGAATCGAAGTCGCATATTGGTAGCCATAAATACAGGCGAGGCTACCGCTAGTACCAGCGAGAATGTCCCCAACGTGAACGGATCAGATAGCCTGGCCACGACAATCAGCAAAAGCCACTGCGTAAGGGCGTACAGCATGTTCGCCAGCAGGGCCCAAACGGCGCTCAAGCCATTCTTTCTATAGCTCACCTAGTGACATCCTGACGAATAACTGAAGCACCCAACTAGGCTTTTGTCTGACGGCTGCGCTGCGCCTCGACAATGAAGCTCTGCGCCCAGCGCCTCGGGAGAATCTTGACCGCAGCAAACACACGCTCGACAGGCAACTGCAGCAGGTTGGCCAATGAATTGAACATCCACCCAGTCCGAGGATAGAACCCGTACCAGTGAATCCTTTTTACTGCGAACCCGTGGTCGTTTAGCAAAGACTCGAGGTGCTGCACGCTCAAGGTATTAGCAACCGTTTTGCCTCGGATTGCATTCCGAATGCGATATGCAAAGCCAAGTGGACTGGAGTGGTTGACGTGGACGTTAACGATTAACGTACCCGAGTCCTCCATGGCCTTAGCCAACGAAGCGAGGACCTGATCCCTTAGTTTCGGCTCCGCATTCAGAAAGAACCGGAACGCGGTAATCACGTCGAACTTACGATCCAGCGGCTCTGCAGTGATATCGCGCTGCACGAGCTCGGCACGGACACAAGCCTTCTTTGCCACGGCAAGCATTTGCTCCGATACGTCAATACCCACTGCGTGCTCGAAAAAGCGCTCGTTTACCTGGGTTATCCGCCCGGTACCACACGCAAAATCCAGACAACTGGCAGCACCACGCTCCGAAAGCTCCCTAAGGATGCGCTCCAGTAGCGGGCGCTCTATGTGCCTCCATAGCTCCGCGTAATATCCAACCTGGTAGGTACGACTGTAGTGCTCGCCATAACCTGTAGACGCGTGGCTAGCACGGTAGTTTTCCAGACTGTCGCCACTTTCTGATTTATCTTGCATTTCCCTTCCAACGATTGAATAGGAGCAGTAGAGCAACCGGCTTGGTTAGCCCGTAACCGAAGCGCTTTTGGAAGTAGGCCGAAGCGGTTGCGTAAACCATGCCGTCAAGCATTCGTCTATTCACATTCCAGCCCAGGAGCGCATAGCCACTCAAGAATGCAGATCGAAGGTCCTCAAGCCTTGACCAATGGGCCGTTAGATAGTGACGCAACGGCACCAGCCCCTCGATGCATGCGATGAAGTTGGCTATATCGACATAGATTGGCGCCCGGAGATTTGAGTTAAAGGTCACAAAATCATTCCCGGACGCATCAATGATTGCGATTCGTCTTTTTCCAGATTCCCGAACGAGACATACGTTGGAGAATCCATAGTCACAATGAGCAATCGCCAAGGGCATGTCTACCAAGTCTTTCTCAAGCGAATCACCCACCCGGCGCTTGTAGGCGGTGGCGAACGCGGCAGTTGGCACCCAGTCGACTGCACTTTCGAGCTCGAGGTTCCTGTGGATACTGGCCAGCACGCGACCAGCTTGATACATACTCTCTAGCCCCTTCGTGCCTGGCTTCGAGAGGGAGAGATGCGAAATGTAGGTGTTGCGTATCGGCTCCAATCCCTCTATGAACTTGAATGAGACTTGGCCGGCCTGTGCATCGAACGAGACGGGCGCCGCCGCCACAAAGTCGAATGCGCGTGCAACCTTGCTCAGCTGCTGGGACTTGTGGAACTCAATCTCCGGGGCTTCCAGCCCGCCCTTCCGAAAGATGCCTCCGGAAACTGAATAGGTTCTCGAATGTCCTGCGCGCACAATTTTTAGCCGCATCAGCGCCCGGCATTACGCCGACAATTCACGCCGGTGCCTGTAGACTCCACGGATATAGGCGAAGATCACGGCAAGGAAAAGTCCCGCCATGAAGCCGACTCCTGCGACCAGTGGAGCCTTTGGCCTGGCCACATCAGCCAACGCCGGGGGTACTGCTGGATCGACAATCCGGAATGCAATCTCGGGATCAATGGACGCCAACATTTTGGACTTAACCTCTGAGTCGATGAGCCTGTACATGGCTTCTCTTAGCTCCAGAGAGCCGGTCTTGCTGACCTCTTCGGAGAGATAGTCGAGCCTCTTCTGAGATTGATCTATCGATCGCTCACGAATGACTTGATTCGCCATCGCAATGAACGCGTTCGCCCATTCCGCAGCGGCACGACGATCACTCCATTCAATTTGCATCCGTACGAGACCTGTATCGGGGTCCTCAGAAACAGACCGCACACGCTCGTCAAATACCCTGTATGCCTCGCTCATCTCGACTTCGTCTGAGGCGTCACGCCCGGATTGCTGAGAGTCGGCACTGCGAAGCCCAGACTCCCGAGCCAGCACAGGCACGATTCCAGCCGTCGTCATGAAGCGCTCAGCTAGAGCCCTGGAGCGGAGAATCCCCATAGCCTCCGAACCTCCGCCGCTCTTGACATTTATCCCCGCAAAACCGGCAAGTCCTTCAAACTGCCCAGCCAACGCAGCTAGCCCACCACCTCCCGGCGAGTCTGACGCCAAGGCGACAACAGCTTCAGCGCGATATATCGGCTTGAGGTATAGCGCAACTCCTCCGGCAAGCATTGCCACCACTGCAGCTGTTAGCAAAATGCCCCATTTGGCGTGCAAAAGAATCTCGATGAGCTCGGTAAGTTCGTCGCGACTGCCCACGTTCGGGGGCGGTGCTGAAGGCAAACGCTGTAACGGCGTATTCATTTAGGTGGCCGCTCAAATCGATCCAATTGCGGCGACTGAGACCGCCATGTTGTAGATGATGGTCGTCACCGCAGTCCAGAGCGGCAGTGGCCTCATGGGCTCCGTATCCAGAGGCACGACGATCGTGTCTCCAGGCTGGAGTTGCTTGCTCCCGCCACCGACAACGACACTGCCATTGGCACGAACCACGTAGATGCCCGATTTGTTGGCCCGCGACGTCGAACCGCCACTCATGTCCAAATATGCCTTGCTGTCGGCATTCCGATGCCAGACATGTGTTGCCGCATTCTGGACCTCGCCGATCACGGTCACGAATTGCTTGAGGCGAGGCACGGTCAGCGTATCGCCATTGCGCAGCTCGAGGTCATTTTCATTACCGCGCCCACCCTCGATGCCCCGCTCCAGGTCGATCACCAGTCGCCCGGTAGCCCGACTGCTGCGCAACTGGCTCAGAAGGGACTGCCCCACGGCCAACGACTGGGCCGCATCGGAATTGCTATTTTGCGTGGCCGTTTGCGCGGAGGCGAGAGCCAGCTGCGACAGATCAGCCTGCAAACGCCCTGCCAGCACCTCCATCTGCTGAGCTTCCTGAGTCTTCACTTCCTCTCGCGTAAAAACCGAGCCCCTGGCAAACGCCACGTCGGTAAGGCCACCCGCACGCTGAATCACCGAACTCAAAGTCTCGGACTTGCGGATTGAGTAGGTGCCCGGGAACCTGACCTCGCCAAGAAGACTCACAAACTGCTGCTCACGCCAGTCCGGCGTCTCCTTGATCAGCAGCACGTCGTATGGGCGCAATGAACGGTCGACTGCAATGTCGCCTGCCATGATCGCGGCGAGGTCGAATTCAATGACTTCGGTCTGTCGTGACTGGCCGTTCACCACCTCGTATCGCATCAGCTCCGCCTTCTGGGTGAAGGCGGCGTCGTCGAGACCGCCGCCTGCCCTGAGCAGGTCGCTGACTGTCATGTTCTGTTCGAGCGGGTATTGGCCGGGCGCACGCACGCGGCCGCTGATGGACACCACCGGTTGCGGCTGGTTGTCACGCACCTGGAGACGCAGCTCCTGCAGGACTTTCGCGAGTTCGTCACCCCTGTCGCGCTGCCGGCTGAACACCGTTACGCGGTCACGACTCTCGAGCAATGGATCGGCCTCGGAGCCCCGGGCAGCAAAAGCCCGTAACGCGTCAGCCGACAGGACCTCGATCCTGCGATCAGGCAGGTGCTCGCGACGGATCAACACATAGCGCTGATCCGCATTGACCCGCAAGGCATCGAGGCTGGCCAGCAGATCGGTGAGGCGCATGCCCGCCCGCCATGCAAAGGCGCCCGGACGCAGCACATAGCCCTCGAGCGTTACGCTGCGGGCAACCTGATCGAGAACCCTTGGAATGGTCAGGACATCGCCCGCCCGGAGCGATTGCATGCGGACCGGCGGAGCCGTCACATCCAGATCGAGGACGGTACGCTCGCGATCCGTGTCGATACGCTCGAGCTTGGCCACACGTGGGTCGGCTTGCGGACTCAGCCCTCCCGATAGCAGCAGCAACTCTGAAACTGTGCCCCCCGTCTTCATCTCATAGATGGCAGGACGGCGGATCTCGCCGGCAATACTCGCCGTCAGGCCGACGGGAGGCACGAAGATCACGTCACCGGGCTCCAACCGCATGTCGCCCGACGTATCGCCACTGAGCAGCAGATCGTACAAATCGAGCCGGCCGACCGTCCGGCCACTGCGCTTGATCTCGATGTTGCGCAATGAGCCGACCGTGGATATGCCGCCGCTCGTCAGCAGCGCATTGGTCACTGTCGACAGGCCACTGACGGTGTAGGACCCTGGCTGCACCACGTCGCCCAGCACAAACACGCGAATGGACCGCAGCTGCCCCATGGTCACGCCGACTTGCACGCCGATCATCTGGGTGCTCACGCGCTGCGAAATCTCGGCCCGGACAGCGTTGAAGTCGAGGCCCACGACCTGGATCGGGCCGAAGTCGGGAATCGTGATCGCTCCATTGCGGTCGACCACCAGTGAGTAGTGCTGGGTCCGCTGGCCGAACAGGTCGACGACGATGTTGTCCCCGGGGCCGACTACATAGTCGGACGGCACGGGCACATCCGTGGCCGGCGCGAAAGTCGTGGGGACCTGGCTGAACAGGTCATAGCCGAAGGGCTTGAGTGCCTGAACGCCAACCGGATCGAGCGGCAGCAGACTGACACCGAATCTGAGGCCGTCGAGCCTTGGATCCGCAGTCAGCCGTCCTGCCGCTTCCTGTGCCGTCAGCCCGGACAGGGCAATTGGCGGCAGGAACGGCAGCGCTATCTGCCCTTGAGAATCAAGGCGATAGGGATTGCCGGCCAGAACTCGCGCACGACGGTCTCCGAGAATGGCGCGGGCCACCTCCTGCGCTGGCGCCTGGGGACCAGAAGTGGCGTCGAGTTCCACAGACAACACAACCGTAGCTTGCCGGGAGATCCGCGGCGGACCGCGATCGACAGGGGCTAGCTGCTGCTGACCGGCAAGACCGATTCCCACCGTGGTGGGCGGATTCACCAACGGGGCATCTGTCCGCGTTGCCGAGCCATTGCCATTGGCCGCTTCGAGGACTGCACGCTGCTGCTCGGGCGACATGCCGCGGAACATCTCGAGCTGCTGCGGAGTCGGGGTCGGGGAGCCCTGACCAAAGGCCGGAGCGAACGCCCCCGCAATCACGAGGAACGCGACGGCGCGGGCCCACGATCGCAGGCTTTCAGGACAGCGTCGCAGCGGCGAAGATGGGCGCTTACCCCCCATATGCAATCCCTTTGCACCCGACATCTCGGCCAACGTGGCGGTCACTCGCTACCTCGCGACGTTATTAAGTAGACAATCGGCCGATTTTAGTTTGTAAAATCCCTAGCGGCAACAACAATTTAAGGAACGTTTCAGGCGCAGGACCTGAAGAAGGGCTGCACGTCTCCGCAGGGATAGCACCCTTTCAACCAAATGAGCGTTGCCGACCGACATTGAGACCTGCGCGAGTCAGTGCTTTCGCACAGCAGTCGGGCACCAGCGACACGTTCGCCCTGCAAGCGAAGCGCATCCGGCTACGTCCCCGACTCAATTCGGCCGACTCGGGACAGTCAACGCAAACCTTGTGGTTGCGTTTCTTACAAGCGGGTCGAGTTGAGCGAGTTGAGGAATACTCGTAACTTCCCTGGGTAGCTTCGGTAAACCCTCATGTTCTTGACACATTGAAAAATAATCTATCAACTTGCTCCATTAGTATGCGAGTGAAAGCGAAGGGCGCATAAGCCTTCAGCCTGCGCTGACCGTGCCAAGGCGTCATGACTTGCGACTCTTCAAGAATTTTGCGGATTAATCGAACGGTTGACTCATGCCCCCACGGAAGCTGCAGGCAAGCATTGAAGTCGAGGCCGCTCAGGCGGAAGCTCAGTCCACTTCGCGCCCGGGCTGGTCCGAGACCGGGGTCGCCGGAATCCACGTTCTTCCCGTCCCTTCCCTGCCGCGCTCGGTCAATGGCTCACTGAAGCGGGTCGTGGATGTTGTTGGCGCGGTAGCGCTGGCGCTGGTCTTCTCCCCGCTCATCCTGGGCATTGCCGTCTGGATCCGGTCAAGCAGCTCGCCGGCCATCTATGGGCACCGGCGGGTTGGGCAGAACGGCAGGCTTTTCCAGTGCCTGAAGTTCAGGACCATGGTGCCGGATGCCGAGCGAGTGTTGAAAGAACTGCTCGAGCAGAGTCCCGCACTTAAAGCCGAATGGATGCGGGACCACAAGCTGCGCAATGATCCGCGGGTGACGCAGCTCGGTGCGTTCCTGAGACGCACCAGCCTCGACGAACTCCCCCAACTCTGGAATGTGTTCCGCGGGGAAATGAGCCTGGTAGGCCCGCGCCCGGTGGTCTGGGACGAGCTGAGCAAATATGGCCGGAGGGTTACCACCTACCTGGCCGCCAAACCGGGTATCACCGGCCTCTGGCAGGTGAACGGGCGCAGCGATACCAGTTACCGGCGCCGGGTGGCCATGGACGTCTATTACGCCCGCAATCACAGCCTGCTGTTGGACGCGCAGATCCTGCTTCAGACAACCAGGGTAGTTGTTTTCGGGCATGGCGCTTATTGACGCTGTGGCATCTCTGGTCCGCAGCAGGACAGCTGCCTTCAGCTCCTGAAGTCCCGCTAGTCTCCAGCGGGCGGCCTGGCACAGACGACACCGATGCAACGCCGCAAAAACCCTTCATGCAGCCGATCGGGGCAACCTGCGCCAAGCCCGGCGCGACACCATGTTAGTGCCTGATCTGTTGCGCCCGGGGATGGATTCCTCCGCAAAAACAAGGCTTGGCACGCCAAAGGTGCTGGTACTGCTGGCCGCCTTCAACGGTTCGAACTGGATACGGGACCAATTGCAGTCTGTCCTCGATCAGCATGGGGTCGATGTTCAAATCGCGATCCGCGACGACGGTTCGACAGACCACACCACCGCAGTTGTTCAGCAGTTCCTCAACGGGGGACGCGTCGAACTGAGTATCGCCGATACTCCGACAGGTTCCGCTGCACAAAACTTCTTCTCATTGATCCGCGACACATCGACGGACGGGTTCGATTTTGTCGCCTTTGCCGACCAGGACGATATCTGGGACCGTGACAAGCTCAGCCGGGCCTGCAACTCCATAAGGCAGGGTTCTGCGGCAGGCTACTCCAGTCCCGTTGTGGCGTTCTGGAGCGACGGAAAGGAGCAGATCCTGCCACAAGAGGATCAAACCACTGCCGCGGACTTTCTGTTTGAGGGTGCAGGCCAGGGCTGCACATTTGTACTCGCCGCCGGCTTTTTCAACCGGGTTCGAACCTTTATCGCAGACAACCAGCACCTTACCCGGCGGGTTCAGTTTCATGACTGGGCCACGTACGCGTTGGCTCGAACTTGGGGCGAGACATGGCACTTTGATGCCACACCCACGATGAGGTATCGCCAACATCACGACAACCAGCTCGGCGCAAGAAGCGGGATGCACGGCTTCAGCAAGCGACTCCACTTGCTGAAGAGCGGTTGGTACAAAGCGCAGCTTCTAGCCCTGGCCGACCTGTGCATGGCTGCTGCTCCGGGAAACCCAGGTTTGATTGAGTGGCAGAAATTGCTGCAGCAGCCCGATAGCCTGAAAAGGCGAGCGAAGATGGCGCGATTCTGCCGCCAAGCCGGGAGGCGCAGGAAAACCGACCGAATTGGATTGGTAATCGCAAGTATCGCCGGGTGGATCTAAGGGCCCGGCAGCCACGCGAGTACGGGTGTCGCGAACTGCCTCGGCATGGTGACGACGCTGCTCGTGACCAGCCTGCTCACCAGGCCTCTTTCTCTTTGCTCCGGCACGATCGAATCGACCCTCTGCCGTCGACCCAACCGATTCAACCACCGCAGATCCTCGTTCGGTCGTTTGGGCGGCCAACCTGCATGCCACAGAGAATCTAGAAGTAGGCCGAGAGTGGGTAGAGAGATACCAGGAGATTGATGATGAGCAGGACACCCACCGCAAACTGATCCGGAAGCTGCGAATACCTCGGCTGGAAGAGATCGGCACGGAAGGACAATGCGAGAAATGGGAAAACGTACACACTCAACCGCGAGAACACAGGCGATAGGGTTGCAGTCAACAGAAGGCCGAACAGTGAAAGTGAAATGACGAACCGCCCGGAGATGCGCTGTACCGACTCGGCGCCAGCCTTCGATGCGCCCCTCAGCATCCAGAGCGCGAGGGCAATGTACAAAAGGAACTTGCTGGTATTTCGGACTAACGAGATTCCCCCTTCCTGCAAGCCCTGGACATATCCTTCCGCAAGATAGACGGCTACCTGGGCCGCAACCCTGTTCTGCAACGAACCCAAGATTCCAGACGGAAGGACGAAGGTGAGTGCGATCGCCGCGGACGCCAATGCAGCGAGCGGCATCAAACTGCCTACGCCGAAATACACGACGAACATCACGACTGTCGCGATAAATGCGGTCTTGTGGATGAGCCCTGCCAGCAGCGCCGTGAACAACGCCGCCGCAATTCGCCGTCTGGTCAGGAAGTGAAAGGTCAGCAGCAGAATCGACGCAGCGAGATATTGCCGCACGAATCCGACTTCACCGAAATTGAGGCAAAAAATCGCAAAGAACCCCAGCAGGCTATTCGGGGTTGCATGGTGGAAAACGTGGAGCTTGATGAGGTGGGACGAAAGTATGCAGAAGAACACGAACGCGCCATACGGAGCACCTGCATGCGCAAACAGAAGAGCCATCGCCTCGAAACCCGCATCCCACCAGGTATAGAGCTCCTGCAGGTGAGGCAAGTCCTCATAGTAGGTGCGGTAACCCTCCACATCGGTGCCCAGGTCAAGCATTCCACCGATGAGCGCCGCCGTGAAACTGAGCAAGACCGCGAGCAGCCAATCAGCATTGCGATCGACGAGTTTCCAGGCCCGCATTGCCGACAGCAGGAGCAGGCCCAGCGCGGCGACGACATACGGAAATACGAAGGCGCCGGAACTCATCGGCGAAGGGACTGCTGCAAAGTCGGCTGCCCTGGCAACGGATACGTCGACTTCGGGATCACGATGGCGTGATCGAACGCTGGTGAGCACGATCGGCCTGCAACTCCCGACGGACCGCAGGAAAGCGGACCAGCAGTTTGCCGAGAAAAAGCAGCGTCTGCAGCAGCGGGAATCTTTCAGTTCGCATCTGGATCTGCCAGGTTTCGGTCAACACTTGCAGTTTGTTCACCGAAGACATGCCTCCCTCCGAGAATGTACCGGCGATAAAGGCTGCCTCTGCAAAACGTACTGAGCGTGATCGCAGCAACAGCTTCAGGAAATAGCCGTCTGCAAGCAACGGGAAGCGCCGGGAATAGAGGGCAAACCGCTCATGCAGGCTTTTCCGGATGAGCATGCCTACGCTATGCGATCCGGCAAACACCCGCGCATGCCCGAGCCAAGCCATCCGGGGATTGAATCCGCCTATCTCCCTGCCATTCCTGGTCACATGTGCCAAGACCACATCGGGACCACCAAGGTCGGCGGCGTTTGCGAACTGCTCCAGCGCGTCTGGCTCGAACACGTCATCGGCCCCTGCGACAACATAGTATTCGCCCGTTGCGGCTTGGATTGCTTTATTGAGTGCATCGTAGAGCCCGAAGTCATGCTCGGAAGTCACCCTCACCCACGGTGACTCTTGCGCGTACGCTCGAAGCCGCTCTGGCGTGCCATCCTCGGAAAGTCCATCCATGACAATCCATTCAAACCGGCGGTAGGTCTGTCTCTCGAGAGACTCGTACAGCGCATTGAGCGCTGCGCCGCAATTGCGAGTTGCGGTAAGCACGGAAATCCGGACGGCAGGGACTTGCGCATTCATTGGGCAATCCGCCAGAGCGTCGACGATAGTCTACGAGCGATCACAACGATGCTTCCTTCGGCAGCTTCAAGGCACGGGCCAGCACTAAGGACGCGGTACCCTTTTCCACGCCAGCCGGGTGAATACGACGAACGTCGAAAGAACCAGGCCGCCGAACAGGCCGACGATGAGCCAAAGAAGGGTCTGCGGCGAGGAGGGACGCTCCGGCTCTATCGCCGGATCAATGACCTTGAACGCATACTCATCATTGCCTCTCGCGAGCATGGTCTTGTTTATCTCGCTCTGGAGAATGGCAAATATCGCTTGTCTGGCGCCAACGATATTCGTCTTCTCGGCTTCGCTGTTGAGGTAAGCCATGTTTCTTTCCGACTCGGTGATGGCTTTGCCGCGAAGGTACTCATTGGCGAGGCTCACAAGGTCGTTGGCCCACGTGGCGGCCAGTTTCGGGTCCGTCCACCTGATCGTCAATTTAACCAGCCCCGTCTTGCTATCCGTCGTGACGGTACGAATTCTTCCCTTGAAGTACTCGGCCGCTTTCCACAAAGTCGGTACTTCTTCCGGATCGGTTTGCTGCCACTGCTTCAACTCGGGATTCCACTCCTTCGCGTAGATGACAGTCAGCAGCTCCTTTTCTTGTATGTAACGTTGCGTGAGTGCATCCGACTGCAGCACTGCAACGGATTCTGATTTCGTCGAATCCCCCGAGACAGATAGACCCGCAAGCGAAGCCAACCCGCCAAGCTGGGATGTCAGGGATCCTCCTCCGAGTTGTCCGCCCGATGAATCCGTGACCGGAGATACAAGGACGCTTGCCTCGAACCTTTCAGGAGCTAGCCAGGCAGCAACACCTGCCGAAAGCGTGGTCACGATCGTCACTGAAACGATCAGCAACTTGGCATTCCAAACCGCCTCCAGAAGCTCCCTGACATTGAACACGTCGCCAGGGTAGTCGGTATTCTCGGATCGCATAGTCACCTACAAGTTTCCACGGTATTCTTGCAAGCCGCGTCTCGCGAGCACGGGCTTCCCTCGACGAACAATACCCACGGTTCAAGCCGCAGCGTCCACTGCGGGGTTGAACGCCAAACCGGGCTCCGCAATGCGTAGCGCAGTAGGCCCGGTTGCGCAGGCTCGGGATAGGGGTCTAAGTACACGGCATTCATAGTATGTTGGTCAAGCGCCGTAAAACGCACGCTGTATGCCAAGGAAAGGAAAGGAAAGAAGTGAACACGTTGACTGTCGTTGTGCCAGTAGCCTTTGGCCGCCAGGTCTGGCTGGGTGGCGTGAACTACTTTCGCAACCTGCTTAGGGGCACGAATGCATGGTCAGCCGACCGACTCAAGGTCGTGCTATTGACAGACAAACCGGATCAGTTCATCGACCTCGGTGGCCCGCATGTTGAAATCGTGTCGTGCCCAATGCTGGACTTTCGCAGCGGCGCCGTCGCGCTCGGCTCACGTATACTGCAGCGCGTCACGCACCGCAATCCCGCACTCTTCTCGGTGATACGCAGGCACCACCCGGATGTGATCAGCCACGGGCACGCCGGAGTACAGTCTTTGATTCCGACTTTGCCGTGGATGCCGGACTTCCAGCACCGCGCTCTGCCTCACCTGTTCTCTCGCAGAGAGTACGCAGGCCGGGAATCGGCCATGAGTATCTACAGCAAGCTGGGACATCTGTTGTTGAGCAGCGAATCTGCGCGCAAGGATTTCGAACAGTACTACCCCTCCATGGGACACGTAAAAGTGAATGTGCTGCGGTTCCCCGCTTTCAGCAACGCAGCTAACCACGCCGTCCGATCGCTAGAACAGCTTTGCGAGCGACTCTCGATTCCAGATCGATACATCTATCTGCCCAACCAGTTCTGGGCGCACAAGAATCACGGGGTGGTCATCGACGCTCTGTTGCAGACCCGCTCGAACGTGACGGTGGTCTGCACGGGATCAACCAGCGATCTGCGCGCTGACAAGTATTTCAACGGATTGGTGGAACGCATAAAGAGCACGAAGCTGGAATCGCGCTTTCGCATCCTTGGACTTGTCGATTACAGCGACGTCGTCGCGCTGATGCACCATGCAGATGCGGTGCTGAATCCGTCGCTATTCGAGGGCTGGAGCACGACCGTCGAGGAGGCCAAGGCGATGGGAAAGAAAATGCTCCTTTCGTCCCTGCCGGTGCACATGGAACAAGCAAAGGACCATTCGGCGCAATTCTTCTCCCCTGGAGACTCCGCCGCGCTGGCAAAGCTCCTTGACGGAGTGGCCCAGAATCCCCCACTACAGACGCCTCCGCACGATCAGGGCGCTACCGCCCTCCTCAATCAGCGCAGATTCATAGACGACTACGTCCGGATCATCCAGGCAGTAAATGCGACAAATCAGAACGCTGCGCGCATCGAATAGCATGTGCTACTTGCCCACTTCAACCAGTGGCAGCGCAGCAAGCAAGGCACTTTCTTCTTCAGGCCCAAGAAACAACAGCTGCCCTTCCGCGTCACGCGTTTCACGAAATTGGTTACGAACAAAGCTCTCTGCGACGGAGCGTTCACTCAACACGCCACCCAACAGATCACGCCGCACGAAGAATGCATTATTGCCGGCCGAATTGCAGCCAACCAGTGCGTAGCCCTTGCGATTGCCCAACTGAGCCAACGCCTTGAGGGACGCCCCATAGTAGATCATCGAATGATGCGCGGTTTCGCGCCGGAAGTTAGCGTCGTAAGGCACGGAGACTGCGCGATCGGGCCCGAAGCGCGCGTTGTACTCGGTGATCACGATCACCGGCCTAACGCAATCTATGCTCTCCCACACCCAATAGTCATTGCCATCGATGTCGACCGACAGCAGGCCGATGTCGCCGGAGATGCCACTCCGCGTGATCAGTTCATTGATGTTGTCCCGAGTGATGAAGCAGCACTCCGCCTTGAGGTTGTGCTGCCAGTAAATCGGATCCTGGCGAATGCTTGCGATGTTCTGCTCGCTCCCGTCGAGCACCAATCCGCTCCAGTTGTCATTCGCCAGGAGAAAGCGCGTGTTGGACTCAGTGTAGTTCTCGACCCCAAACTCCACGAAGATCCTGCGAACCGAAGCGGATGGAATGCCACTCAGCAGGGCCTGGATGATGCCGTCCTCGCCCCATTGGGAGAATACGCGGAACTCCGCTGCGCGCAGGTTGCCGTCCCACGACGCCAGGATCTGCCGCTGCTCGATGCGGCCCAGCGCCTCCTGTATCCGCGTGATCTTGCGGGATAACCCACTCGCGGCAGACCAGTATTTTTGGAAGGCGCCCCCAAATGCTCTTATGCGTGACATGGGATCACTCTTCACAAACGAGCCATTTCCCCACCGAGATCTCGTCTTGCCAGGAGGAGTCCAGCACGGTGACCCTGCCGAAGGTCGCCTTGCACTGGGCCACCCACCAATCCGTCGAGTTGTTCCAGTAGCTTTGCCACGGCGTAATCCAGCCTTCATTGCTTCCCGAACGCGACACAGGAACCATGTGGAAGCTGCGTTCTTTGACTACCTTCCTGCATTGCTCGAGGAAGCCGTGGATTCCATCTTCGGTGAAGTGTTCAAGAGAACCAATTGAATAGGCGTAGTCGAAATGCCTGGCTGGATACGGCAACGCGGTCGCGTCGCAACAGGTGAGGCGGTCCTTCGGGATGCCCCGTTCGGTCGCTTTTCCCAGCAGGAAATCGGAGATGTCGCATCCATGCACTTCGAGCGCCCTGATTCCAGCCAGGATGGTCATGACCTTGCCGGTTCCACAAGCAATATCCAGCGCCGTGCCGCGAGCATTGAGCATCAGCAACTGGATCTCGTTCCAGGCATTGCCAGCACCCCAGGTTTCCAGGGCCGCCGCCATTTTGGGGTCCCAGTAAAGGTCGAGGTCCTGGGCTGCACCGTGGCCGGCCGCAGGCGGTTTGCGCGCCATCCGCCGATTGATGTTCTTGAGCCCCCTGAGCAGAAGCGGAGGGACCAGGTCTTTCACAATGGCTTTCATTCTAGCTCTCGCTTCCTTCAAGGGCACAAAGCCGCCGCAAATCCGACTCGTGTCGACGCCGATCATCGCGCCGGTTCGCGGCAATATACTTTGCCACCAGTTCTTCACCGAATCCGATGTGGGTCTTGCTTCCGACGACGAAATGAGTTGCGAGACAAGCGGTGCTCACAGTCAGGCTTCTCAGGCTCGCCACGATAGGCATGAGGTCAAGCAACACCGCTTCTATGGGGAGATACGGGCTGCCAACAGAATCAGCAGACAAGATCTCACTGAACATCCCTCCCAGATTCTGTTCAAGCAGTTCACGTTTGCCTGTCCGGTCCCTTGGGTGGGATTTTATCAATAACACCGTGTCCGGGCTGGGATTGAGGCCTTCGATCCAGGCCCGATACGCCGCCAACTCCGCTCGCGGCGTCATCATTCCCTGCTCTGAGAAATTGCTGCCCATCAGCACCCATACAGGCCGGCCCGCGGTCCGGGCGCGCAGGTCCTTCATCGCGGCGCTATCGAGAAGGGATGAAAGGCGACTGAACAGATCCTTGAGGGGCGCAACCTCCGTGCGCACGACCTCGCCGCCTGGCGGTCTGCCAAAAGCGTCGGGAAGCAGCAGGTAGCTGATGTCGATTCGTGGATGAGTGAGCAACGCTGATGGAGAGGCCAACAATCTGCGCAGCAATCCAGTGACCCGAGACCAAGCTGACGCCTTCCCTGACATGAATCCTCGCGGCAAGTACACCCCCACGCCATCTCCGTAGCAGACGTGCTTGGCCGCGGGATAGGCACTGAGAGCCAGGATATTGCAAGGCTGCCAGTCGCGGACGGTGAACACCTCATCTACTTCTCCTACCCCCGTGCACCGGTGCAGAAGGGCCGCGATCTCGCCAGCCCCAGCCGCCCGCCTGGCGTTGACAAGAAGGTCCTCCAATGCGAGGTCGCTCAGCTGAATCACAGTCGCGAAAGGATGCAACACTGCCGCCATCTGTTCGATTACATTGGCAAACGCTTGAGTCTGCGATTCGGCTACTGCAAGACCGCAGATCAGCAGATGGTCGCGCGAAGGAACGGAGCCCTCCTGCCGCCTGTACCTTGCATCGTGCTGCCGGAGGACCGCAAGCGCGGTCACCAGCTGCGCACTCCCTTGGCAAACAATCAACCGCTCCACTGCCGGTGCTCAGCGCCTATCGAAGAGCGCTGTGTAGACACACCGCAACTCCGATCTCAGTTCGCGAGCCGTCTGCCGCAGATACGAGTACACCGTCCATCGGTTACCTTCGAGCAGATCCCGTCGGGCATACGCGCGGACGAGCGTGAGCTCTATGTCGCGATCAGTAATGTATCCGGCCCTCCTCGCCTCATGGAAATACCTGAACCACAGGTCACCATACGGATGGCTGCGAAACTTCCACGGCTGTGAGTACAAGTTGGTGTAGTGAATCAGCCTCGTGTCCTTGTAGCAGTGATCGAACTCGTTCCATCGCGGATCGATCCGCCCGACCTTGAATGGATGGTTCGCCAGAAACCGTGGGCGCATCTGGTGAAGGTCCCCGTACTCATACATTCCGGCCTCGATCTCGTCGAAGTACTGATCGAGCGCGAAGTGCGCACGGGCGCAATCGAACAGCACTACGCTGAGACCCCATTGCTCGTCAGACTTGTCACCATACGCCGCAGGCTTTGCCAGGAAAGCGTTGTCGCCCATCTCCGCATCGAACAACTCGCCAATATCACCCACCGCAATGGTGTCGGAATCCATGGAGATCGCCCGCCCGACGTGTCCGCAAATCTCCGGGACGAGGAACCGGTAATTGCTGAACTCCGTTACGTTCTGATACTTCACCTTGAGCGACATTGGCGCCGGTTCAGGCGGATGTCCGTCGCGCTCCACCGTGTTGTGCGTACCGTTGAAGACGCGTATGTCGAGATCCCGCTTGGAATTCTTCCGCAGCGAGTACATCAGTACCTTGCGTTCAAGGCGACTCGCTTCTCCCGAGCTGATGAAGACCGTGACTGGCGCTGCCATGTTCAGGACACGTCCGGTTGTATAGACGGGGGTGAACTGCGTGAACGACCAAGCAGTCTCGACAACTTGCCGCGTATGCGCGCGGGCAAGCCAATGAACTGCCCACGTGTGAGGCGGAACTTGCGCATTCGCTCGGTACGGCGCAGGTAGGCAAGCATGCTTTGGCCCGCATGCAGATCTACCTCGGGCTTCGCATCAGCGGACAACCTGGAAGTGACCGCCCAGAATTCCGGGCTGGCGTGCGCGTCGCGCTGTTGAAGGCTGTCGACGGCGAGACCGGCACGCGCCGCCAAAAGGCGAAACCCTTCCAAGGAAAAATTGAAGCGGTGCGCTATATGCACGAAGAGTCGCAGATCGCCGGCCGGAAACGGAAACTCGCTGATGCGGCTCACATCAGGCACGATGATCAGGACCTTCCCTCCCGGCGCCAGCAGTTCCCGCAACTCGAGGAGCTGCGACAGCGGATCGCGCACGTGCTCGAACACATGATGCATGTAGATGAGCGAAGCCGCTGGCAGCGATTTGAGCGTTTCGATCGGCGGCCCCCAGCTCAGGGACAGCCCGCGATCACAGCCATACTCGATCAGCTCGCGGCTGTAGTCGCAGCCGCCGACCCGATACCCCGCCTTCTGTAGCACTTCAAGTGCCCCGCCTGCTCCGCATCCAATCTCGAATACGAAAGATCCCGCAGGAACCTTGTCCTTGATCGACTCCAGGATACGCTCGCCATAGGCTTGCTGCTTCGTGAAGTAGGCCGCCTTATCCCCCGCCCGACCATACATCTGCTGGTAATAGCGCGTGTAGAAATCAGCGACGCCGGCATCGTCGGGATAGGGATCGATGCGCAACGTCCCACAACTCGAGCACAACACTGTATTCAGTGGTAATCCGTACCGGTCGACCTCGCACAACACCAGGTCGGCACCAGGCTTTCCGCAGGGACAAGGGTCAGCGACCATGCGATACGCGCCATCGTTTAGCTTGCCGGCGACTGTCGCAGTGAGTGCGCGCTGCTCATTGCTGAGGCGGATTGCCGATCCAGCCTCGCGAGCGAACCGTTGCGATAGCAGTGCGTACGTCGCGCGTGCGCTCATTGCAAAGGCCCCCGCTTGATGATGACGCCTTGTCCCGTCGTCAGGCACAGCACCGGTATGGCTTTGGAATCGCAGTACTCATCGAGTGCCTTCCTGGCACCCGGCCATTGCAGGTGCGCGTAATCGTCACAAACGATGACGCCACCTTCGCAAAGCCGCGGATAGAAATACTCTATCGAATCTCGCGTGGGGTCATAAAGGTCCACGTCTATGTGGACGAATCGGTACTTGAGCTCCGGGAGCCCCTTGAAGCACTGCGGAATCCAGCCCTTGTGGTACTCAATCGCAGGGAATTCCCCCAAGGCCTTGCGAACGTGGTCGATTCCAGCCTGGAACGATCCCGCGCCCATGAAAGCCTCCCCTGGCTTGCCGGCGCGAGAGTCGTCGATGCGATCCTGTAACCCAGGCTCGCTCAATCCCTCGAACGAATCGAAAATGTGAAAACCACGGCCATCGTAGCTGGGATCGAAGTCACGCAGCGTGTGGCAGAACATGAAGCTGCCAAGCCCCTTGAAGGTACCGCACTCGGCAATGCAGCCGTCCATGGATTGCACAAGCCGCAGGAACTGTATCGTGTTGTACTGCTTTTCGATGCTCTTGGTCTTCCCATCCGGCGTTCCGGTCATGGCGAGGCCTCGGGCGCGAAGCTCGTGGTAGCGGGCGTCGGCCTCGTACATCATGTTTTTCAGATAGCGTCCGGCATTCGGCACGCGGCGGATCTCGAATCCCGCCACCCGAACGATCCGTCTCACCCATTCGCGAAAAATGCCGGCCATCATTCCCTGCGCCTGAAGATCTGGTTGCGAGCCCATAGCGTACCGTCACGGTACTCGCGCGAATGCATGGAAATCGGATACAGCCCCAAGGCAGCAAGTCGGCCGATCGCTAGCGCTTCGACACCGTCGTGGCCAGCAATCTCTATGAGCAGGGAACGGAAATCCGGATGGGTAAGCACTTTCGTTGCACCCTCCAGAATGCGGTCTTCCAGTCCGTCGACATCAATCTTGATGTGCTGGGGAACCGGAAACCCATGCTCAGAGCATAGCCGGTCGAGGGTGCAGGCAAAGATTCCCTGCGTGCCGCTGCACTCACGGCGGAACATTGGATTCTCAGCGCCCAGATTGTGCTGCGAATCCCCTGGGTTCGTGCTGGTTACATACAGCAGATCGAAGTGCTCGCGCTCGGCGAGCGCCATGCAATACGGAGTTACGTTACCGAGTTTGTTGGTCAGGCAGTTGTTCGTGAGCCCCGCGAAATTCTGTCCTTCGGGCTCGAAGCTGTAGACCCGGACCCCAAGCTTTCCAGCATAAAGTGAATACAGGCCGATGTTGGCTCCAACATCGAACATCACGTCGCTCGTTGCAAAACCGTCGATCCAGTCCAGGGTTTCCGGTTCCTTGGTCTCGTATGTACGGCAACGCCATAGCTCCAACGCCGACCGTACGCCGACGCTGATTTGCTGGCCACGAACATGGCAGATCTTGCGGAAAGGACCAAATGCCCGCAACTGCAGGTAGTCAATCCAGGATACTCCGTAAGGCGCTCTTAGCATGAGTTAGGTCGACTCGATATTGAGGGTTAGCGTTCGTCGCATGACTTCCTTCGGCCCTGTCATCGGCTTGACGTCATGGAGCGAATTGAAGGTCTTGATGAAGATGACGCATTGGTTCGGCTCATAGGCCATCGTTCCGAGGGTCTCCACCTGATCGAATCGCAGGTAGCGATTGAGGAAGTTGAAGTTGTCGCTCGGATCGAGGGGGCGCAATCGGTCCGTTCCGCCGCCCCATGCTTGATCCCACTCGCCAGGACGAACGAAGCTCAAAACCAGCGTGATGTGCTTCTGCGGTGAGTCCGTATGCGGAAGGATGTTACCTCCAGCCGCACTCATCATCGAAAACTCGAACCGGGCCCGAAGACCGCCAGACTTGCGGCCCAGTATCAGGTTTCGCAGCTTGCGCAGCACCCTGCCGTGCGCGCTCGGAGTCAAGCCAAGCTCGATCTTGGATCGAGCCAGCGATTCGAGTACCTGAGGTATGAAATCGCTGCCCTTGACCTCATCGTAGACCCGCCGCCAATCGTCGTTTGTACGCAGGAATTGGTAGTAATGATCGCGATTGTTGAGTTCCGACAGCGACCACTTGTCACCGTGGTTCTGCATGAAGCGAAAGATCTCTATTGGCGGGAAGGTGTCGACGAGCCGCTCGTACAGTGAGGGTTCGAAGATGCCGCGTATCAATCCGATAGGAAAAGGCTCGTACTCGAATTGAGCGCGGCCGAAGTCCATCAACCGCGTCGTGGCACGGGCCGTCGTTCCGGAAGGGCTTTGCGAACCGTTTTGTGCAGTTGATTCAAGCACGCTGCTGCTCCCAGGCATGTTCAACCAGGACCTGCCCAAATGCCGGATTCAATACCAGACCTGCCGCAAAACCTTGCGAAGGGACGACTTCAAACTCAAGGGCGCGTTCCAGCTTATCCGCGTTCACGCCCCCGATGAGCACTGCCGCCGTAAGCGAGTAGGTATCGGCGACCAAGGGCAGGCCGGTCGGGATGCGGCACCGGAAAATGTGCTGCTCGGAGGTGATCCTGAAGTCGCTCTGCGCCCATTCGGTATAGAGCGAGCACAATCGATTGTTGCGGCTGTCGCAAACCACCAGGATCAAATCGGCCTTCTTGCCGACGGCATCGGCGTCGGCAGACACCTCGACGACGAACTCAAGCACCTGCATCGAGCCAATGTTAGCCGATCGTTCACCACTGACATTCTCGATGGAAATGGATTCGATCTTTGCATGCCCAGTGCCACTTCTGTCGCGGCGGTCCCTTAGCTCGACTCCCTGTCGCCAGGTTCGAGAATAGGCTTCGATGATCCGTCCCGTTTCACCCGCATCCACGATCTTTCCGCCAGAAAGAAGGACTGCGCGATCACAGAGAGTCTCCACGGCAGCCATATTGTGGCTGACGAACAGCAGCGTGCGTCCTTGCTGACCGATGTCGTCCATCTTGCCGAGACACTTGCGCTGAAAAGCGGCGTCACCAACAGCCAGCACTTCGTCCACGATAAGGATGTCGGTCTCGAGATGTGCAGCCACGGAAAACGCAAGACGGGTATACATGCCGCTGGAGTAGCGCTTGACGGGAGTATCCAAGAATCTTTCCACATCTGCGAAAGCGACGATTTCGTCAAACTTGCGATCGATTTCATCCCGTCCCATGCCGAGGATTGCGCCATTCAGGTAGACGTTCTCGCGCCCGGTGAGCTCAGGGTGAAATCCGGTACCAACCTCGAGCAGGCTTGCGAGGCGTCCGCGCACGGTGGCTCGCCCGCAGGAAGGCTCCACAACCCGGCTCAGCAGCTTGAGCAGCGTCGACTTGCCAGCTCCGTTTCGGCCAATGATCGCCAACCGGTCGCCTTTCTCGATCTGCAGATCGATGTCCTTGAGTGCCCAGAATTCTTCGCTTCTGGAGAGTGCCGGCGTCGAACTGTCGCTGAACCGCCGCTTTGCGGCACGACCCAGGCTTCTTGCGCTCTCCATGATGGAGTCGCGTAGCGAGCTGTAGCGTGCCCTCGGCTTGTGAGTGAGAAGGTATCGCTTGCCGAGCCCTTCGACTTTGATTGCGAATGCCATGGATCAGATACTGTCGGCGAACGAACGCTCTGTTGCGCGGAAATACACAATTCCGACAATCAGCAGGGTCAGCAGCACGCCGAGGGATAGTCCGACACCTGTCCACCACGGTGTGAACTCACCCCCCAGGAGGGTCCACCGGAACGCGTCAATGAGGCCGGCCATCGGGTTAAGGTAGTAGAAAGCGCGCCAGCCTTCGGGAACCAAGCTAGTGCTGTACGCGACCGGCGAGGCATAAATGCCCACCTGGATCAGAAACGGCACCACGTACCGGAAGTCGCGATACTTGACGTTCAAGGCCGCCAACATGAGACCGGGGCCGAGCGCGGCAAGGACAGCGAAAACCAGCACCACCGGTAGCGCAAGCAGATGCCAGTCCGGCACGAATCGGTAGAAGACCAGGATCCCGGCAAGAATCAGCAGCGAGATCGCGAAGTCGACCATGCAAACTGCCAACGCACTCAAGGGAATGACCAGTCGTGGGAAGTAGATCTTGCTGACGATCTTTTCGTTCTCGATGACGCTGTTGGCCGCGTCGGAGAGGCCAGCAGCGAAAAACTGCCAAGGCAGTAGCCCGCTGAGCACGAGCAACGCGTAGGGTGCGCTGCCTTCAGACGGCAGGCGTGCAATCTTGCTGAAAACAACGGTGAGAATGATCAGCGTCGCCAGCGGACGGAGCAGGGCCCACGCGGCTCCGATAGTAGTCTGCTTGTATCGAACCTTGATGTCCCGCCACGAGAGGATGAACAGCAGGTCCCGATAACGCCAGACTTCGCGAGCATATTGGCGAGGCGAACCGCCGGCTTCAATGACGAATTCGCGTTGGGAGAGGTCGGTCGTGCTCATTTTTTGAATCTGGATGGCGTCGGCTTGACTAGTACCTGCCACTTGCCACAGCGACAGTCTGGCAGTATATCGACAATGACTACGGCCATCACTTGACCTTGGATTGACGGTACCAGTCCACGTAGCGCTTCAGCCCTTCATCAAGACTGACCCCGGAAAGGATCTCCCGCACTTCGGGCAACCCATTCGCCGCGACCAGTACGTCGGGATTGCCTGTGTTCGCGGCGCCCAGGAAGCGCGGGACGAGACCTGGTACGTATAAATCCAGTAGCCTGGTGAGAACCTGCTCGACCGAGGTCCCGACGCCGGTGCCGGCGTCCAGAGGCGCAGCCACGGATGCCGCAACTCGACCGATACCCACGTCCAGCAGCAAGTTTGCAAAATCGGACACGTAGACCCAATCCCGCACCTCGGCACCGGTTCCGAAGAATTCGGCATTCCCTCGGTCTGCCTTGCTCAAAGCATCCCACAGTAGCTGCTTGCGCAATCCGGGGCCGTAAACCGAGAAGGGCCGAACCACCGAGATTCGCAGGCCGTGCTTCTCAACGTAGAAACTGCATAAGTCCTCGGCAATCTTCTTGTGGACACCATAGTGCGACACCGGCACCCGATTGCGCGGCATTCCCTGGGGGTCCGACGCCATGTCTCCGTAGACCGCAGCGCTGGAAATGTAGACCAAGTGGGCTGACGGATTGCGAATGCGAACATGCTCGAGCACTTCAACCGTCGAAGTAACCGTACGGCCAAAGTCACCGAGTGGATCTGCCGTGGATTGCCCAACCGACGCGCCGCCCGCAAGATGAAAGATGATCTCGGGAAGTTCTGGAACTGCCGCAAGAAGCTCGCCCGCAATGCGGCCGGCTACATGCCTTACGCTGCTTCCGATTTCCTCCCCGGCACTTCCTCCACCGATCGAAGTAACCCGGGCACCAGCCAATGACAATTGCCGCACCAGTTCGCGGCCGATAAACCCGCGTCCGCCCAACACGAAGACGGGGCGTCTGAGATAAGTTTCTGTCAATGCGCCTCCAAAGCCCGCTCGCCCGCCGTCGCCAATCGCGAACACAGTGGCTGCAGGCAGCGCAAAGACCTTGCGAACGACGAGACAGCCCTGGTCTCCCTCGAACAAGGTTGAACCGCTGTGGCTCCGCTCAGCACAGTGAGCATGGGTGTCCTGCCCATCGCAGCTCCAGGAGCGACGCCCCGATACACGTATTCAACAGTCGGCGCCCCATTGCACTTCGGCTTTGCGTGTCTTCAAAAGGTGCCATACGATCATCGTCTATGAAGTGTCAGCGCTCCGGAAAAGCTCTCCCGGAGACTTAACCTGGGCTCGTAGAGTGGCGGGGATCAGAACGAGTTGATCGCAGCCACGGTGACCGCCAGGTTATAGAGAATCTGTGTGACGGCCTGCCACGTGGGCAGTGCCGGCAATCTCTCCACATCCAGAGGTACCACCACCGTATCGCCCGAATTGATGTCTACATTGGGACGACTGAACCACGCGCGGCCCCCACCACCCAACACACTGCCATCCGCCCTGACCACGTACGTCCGACTCCTGTCGGCTCGCTGGGTCGCTCCGCCGCTCAGCTCAACATAGTCGTTGCGCGTGCGACCAGGCGAATACAGATGCGAAGTCGCGCTCTGCACCTCCCCAATGACGGTAACTTCTTGCGTGACTCTAGGAACCAGCAAACGATCGCCATCCTTCAGGACGATATCGTTCTCCGAACCGGGAGCAGCAGCCGCCGAAGCATTGAGATCGATCACGAGCCGCCCAACGGGTTCGGCTCCACGCAAGCCCGCGAGCAGCGACTGCCCCACTGCAAGTGCCTGGGCGGCATTGGCGTTGGTGTTCTGGCTTGCAGTCAGCGCAAGCTGTGCCAGATCGGTCTGCATCCGTCGGGTCAAATCGGCAATCTGCTGGCGCTCTCTCTCCTTGAGCGAGGTTCTGGTGAACACGCTGCCCTCAGCAAAAGCGAGGTCGGTTAAGCCCCCTGCCCTTTCGATCAAGGACCGCAGCGTTTCACCCCGTCGAACGGGATAGGTTCCCGGGAATCGAACCTCGCCTGAGAGCTGGACTTGTTCTTGCCTGCCCCAATCGGGGACTTCCTTGACGACCAGAAAATCGAAAGGCCTGAGCAATACGTTGGCAGCTGGATCCCCTGCTCGAACTCGTGCGAGATCAATCTGGATCAACTCACTGCGCCTGGACTCTCCATCCACGACTTCATAGCGCGTGAGTTCCGCCGTGCCACCATACGCAGCATCATCCAGGCTCCCACCGGCCCGGATGAGGTCGTTGACTCGCATCCCCGGTTCAAGTGGGTACTGACCTGGTACTTTGACGCGCCCTCCGACTCCCACTGCCTGAAGAGGATCCGCGAAACTCGATTGCATTCTCAGGTCGCGCATCAAGGGCTCGATGACTCGATCACGCCCGGTTTCCAGGTCAAAGACGAAGATGCGATCCCGGGGCGCAAGCTGGATGTCCGCTGCGGACCCCCGCTGATTCAGGGCTTGTCTCAGGTCTGCCGAGAACACGGAAACCCTCCTGTCGGACTGTTCACGTCGAACGAGCACGTAGTGCTGCTCGGCATTGGGCTTGAGCTCTTCCAGCGAAGTGATCGCATCGGAGAGACGCATGCCAGGGCGATACTGGAAATCACCCGGGCGATAGAGATGGCCACTGACTGAAATGGAATTCTCGAGCGTCGGCCGCACTGCGGGAATCCGCAGGATATCGCCGTTATGGATCTGGACGGCTGCCCCTGCAGGGCTCGCAAGGTTCAGGTCGACGACAGTCTTGTTGCGCGCTTCGTCAAGCCGCTCTAGCGTAGCCAACCGGACCTCGGCCAATGGCCTGAGCCCCCCGCCCAATTCGAGAAGTTGAGCAGCTGTCGTTTCGCCCCGAAGCTCGTAGGTTGCGGGCCGGGTGACTTCGCCAGTAATTCCGACGGTTGGGCCTACCGGAGGAATGAAGATGACGTCGCCAGGCAACAAGCGAACATCGCCGCGAGTGTCTCCCTTGAGCAGCAGGTCGTAGAGATCCAGCCGCGACACGGTAACGCCCGCTCGCTTCAATTCGATATTGCGGAGCGACCCGATCGTCTTGACGCCACCGCTGACAAAAAGCGCGTTGGTAATATTGGACAGGCCGCTGACGGTATAGGAACCGGGCGTCTCCGCTTCCCCGAGCACGAATATACGGATCGAACGCAACTCGCCCATCGCTACACTGGCTCGCGTCCCGATCAACTGCTCAGTGACGCGCTGCTCCAGCATCTGCCTGGCGTCGTCGAATCGCAGGCCCGCCACTGCTATTGGACCCAGCTCCGGAAAGTTGACCTGCCCGTCACGCCCCACCACGAGGCTGTAATTGCCGCGGGTGTTGCCGGTCATCTGCACGCGAAACGTATCCCCCGGTCCCACGACATATTCGGCAGGCACCGGTACATCCGTCGCCGGAGCAAAGGTTGTAGTCGTGCCGGCAAACAACTCGTATCCGAAAGGCCTGAGGGCAGCAGTTCCAGTCGGCACCAAGGGCAGCAAAGTCACCCCAACGACGAGGTCCTTGAACAGGCCTTCGGCAGCAATGCGCTTGCGCGCCTCGTCGACCGTCAATCCGCCAAGGGGAATGGGTCCAAGCTCAAGCACATTGAGCACCGCACCCCGGTCGAGCTGATAAGGGTTGCGGCGGAGAATCTGTTCACGGAGGGCCGTGAGCCGCGATCTCGTCTCGGGAGAAATCTGCGCCGGTGGAGCAGATTGTGCGTCGCCGGAAACCGGCCGTTCTTGTACTTCCAACGACAGGAGCAACGTGTCCTCGGCCTTGAGCCGGTAATCGCCGTTCGCGCCTGATGCGGTGCCATCGCCAACCTGGCGTGGCTGAACGGTGTTTGGGAACTGCAGGGGACGATCTGTTCGCCCCCCCCCGAGTGTTCTGGGCGCTGAGGGGTCGCCGCCAAGGGTCTCCAATATCGACTGCTGCTGTCCGGCCGGCAGGCCCTGGAATATCTGGAGCTGCTCAGGCGTGGGAGTCTGGGCGAACACAGGAGTGCACAGGACAAAGGCCAATCCGATAAACGCCAGATGGAAGCTGCGGCGAGCGGCTCGAAAGATCATGCTTTTGCAAACCCCGTCATGCACGCGCCTGTCCCTTTAGCAACCCATCCCCGGCTCCATGCGCCGGCTCCCCCGCGCGCGGGCGCTATCGTAGCTTAAGTCCGCTTGCGATGGTGAGCGGGCGCAATGGCCAAAAAGGCCCGGAATGAGGGGTTCGGTCAGGCGGTGTACTGCGTGGCAAGCCAGTTCCGGTAGCTGCCGTCCATAACCGCCCGCCACCAGGGCTCGTTCCCGAGATACCACGTGAACGTCTGCTTCAGCCCATCCTCCAGAGTGATTGACGGAGCAAACCCAAGCTCGGTTTCCGCCTTGCGGCAATCGATCGCATAGCGGCGGTCATGTCCGGGGCGGTCACGGACGAAAGTGATGAGGGATTCCGCCTGAAGGCCCCGGGCGCACGGCGATCCAGGGAACCTGGCGGCAAGGGAGACATCCGCCTTGAAGACGTCATCGGCAATCCGGCACAACCGCCGCACAAGGTCGATGTTCTCCACCTCGGACCAGCCGCCGATGTTGTAGGTCTCCCCGATCCGCCCTCGTTCGAGCACCCTTTCGATGCCCTGGCAGTGGTCGTCGACGAACAGCCAGTCCCGGATATTGCGGCCGTCCCCGTATATGGGAAGTGGCTTGCCTTCGAGGATATTGACGATGATGAGCGGGATCAGCTTCTCGGGAAAATGCATCGGGCCGTAGTTGTTCGAGCAGTTGCTGGTCGTGACCTTGAGGCCGTAGGTATGGTGATACGCCCGTACAAGGTGGTCGGAGGCCGCCTTGCTGGCCGAGTAGGGTGAATTCGGGGCGTAGGCCGTGGACTCGGAAAACGCTGGATCGTCGGTCCCCAGAGACCCATACACCTCGTCGGTCGAGACGTGGTGGAACCGGTGATTCGGCCGGGGCGTCGCGCCCAACCAGACCTTCCGGCAGGCCTCGAGGAGGGAGTGGGTGCCCAGGATGTTGGTACGGATGAATTCATCAGGACCCAGGATCGACCGATCGACGTGGGACTCCGCCGCAAAATGCACCAGCGTATCGATCTGCTGCTCCGCCAGCAGTTTTGCGACCAGGTCTCGGTCGGTAATATCTCCCTTTACAAAGCGGAACCCAGCCGAACCCTCAAGCGACGCAAGATTGGCGCGATTGCCAGCGTACGTAAGGGCGTCCAGCACGGTGATCGCGTCGGCTTCATGCCGCCGCCGCCAATAATGGACAAAATTGGCCCCGATGAAACCTGCTCCACCGGTGACCAGCAAATTACGACTTGAGTTCATCGAGCATCATTCTCAGATTGGTTCGCCAATGGATACCGTCGAGGCCGAGCTGCTCCCGGGTGCTCCGCAAGTCCAGAACGCTGAACGAAGGTCGGGGGACGCTGGCCGGGAATTGTCGCGCATATTCTTCGGCTGCGATCGGCAACACCGGCACCGCCCTGTCCAGGAGCCCGCGAGCCAGTGCGTCCTCCTGAATCGCCAAGGCGAAGTCATACCAGCTTGCCACCCCGGCATCGGTCCAGTGGAGGATTCCGCTGACAGTCGGACGCAGCACTGCAGCCCAGACTGCGTTTGCGAGTGACCTCGCCGACGTAGGAGCACCGATCTGGTCGCTCACGACCGAGACTTTGTCGCGAGTCGACATCAGCCGGAGCATTGTCTTCACGAAATTGCTGCCGTGGCTGGAATAGACCCACGCCGTGCGCAACACCACTGCCCGCTCATTCAGCTGCTGCAAAACGGCCTGCTCACCGGCCCGCTTGCTGGCGCCGTAGACGTTGAGCGGGTTACTCAGCGCCTCCGGCGCATAAGGCACTCCCTGCCTGCCATCGAAGACGAAGTCCGTTGAAACCTGGATGAGACGCCCACCAGACTGGGCAAGGCCCGCAGCAAATGCTGCCGGCGCGTCCGCATTGATTCGAAAAGCCAGGCCTCGCTCGATCTCTGCCTTGTCGACCTGTGTGTAAGCGCCAGCATTGATGATGAGATCAGGACGCTGGGCTGCAACCAAGGCACGGCACTGTTCCGGATCAGCGAGGTCGCACTGTGCCCTGTCAATGCCGTAGGCTTGAACGGAGGCTGGAATAGACTCCAGGAGTGCCCGACCGAGCTGTCCGGTCGAGCCGGTCACGAGCACCTTCACGGGAACGTCTCCGCGTGCGCGAAGGCCTTGCCCTCACTGTCTTTCTTCGAGAGCAATGCCTCCACACCAGGCGGAAACGGCCACTCTATCCCCACTTTGGAATCGTTCCAGGCGAGGCTCTGCTCTGAGGCCGGGTTGTAGTAGTCCGTGCACTTGTAGACAAAATCCGCCGACTCGCTAAGCACCAGGAAGCCGTGGGCAAATCCGGCCGGTACCCAGAGCTGCCGCCGATTCTCCGCCGACAGCACCTCGCCGACCCACAGCCCGAACGTCGGTGAGCTGCGGCGCATGTCGACGGCGACGTCGAAGACAGTGCCAATCACGCAGCGAACCAGCTTTCCCTGCGGCTGCTGGAGCTGGTAATGCAGGCCGCGAAGGGTCCCCAGACGCGAGCGGCTATGGTTGTCCTGGACGAAATCAACACCGATGCCTGCCTCGGAGAATGTCTTCGCTTGCCAAGTCTCCATGAAGAAGCCCCGATCATCGCCAAATACCTTCGGCTCGATCAGGACCACTTCTGGAATACGAGTGGGGGTGAACTTCATGACGGAACAGCGTCGGCCAGCACACGCAACAAGTACTCGCCGTAACCGCTCTTCCTGAGCGGCTCCGCAAGTCGAGCGAGCTGCTCCGGGCCGATGAACTTCATCCGGTAAGCGACTTCCTCGACGCAAGCGATCTTGAGTCCCTGGCGCTCCTCGACAATGCGCACGAAGTTGCCGGCGTCCAGCAGCGACGCGTGCGTGCCTGTATCAAGCCAGGCACAGCCACGGCCCAAGCGCTCGAGCGTCAGCGCACCTTCCTGCAGATAGAGATTGTTGAGGTCGGTGATTTCGAACTCGCCGCGGGCCGAGGGGCGCAGTGCCTTCGCAAGATCGACCACTCGGGAATCGTAGAAGTAGACCCCCGTGATCGCATAGTTCGATGGCGCCTTGGCGGGCTTCTCGATCAGCTCGACCACACGGCCTTCGCTGTCGAAGCGCGCGACGCCGTAGCGCTCCGGATCATTCACATAGTAGCCAAAGACCGTGGCACCGCTCGTTCGCTCAGAGGCCTTGTGCAAGGACTCGGACAGCGAGTGGCCGTAGAAGATGTTGTCGCCCAGGATCAGCGCGACGGGGTCGTTGCCCACGAAGTCGGCACCGATGACAAAGGCCTGCGCCAACCCTTCCGGTTTCGGCTGCGCCGCATACTGGATATTGAGCCCCCAAGCCGTGCCATCGCCCAGCAACTCCTGGAACGCAGCTTGGTCACGGGGCGTCGTGATGATCAGATAGTCCCGAATGCCCGCCAGCATCAGCGTGGCGAGCGGGTAGTAGATCATCGGCTTGTCATAGACCGGCAGCAGCTGTTTGCTGACGGAATGAGTCACGGGATGCAATCGGGTTCCCGATCCGCCGGCGAGAATGATGCCCTTGCGGGTCTTGGTGTGCTTCATCGGAATCCCAGTAAGCCAGAGCGAAGGCCGGTCAATCTATATCGGGTTTGGTTGCGAGCTGATCACGAACGCCATTTCTTGACGTACCCAAGCAGGGCCTGCACAGCAGGATCGATGTTCGTTGCCGCATCTGGACTGGCCACGGCAGGAGCCAGCGAATCCGCCAGCTTCTTCCCCAGCTCAACGCCCCATTGATCGAACGGGTTGATATCCCAGATGACGCTCTGCACGAACACCTTGTGTTCATAGAGCGCCACCAGTTTGCCCAAGGTCCGCGGCCCCAGGCGCGGGAACATCAGGATGCTGCTCGGGTTGTTGCCCGGATGCACCTGGTGAGGGATCAACCGCTCGATCTCGGCGGGCGAGACGCCCCTCGACTCAAGGTCGGCGCGAATCTGCCCTTCGTCCTGACCGAGCGCGAACGCCTGGGCCTGCGCGAAACAATTGGCTAGCGCGAGGTTCTGCTGATCGGCGTAGCTTCCAGAGGAATTGACCGGCACGATGAAGTCCATCGCCACCTTTGCCGTGCCCTGATGCAGCAGCTGGAAGAACGAGTGCTAGGCATTGCTTCCCGGCTCACCCCATAACACTGCACCGGTCGAGTAGTCGACGGGCTGGCCTTCAATCGTGACGCGCTTGCCGTTCGACTCCATCTCGAGCTGCTGGAGATAGGCAGGAAAGCGGCGCAGCCTGCTGTCATACGGAAGCACCGCGAGTGAATCCCGCCCGAGGAAGTTCTGATTCCAGACACCAATCAGCCCCATCAGCACTGGCAAGTTCCGCTCGAAAGGAGCCGAGCGGAAGTGCTCATCCATCAGGTAAGCACCTTCGAGCATGAGTTCGAAGGTATCCATGCCGAGGGCAAGCGCGACCGATAACCCCACCGCGGACCAGATCGAATAGCGTCCGCCCACCCAGTCCCACATCGTGAACCGGTTCTGCGGCGCGATGAGGAACGTGTCCATCGCCTTCTGGTTGGTCGACACCGCCGCGAAATGCTTGGAGACAGCACCCTCTCCCAAGCGATCGACCAGCCACTGGCGCGCCAGCCGAGCATTCGAGAGGGTCTCGATGGTCGTGAACGTCTTGGAGACGACCACGAACAGGGTACGCGACGCCTCAAGCTGCTCGAGCAGATCGGAAAGCTGGACCCCGTCGATGTTCGAGACGCAATGTACCTTCAGGTTCCGGTTCCGGTAGCGAACCAGGGCCTCGTTGGCCATGACGACGCCTAGATCGGAACCGCCGATCCCGATATTGACGATGTCGGTAAACGGCTTGCCGCCGGATCCAGCAATCCGGCCCGCATGGACACCGTCGACGAAAGTCCGCATGCGCTCCAGGCCCGCACGAACATCAACCATGATGTCCTTGCCGTTCAGCATGACCGGGCGGTCGCTGCGGTTTCTCAGTGCTGTATGAAGTGCGGCCCGGTTCTCGGTGGAGTTGACCATCTCACCGCAGAACATGGCCTGCACTCTGGCGGCGAGATCCCGCTTCTCCGCGAGCTTGACCAGCAGAGGCAACGTGCCGGCGTCCAGCCTCTGGCGGGAGAAGTCGTACAGGAGGTCCAGCTCACAGCAACTGAACGCCGCGAACCGGTCGGGATCGCGCGCAAACAGATCACCAAGCCGAGGCACCTGGAGGGCGTGCCGGGCGAGCGCTTGCCACTCGGGGAACTGGGAAAGTGACTGGGTCATCCTGTCACAAGTATACGACAGGAACAGCCCCCAGCCAGAGCGCTCGGGTGGCCGCTACGGAGCGCCTAGCGTCAGTGCGCCGTTCGCGTCGTAGCTGCGCACGTACCACTCGACGAACGCACGAACGCCGGTTTCAACCGAGGTGGCTGGCCGGTAGTCGACGTCGCGGACCAGATCGTCGATGTCGGCGCAAGTATCAGGGACGTCACCTGGCTGCAGCGGCAGCAGGTTGAGCTCTGCCTTGCGGCCCAGGCAGTCCTCGATCACCTTGATGTAGTGCAATAGCTCGACGGGGCTGTTGTTGCCGATGTTGTAGAGGCGGTAGGGCGCCGCGCTCGTACCAGGGTCGGGGTCAGCGCCGGTCCAGTTGCTGTTGCGGGTGGCGGGCCTGTCTGACGACCGGACCACACCCTGGACGATATCGTCGATGTAGGTGAAATCACGGCGGTGCTTGCCGTAGTTGAAGACATCGATGGGTTTGCCAGCCAGAATATTGCGCGTAAAGAGGAACAGCGCCATGTCGGGCCGTCCCCAGGGGCCATACACCGTAAAGAACCGCAGACCCGTGACCGGCAGGCCGTAGAGGTGCGCATAGGTATGCGCCATCAGCTCATTGGCCTTTTTCGTGGCTGCATAAAACGACAGCGGATGATCGACGTTCTGGTGCACCGAGAAGGGCATGTTGGTGTTTGCGCCGTATACCGAGCTGGTCGATGCATACACCAGATGCTCGACCCCGTTGTGCCGGCAGCCCTCCAGAATGTTGGCGAACCCGACTACATTGCTGTCCACGTAGGCAAGCGGGTTCTGGATGGAATAGCGGACACCCGCCTGGGCGCCGAGATTGATGACCCGCTTGAACTTCTCGCGGGCAAACAATTCCGGGATCCCCGATCGGTCGGCGAGATCCATCTTGACGAACCGGAACCCGGGATATTTCTGGAGCAAGGCCAGGCGCGCCTCCTTCAGCCTGACATCGTAGTAGTCATTCAAGTTGTCGAGCCCGACAACCTCATCGCCTCGTTCCAGCAACAGTCGGCTGGTATTGAATCCGATGAAACCCGCTGCACCCGTGACGAGATATTTCACAGTCGGCCATCCACTTCGTTCGCTGCGAACAGATACTTGATGTCGTAAAGGACGTGCTCGCGCTTGGCAAGTTTGCGTACCGCGGCCAAGCCCATGTCGCGGAACTGCTGGTGCCCCACTGCCATCACGATCGCATCGTACTTGCCTGCCTGGGGACGCTTGACCGGTCGGAGGCCGTATTCATGCTCTGCCTCATCGGCATCCACCCAAGGATCGTAGACATCGACCTTGGCGCCAAACTTCGACAGCTCCTCGATGACATCGACGACCTTCGAATTGCGCAGGTCCGGGCAGTTTTCCTTGAAGGCCAGTCCCATCACGAGGACTCGTGATCCCTTCACGTGGATACGGCGCTCGATCATGAGCTGGGCCACCTGCTGTGCCACGTACAAGGCCATATTGTCGTTGAGCCGCCTGCCAGCAAGGATCATCTCAGGGTGATAGCCCACTTCCTGGGCCTTGTGCGTCAGGTAGTACGGATCGACGCCGATGCAGTGGCCACCAACGAGGCCTGGGCGAAACGGCAGGAAATTCCACTTGGTTCCGGCCGCCAGCAGCACCTCCTCGGTGTCGATGCCGAGGCGGTTGAAAATCAGCGCCAGCTCGTTGATCAGCGCGATATTGACGTCACGTTGCGTGTTCTCGATGACTTTTGCCGCTTCCGCAACCTTGATGCTCGACGCCTTGTGAGTGCCCGCCGTGATGATGGTCTTATAGAGGTCATCCACGAAATCGGCCACTTCCGGCGTCGAGCCGGAAGTGATCTTCTTGATCGTCGGCAGGCGGTGCTGCTTGTCGCCCGGATTGATGCGCTCCGGACTATAGCCCGCGAAGAAATCACGATTGAACTTGAGGCCCGATACCTTTTCGAGTACCGGAACAGCGATCTCCTCGGTGCAACCCGGGTACACGGTCGATTCGAATATGACGACGTCCCCTTTCTTTAGGACTTCGCCGATGATCTCGCTCGCTCCAACAACGGGACGCAAGTCAGGCCGGTTGTACTTGTCGATAGGCGTGGGGACGGTCGCGATGTACACCCGGCAGGCGCGGAGGTCCTTGGCCGCCGTGGTGAACGACAGGTTCTTTGCGGACTTGAGCTCGGCCGAGTCCACTTCAAGGGTATTGTCACGGCCCGCCTTCAGCTCGGCAACGCGCGACGCCTTGATGTCGAAGCCCACCGTCTTGAAGTGCTTGCCAAACTCCACTGCCAATGGCAGCCCGACATACCCGAGGCCGATGACGCCGATCTTGCAATTCCGCAGCGTAAATTTGGATGACATAGGAAGCGGTCGTTCGTGTGGTCGGGTATGTTGCTTGATTGAGGTGAACTGCGTCACAACAAAGTCCGCTCCCCCGGGGAGAGGACCTGCTGTCGGACAGGCCCATAGAATCGCACACTTGCCGCAAGGATTTTGCGACGCGGGTCTCCGGCATGCATCCTGAGGGCGCCCGCCTCCCCTTCCGGGTTGCTTCAGGCCGGTTCAATCGGCAGTTGGGAGTACTCGCCAAAGAGTCTTGCCGTCACTGGCCTTGTCGATCACCAGCAAAGTGGCCTCGTGAAGCGCGGCCTCCTCGCCGGACGCCCGCGGGACTTGGAGTGTGCCGGCGGGTCGTTTTGCCCGTGAAACGGTTGTCGTCGCGGTGGTCGTTGCCTCGACCAGCTCGCCCAGCGTCAACGCACCTTGACCGCCCGTCATTGCCAGGTAGACATCCAGCAGGATCTGCGCATCAAGCAGTGCGCCGTGCAGCTCGCGATGTGAATTGTCGACGCTGTAGCGCTTGCAGAGTGCATCCAGGCTGTTGCGCTGGCCGGGATGCATCTTCCTTGCGAGCAGCAGCGTATCGAGCACTGAGCAACGGTCCGTGATCAGGCCAGGCGGCGGCTGAAGGCGCTTGAGTTCGGCATTGAGGAACGCCACGTCAAAGGCCGCGTTGTGGATCACGAGCTCCGCGCCGGCGACAAACTCGAGAAACTCGGTGGCGATTTCGGCAAAGCGCGGTTGTCCGGCCAGGAATTCGTTCGTCAAGCCGTGGACGCGGATCGCGCCGGGGTCGACTTCCCGGTCAGGCCGCAGGTAGCGGTGAAAGGTACGCCCCGTCCGGCGACGATTCACGATCTCGAGACACCCGACCTCGATGACGCGATGGCCGCGTTCGGCCTCGAGGCCGGTGGTTTCCGTATCCAGGATGATCTGGCGCATGGAAGAACTCTGTACTCGGCGGGGTAGGAGGCTAGGAGGCCAGCTAGGAAGCTAGGAAGCTAGGAAGCTAGGAAGCCGGGAAGCTAGGAAGCTAGGAAGCTAGGAAGCTAGGAAGCCAGGAAGCCGGGAAGCCGGGAAGCCGGGAAGCCGGGAAGCCGGAGACTGTACTGCTGCCGGCTTCCTCGGCTTCCCCGATTCCATAGCTTGCTTGGCTTCCTTAAGCTTCATCACTCGCGCAAGTCACAATTGATTCGCTGCTAACCGCTGACCGACTGTTTCAAGGCCGCGACCACACGCACCTGCTGGTCTTCAGTCAGATAGGGGTGCATAGGCAAGCTCATCACGTGGTCCGCGGCGTATTCGGAGATGGGCAGGCTGCCTGCCGCGACCTTGAGCCCCGCAAAGACCGGCTGCTGGTGCAACGGCACGGGATAGTGCACGGCGGTGGGCACTCCCTGCTCCTTCATGCGCTGCTCCACGCGCTCGCGATGGAGGACCTCAACCGTGTACTGGGCGTAAACGCTCGTATTGGCCAGATCGAGCCAAGGCCCTGAAACCCTGCTCTGCGGATCCCGCACTTCGCCAAACGCCGCCGCGAGCAGCTCGCTGTACCTCGCACCCAATCGGGTGCGCGCAGCGACTTCGTCGGCGAATACATCGAGCTTCGCCAACAGCACGGCGGCCTGTAACGTATCAAGGCGGCCATTCACGCCCAAGCGCGGATGATGGTACCGACGGTCCTGGCCGTGGACTCGAATCTCGCGCATCAGCTTGGCCAGGCCTTCGTCATTGGTGAACAACGCGCCACCATCGCCATACGCCCCAAGGGGCTTGGACGGAAAGAACGACGTCGAACCGATGGTCGACAGGTTGCATGACTGCCGGCCCTTGTATGTGGCGCCGAAACTCTGGGCAGCGTCTTCAATGACCGCCAGCCCATGACGCGCCGCGACGGCATTGATCGCATCAAAGTCCGCACACTGGCCATACAGGGAAACAGGCATGATCGCCTTGGTCCTCGGGGTGATGGCGGCTTCGATCAGGGCGGGATCGATGTTGTAGGTCCGTCGATCGATATCCACGAAAACGGGCGTCGCGCCCGCGAGCGCGATCATTTCACCTGTGGCGATGAACGTGAAAGGCGACGTGATGACTTCATCGCCGGGTCCGATATCGAGCGCCATCAGGGCGATCAGCAGCGTATCCGTGCCGCTCGACGCCGACACGCAGTACCTGGAACCGGTGTAGGCCGCAAGTCGCCCTTCAAGCTCAACAACCTCAGGTCCGAGAACGTACTGCCCATGCTTGAGCACCGCCTGCATGCGCGCATTGACGTCGACTTCGATGCGGGCGTACTGGGTCTTGAGATCGATGAAGTCCATGGGAGAGTAAGTGGTCGGTGGTTGCTGGTAGGAATACGGCGCTGGGAGGAGAGTGTACTGAAACGCCCTGATCATTTCGCGCGCGTATGCTCTCAAGCACGCATGGTTTACAGCCATCCCAACTCATCCCCACCGTCAGGATGTCCTGAACCGGCCACCGGTCACTGGTCACCAATCACTGATCACCTTGCATCGCTCAGCAGTGCGTCGATGGCTTCGTTCGCAAGCCGGTCCGCGTGTTCATTGCCGGGAACGCCCGCGTGACCTTTTACCCAGTGCCATTCGATGGTATGCCTCGAGAGCTCGGCGTCCAGCGCCTGCCAAAGGTCGACATTCTTGACTGGCTTGCGGCTCGCGGTGCGCCAGTTGCGCCCCTTCCATTGCTCAAGCCACTCCGTGACGCCGGTACGCACGTACTGCGAATCGGTATAGATGCGTACCTGGCAGTGGCGGTTCAGGGCCTTGAGGGCGCGAATGGCGGCGGTCAGCTCCATCCGGTTGTTCGTCGTATCAGGCTCGGCACCATTGATTTCCTTGACGTGCTCGCCTGCGCTCAAGACGGCGCCCCAGCCTCCCGGGCCAGGATTGCCACGGCACGCGCCATCGGTATAGATCACGACCGGATTCACGCGATGTCACGCTCTTCGCCCCGGCGGGTGGGCTCCAGGAGTCCGCCGACCACACGCGCACGCTGCCGCCAGGACAACCGGATCGGAGTCTTGCAGTAGACTCGCTTCCTCGCCTTCAGGAGATAGGCCCCCGCCAGCAAAGGCCAGAAGTTCTCGCCGGCAGATTCAAGCAATCGCTGCCCCCGCGGTGCCTCGCTACCCCAGGGCAACGTAAACAGGTAGCGCCGCGCGTCGACCACTTCGAAGCCAAGCAGCTTGAGCCAGTCCCGCAGGCGCCGTTCGCTGATCAACCGCTGGACGCCAGGGGGGAAGCCCTGCCTGGAACTCGCGTAGCGGAATCCCCAGGGCGACATCGGCCGGAAGCCCAGGACGATGACATGACCCTCACCGGGCAGGATTCGCTCGACCTCGCGCAGGATGTCGTGGGGTTCGGGTTCGTATTCCAGCGTGTGCGGCAGCAGCACCGCGTCGACGGAATCGGACGCGATGGGCAGTGCATCGGCCCTTGAATGGACCGCCACCGTCGCGCCGTGCTGACGCGCCAAGACGGACTTCCGCTGGGTGCGGGCATCGGCAATCAGCCTGGCATCCTCGCCCCAGATTCCGATCTGCAGCAACTGCCAGCCAAACACCTGGGCGACCGCTTCCCCGACCAGCTTGCACTCAAGCTGGTATAGGCGTTGGCCCAGGGGAGTCGCGAGCCAGTCATGCAGCGGAGCAGCCATTGGCCCGTAGGATACGGCATTTCCCTATTGGCCCCTACTTCGTTGATTATTCGATTTTTTCCGCTTGCCCCAGCCGGCTCCCTATGGTTAATTACGGGCTCACTGAGCGGCAGCTAGGCAGGTGGGTCAGGGAACCTCTGATTGGCCTATACGCGCTCGCGTTGCGTCTCCATTCCTCTGCTGCGAGGCATCGGGCCGCAGGCGATATCGGGCCAAGTCTAATTGGACAGGGCGGCAAGGTCCGTAACGACGCAGCAGAGGATTAGAGGCGCAACCCATTAAATGACTATTTATACCTTGATCGGGACGGGATCCATTTCGTGCAGGGCAGCGTTGCTCCTCCCTTGTGTACATGCAGTACACGGGCGGTCGATCGCGCCTCGCCCTGCACGAAATGGCTCGCCGTCGCGAGTGCGTACAGGCCAATCAGAGGTTCCCGGGCGATGCTGGAAGTGACCCCTGTCCGGGCTTTTGCCGACAACTACATCTGGCTGATTCACGGGAAGACCGATCGATCCCGGGTTGCTGCCGTGGACCCGGGTGACGGCCAGGCAGTCGAACATGCGCTCCGGGAGCTTGGACTGACCCTGACTGCGGTACTCGTCACTCACCACCACCGGGACCATACCGGGGGCGTAGAGGCGTTGGTCGCCCAGTTCGGAATTCCGGTATTCGGGCCGGCACGGGAAGCGATCCCGGGGCCCTGTCGACCGCTTGGCGAGGGCGATGAGATCGAACTGGCTGAACTGGGTCTTGGTTTCAGAGTGATGGACGTACCGGGCCATACGGCCGGGCACATCGCATACGTTGGACACGGAGCGGTTTTTTGCGGAGATACGCTGTTCAGCGGGGGCTGCGGCCGGCTCTTCGAGGGAACTCCTGCCCAGATGCTGGACTCTCTTACACGCCTCGCGGAGTTGCCGCGGGAGACGAAGGTGTACTGCACCCACGAGTACACGATGAACAATCTGCGCTTTGCCCGGGCAGCCGATCCGGCGAATGCAGCCACATTGGCTTACGAAGTAGAGTGCATGAAGAAGCGCAGCCTCGATGAACCCACTGTTCCATCCACCATTGCCGTGGAACGCGAAATCAATCCGTTCCTGCGCTGCGACGATGGCCATGTGAAGAGAGCAGCAGAAGCCCACGCTGGCCGGCGTTTAATGGACAAGACGGCCGTCTTCGCCGCCGTACGCGCCTGGAAGGACCAGTTCTGATGCAGTTTCGCGGACGCATGAATGGGCTCTGGCTGGGTAGCCTGCTGGCGCTATGGGGCGCTGCCGGCTGCAGCTCCCTTCCCGCCGTCAAGCCACCGGACTCCATTGCACATCCGGCAGTCGCCAGTCGCGAGTTCCACACCAACGACTCCGTGGAAATCCAGGCCGACGAACCCGCCATGGACGCGGGTCGCATTGAGCCGGGGGACCTGCTCGACCGGATCCGGGAAGGCTTTCTCCTCGCGGACTCAAGACATCCCTCCGTCGACCAGGAAGTGGCCTGGTACGCAAGCCATCCCGACTATCTGGACCGCACCTTCCGCCGCAGCGAGCGCTATCTGCACTACATCGTAGGTGAACTGGAAGCCCGCGGCATGCCCCTCGAACTCGCGTTGCTGCCGGTCGTCGAAAGTGCCTATAACCCCGTCGCCTATTCACGGGCTCGCGCTGCCGGACTCTGGCAGTTCATCCCCGGAACGGGCGTGCGCTACGGACTCAAGCAGAACTGGTACTACGACGGCCGTCGCGACGTCATCGAGTCCACCCGTGCGGCCCTTGACTACCTCACGTTCCTCTCGAACGAGTTCGACGGCGACTGGCTACTGGCCATCGCGGCCTATAACGCAGGCGAAGCCAGCGTCGCGCGGCAGATCGCTGCCAACCAACGCGCCAACAAGCCGATCGATTTTTTCAGCCTTGCCTTGCCCCGCGAGACTCGCGCCTACGTGCCGAAGTTGCTGGCCATGCGGCGCATCGTCGCGAACCCGCTTGCTCACAACCTGCAGTTTGCCCCGATCGCGGACCGGCCCTATTTCGCGATGGTCCACACGGGTGGCCAGATCCAGCTCGACGTGGCACGGAAACTCGTCGACCTTCCCGAGGAAGAGTTCGTGGCGCTGAACCCGGGCTTCAATCACGGCGTGACGGACCCCGAGGGCCCCCACCGCCTGCTGGTTCCCGTCGACCGCACCGAGCGGCTGATGGCGGGGCTATTGAGCCTGCCGCCAACCGAACGGGTGCGCGTCGTCAGCCACCGAGTTCGTCCGGGTGAAACACTGGGCGCCATTGCCCGGCGCTATGACGTCAGCATCGAGGCGTTGCGCACGGCCAACCGGCTGCGTGGTAACACCATTCATTCCGACCAGGAACTCGTGGTGACCGCGTACCCTGGCAAGATCGCTGCCATGCGGAAGATCACCGCAGCTAACCGGTCACCAGCGGCAGCCACCGCAATGGCAGTGGCCGAACCATTCGCAGTCGCACGGGAAGCTCAAAAGAGAAGCAGCCACACCGTGAAGCAGGGCGACACGCTCTGGAGCATCGCGCAGTCACACGGCATCACGCTGGATGCGCTCGCGACGCAGAACGAGATCGGCACCGGTACAACACTCGCGGTTGGCAAGAAGCTGGAGATTCCGGCCTCCGCAACGCTTGCCGCCAGTGAGGCGGCAACGCCCAGGCTGCAGCCGCTGACCTACACCGTGAAGCCCGGCGATACCCTGTCGCGAATCGCGCGCACGTTCAAGGTCGCGGTCAACGACATCCTGAACTGGAACAAGCTGCGTTCAGCGCACGACTTGAAGCCAGGCCAGCGGCTGGTCATGTATATCGAGGATCGACGCCGCCTCGGCGGTTGACGCCCTCCGGGACCCAAGCGTCCCGGAGCGGCCATCCGGTTCCCCGCTCCACTTTCTCCGCTGATCAGCTTATTCTCTGGCCCGCGATCGGCCCGATCCGCCAGGAGCGGGCAACGCGGATTACCCACCAAGTACGGAGTTGTTCATGGCTTTTCTGTCCGGCAAGCGCGCGCTGATCATCGGTCTCGCCACGGAACGCTCGATCGCCTACGGCATTGCCGAGGCCATGCGCCGCGAGGGCGCGGAGCTCGCTTTCACCTACCAGGAACGCTTCAAGGACCGCGTGGAAGCCATGGCAGCCGAGTTCGGCTCGAAGGCCGTATTCCCGATGGATGTCGCGGACGACGCGCAAATCCAGTCTGCCTTCGCTGAACTCGGCAAGACATGGGATGGCCTCGACATCATCGTGCACGCCGTCGCCTTCGCACCGACGGATGCCATTCGCGGCAGTTACGTCGAGTCCACGACACGCGAGAATTTCCGCATTGCTCACGACATTTCCAGCTACAGCCTCACGGCCATCGCCAAAGCAGCCGTGCCGCTGATGAAAGGCAGGGCAGGCGCGTTCCTGACGCTCACCTACCTCGGTGCGGTGCGCTCGCTACCGAGCTACAACGTCATGGGCCTCGCCAAGGCCAGCCTGGAAGCCAGTGTGCGTTTTCTGGCAGCAGACCTCGGACCGTTGGGAATTCGCGTCAATGGCATTTCGGCTGGCCCGATCAAGACACTGGCGGCGGCGGGAATTGGCGGGTTCCGCAAGATCCTGGGACACGTCGCGGCCACTGCTCCCATTCGTCGCAATGTCACTGCCGAAGACGTCGGCAATGCCGCAGCATTTCTGTGTTCCGACCTGGCAGCGGGCATCACAGCCGAAATCGTCTACGTGGACGGCGGGTTCAGCACGGTGGGAATGGCCTTCGCAGAATCGCAAGGCTAGGGGGACAGGATAGCGACTAGCGATGAGCGATTGGCCCGGAGGGCCAGTGCCCCAGTCAGCAACTATTTGGCTAGTCGCCAGTCGCTGATCGCTGGCCCCTACGACCCTTACTGGAAGATCGACAGATTGCGCTCGATCTTCGCGGTGCGTTCGAGTTCAGCCAGATAGGCCGAGAACTCTTCCGCCGCCACCTGCTGTGCCGTCTGGCGTCCCCGTTGCGCGCGTTCGGCAGCAGTCTCCTGGCTCGCATTGCCGTCTTTCAGTGCAGTGACGGCAAGCACGACGAAATCCCCGTTTTCCATGGCACTGGTCTGATAACGGGTCTGGCCTTGCTTCAGCGCAGTCCGCGGCAGGGCGAAAGTGGTCTTCAGCACTGCAGGCGGCACTGCCTTGTCCTGGCGACCGACGAATTTGCGCGGGGCTGCAGTCACCTTCAACTGGGTGCTCAACTGCTGCGCAGCCTGTGCCCATGTCTGTGACCCGCCTTCCAGCTGGGCCACCAGTTCATTGCCCTTGCGAGCCGCGGCATCCTGAGCTGCGTTCTGGCGGAGGCGCGCCTGAATAGGCTCGCGGACGGCCGACAATGGCTTTTGTTCGGGTTGATTGTGGGCACTCACGCGCAGGACTACCGCGCGATCCTCGCCCACGGCAACAAGAGGGCTGTTCTGGCCGCGGTCTGCAACCTCGGCACCAAAGGCGGCTGCAATGATCTGCGCGTCCGCGCCCAGTTCTCCACCGCCCTGCCGGGTGAAACCCGCAACCTTCTTCAGCTCCATTCCAAGTGAGGTTGCGACAGTGCCGAGTTCTGTCAACGCGGCGAACGACTCGTCCGCCATCTTCTGCCCGCGCTCGTAGAAAGAGGTCTGGGCCTTTTCCTTGCGGAACTCCGGTTCGATCTCGGCGCGCACTTCGTCGAATGCCTTCTGGTGCCCAGCCTCAGTCTCGTCAAGGCGCATGACGTGGTAGCCGAACTCGGTCTTGACCGGGCCGCGCAGTTCTCCAGCGGTCATGCCGAAGATCGCATCCTCGAACGGCCCGACGAACATGCCACGAGTCGCCCAACCCAGATCCCCGCCTGCCTTCGCTGAGCCGGTATCCTGTGAATACAGTTCAGCCAGTTTGGCGAAATCCTCGCCAGCCCGCGCCTTGGCGAGCACTTCCTCGGCCAGCTTCTTGGCACCGGCATCATCCAGCTTGTCGCTGGTGGTGATGAGGACATGCCGCGCCCGACGCCGTTCTTGAGTTGCGAAGCGGTCCTTGGCCTGGTCGTAATAACCCTTCAACGCGTCTTCCGTTACCGCAACGCTGCGCTCGACATCGGCGAGGCGCAGATCGAGAAACTCGACATCAACGGATTCCGGGGTCATGTAGTCGGACAGGTGGCTGTCGTACCAGGCCTGTATATCCGCCTCGGTGACGCTGACGGCCGCCGCGAAGGCGGTGGCCGGCAACACCGCATATTCGATTTCGCGTTGCTCGTTTTCCAGCCCCCGACGACGCTCGAGTTCGCGCGGCGTGACGAAGGCCGACGTTGCAATGCTGGACTGCAACTGATTCAAGGCGAGATTGGTCCGCAGCTCACTCTCGAACTGGGCTTCCGTACGGCCTTGCTGGTTCAGAATCGCGGAATACCGGTCGCGGGAAAACTGCCCATCCACCTGCAATTCCGAGAATCCCAGAATGGTCTGTGCGACTTCCTCGTCGCTGACGCGATAGCCCATTTCTTTCGCACGCTGGGTGAGCAGCAGCGTGCGGATACGCTCATCGAGCAGCGCAGCCTGCTGAGACTTCACGAGATCAGCGGGAAGTTCGGCGCGCAGCATTTGCTGGAGCTGGCTCTGGCGATCCTGCCAGGCACGCAACATCGAATCAGCGGATATCTTCTCGCCGTTGACGCTAGCCGCGTCCTGAATGGCACCGCCCTGAAAGTCGATGCCCCAGAAGACGAACACCAGCGCCACCGCGCCGAGAAAGACAGCTGCGAACCAGCCCGAAATCTTATCGCGAATTGTTTGGAGCATGGCGAGTGTGCGGGACTCGAATAGAAAGTGATGCGCGCCCGGTTCATGGATCCGCGATTCGGAAGACCTTGAGGGAACTGCAGCAGTTCCCTCAAGAGATCCGTGTCACTTATCGCGAATCAGCTCCCGCACTCCGGAAGGGCCGGAATGCGGAAATGGCGGAGCGGACGGGACTCGAACCCGTGACCCCCGGCGTGACAGGCCGGTATTCTAACCAACTGAACTACCGCTCCGCGCTGAACCGATTTCTTATTGACCGACGACTTGTCCGAAGCGGACGGCAGAGTTGGTGGGTGCTGACGGGATCGAACCGCCGACATTCGCCTTGTAAGGGCGACGCTCTACCAGCTGAGCTAAGCACCCCCACATGACGCTGGCGACCAGGGGACTTCCCTCATTGCCCGCAACTCTCAAAACAATCGTGCCCTTCAGGTTTCGTGTACGTCCCTCCAGGACCCGCTAATTTACAGCATCCTTGAGAGCCTTGCCAGCCTTGAAGCCGGGAACCCGGCTCGCAGCGATGGTGATCGTTTCACCAGTGCGGGGATTGCGGCCGGAGCGTTCAGCGCGGGCCTTCACAGCGAAAGCGCCAAACCCAACCAGTGAAACCGAATCGCCCGCCTTCAGCGCAGTCGTAATGGCGTCAAAAACAGCATCCACGGCCTGGGCTGCGTCCGCCTTCGGCAGATTCGTGCGGGCGCTTACCGTATCAATCAGGTCGCCTTTGTTCATCGTGGATTCCTTTAATCAAGTCGCGAGGGGTGGCGGGGAAGTCCCCGCCGCTATCAGGGGCGCGCGTTATAGCAGCGCTACCCCGGAATGGTCAACCATGTAAAAAAGGCCTTCTGGCACCAGGCAGGCCAAGCGGGAGAGCCGGCGCCCGCTTCCTGCCGCCCCGTTCTCACGCCCGCCGCCCATTCCGGGCACCGCAATCATCGTCGATCAGTGAGCCCTGACCTGCTTTCCAGAGCGCTTAGCCGCACGCCGGGCACGAGGCTTCTCCGCGGCAAGCACCACAGGGGTCACCGGAGCCACCGCGAACGGAACAGGCTGGCTCTGCAGCGCAACCTGCAATACCTCGTCGATCCACTTTACCGACCTGATCTCGATATGGTCCTTGATGTTCTGCGGAATCTCCGCGAGATCCTTGGTGTTCTCGTCCGGGATAAGGACGATCTTGATCCCACCCCGATGGGCGGCCAGCAGCTTCTCCTTCAGCCCACCAATCGGCAGCACCTGTCCTCGCAACGTGATTTCGCCCGTCATCGCCACGTCGGCCCGCACGGGG
>CAISDJ010000030.1 GCA_903884105.1 uncultured Pseudomonadota bacterium | reverse complement strand
GTGACCGAGACCGACATCAAGCGGCTCGCGAAGCATTTCGGGCTGTCTGCCGCTCAGGCCAAGAAGAAATTCACCTACCACTTCAAGACCAAGGACGCCGACGAGCAGATCCTGCGGCATCACAAGGATCACGTGTACTCGACCATCTGCCGGTTCTTTGACCGCGATGAGCGCCGTTGCACCGTGTACGAGGCGCGCCCGGCCGTCTGCCGGAAGTACCCCTACGGCAACCAATGCGGCTACTTCGATTTCCTGAAGTTCGAGCGCGAACACCAGGACGATCCGGAGTTCATCCCGAGCGCGTGACGCGCCCCGGGGAAGACTTAAGGAAGCGAGGAAGCGAGGAAGCGAGGAAGCCGGAAAGAATTGCGCCTTTCTCTGGCTTCCTCCACTTCCTTGCGTTCTCAACGCTTCCGGCAGCTTCCGTCCAGCGCTAGTCGTCCTGCAGATCCTGCCCGGGAAACAGGACGTCGCTGAAGCCGAACTTCGAGAGGTCGCGGATGCGCATCGGGTACAGCTTGCCAAGCAGGTGGTCGACCTCGTGTTGCACGACGATGGCGTGGAAGCCCTCCACGGTTCGGTCGATCTCGCGGCCTGCGATGTCCCGTCCCTGATAGCGGATCTTCGTGTACCGCGGCACAAGTCCGCGCATGCCGGGGACCGATATGCAGCCTTCCCAGCCTTCCTGTTGTTCGTCAGTCAGCGGCGTGAGCACCGGATTGATCAGCACCGTAAACGGCACTTCTTCAGCTTCCGGGTAACGCGGATTCTTGCCGACGCCGAAGATCACGACCTGCAGCGACACGCCGATCTGCGGCGCTGCGATGCCGGCCCCGTTCTCGGCCGCCATCGTGTCCTGCATGTCGGTCAGCAGCTCGGCGAGTGCGGGTGTGCCGAATTCGGTCACTGGCGCCGCCACTTGCAGCAACAAGGGGTCGCCCATTCTGCGTACCGGCCGGACAGCCATGCGTCGATCCTGGAAAATAGAGTGAAGATTGCGTTCATTCTGCCACGACTCGCTGGCGGCTCGTGCGCCGGAAGGCGTTCCCGTAGAATCCCGCCTCCTGACCGATGGTGGAGATCCCTTGACCGACCCGAGTTCCGCAGGCGGCGCTCCCGAGTTTCATGTCCTGGTCCTGGCCGCCGGGGCATCGACCCGGCTTGGGAGCCCCAAGCAGCTCGCGCGTGTCCGGGGTCGCCCCGCTTTGCAGATCGTCGTCGAAACGGCTACCGCCGTGGCTGGCCAGTCGGTCACCGTCGTCGTGGGTGCCCATGCGGCGGAGATCATGCCTATGCTGGCCCGCAAGGGGGTCAGCACCGTGGTCAACCGACGCTGGGACGAAGGACTTGGAGCGTCGCTTCGCGCCGGCATCGCGGCCTTGCCCTCAGCATGCGAAGCGGTGTTGGTGCTACTGGGCGACCAGGTGGCCCTGACACCTGACGACCTGCGCCGACTGTCGGCCGTATGGAAGGGGCAGGAGGGAGTCATCGCTGCGGCGGTATACCAGGGCCGACCCGGCGTGCCCGCGATCTTCCCGCGCTGGTGCTTTGAGGAGCTGTCGCAGATCAAAGGCGACCAGGGCGCGAAGCACGTGCTTGGGCGGCATGCGTCGCGGCTGGCGCAGGTGCCGATGTCGAACGCGGCAGTGGACCTCGACACCCCGGAAGACCTGGCGCGATTGAACGCCGTGCAGGAACCGGACACCGCTCCGCCGCACAGCGGACGGGACTGGAGCGAAGCAACCTGGCTGTTGCCCGCGGGCCTCACACTCGTCGACGACGAAGCGGAAGAACACACCCATGCTGCACATCATCGGCCGGAGTAATTCCGGCAACGTCCAGAAAGTGCTCTGGGCCTGCGAGGAGCTCTCCTTGCCCTATACGCGCGAAGATCGCGGCGGCACGTTCGGCGGCAACGACGACCCGCACTACCTGAAGATGAATCCCAACGGACTCGTGCCCACGGTCATCGACGGCGACGCCGTGATCTGGGAATCGAACACCATCCTCCGGTACCTCGCATCCAGATACGGCGCGGACACCTTGTGGGAGCCGGACCCGGCGAGGCGCACCCTCGGTGAACGCTGGATGGACTGGCAGCTTGCCGTGCTCGCACCGTCCCACCGTGTGCTGTACTACCAGCTCATCCGTACACCGGAGGACAAGCGCGATCCGGCCGCCATCGCCAGGTCGCGCGACATGATGGCGACGGCAATGCAGCTCTTCGATCAAGGCATCCCGGACTCGACGTATTTGGGCGGCGAGCGCTTCACCGTCGCCGACATCGCGCTCGCGATCTTTGTCCATCGCTGGTTCGCGCTGCCGATCTTCCGCGAGCCCTTCCCCAAGGCACAGCGCTGGTACCACGCCATCGCCGAGCGTCCGGGATTCAAGAACTATGTCGACGTCGGTTTGAGCTGACACAACCCTTCCATGAGCTCGCTCACAGCACAGGACCTCGAGCGCTACCGGCGTCATCTGGTGCTCGCCGAAGTGGGCGCTGAAGGCCAGGAAAGGCTTAAAGCGGCGCGGGTGCTGATCGTCGGCGCGGGCGGCCTCGGCTCGCCGTCGGCGCTGTATCTCGCCGCGTCCGGTATCGGCACGCTCGGAATTGTCGATCTCGATACCGTCGATGTCACCAATCTGCAGCGCCAGGTGCTCTATGCCACAGCGGACATCGGTCGCCCAAAGACACAAGCAGCTGGCGAGCGGCTGCAAGCCCTCAATCCGGATCTGCGCGTCATCGAGCATGCTGTAGAACTCGGCGCGGACAACGTGATGGACATCTTCCGCGGGTACGACCTCGTGCTCGATGGCACCGACCGCATCGGCACGCGCTATCTCGTCAACGACGCCTGCGTACTGCTCTCGAAGCCGCTGGTCTCCGCGGCAATCCATCGTTTCGAGGGACAGGCGATGACCTACGTGCCGGGAAAGGGACCGTGCTATCGCTGCCTCTTTCCCGAGCCCTCCACTGAAATTCCAAACTGCGCAACGGCCGGCGTGCTGGGCGTCCTGCCCGGAGTGCTGGGTACCCTGCAGGCGACCGAAGCCATCAAGTTGATCCTCGGCATCGGGTCGCCCCTCATCGGCAGGCTGCTGACCTACGACGCGCTCGACCTCGTCTTCCGCGAGTTTGCATTCAAGCGACGTCCTGACTGCGCCGCGTGCGGCGACCACCCGACCCTCACCACGCCGACCGATATCGATCGCCCTGCGGGCGCGGTCCGCAGCGTCTCTCCCCGGGAGCTGCAAACCTTGCTGAGTGAAACGGTCCGTCCGCCCCTGCTCATCGACGTCCGCGATCCGGAGGAATTCGCCTCCGGTCATCTACCGGGCGCGCACAACGTGCCGGTCAATGAACTGGAACGGCGTTTTGGCGAAATCGCCGCGGACAACGATGTCGTCTTCATCTGCCTGAGTGGCAAGCGCAGCCAGGCTGCCTGTGTGTTGGCGCTGCGCGGTGGCCTGCGTTCACCCGGGCACCTTGAGGGCGGTATGCTCGCCTGGCAGGCAGTGCAAGGCGACGGCTGAGCGCCGCGTTGGTTGGCGTAGCCTTGATCCCTGTTTAATTGACTCGTCTGGCCTGTCCTGTTCATCGAGGTGCATGCAAGCATGGAGACGATGCCTTCACTAGAGCCGGGTCAGAAAGAGGCCCAGGCAGAAGCGTTGTCGCGTCGTGAGCTGCTGCTAGGAGCCGCGACCGCAGGCACGCTGTTCGTGTTGGCGGGAGCCGGCGCTGCAGTGCCCGCGCAGAACGCGCCTGCCGTACCCCGCGTCACTACGAAGAATGCGGGTCGACGTTTTCGCGCCTATGTCCAGTCCGCGGGACAGTCCAACCTCGAGACTCTGAAGCTGCTGCCGATTCAGCCGCGGCAAGTCGTGATCCGCACTGAAGCGTATGCGCCCTGTTATACGCAGGTGAGCCAGGGGGGTGACTTGCTCCCGCCGCTGGTTGGCGGCATTTTCGGCACGATGCCTCCGGAACTGGGTGGACCGCTGCCGGGAAGCGCGCCTCCTCCTGTCGCACCCAATCCGAATATCGAAGGTCACCTGGGTGTGGGTATCGTCGAAGAAGTGGGTCCGCAGGTGCAGCGGCTGCAGGTGGGAGATCGTGTGATCGTCGGCGTCACCTCGCACTGTGGCAATTGCTACATGTGCCTGCAGGGTCGACCCGACCAGTGCCTGATGACGTTCGGCGCCACGTTTGCGCCGATTGCAGAACGCCTCGACGGGACGCCGATCGGGGCGGCACTCGGCATCGGCGGTGCCAGCGAGTTGATGGTTACGGATGAGGAATACTGCGTCCCTGTCTTCAGCAGCCTGTCGCCGGCTGAGCTGTCACTGCTTGGCGATACCGCAGCGACCGGGCTGGCAGCACCGTTGTCGTTGATGAGAGTGGAAGCGGGGTCGGATGTCGTGATCCTGGGCGCAGGCGCCATCGGACTCGCGGCAGTCCAGGCCGCGAAGCTGGTCGGCGCCGGACAGATCATTGTTTCCGAGCCTGTCAGCCATCGCCGCGATCGCGCGCTGCAGTTGGGCGCGACGACCGTACTCGATCCGAACGCGCTGGGCAACGGACTGATCGAGCGCGTTCATGACCTGACGAAAGGCCCGACAGAGCGTGTCTTTGCGGGAGGGAGACGCTCGAATCCGGGCATCCGCGAGAACCGCGGCGCCGATTTCGTGATCGAAGCCGTCGGTGTCTGCACCCGTCGTCCCAAAGTCGAGATGCCGCCCGATCCCAGCGGCATCCTGCCAATGCAGCAGGCCTTCGAAATGGCGCGCCGCGCCGGCAGCGTGATGTTCCTGGGGTTCGGCATGCACGGCAACGTGTCGTTCAACGCCAATCGCTTCGCGAACCAGGGCCGCATCCTGTATTCCGGGCAACAGGGCGGGCTTGCATTCAGGCGCGACATCCCGAGGTTCATCAAACTCGTCGAGGCCGGCAAGATCGACCTCAAGTCGATGATCACGGCGACGTTCACGTTGGAGCAGTACGGCGACGCGCTGCAGTACCTCGTTGACCGCACGGGCGTCTGCCCCGTCGTGCAGTTCACGTAACCAGATAACGACCGGTGCGTTGACTCCCGGGCATCCCCTCACCCGCACGGCGCGCGACCTCTCCCGGCGGGAGAGGTGACTACAGCCCTGCTCCTCAAGGAGAGGAAGACGGAATGGGTGAGGTACAACTCCATCCCTCTCCGGATGGAGAGGGAAACGGAGTGGGTGAGGATCAGCTCGCTGCGCGAAGCGGTGCGATTGGCTGCAGGCCGAGCGCCTCTCGCAACACGTCTTCAACACGATCGCAGAAGACGAACTCAACGTCCTTGCGCACGCTGTCCGGAACGTCCTCGAGGTCCTTGGCATTGCGAGCCGGCAGCAGCACCTTGCGGATGCCCGCACGATGCGCGGCTACCGACTTCTCCTTCACGCCGCCGATCGGTAGCACGAGGCCCCGCAGGCTGATCTCGCCAGTCATGGCGACATCGTTGTGCACCTCTATGCCGGTGAGCAGCGACACGAGTGACGTGAACATCGAGACGCCTGCGCTCGGACCATCCTTTGGAATTGCTCCGGCCGGGACATGCACATGGATGTCGCTGCGGTCGAAGAGCGTCGGGTCGATCCCGAGGAACTCTGCCTTCGACTTCAGGAGGGACAAGGCAGCCTGCGCGCTTTCCTTCATCACATCGCCCAGCTGGCCCGTCAGGATCAGCTTGCCGTTGCCCGGCACGCGGGTCGACTCGATGAACAGGATGTCGCCGCCAACCGGTGTCCACGCGAGTCCTGTGGCGACACCCGGAACGCTCGTGCGCATTGCGATCTCGCTTTCAAAGCGCGCAGCACCCAGGATTCCGTGCAAGTCGCCGACATCCACGGTCCCTGCCGTGATCTTGCCCTCGGCAACCTGCACCGCCACGTTTCGCAGCACAGAGCCGATGGTCCTCTCAAGGTTGCGTACACCCGCTTCACGAGTGTAGTCGCGCACGAGCTGCCGCAGCGCTGCCGCCGTGATGATCGCTTGTTCCGGCTTGAGCCCATTGGCGTCGAGCTGGCGTTTCACGAGGTATCGCTTGGCAATCTCGACCTTCTCGTCCTCGGTGTAGCCGGTCAGCTCGATGATCTCCATGCGGTCGCGGAGCGGCCCGGGAATGGTATCGAGCATGTTCGCTGTCGCGATGAACATGACCTTCGACAGGTCGAACGGCAGGCCGAGGTAGTTGTCCCGGAACGTGTTGTTCTGCTCCGGATCGAGTACTTCGAGCATGGCGGATGACGGATCGCCATGCGCGCCGGAGCCCAGCTTGTCGATCTCGTCCAGCATGATCACCGGATTGCGAGTCCCGGCCTTGCGCACGGCCTGCAGAATGTTGCCCGGCAATGCGCCGATGTACGTGCGTCGGTGGCCACGGATCTCGGCTTCATCGTGCACGCCGCCCAGGCTCACGCGCGCGAACTTGAGACCCACCGCTCTTGCAATACTCTGGCCGAGCGACGTCTTGCCGACGCCGGGAGGACCGACGAAGCAGAGGATCGGACTGCGACCTTGCGGGTTCAGCTTGCGGACAGCCAGGTACTCGAGAATGCGGCGCTTCACCTTGTCGATGCCGAAGTGGTCTGCCTCCAGCACCTCGCGGGCCTTCTCGATGTCGATGGTTTCGGCATCGAGCTTCGCCCATGGCAGCTGGATCAGCAGGTCGAGCCACGTGCGGACCATGGAGTATTCGCCGCTGGCGTCGGGCATGCGCTCGAGCCGCTTGAGCTCCTTCTTCGCCTGTTCCAGCGCCTCGATCGGCAAGCCGGCCTTGTCGAGCGCCTCCTTCAGTTCGGCGAGCTCTTCGGACGAGGACTCGTCCACGCCAAGCTGCTTCTGGATCTGGCGCATCTGTTCGCGTAGCAGTGCTTCCTTCTGGCGATCGTCGATCGCCCCGCGCGTCTGCTCTTCGATCTGCCGCTGCAACCGCATGACCTCGATGCGATGGGCAAGCAGATCGGACACGCGGTCGAGCCGCGCGCTCAAGTCCGTCATTTCGAGGATCTGCTGCTTTTCCGCGCCCTTGATATCCATGAAGCTCGCGACGAGATCCGCGAGCAGGGAGGGAGACTCCATGCCCTCGACGGCGCTCGCGAGTTCGCCTGGCGCCTGAGGCAGCAGTTTGATCGCTTCCCTGGCCTGGCGCTTCAGGTTGAGCGTGCGCGCTTCGACTTCGCTCGAGCTCAGCCCGGTTTCGTTCAGATACTCGACACGCGCCAGCATGAAGGGCAGGCCGGGCTGGAAGTCGAGGACGCGAAAGCGACGCTCACCCTGAACGACAAGGTGATGCGTGCCGTCCTGCGTCACGTAGCGCAGAACCGTTGCAACGGTGCCCACCTTGTGCAGGTCATCAGGGCCGGGCTCGTCTTGCGCCGGGTCCTTCTGCAACAGGAAGCCGACTTTACGTTCCGTGCGCACCGCTTCCTGGGCGCCCGCGACCGTGCGCTCCCGTGCCATCGAGACCGGGCTCACGACACCGGGAAAGAGCAGGAGATTGCGCACGGGCAGGATGATCAACATGTCATCCGACACGACGCTGTTCGTTGTCTGGTCAGTGCTGTGGTTTTCGCTCACGGGTGTTCTCTTCCAATTGCGATCGTCAGGATCTCTATGGGTGTGCAGAACCTTTCCTCAAGTGCAGATGCAGCCAACCGTTCGCGTAGGCCCCCGAGGGAACGGGCACGCGCCGTTCGAAACGGCCGTTGCGAAAGCACTGACGCTGCAGCCATTCAGCCTTGTGCAGCAGGTCGACGGCGTCGGCCTGTATCCACGCAGCTGAGGTTCAATGACTCATGTCCAGAGCATTGGGATGGGTCGCGCCGGTTCAATGGAGGGTCGCACCATAAAAAAAGAGCCACAGGACAAAAGCCTGTGGCTCGAATACCCCAGTCAATAGACAGGGGCAAGGGGGGGTCGAAAACGTGGTTCCACTGTAGGCAAGCGCGCCTGCGCAAGTCTGTTCGGCAACCCACGCTGGTGGACGGTCGGCGCCAGTTGATCAGAATTCCTGCCAGGACGAGTCGTCACCGCTGGCTCTTGCCAAAGGCACGGATCGCACGAAGGGCTTGGGCGCGGGCTTCGCCACCGCTCGCTGCGGGCTCGCCGGTGCTGCCATGCGCACGACCTGTGCCGACTTCCTGACCTGGCTGGTCGCCGACGCGGATGGCGGCACCTGCTTCTGTTCCTCTCTTCCGCTGCCGAAGAAGCTCATCTGCGAGACGAGCAATCCGGCCTGAGACTCGATGCTCTTGCTCGCGGCGGCCGCTTCTTCGACGAGGGCCGCATTCTGCTGGGTGGACTCGTCCATCTGCGTAACGGCCTTGTTGACCTGCTCGATGCCGGTGGCCTGCTCTTCGCTGGCAGCGGAAATCTCGGCGACGATGTCGCTCACCTTCTTGACGCTCTCCATGATCTCCGTGAGCACTGTGCCCGATGAGCCGACGAGCTCGGTTCCGGACTGGACTTTGTCCACGGAGTCATTGATCAGGTGTTTGATCTCCTTCGCCGCAGTCGCGCTGCGCTGCGCGAGGCTACGAACTTCGGTGGCCACCACGGCAAAGCCGCGGCCCTGCTCGCCCGCACGCGCCGCCTCCACGGCTGCGTTCAATGCCAGCAGGTTGGTCTGGAACGCGATCTCGTCGATGACGCCAATGATGTCGGCAATCCTGCGGCTCGATTCGTTGATCTCTTCCATGGCCATTACGGCCTGCGATACGACGGCGCCGCTCTTCTCGGCTTGCGAGCGGGCACCGGCCGCCAGCTGATTGGCGTGCCGGGCATTGTCGGCATTCTGTTTCACGGTCGCAGTCATCTGCTCCATGCTGGCGGCCGTTTCCTCGATCGCGGCTGCCTGCTCCTGGGTGCGGTTCGACAGGTCGTCGTTGCCCTGGGACAATTGCCTGGTCGCAACGCCGACCGAATCGGCAGCCACGCTGACGCTTGAGACGATGTCATGAAGCTTCGCGTCCATCTGCTGCAGCGACTGCAGCAGCTTGCCCAGCTCGTCCTGGCTGCGGATGACGACCCGATTGCCGAGCCTGCCCTGCGCGATGTTTGCCGACACCGACACGGCGGCGCTCAGCGACGTCATGAGCGAGCGGATCAGCATCAGGGCCAGTACGAGGGAGGTGGCAATGCCCACCACAGCAATGCCGATCACCCCGTTGCGCTGCGACTGGTAGAGGGCATTAGCCGTATCCCTCGACTCCTTGGCGCGACCCAGCTGGAACTCGAGCGCGGTTGCGATGGTCTTGCGCACGGTTTCGAAGGCACGCTCGATCTTTTCGTCGCGGATCTTGCGAGCCCCGCTGTAATTCCCGGCGGCGAGTGCGCCGTGGGCCTCGTCCGTAGCGGCAACCAGCTCGCCGCGGGTGCGCGCAATCTCATCGTGGAGCTTGCGTCCCTCTTGCGTGTGGATGATGGAGTCCCAGTCGTGCATGCGCTGCTGGATCACGGGCCGGTTCGCGGCAATCTGTTCGCTCGCTGCTGCTGTCGCCGCCGCGGACTGAATGGACAGGGCGCGGTCGAGCTCCTGGATGTTCTGGAGCTGCAAGCCGTAGATTTCGCCCAGCCAGGCAACGGGACGGGTGCGCTGTTCGTACAGGACGTTCAGTTCCTGGTCGATCTTTGCCAGCGCGTACAGGCTCATCCCGCATACCGCGACAATGGATGCCACCAGCAAACCCACCGTCCCGAGCAGCTTCGTCTTGATGCTCCAACTGGAAATGCCCACTTCCCACCCCTTGCTAGCCGATCAGTGCCATGCCACGGCGCCTCTCGCCGTTGTTATCACTGATCTGTATCGGTGGAGCCGCGTCCGCAATGCATAGGAGATAGCCTGAAACGGTCGGGGCCGATGAGTGGCCACCCGCGGCGGCTAGACATGAGGCTTGTTTAACGGGAAGTTGATTAAGAAAATATTATTGAATCATATGAATTAATTTCTCACATTGAGGGATATGAGCATAAATATTGGGATTGGCCGCAGGTGCGCGCCTGCTTCCATGCCTGAGCCCGGTTCCCTTACCCGACCAGACGATGCCGCTCCACACGTGCTGCGACCAGCAGGCACACCATTGCCCATGCGGCACCCACACACCATCCGGCCAGCACATCAGTCGGCCAATGGACGGCGAGGTAGACACGACTGACGCCGATGAGCAGCGTCAGCACGATCGCCACCCCTAAGCAGTACGAACGGACCCGGGGCTGTGTTTGCCCATGGGCGAGCAGGGCTCCGAGCGTCAGATAGACCACCGCCGCCAGCATGGCGTGGCCGCTCGGGAAGCTGGTGAGTTGCGCTTCGACGCCGTGCGGAAAAAGCTCTGGCCTCTGACGCTGGAACAGCGATTTGAGTGCAATGCTGAGAATGCCTCCTACCGAGACCGATACCAGAACGAGGCGAGCCGCCGCCAGCCTGCCGGTCACCCACAGGAAGCCCACCACGACGAGGGTCACGAATCCCACCACGGGCAAGCTGCCGAGGCTCGTGAGATCGCGAAACAGGATCTCAAGCCACGCAGGTCCCGCAGGATGAGTGAGGTCCGAGGAATTGCGCATGGCGAGCAGGATCATCCGGTCGAAGGCATCCGTTTCACCTTCCATGACTTCCGAAGCCAGCTTCAAGAACGCCAGCACCATGCTCGACAACAGCAGCAGCAGGGCGAGTTCGCCGAGGTCAAGCTGCTGCAACCAGGCCCACAGGCGATGCAGGCGCGAACGAGGGGTCGAGATCGACGGCATGAACGCGGTGTACCCAGGCGGCTGATCGGCAGGACAGTCCGGTTCGATCGTCAGCTCAATCCGAATGCTTTCGCAAGCAACTCGTACGACCGCAGGCGGGCCTGATGGTCGTGCGTGATCGTGACCACGATGAGTTCGTCAAGCTTGAGCGCGGCGGCCATCAGCGTCAGGTCGTCCCGGACCTTGTCGGGCGTCCCCACGAAGTGGGCCGGCCACTCCTGTCCTGCGGCATCCGGCAGTCCGGCGCTGGCACCCAACTCGTTCCGTGCGGTCGCGGGCGAGGCAACAGGCCCGGGCATGCCCTGGCGCAGGCGGCGACGCAGCAGCTGGACGCTGAGAGCCAGCTCTTCTGCCTCCTGCTGGGTGTCGGCACACACGACGCCGACCGCGACCATCGCTTCAGGCCGACTCCGGTAATGGGACGGTTCGAAGCGGCTGTAGTAGCGTTCAATCGCGGTCCGAGTCGATTCACCGCTGAAGAAGTGTGCGAAAGCATAGGGCAGGCCGAGCTGTGCGGCTGCCGCAGAACTCCACAGACTTGAGCCCAGGAGCCAGAGGTCGGCCCCCGTCAGCGTATTTGCCGGCAACTGGATGCGGCGGAAAGCATGGTCGGCCGGGAAGTCCCTGTCGAGCCATGCCAGCAGTTCAATGAGCTGCTCGCCGAAATCGTCGGCAATGGGGCCCTCCGTGCGATCGCGGCGCAGGGCGAAGGACTCCAGCGGGCCACCCCCGGGGGCACGCCCGACGCCGAGGTCGATACGGCCCGGATACAGCGCGCTCAGCATGGCAAAGACTTCCGCGACCTTGTACGCACTGTAGTGCGGGAGCATGACGCCGCCCGACCCGAGCCTGATCCGCTGTGTCTCCGCACCCAGGCGCGCGAGCAGGATCTCGGGCGCGGGGCAGGCAAGCGACGCCATCGAGTGATGCTCCGCCACCCAGTACCGCGTGTACCCGCAGCGGTCCGCGAGACGGGCAAGCTCAATCGTGTTCCTGAGCGCATCGCTGGCGGTGTAGCCCTCCGATATCGGAGCCTGGTCGAGGACGGAAAGTCTCACGGGTATGCAGTCCTGATTGACAAGTCTCGCGCCATTGTACTGCGATCAGATTCGACCCATCAGCAACAGCACGATGAGGACCATCATAATGACGCCGAGCCCACCCGACGGCCCGTAGCCCCAATTGCGTCTGTGGGGCCAGGCTGGAAACGCCCCGACCGGGACCGGCGTGCTCAAGGAGGCGCCTTACGGCTTCAAGTCACGATTCGAGGGGGGTCCCGGCACCAATCCGGAAGAACTGATCGGCGCAGCCCATGCCGCCTGCTTTTCCATGGCGTTTTCCGTGATGTTGGGTGAGGCCGGCTTCACCGCGAGCAGCATCGAGACCCCGGCGGACATCACGTTCGAGAAGCTGGCCGACGGATTCACTATCACCGCGAGCCACCTGAGCGTGGTGGCTGCCATTCCCGGTATCGACGCAGCGAAGTTCGTCGAGATCGCCAACCGCGCCAAGGCGGGCTGTCCCGTCTCAAGACTGCTGAATGCGAAGATCACGATGGACGCGAAACTCGAGACCTGATCGTGACCGTTCAGGACGGCTTCGTGCTGGACGCCAGCATCACAGGTGTGGGCAACAACACGGGCCTGTCACGGTCCTTCATCGGTGTACAGTCGGGTAGTGTGATGACGGTGCCGCCGACCGCCACCTCTGCCACGGGCCTTCTAGGCTGGACGCACTACGGCACGGCGGACGGGATCAACCTGTTGCCAGCGCTTGACACAGGCATTGGCGCGACCGGATTCACCGGTCCTCTGGCCGCAGGCGCCTACACATTCTGGTTCAATGAAGTGTCGAGCGATGCGGGCCTTGCCTTTGACATGAACTTCCACACGACCCCGGCTCCTGTCCCGCTACCCGCTGCATTGCCGCCGCTGCTGTCAGGCCTCGCGGGCTTCGGGTTGATGGGACGCAGGCGCACAGCAATCACCGCCTGATCCCGGGTCCCGGCAGCGTCTACTCCTGCAACGTCAGCCAGATTTCGTTCCGCCTCAGGAACCATGGCGTGAACGGCGCGTTGTAGCGCGAGTACACGGGTTCCCCGGTCCATGAGACGTGCGAGTTGCGGAGGGTTGTCTGCAATCGCTCAAGATGCTGCGAATAGTTTGCCTGCGACCACCGGCCGGAATACCGGATCGCTGCCAGTTCGGCCGCCGGTACTTCACGAATGTGGACGCGCTGGTCATCAGGCTCCGGGGCCGTCGCGAGCGTCATACCCTTCGGCAGGACAAACTGAACGACGTACCCACCCGGCGCGGCGCTCTGCTTGACCGGTGCGGTCATCTCCAGCTTGACCGGGCTCGCGGATTGCATCAACGGCGCAGTCATGGGCAGCTTCCTCTCCCCTTTGTTCTTGCCGAAGATGTAGCCGGCCAGAATGGGAAAGGCCTGCTTGCCCGCCTTGTCGGCCGGACCGTCCACGAGCACTTCAGCCACGACATAGGGTGCATAGCGCCGCACTTCCACCTCGCCGAGGTCACGGACAACGGTGTAGTCGGGTTCTTCGATCGCCTGGGTTGCCATGGGTATTCCAGCCAGTAGGAGCGTGATGCCGAAGGGGCGGAGAGCAGCAGTGAGTGTCATGGAAGTGCATCCTGACCGTGGGCCAGCGCGAACAGAACAAGCAGCGAATCAGATCAGACCTTAAGGTATGCCAATGATCACCAACAATCCGCGGCGCCTCAACCCGCGGAAACTTCTATTGAGCAAGTGGACCGCCATTGCGCCACAGCGGAAGGAAAAGCATTACATCGTCACCCGCGTGATCGAGCCAGAGGTGCCATCCGCACCACCCGAGTTCGTCGAAATCGAAGCGGTGCATTCACGGCGAAGCGTCATCCTGCCGTGGCGAGAACTCACCCGGCCCGAAGTCTGGCAACAAGGCTGGAAATAGGTCGGCGTCCTTGTCGAGGGCGCACCGCAGCGCAACGCAAGAAGGATACTGCACCGAAGCTGGACGAACGTCAGTTCGGTTGCGCACGTTGGTGCTGTCGGCGCGGATTCAAGTTTCAATTCACGGTGTCGTAACAGCCGGTATTGCAGGTCCAGAAGCAGTGCCCGGACTGCCCTCGGTTCAGCCAATCCCTTAAGGAAGAATACCGATCATGAGCGACTACTTTGAGTGGAATGAAGCCAAGCTCGGGTTGCATGTGCCTGCAATGGACCGTGAGCATCAGGTGCTGATCTCGCTGATGAACAAGCTGCATGTGCTGCGCGAGAAGCAGGCGTCGAGTGGTGAAGTGCTGGCGGCAATCAATGCCCTCGGCGAATACACCGTCAAGCACTTCGCGGACGAGGAGATGTACATGGCACGCATCCAGTACCCGGGCATCGGTGTCCACAAGGCAGTGCACAAGCAACTACTGGCCAAGTTCACGGGCTACAGCCAAGCCTACAAAAAAGACGCCACGCTGACCGACGACTTCTTCGTGTTCCTCAAGATGTGGCTGAATGCCCACATCTCGTCGGTGGACATGAAGTACTCGCAGCACGCGGCTGCGAGGCCCAAGTCCGCCTGATCAGGGCGACGGCGCGATCCTGAGCAGCATGCCGTCCGCGTCGTCGGTGATGGCGTAGAGCAGGCCATCCGGACCCTGCCGCACGTCGCGGATGCGCTGGTGCAGGTCGGTCAGCAGGGTTTCGCGCCGCATCTCTTCCATCTTGTCGTTGAACACCACGCGCTCGATGCCACCGGTGCGATTCACTCCGCCCCGACGTGAGCTGCCGATGAACAGGTTGTTCTTCCAGGCCGGGAACTGTGTGCCCGTGTAGAACACGGCACCGGTTGGTGCGATGGAGGGAATCCATACCAGCAGCGGGGCTTCGATGCCCGCGGCCAGCGGCATCTCCGAGACGCGCGGACCTTCATAGGTTCTACCGAAGCTGTACAGCGGCCAGCCGTAGTTGCGGCCAGGCAGGATGATGTTGGCTTCATCGCCCCCGTTCGGTCCGTGATCCATGGCGATCACGGTGCCTGTCCCGGGTTGCACTGTCAGTCCAAGCTGGTCGCGAAGGCCATAGGCGTACACCTCCGGGCGTGCGCCCTTGCGCTTCACGAACGGATTGTCTGCGGGCACCGTGCCGTCCGTCTTGATGCGCAGAACCTTGCCGTAGACATTGCCGAGATCCTGCGATTCCTTGGTATCGGGCGCACCCGTCGTGATGAACAGCATGTCGTTCTGGCCAAAGGCCAGTCGCTGTCCGCTCGCGCCCGGACGCTCTTCGCCGACGAGGAGTTCCTTGGCTCCCGTGAGCTGCATGCCTTCGAGCTTTGCCCGCGCGACCACGAGGGCCATCGGCGGAACCGCGTTGGCTGCTGCGCCCTCGGGCAACTTGCCGGGCCGGTTGTAGGTGAAGTAGATCAGGCCGTTCGTCGCGAAATCGGGATGCAGAGCCACTTCGTTCAAGCCGCCCCCTCGGGCGGGAGCGACTGCGGGCAGTCCCGCGATGGGCTCGGCTACGAGCTGCGCGACTTCTGCCGCGCGGGCGGCACCCCGGACCAGCCGCAGCCTGGCGCCTCGTTCAGTGATCAGCGCGTCGCCGTTTGGCAGGAACGCGAGGCTGAAGGGCCGGGCGAGACCGCGTGCCAGCACATCGACGCGAATCGAGTGCTGCTCCGCTGTATCCAACACATAGGGCGCATTCTTCACGACGACGGGCGCGATGCCGATCGGCGGCGGCTGCTGGCCGGCGGCGGTCCCCGCGGCCAGAACGGTGGTAACCAGAGCAGCCAGGCTCACTGACGCATGCTTGTTCATTTGGGGTCCCCGTGAGGTCTTGTTGTAATGGCTACGCATGCTCAACCAAAGACCGCTGGTCGTCAAATCACTTTCATTGGTTACCGCCAACAGCGTCCTGCAACGAGGACTCTTAAGCGGTTGACCGCATAGAGAGCGTCACCCGACTGTGCGACGCTCACGACATCCTCTTGACCCAAACCAGGTGGCACGCCGCACATGAAGATCGACCCCCGTTCCCGCATTCGAGCCGCGCAACCCGACGCCGTCGTTGAAACCCGGGAGTTGCGGCAAATCGATGCCTACTGGCGGGCGTGCAATTACCTTGCGGCAGGCATGATCTACCTGCGGGACAATCCACTGCTTCGCGAGCCGCTGCGCGTCGAACATCTCAAGCGCCGGCTGCTGGGCCATTGGGGTTCAAGCCCCGGCCTGTCCTTTATCTACATCCATCTAAACCGGCTCATTCGAAGGCACGACGTGAATGCGCTCTTTCTGGCGGGGCCGGGCCATGGGGCACCCGGCGTACTCGGGCCTGTCTATCTTGAAGGGACGTACAGCGAGATCTATCCGCAGAAGGGACAGGATCTCGCAGGACTGCAGCGCTTCTTCCACGACTTCTCGTTCCCCGGGGGAATCGGCAGCCATTGCACGCCAGAGATGCCTGGCTCGATTCACGAAGGCGGTGAGCTTGGCTACAGCGTGTCCCACGCCTTTGGCGCGGCCTTCGACAATCCCGACCTGCTGGTGACGGTGGTGGTAGGCGATGGAGAAGCAGAGACCGGGCCGCTCGCGACCGCGTGGCATTCGACGAAATTCCTGAACCCGATCCTGGACGGCGCCGTCCTGCCGGTCCTGCATCTGAACGGCTACAAGATCAACAACCCCACGCTGCTCGCGCGGATCTCCCACGATGAACTCGCGGCGCTCTTCCGCGGCTACGGCTGGACGCCGCACTTTGTCGAAGGCGACGATCCGGTGACGATGCATCGACTGATGGCAGAGACCCTCGAGCGCTGCTACACCGAAATCAAGGTGATTCAGGAGCGCGCGCGGCAAAGCGGCAAGACGGTTCGTCCGGGCTGGCCGATGATCATCCTGCGCTCGCCCAAGGGATGGACCGGCCCCAAGGAGGTGGACGGACACCAGGTCGAAGGGACTTGGCGCGCCCATCAGGTTCCGCTCACCGGGGTCCGCGAAAATCCCGCCCATCTTGCGCAGCTGGAAGCATGGCTGCGGAGCTATCGCCCCGAGGAATTGTTCGACGAGTCAGGCAAGATCGCCGCGTCACTCCGGGGCCTGGCCCCCGTCGGCGACAGGCGCATGAGCGCCAACCCTCATGCCAACGGTGGACGGCTTCGCCGGCCGCTCGACCTGCCTGACTTCCGTCACTACGCAGTCAAGGTGGAGCTACCTGGCCGGAGCCGCTTCGGCAACACCCGCAAGCTCGGCGAGTTCCTGCGCGACATCCTGAGCGGCAATCCCGGGAACTTCCGCGTCTTCGGGCCGGATGAGACCAGCTCCAACAAACTGGATGCCGTGTATGCCGCCAGCAAGAAGACCTGGATGGCTGACTTCCTGCCTGCCGATGCTGATGGGGGCGAGCTCGCGCAGGATGGCCGCGTGATGGAGATGTTATCGGAGCACACGCTGGAAGGATGGCTTGAAGGCTACCTCCTGACGGGCCGGCATGGGTTCCTGTCGACGTACGAGGCCTTTGTCCATGTCATTGACTCGATGTTCAACCAGCACGCGAAATGGCTGGACACCTGCCTGGACATTCCCTGGCGCGCGCCGGTCTCCTCCCTCAACCTGCTGATCACATCGACCGTCTGGAGACAGGACCACAACGGGTTTACCCACCAGGACCCGGGTTTCCTGGATGTCGTCGTGAACAAGAGTCCGCGCGTCGTGCGGATCTACCTGCCACCGGATGCCAACTGCCTGCTGGCCGTCGCAAACCACTGCCTCGCAAGTACCAACCGCATCAACGTCATCGTCGCCGACAAGCAGGAGCATCTGCAGTATCTCGATATGGAAGCCGCCATCCGCCACTGCGCCAAGGGTATTGGCCTGTGGGATTGGGCCAGCACGGACCAGGGGAGCGAGCCGGAGGTGGTGCTCGTCGGATGCGGTGACGTGGCGACACAGGAAGCACTCGCCGCCGCGGCGTTACTGGCAAGGCATTTTCCGGATCTGCGCCTGCGCTTCATCAATGTCGTCGACCTGTACACGATGACACCGGCCCACGAGCATCCGCACGGCCTGTCCGACCGGGATTTCGACTCGCTCTTCACGACCGACAAGCCCGTCATCTTCAATTTCCACGGCTACCCGTGGCTCATCCACCGCTTGAGCTACAGGCGCACGAACCACGACAATCTCCACGTGCGTGGCTACAAGGAAAAAGGCAGTATTAGCACCCCCCTCGAGCTTGCGATCCGCAATGAGGTCGACCGCTTCAGTCTGGCGATCGACGTCATCGACAGGGTGCCCCGTCTCAAGGTCGCGGGTGCCCATGTCAAAGAACTGCTCGAGGACATGAAGCTCGACTGCATCGCCCACGCCCACGCGGAGGGGGTCGACCGGGCGGAAGAGCAGAACTGGACATGGCAGGTTCCTTAGCATGGCATCACAACTTGAATCCTTGCAGCGCTGGTCCGTCATCGTCGCCGACACTGGTGACCTCGCGGCAATCGAACGCTTCCGTCCCCAGGACGCCACCACCAACCCGAGCCTCATTCTCGCGTCGGCGCGTGATCCGCGCTATCGCCCGCTGGTCGATGCTGTCCTGGCACGGATCGACGGCAAGAGCGACCGGAGTGAGCGCGCCGACCAGCTGATCGATGGCCTGTTCGTCGCCTTCGGCCGGCGCATCCTGGAGTTGATCCCGGGGCGCGTGTCGACGGAAGTCGACGCCCGACTGTCGTTCCAGCAGGAAGCGACGGAAAGCAAGGCGAGACGCCTCATCGAGCTGTACGAACAGGCCGGCGTGTCGCGCGAGCGCGTGCTGATCAAGATCGCCAGCACCTGGGAAGGGATTCGTGCGGCGGAACGGCTGGAGCGTGAAGGCATCCACTGCAATCTGACGCTGCTCTTCAGTTTTGCACAGGCAGTGGCCTGTGCCGATGCAGGTGTTACGCTGATTTCTCCGTTCGTCGGCAGGATCTACGACTGGTACCGGGCAGCCAAGGGCGGCGCAGAGATCTCGCGCGAAGAAGATCCGGGCGTCGCGTCGGTTGAGCGCATCCACCAGTACTACAAGCAATTCGGCTACCCCACGCAGGTGATGGGGGCGAGCTTCCGCAAGACGACTCAGATCCTGGATCTGGCCGGATGCGATCTGCTGACCATCAGCCCCGAGTTGCTCGGCGCGCTCGAGTCGGTGGAAGGTGAAGTCCCGAAGCGGCTGGGCGCGGACGCCGCGGCAGGCGGCAGCATTTCCCGCATCACGCTGGACGAGGCCGGCTTCCGCTGGTCGCATAACGAGGATGCCATGGCGACCGAGAAGCTCGCCGATGGCATCCGCCGGTTCAACGCCGACAGCCAGAAGCTGGTGGACTTTGCATTCGGAATGGCCGGCGCCCGCTAGTCCGGTTGGCGTTCAGTGCTCGCCGCGCTCGTGATGCTCGAGCGCGGACCTCTCTGCATCCGGCCCGCCCGGCGCTGCGCCTGTCACGAATGACCAGGTCCAGAAGCCGACAACGGCAACAGCAACCACCACGCCGATGCCAGCCGCTGCGCTCGGTATGCCGGCGAGCGTGGCGCCGCGCTTGTAGCCCGTCACCATGGCTCTTGCGAGATTCTCGCGATGGGCGATGCTGCTCACGAGCACACCGAGGATATGGACGATCACGACGGCGAGCCACGTGTTCGCTGCCACGCCATGAACCTCCTCGAACATCTCGCCGCCTATCTCGTTCAGCGTGAGGTAGCCGGTTACGCCCGTGACCAGCGCCAGTGCGAGCATCAGGTACACGGCCCAGCTGCCAGCCGGGTTGTGCCCGATGTAGTCACGGCTCTGCTTGCTGACGAGATCGCGCACGTAGCCGATGGCCGCACCGGGACCGTAGGCAAAGGACGAAAAGCGTGCATACCGCGTCCCGACAAAACCCCACAGCAACCGGAATGCAACGAGACCCAGAACCGTATAGCCCAGCATCGTATGCAGGCCGCGCAGCGAGTCCTCTTCCGCAATCGTGTAGGCCACTGCGAACGCGACGGCAAGTGCAGCGTGGAAGAGGCGAACCGGCAGATCCCAGACCCTGACTATTGCGTTCATGCTGATCACCTCGCTTAGGCCCGACAACGCCAATGCGCCGCCTGATGATCAGACTAGGGAGTGGTCCTTAACTGCCTCTTAAGACGGGGAGCGCGCAACCCGATTCTTCGAAGGGTCCCGTCAAGGGCTCCCGGGAGCGACGACCGCGCCAACCTGGCCGCTGCGCTTGAGCGCGTCTGCGACGAAGCCGGACGCCTTATGTTGTTCCACAAACGCGCGCAGGAAAGCCGGCGCGACCCGTCGGCCCTTGGGAATGGCGACGGCCTGCGGTACGTCCATGAAGCGGTCTATCATGATGCGCATGGTGGGGTCGGTGTTCGCATACGCTGCAAGTTGCTGACGAACGCCTGCGACAGCCTCGAGCTTGTTCGCAAGGAACAGGTCGATCATCGCCCGACCGCCGCCGGTGGCAGCGCGGACAATGGTCGCGTTCGTGATCGTGCGCGTCAGGTACAGGTCATACGCAGATCCCCGCCCGACCGCAATGCGCACACCCGGACGATCCACATCAGCCAGCGTCTTCAAGGGGGAGTCATTGCGAACCATGTACGTTGCTTCGATCAGCACGTAGGGCGCGGTGAAGTCGAGTTCCGCCGCACGCGCCGGTTCCACGGCGATGAAGGCCACATCCAGCTGCCCTTGCTGCATGGCCTCGAAGACCTTCCCTGCGGCTTCAAACGGCACGAGTGATACGGGCACTCCCAGTCGCTTGCCGAGTTCGTTGGCAAGGTCGACGGTCACGCCCCCGAGTTTTCCGGTTTGCTCGTTCTTTTGTGCCATCACGGAATTGCCGAGATTGATGGCGGCCCGCAGCGTCCCGGTGGGCGCGAGTTCGCGGACGATCTCAGGTGTGATGTTGGCGGCAGCGGGCGCTGCGGCAGCAGCGGCTCCAGCGATCATCGTGCAGAGGACCAGAGAGAGGGCGGCGAACCGGCAAAACATGGATACTCCGTCACCGTGGCTCTAGTTGGGAAGCTTGTCGAGGGCGACCGGAGCCGCGCGGCTCGTGACGTAGGCATAGATGTCCGCGAGTTCGGCGTCGCTCAGAATCTCCGGACTGTAGGGTGGCATCTGCAGGCGTGGCTTGCGTGTAAACAAAGTGAACGCCGCAAAGGGTAACGCAGCGGGTCCGAGCTTCGGCGCCGTCGAGTAGGGCGAGCCCTGGGCTTCACCCCCGTGGCATTGATGGCAACCGACCCTGAAAAACGTGGTCTTGCCCCGGGCGGCGCTGCCTGCGGTTGCCGCCGGGCCCGGTGTTTGCGCCCCGGCCCCGAGCGACACCACCAGCAGAGACGCAAGTGCAATCGAGGAGATCCGGTTCATGAGTGTGTTCCGGCGAATCATCGCGGCTGCACCATGACGTCGACCATTGCAGGCTCGCCGCGCTTGACGACAGCAATGGCGCGCTTCAACGCCGGACCAATATCCCGTGGATTGCTGATCGGTCCTTCCGCGTACCAGCCCATGCTCTGTGCGAGCTTGGCGTAGTCGATTCCGGGATTGTCGATCTCATTGCCGATGTGTGCACGGTCGACGCCGCGGTTGCGGCGATTGGACATGCGCTGAACGTGCATCATCTCCTCGTGATACGCCCTGTTGTTGTTCATGATCGTCAGCACAGGAATCCTGTGGTGCGCTGCCGTCCATAGCACGCCCGGTGCATACATCAGGTCGCCATCGTTCTGGATGTTGACGGACAATCGCCCATGCTTGCGGTTGGCGAGGGCGGCGCCAATGGCCGCCGGTGCGCCATAGCCGATGCCGGAGCCACCTGAGACACCGAGATGCTGGTAATGCTTCGTAAAGTCCCACAAGCGGACCGGCCAGCCGCTCAAACCACCGCTGACCAGCGACCAGTCTTCCTTGCGGATCTGTTCCCAGATTTCGGCCGCGAGGCGTGCCGTGGTGATCGGCGAGGCGTCCCAGGCAAGGGCTGCGTCCCCCCGGAACCGTTCGCGGGCCGCAGCGCTCGCCTCTGCGAGTGCCTTGCCGCGGCGCTCGAAAGTGCTCTTGCGCTGGTCGGTGAGCAGGCGGCGCACGGCTTCGATCAACGAGGGCAAGGTGGCCTCGCCGTCACCGGTCAGGGCCATGTTGACGGCTGCGTAGCGCTGGAAGTCCTGGTAGTTCGCCTTCTGGATGAGATCGGTCGAATTCAGCGTGATCAGCTTTGCATCCGGCCTGATGGCAGGACGCGTCGTCCGCTCCACTTGGTCGATAAAGATATTAGTGGCGCCGAAGAAGTTGCTGATTTCGAGGCCGACAATGACATCTGCTGCAGCAATGGCTGCGTTGCTCCGGTAAGTCTGATTCAGCGGGTGGCGCGTCGGGAAGTTCATCCGTCCGGCGCCGACGGGCGGCATCAGGTTCGGTATCGTACTCACCACGCCCGCCTGTAACAGTTCGGCCAGTTCGACCAGTCGCTCGAGCCCGGCGGGCGTGCGCGCCAGGCGATCGGCGATGAATAGCGGTTGTTCTGCCTCGACCAGCAGGCGTGCCAGTTCAGTCACGGCGCCTGATTCGGCCTGGGGCGGCGATGGCGGTGTCAGCTTGGGAATGACCAGCGTCCGGTCGGAATGGATCGGCTGTTCCTGCAATTCCGTGTCGGCCACGATGACCACCGGGCCCGATGGCGGCGTCATCGCCATTTTATAGGCGCGAACGGCGGATTCGCCGAAGTGCTGCAGCGACACCGGCGAGTCGTCCCATTTGGTAAAGTCGCGCACCAGGGCGGCCGCATCCTGCACGCTGTGCACCCATTCAACCCCAGGCTGGCGCATCGTGGCATCGAGCGTGTTGCCAAGGATCAAGTACACCGGAACCCGGTCGCACCAGGCGTTGTAGACCGCCATCGATGCGTGCTGGATGCCCACCGTGCCATGCGCCATGACCGGCAGCGGAGTGCCTTCCGCCTTGAAATAGCCGTGCGCCATCGCGACGGACGACTCTTCGTGCATGCAGGTGATCAGTTCCGGCCTGGAGTTCCCGCCGTAGTTGATGATCGATTCGTGCAGGCCGCGGAAGCTTGAGCCCGGATTGGCGCAGATGTACTCGAAGCCGAGCGACTTCAGGACATCCACCATGTAATCGGAGCCAGGGCGGCCTTCTGAGCGCACTTCACTGACGGAGGGGCTGGCAGAGGGACTGGCGCCGGGGGAAGCAGCGCCTTGTGGGGGCGTCGGCGCCTGTGCGGCAGCGGCCGTCGCCGCTGCAGCGGCCGCACCCGCACCCGTCGCCGCTGCCTGTAACAGGAAACTGCGCCGTCCCTTGGAAACCTCGTCTGATTGCGACATGGCGGCATCGTATGCGCACGGATGCCGGCCTCGCAAGCCGGGCACTTGCCCTGGATTGGGGCTAAAGGGCCCAGAGCAGTAACGTTAAACCGCAGTCCACTAACTGTTATTAACGTCCCTTTTCATCTTTACCTTCCTAGACTCAGCGCCCCACAACAGCCGGGAAAGCCCGGATGCAGCAAGCAGGTCCGGGAGACAGGTATCCCGCCCTGCATCCCCTTGGTAGAGAATGCCCTCGCGGGGCATGGAGTCCTTGCCGATGAAATCGCCTTTCGCTTTGCTGGTTGCCACCGGTGCCCTCGTTCCACTCGCTGCTTCGGCAGCCCAGGCGCCTGCCGAGCAGACCGAGTTGACCACGATCACGGTCACGGCCTCCAAGCTCCGCGTCCTTGAACAGGAAACGCCCACGTCCAGCCGGCTCGGCCTCACTGCCCGCGAAACCCCTGCCACGATCGATACGATCGATTCCGACGAAATGCTTGGTCGCGGGTATCCCACCATCGAATTCGCGACAGCGAGCATGCCGGGCGTCATCACGGGCGGCTCGCCCGGCGACTTGGCCGACTTCTCCATGCGAGGCTTCAGCGGCCAGCAGATCTACCTGCTGCACAACGGGCTGGCCATCGGACCATCGAACATGGTCAACCGGCCCATGAACACGTTCAACCTGGCTCGGGTCGAGATCCTGAAAGGTCCGTCCTCCGTCCTCTACGGACAGGGCGCCATCGGCGGCGTCGTCAATATCGTCAACAAGCGCCCGAGCTATTCAGACGTGCCGCTCGAAATCGCGGCCTCCATTGGCCGGTTCGGAGCCACGGCGATCGGAGTGGGCGGCGGCACGCATTGGGGCGACACGGTCGCAGTCCGGGCCGACGTCAGCCGCACCGCATCGGATGGTTACGTCAAGAACGCGTCTTCGGACTCCCTGAGCATTTCCGCGGGCATCAACTGGAAGCCGTCGGACAACGTGGAATGGCGCTTCCTGCTGGATTACCTCGAAGACCATCCTTCCGCCTACTTCGGAACGCCCCTGGTGACAAACGCCTTCGCGACGCAGCGCCTGAATGGCATCCTGACGTCGGATGCCGGACTGACCCTGGACAAGCGGCTGCGCTACACCAACTACAATGTCGGCGACAATCGCATTGATGCCAAGCAGTACTGGCCACAGCTCGAACTCACCTGGAACATCAACTCGTCGCTGACCCTCTCGAATACGGCGTACTACTACGACGCCACCCGCAAGTGGATCAACTCGGAGGTGTACGCTTTCAACGGTGCGACCAACCTGATCGATCGCGACCGCTTCTTCGTGTTCCATGACCAGCAGCTCTATGGCGACCAGTTGAGCCTCACCCACAGCGGATCGATCGGCGGGCACGCCAACACGTTCGTGGTTGGTCTCGACTACAGCAATCTCGACTTCATGCGCAGCCGCGGCTTTCCGGATGGCGACAGCGTGGATCCTTTCAATCCCAATCCCGGTGTCTTCGGCGATATCGTTGAACGCAAGAGCCCGACCAAATGGGACAGCTCCGCGCTGTTCTTCGAGGATGTGGTTGCACTGACGCCCGCCATGAAGCTGGTATTCGGTGGACGCTTCGACAGCCTGGACCTCGAGCGCAAGAACTACGGGCCCACCGGCGCCTTCCAGGCTGCTTCCAGCTTCAATCGCACGTTCAATGGCAGCAACTGGCGCTTGGGGCTCGTCTACAACGTCACGCCGAACATCACGCCTTATCTGTCCTTCAATACGGGCCAGGATCCCGTCGGGTCGAATGTCTTCCTCGTCAATGCGAGCCAGAACTTCGACCTGAGCGACGCGAGGCAGGTGGAGGCAGGTATCAAGGTCACGACCAATGATCGTCGCGGTGACCTTACCGTTGCGCTCTATGACATCAAGCGCAAGAACATCCTGACGCAGATCAACAATCTCGGGGACTTGAGCAACGTGGGCGAGCAGAAGTCCCGCGGCTTCGAACTGGCCGGCAACCTCCGTCCGATCGACCCACTGACGGTCAGTGTCAACCTGGCGTTCACCGACGCCAAGTTCGGCCGGTTCTTCGATCCGGACTTTGGGGTGGATGCGACAGGCAATGTGCCGGCCAACTCGCCCAAATGGGTGGCGAACCTGTGGACGAACTACGTGGGTGTAGCCGGCACGCCGCTTGAACTCGGCGGTGCAGTCCGCTACGTCAGCAGTCGCGAGGGCGATTCAGCCAACACGCTGCACCTCGACGCCTACACGCTGGTGAACCTGCATGCGGGCTATCGACTGGCCAACAACCTGATGCTGACTGCTCGCGTGAACAATGTCTTCGACAAGGCATATGCGCAGTGGGCCGACGTGTTCTACCCGACAGAAGTGCTGCTCGGTTCGCCGCGCAGCTACGAGTTCGGATTCGTTGGCCGCTTCTAGCCAGGGCACGCGGTCGATCGTGGGCGGGCTGGTCTGGCTGCATCGCTGGACCGGCCTGCTGGTCTGCCTGTTCTTTTCGCTGTGGTTCGCGAGCGGCGCGGTCATGGTGTTCGAGCCGTTCCCTTCACTGCCAGTTGGTGATCGTCTAAGCCACGGCGAGCTGCTGGATCCATCAGCAATCACCGTGTCGCCGGCCCAGGCACTCGCCGCAAGGCCGGACGCCGATTCGCTGATTGCCCGGGCGAGAGGCGGGCAGCCGGTCTATCTGCTCGGCAAGTCAAACCTGTCACCCGTGGTTGTCGATGCGAGAACAGGTCGGACCCTTGGCCCGATCGGCGCCGAGTCAGCCGGACGCATTGCCCAGGCCTTCGGGAGAGCGAAACCGAGGACAATCGACGAAGACGTCGAGTACGACCAGTGGATCGTGCATGAGGGGTTCGCAGCGGGGCGGCCCTATCATCGCGTTACCCTGGATGATTCCGCCGGCACCGTCCTTTACGTGTCGGCGATGACGGGGGAGGTCCGGCAGAAGACTACCCGCCAACAGCGCGTGCTCAATTCAGTCGGCGCTGTGCCCCACTGGCTCTACTGGACCTCGATTCGTCAGCATTGGTCCTTCTGGGACTCCCTGGTGTGGTGGATTTCCCTCCTGGCATTGGCTAGTGCGATTCTTGGATTCATTCTCGGGGTTTATCGTTATCTGCAATCCCGGGCCCGGGGCGGATCGGGCTGGCGGGTCTATGTCTCTTGGTGGCGTTGGCACCATGCGCTTGGGTTGACGGCGGGTGTCTTCCTGATTGGCTGGGTCCTGAGCGGCTGGCTGTCCATGGATCACGGGAGGCTGTTCTCTCGAGGCGCTGCAGGCGCCGCTGCCGCGACGGCCATGAGCGGTGCATCGCTATCCTCTATCGCAGATGGCGTTTCGGTCGAGGCATTGGCTGCCACCGGGCCCGTCGCCTCGATCCAGCTGCGGGCAATCGGAGGCAAAGGGTTCCTGCAGGCGCTGATGCAGAATGGAGTTTCTCAGGTCCGCATTCCGGGAGCACCTCCAAGAAAGTCATTGCCAGACGAGTGGTTGCTTGCAGGCTTGAGGAGCGCATTTCCCCATGGGGAAACGATTCGGATAGCCAATGCCGTCCCCGGGGATCTGTACTCTATGGCGGAAGAGTTGCCTGAAGACGCCCGGCTATATCTCGTCGGATCAACCGAACCCCATCGAGTCTACGTGGATGGGGCGACTGGCGAGATCCTTGCCGACATGGATGCGAGCCGACGCGCTTATGCGTGGGTGTACTACGCCCTTCACACCTACAAGGTACCGGTCCTGGCAGCGCGGGATTGGTTGCGAATCCCGCTGATGCTGCTGTTGCTTGCCGGGGGGTTGGCGCTGAGCGTTACCGGGGTGGTCGTTGCCTACCGCCGCTTGCGGTCAACCCTGGCCTAGCTCCGCAAGCCACGCTGCGACTACTATCACGGCATGGACGCCAGAGTGTCGTTGTGGGTTGTGGCCGCTCTAATGACGGGCGGAACGGCATTGGGGCATCATTCCATCGCCGCCGCGTATGACACGAGCCAGCCGCGCATGCTGAAAGGCGTGATCACGCAGTTTGCCTTCGTTCACCCGCACCCCTTCATCGTCCTCGAAGTCCGCACCGGCAGTTCCGCGCCGCAATCCTGGCGACTTGAGATGGACAATCGCTTCGAGCTGGCCGACATCGGCGTGACGGCCGATACGTTCAAGGCCGGCGACCTGATAGCCGTGACTGGCAGCCTAGGAAGGATTCAGCCGCTGACGCTCTATATCCGCAAACTTGACCGACCGCGCGACGGCTTCGAGTACGAGCAGGTCGGGTTCAGTCCCAGGATCAGCACGCCGTCGCGCTGATCCTGGAGTACCGAACTAGAGGAGCGTCCTGACCGCGCCGTACAGGCCGCCGAGTAGCAGGATCGTAGTCGACAGGAACGTAAGGCCGAATCCAGGGCCGCGCCCCTTCGGGTCGCGAATGTACCCGGCAGCGTAAATAGCGCGGCCCACTATGAAGACAGCGCCGAGGACAGAGGCCCAGATCGGACTGACATAGGTACCGAACAGCCAGATGCCCGGCAGGAACGCCACGAGCTGCTCCAGGGTGTTCTGCTGTACGCGGAAATACCGCTCGAAGATCTCGTTGCCTGAAATGGCCGGAGCCGGAACACCGTACTTCCCGCGCGCACTCCCGACCATGAATCCGAAAGCAAGATACTGGAGCAGCGCCACTACCATCGTTATCACTACCCAAGCCATGGTGAGCCCTTCCCGTTTGTTGTTATGCACTGTGGTTTCGCGGCAATCCGCCGGAATTCAGGATAGCAGACAACGGGTGGGGGGGTTCCCGCGAGCGCTTCGGGGTCGGGGCGGCGTGGTTTCGGCGTACGTGCCCGGCCCTGCTTCACTCTCCCTGAAGCCACATCGCACCGCCCGACGCCTCCGCGAATTGGTACGCTGTGCGGCTATCGCCCTGCGTGGATGAGAGAATGGCAACGAGCAAAGCAGCAAAGACCGCTACCCGGCGCACCGAACGATTCGGATCCGACTATTACCGACGCTTCTACCTGACGCCTGCCACGCGTGCGATGAGTCGCACGGAAACAGAACTGCGTGGCAAGCTGATCGCGGCCGCCGTCAAGCAGCTTGGCCTTCCGGTTCGCCGTATCCTGGATGCAGGCTGTGGTCTCGGGTGGCTTCGCAAGCCGCTGCTGCAGGCGTTTCCGCACGCCACTTATCTGGGGGTCGAATTCAGCGACTACCTCTGCGCCAAGCATGGATGGACGCAGGGTTCCGTCGTGGACTACCGCAACCGCTCACCGTTCGACCTCGCGGTCTGCTGCGATGTGCTGCAGTATCTCGACGATCGGGCCGCGGCCAGAGCGATTGCCAACCTTGCCAGGCTAAGCCGCGGGGCGGTCTACCTGCATGTGCCAACCGAAGAGGATTTCCGGGAGAGGATGGATCCGTCAGGGACTGACCAGAATGTCCACTTGCGTTCAGGCGACTGGTACCGGCACCGTCTGGACAAAGACTTTGTTCACGTCGGATTTGGACTGTTTGTTAAGCGCAACGTGCCCTTCGCCCAGTGGGAGCTGGAGCAGACCACTACCTGATCTGCTCCGCCCTCGGGCCCCGATAAAGGTGTGCTACGCAGCCCGTTGCTGCCGGTGCTCGTCCTCGAACTGCGGCGCCGAATCGGCGGGTGCCGAGTAGTACTGGCCCTCTTGGTGATGGCCGAGTGTGAAGGACTTGACCGACTCAAGCAGTTGCTCCACCTCGCTTCTGAGCGAGATGGACACCGCGGCCGTCTGCTCGACCAATGCAGCGTTCTGTTGAGTGTCTGCATCGATGTGCTGGATCGCGCTCTTCATCTTGATCATGTCGTCCGCCTGCGCGCGGCTGGCTTCGGCGATGCGGCTGATGATGCCCGATACCTGTTCCACGGAATGCAGAATGGCCGTCATGCCCTTGCCTGCGGTTTCCACCTGAGTAGCACCCTGGCGGACATCCTGCGTGGACGCTGTGATGAGCTGCTTGATCTCGCTGGCTGCAGTCGAGCAACGCTGCGCAAGGCCTCGAACTTCGCTCGCGACGACTGCAAAGCCGCGTCCATGCTCGCCGGCGCGCGCCGCCTCGACAGCGGCATTCAATGCCAGCAGGTTCGTCTGGAAGGCAATCTCGTCGATGACGCCGATGATGTCGCCGATGCGCCGGGACGAGCCGGTGATGCGCTCCATGGTGGCGACAACTTCGTCCACGGCTGCCTTGCCATTCGCAACCGCCTTCAGGGCGTTGCCGGACTGCGTCTGGGCCTGATTCGCGGCAGTCAGCGTAGTGGCCACCTGGCGGCCACCCGCGCCACGTTATCGGCAGACTCGCTGACCACCGCGGCCTGCTCGGATCCACGACGCGCGAGGTCGTCATTAGCGGAAGCGATCTCCGATCCGGCGACGCCGATCGTATCTGACGCTTCGCGAATCCGGACAACGATTTTCTGCAGGCGGTCGCGGCTGGCGTTGAAGGCGTCGATCATCACGCCAATCTCGTCACGACCGCGGGCAGGATAGTTCACCGTGAGATCACCGCTGGCCAGCTTCTCGATACGAGTAACCAGCGCACCGAAGCCAAGCTTGTTCGACAGGTGGAAGGCGGTGAACACGTAGGCACAGACCAGCAAGCAAGCGGCAGTGAGCACGCTGAGCCACAGGATGCGAGCCTTTTGACTCGCAATGCGGATATCGAGCAGTTCATCGACCTTTCCGATGGCATTCGTCGATAAACCCATCGTGGCAGGGACGAACCCGGCAGCCGCGGCCACCACTTCCTTGGCCTAGGCCTCGGTTTCGTGTTCCTCGCTGGATCGCGTGCTCAAGTCCTCGAACTTGCGTGATTGCTCAAGCCAGTTGGCAGGCATCAAGGCAGGGCGCAGAGACTCGTTGGCAACGGAGGCGCGCATTGCATAGCCCTGCATATCCTGCACGGCGCCGGCCACTTTGGTGGTCCAGTAGCTCACCTCACCCGAAGTGCGTTCGGGCACAGCCTTCCCGGCCCGCTTCTGCGCGGCGTACGCGAGCGCACGTTGCAGTCCACCCATTGCCATCACGACGCTCGGCGCGCTGCTGACGGATACCTGTCCCGAATAGTAAGTATCGAGGTCCGGGTCCAGGACGATGTTCGAGTGATCACCGACGAGCGAGACAATGGCAAGAAGGTCGTCACCCAGCGTTGAGAGATGTTCGGTGTCGCGGCCCTGGCTCCACCGACTCTGCATCGAACGCAGGTTCGGACCGATCTGCAACGCGTCGCCATCGGCCTGCATCAGTTTCGAGAGGTCCGCCATCCCGTGGCCGGTTGAAACTGCGACTTCGAGGCGGGTGTTAGGGAACCGGCGGATGGCAGTCAGGGGGCCTCACCGATAGACCGGGTGGCGACAGCCCGTTCCAGCCCAAGCATCAGGGGCGAGCCGGCTTCCTATGTCCTATGGGCGGCAGCCTGACGCCCTTGAGCCCCGTGTGCTGGGTTCTTGCGGGGGTGGTCTTGCCGTCCCGGGTCTTCGCAGGGCGCCGTGTTCCCTCGGGGACGCCCCCTGTTCCGGCGGGCTGCCAGGCCGGAATCAGCTGATGCTTGCCGGGACCAATCAGATCGGCGCGACCCATCTGCTTCAGTGCATCCCGCAGAATCGGCCAGTTGTTGGCATCGTGCCAACGGAGGAAGGCTTTGTGCAGTCGCCTGACCTTCAGCCCGCGCGGAATCGTAACGGTTTCGCTCGTGGCCGTGACCTTGCGCAACGGGTTCTTGCCCGAGTAGTACATCGCGGTGGCCGTGGCCATCGGCGAGGGGAGGAACGCTTGCACCTGGTCCGTGCGAAAGCCGTTTTTCTTGAGCCACAGTGCGAGCTCAAGCATGTCCTCGTCCGTTGTCCCGGGGTGGGCGGCGATGAAGTAGGGGATCAGGTACTGTTCCTTCCCGGCCTCCTTGGAGTACTTGTCGAAGAGCTCCTTGAAGCGGTAGTACGTGCCCACTCCCGGTTTCATCATCTTCGCCAGCGGGCCTTCTCCGATGGCTTCCGGCGCGATCTTGAGATAGCCGCCGACATGGTGCTGCACCAGTTCCTTCACATACTCAGGCGACTCGACCGCGAGGTCGTAGCGGACGCCGGAGCCGATCAGGACCTTCTTGATCCCGGGTAGAGCGCGCGCACGTCGATACAGCTTGATGAGCGGGCTGTGATCGGTATTGAGGTTCGGGCAGATGCCGGGAAAAACGCAGGACGGCCGCCGACACGCCGATTCAATCTCCGTGGACTTGCAGGCCAGGCGATACATGTTCGCCGTGGGCCCGCCCAGATCCGAAATCACGCCCGTAAAGCCCGGCGTCGAATCGCGGATGACTTCCATCTCGCGAATGATCGAGTCCTCGGAGCGGTTCTGGATGATCCGGCCTTCATGCTCGGTGATAGAACAGAACGTGCAGCCCCCGAAGCAGCCACGCTGGATCGAGATGGAAAAGCGGATCATCTCGTAGGCGGGGATCTTCGCAGTGCCGTAAGACGGATGCGGCACGCGACTGTAAGGCAGCTCGTAGACGGCATCCATCTCCTTCATCGTGAGCGGAATCGGTGGCGGGTTCAGCCAGACGTCGATATCGCCATGACGTTGCACCAGGGCGCGCGCATTCCCCGGGTTCGACTCGAGATGCAGGATGCGCGAGGCGTGGGCATACAGCACTGCGTCTGCGCGAACGCTTTCGAACGACGGCATACGAATAACCGAGCGATCTCGCGCCGCCGTCGGAACCTGGCGGTAGAACTTGACGACCTTGACGCTCCCCTCTGCAGGCGTGGCGCAGGAAGAGGCGGTTGCAACCGCTGGCGATGCCGGACTCTCGGAGACCGGGCGCGTGTCTTTTGCCCCTTCCATCGTATACGGATCGACCGGAGGATTGAGCGGCCCCGGCGTATCGATCGTCGTGGAGTCGATTTCGATCCAATCCACGGGCGTGCTGCGTCTGGCGAAGGCAGTGCCGCGCAAATCGGTGAGGTCGTGGATCGACTCACCCGCGCCAAGACGGTGTGCGATCTCGACAATCTGCCGTTCGGCATTGCCGTAGACGAGCAGGTCGGCTTTGGCGTCCAGCAGGATCGATCGACGGATCTTCTCTGACCAGTAGTCGAAATGGGCGATTCGCCGGAGACTGGCTTCGATGCCACCGATGACGACAGGCACTTCGGCAAAGGCCTCACGGACTCGCTGCGAATAGACGATCACGGAGCGGTCCGGCCGCTTGCCACCGACGCCGCCCGGCGTGTACGCATCGTCGCTGCGCACCCGCTTGTCGGACGTATATCGATTCACCATCGAATCCATGTTGCCGGCGGTGACGCCGAAGAACAGGTTGGGCAACCCAAGTCGCGCGAAGTCCTGCGCGCTGCGCCAGTCCGGTTGGGCAATGAGACCGACGCGGAAGCCCTGTGCTTCGAGCATGCGGCCCACGATCGCCATCCCGAAACTCGGGTGGTCGACGTAGGCATCGCCGGTGACGAGAATGACGTCGCAACTGTCCCAGCCGAGCACCTCCATTTCCTCCCGCGACATCGGCAGGAAAGGAGCCGTACCGAAGCGGGACGCCCAGTACTTGCGGTAGGAGAAGAGGTCGCGGGCGGGTTGCATGGTCCGCGCAGTGTAACTCACGGAGCCGTCTGGCCCTATTCTTTGCGGGCCGCAAACAAGTTGCCGAACTCCTCCGCCGGCATCGGCTGCCCGAAATAGTACCCCTGCATTTCATCGCAGTGATTCTGCCGGAGGAAGTTCACCTGCTCCTCCGTCTCGACGCCTTCTGCAACGACCTTAAGGCTCAGGTTATGCCCGAGGGCGATGATGGTGCGGACAATGGTCGCATCGTCGTGATCCGACGCGATGTCCTGCACGAACGAACGGTCCACCTTCAGGCGATCGACGGGGAAGCGCTTCAGGTAGCTCAACGAAGAATAGCCGGTGCCGAAATCGTCGACGGAGATCTGGACCCCGAGCTTCTTGAGTTCCACCAGCATGGCGGCCAGCTTGGCGGCATCGTGCATCACCATGCTCTCGGTCAGTTCGATCTCAAGATAACGGCCATCAAGCCCAGTCTGTGCGAGCACCGCCTCGACGGTTTCGACCAGGTTGTCGTGCCTGAACTGCCGGGCAGACACGTTGACGGAAACCACGATCGGTGGCAGCCCTGCCTCCTGCCAGGCTTTGTTCTGCGCACACGCTGTCTGCAACACCCACCGGCCTATCGGTACGATCAGGCCAGTCTCTTCCGCCAGTGGAATGAAACTACTTGGCGGGATCATGCCCTGGTCGGGTACGCGCCAGCGAATGAGGGCCTCGGTGCCGATGATCCTGCCGCTGGCCAGGTCCACCCGCGGCTGATAGTGCAACAGGAACTGCTGCCGTTCGAGCGCGCGCCGTAGCCGGCTTTCCATCTCGAGCCGCTGGGTCATCTGCACATTGAGGTCGTTCGTGAAGAAACTGAAACCGCCGCCGCCCCCTTCCTTGGCGCGGTACATCGCCGAATCGGCGTTCTTCAGCAGCGTTTCAGCATCCCGGCCATCGTCCGGGAACATGGCGATGCCGATGCTGCACGTCACGTTGAACTCGCCTTCCTCGATCACCCAGGGCTCGGCTACCGTGGCCAGAGCGCGATCCATCACTTGCTTGACGACGCTGTGACCCGAGTCGTCGGAGATCAGAAGCACGAACTCATCGCCGCCCAGCCGGGCCACCGTATCGCATTCGCGTACGCAGCTACGCAGTCGTTCCGACATCATCTTCAGCAACCGGTCGCCGAAGTGGTGGCCGAGGCTGTCGTTGACGAACTTGAAGCGATCTAGATCGACGAATGCAACAGCAACCTGCGTGCCGTGACGCTCTGCCGACAGAATGGCCTGATGCAGCCGGTCATTGAGGAGTGAACGGTTGGCCAGCCCCGTCAGCGTGTCGTAGTTGGCCTGCTGCTCGATTCTTGCCTGGTACAGCTTGCGCTCGGTGATATCTTCCACCGTGCCTTCGTACAACAGGATATTGCCGTCGTCGTCGAAGACGGCTCGTGCGTTCTCTGAAATCCAGATGACGTCGCCGCCCTTGCGGTAGACCTGCGCCTCGAAGCCGGTGACTGAACCCCGCTTCTTGATCTGGCGGACGAATTCTTCCCGGCGCGCAGAGTCGACATACAGCTGGTTGCGGATGTCCTTCAGCGAATCGGTCATCTCCTCCGGCGATTCGAACCCGTAGATGCGCGCCAGGGCCGGGTTGGCATCGAGGTAGTGGCCTTCCGGCGTCGTGCGGAAGATGCCTTCGACGGCGTTGTGGAACAGGCTGTGGTAGCGGCGTTCTGCCTCGCGCAATGCATGGACCGCTTCGCGGCGGTCAGTGATGTCCTGGATGATGCCTTCGACCGCGGCAACCTTGCCCTCCGCATCGATGACACCGGTCCCTCTTTCCCAGACCCAGCGAATCTCGCTGTCTGCACGGATCATGCGGTACTCGATGTCGAAACGACGGCGTTGCGCGATGGCGTCCCGAACGGCGTCGCGAATGCGCTTGCGGTCGTCCGGGTGCGTCAGGGTTTCGTAGGACACACGGTTGTTGTGCAGCAGGTCATCCGGCTGGTAGCCGGTCAGGCGGGTGCAACCGTCGCTGACAAACTCCATCGTCCAGCTTGCGTCGTCCCGGCAGCGATAGACCATGCCATCGAGATTGCCGAGCAACGTCTTGAGCATCCGCGTGTGCTCGTGTGACCCCGTGCTCATGGCGGGATCGCGCTTCGTGCGGTCGCGGGCGGGGAACCGCCCTGTCAGCATGAAGATCCTGGCAGTCTGGTCCCCCGTCAATGGCGCATCGTCGCCGTCCTTGGGAGGCGGCGATTCGTCGGCAAAGGGGTTGGCTGAACTCATTGTCGGGATTACCTGCTGCGCAGAATCAATAGCACACCATGAATAGCAGACCAGTCGACATAGTGTCGGCGCTTGATCACACTTTCTCGATGCCGCCCCGGGATTTATGAATCGCGGGCCGGTCTGCCTGTGTCGGCTGGCAAAGCGCAATCCTTGGCGGCCCGTCTGCTACCCGGGTTCCGGGGTCGGAGCACCCCACCGGAGTTGCGTCGGAGCTTTTCTGCAACCATTTGAAAACAGAAGGTAATCGTGAAATCTCGTGCCGAGGGTGGAATCGTGTATTCGACGGGGGTGGGCAGGGTCTGTCCCGGCTGCCTGCGGCCATTGACCGACTGCGTCTGCAAGACAGCGAAAGCCGCGGAAGCCCGCAATGTTGCGCGAGGCGGGGCGGTCCGGGTGGGCCGCGAAACACAAGGCAGGAAGGGCAAGGGGGTCACGGTGATTTCGGGGCTGCCGTTGGCCCCGGATGCGCTCGACCAGCTGGCAACTCAACTCAAGAAGCGTTGCGGTTCCGGCGGGGCAGTTCGCGACGGCTTGATCGAGATTCAGGGTGACCACCGTGATGGACTGGTTGCCGAGCTGAACCGGCTCGGGTGGGCTGCCAAGCGCTCGGGAGGCTAGGGCGCGAAACCTCGACCCGCCGGCAACTTGCACTGGGCCAAAGCGTCTACAGCATGGGCTGCCCGTACGGTAAACTCGCCGGCGCACGCAGTCCCCTGGGTTCAGGCTGGCAGTCATGGACTTCCGTCTCGGCTCTTGGGGGGCGCATTGGACCCGTCATACGCACTCTCCACGGCTCGCACTGAACTCTTCATGTCCAATTTCAAGTTACCGCTATCGAGTCACGCTGACGGAAAAGCCGCCGTCCGCCGTCTTATGGTTGTGCCTGCCATATTGCTCGGGTTGGGCCTCGCGGGTTGCGGACTCACGCCTACTTGCGGCGGGACCGTCCAGCCCTACCTCGGTGCCCGAGCCGTCCCGCCACTCAAGGTACCGACCGGTTTGGACGCCCCGGCGCATGCCGGAGGCATCAACGTGCCGTCTGAAACGTCCGCGCAGACGCAGCCAGGCGCGTCTGCCACCGCCTCGGTCACCAAAGCGGGATCGTCAGGGAAGTGCCTTGATGAAGCGCCCTCGTACTTCGGAACCGCCATTTCACCGCTCAGCCTGCCTGAGGAAATCGTGGCTGTCTGGGCTGAGGCCTGGAACGAACGCAACACGGATCGGATGATGGCGGCCTATTCGCCCAATTTCACCGCTCCGGAAGGCACGGCCAAAGAGGCCTGGCTTGAGCAGCGGCGCGAACAGGTGGCCACAGGCCCCGTTCCCGCGCCAGGCGTACAGGGCCTCAAGATGACGCAACCGGATCCGGACCGCAGCATCGCCACGTTCACGCAGCGTTTCGAGAACAACACGATCCGTCGTGAACTGACGTTCGTCCGGGAGAGCAATTTCTGGCGCATCGTCGCTGAGCGGGTCGTCGAAGTCGAATAGAGTGACATGCATTGACCCGCTCCCTGTCTGCCGCCCGCCTGCCGAGTTGATCCATTCGTGACCGACGTGACTCCCGCAGCCACTCTCCCGGTCACCGTGCGCCTGCAGGCCGGCACGGTTCGTGCCGCATTGATCGACCAGCTGGAACGCTCACTCGGCAAGGACCTCGCGACGGCCACCCGCCGTGACCTGTACGACGCATTGTCCATCGCCATCCGTGGCGAACTGGCGGAGCGCTGGGTGGCCACACGTCGTCGCGTGGCCCAAGCCCACGTCAAGCATGTGTCCTACCTGTCGATGGAGTTCCTGCTGGGCCGCAACCTGATTAATGCGATATCGTCGCTTGATGCAAGGTTGCTTGAGGAGACCCGCGACACGCTGAACGCGATGGGTCACCCGCTCGAGGATGTTGCCGCAGAAGAAGAGGATCCCGGCCTTGGCAATGGCGGACTCGGTCGTCTGGCTGCCTGCTTCCTCGATTCGCTGGCGACGCTGGGATACGCGGCTACGGGCTACGGCATTCGCTACGACTACGGCATCTTCACCCAGCTCATTGACGACAATGGTGGCCAACGCGAGCTGGCGAGCTCCTGGCTCCGATACCAGAATTTCTGGGAGAACGGACGTGGCAGTATCCGGTACCGCGTCCGTTTTGGCGGCCGCTGCCTGACAGCCCGTGACGGCGCCGGCATCGAGCGCCGGCAGTGGGTGGACACGAATGATGTCTGGGCCGTTGCCTACGATTTCCTGATCCCCGGGAATTCGAGTCCCACCGTGAATCACCTGCGCCTGTGGTCGGGGCGAGCGATCACCCCGTTTCGCATCGAGGACTTCAATGCCGGCAACTATGCCGCCGCTGTTGCCGACCAGATCGATGCCAAGAACCTCACCCGTGTGCTGTATCCGGATGACACGACCCCGCAAGGCAAGGAACTGAGGTTCAAACAGCAGTACTTCTGCGTCAGCGCATCGTTGCAGGACCTGATCGCGCAGCATCTTGCAGAAGGCCGGACGTTGCAGCAGCTGCACGAAGGCGCCGCGATACAGCTCAACGATACGCATCCAGCCCTGGCCATCATCGAGCTGATGCACCTGCTGATGGACGAGCATGGGCTGGTGTGGGATGCCGCATGGAACATGACCCGCAAGGTCTGCAGCTACACCAACCACACGTTGCTGCCCGAGGCGCTCGAGACGTGGCCTGTCGATCTCGTTGAGCGCGTTTTGCCGCGGCACATGCGCATCATCTATCGCGTCAACAAGGACTTCCTCGATGAAGTCAGTGCCTTGTATCCCGGCGATGCGGACCGTGTCAGGCGCATGTCGCTGATCGGCGAGAACGGGCACAAGCATGTGCGCATGGCCTACCTGTGCGTCGTCGGCAGTCACCGCGTGAACGGCGTCGCCAAACTGCACTCGGAGCTGATGCGAGAAACCATTTTCCGGGACTTTGCCGAGATGTGGCCGACGCGCTTCACCAATGTAACCAACGGCATTGCAGTGCGGCGCTGGCTAAAGCAGGCGAATCCCGGGTTGGCTGAGCTCCTCACGGAGAAGAATGGCTCTGCGTGGGAGAACGATCTCGAGGATCTCGATCGCCTGAAGTGGGCGGCCGATGATGCCGGTTTCCGCGAGCGCTTCCGCAGCATCAAGCAGGCGAACAAAGATCGCCTGGCTGCGCGCATTCTCGAGCTTACGGGTGTGGAGGTCGATACGCGGTCCCTGTTCGACGTGCAGGTGAAGCGCATCCACGAGTACAAGCGCCAATTGCTGAACCTCCTCTACGTGATCGTGCGCTATCAGCGCATCATTGCTGCCCCTGACGAGCCCATTGTTCCGCGCACCGTCATCATTGCCGGCAAGGCGGCCCCCGGCTACGCGGTGGCGAAAGCGATCATCAAGCTGATCAACGGAGTCGCCCGTGTGCTGAACGTCGATGAACGCGTGCGCGGCAAACTGAAGCTGTGCTTCCTCCCGGACTACGACGTATCGCTGGCCCAGGAAATCATGCCGGCTGCAGACCTGTCACAGCAGATCTCGACGGCGGGCATGGAAGCCTCTGGTACCGGGAACATGAAGTTGGCACTGAACGGCGCCCTGACGATCGGCACGCTGGACGGTGCGAATATCGAGATCCGCGAGGCGGTTGGCCCGGAGAACATCTTCATCTTCGGAATGACGGCCTCAGAGGTCGCTGCGCGCCGCCAGCAGGGACATTCTCCCGCCAGCGTTGCTGCCTCATTGCCTGAGCTCAAGCGGGCGATCGACCGCATCGCGTCCGGTGAGTTCACCCGCGGCAATCCTGCCGATGCCAGGTCCCTGGCCGCACGCCTGCTCGGCGACAACGAGCACTTCCTCGTGCTCGAGGACTTTGCCGCGTATGCCGCCGCCCAGGACGAGGTCGATGCCCTCTATGTAGACCAGGACGCGTGGAGCCGCAAGGCAGTCATCAACACCTTGAGCATGGGGCCGTTCTCAAGCGACCGCAGTATTCGCGAATACGCCGACGGCATCTGGGGTATCAAGCCGGTCCTGTAACCGCTGGCAGCGGGCTCCTGGCCGGGCGGGGGCGCAAAAGCTACTGCCTGCCCCGTACGCCCTGTATTCTTGGGTCCTCCGGATCGAATGCGGTTCGACCGCACGTCGTTGCCCACCGCACGTTCCTTACCGATGGCATCCTCACTGACTTCAGTCCAGATTGCAGCGTTGCTCGGCGCCACCCATCGTGAGCCGAGGTCCCTGCTCGGCTATCACGAACTGGTCGAGGAGAGCGGCCGCCCCGGTCAAGCGCCGGTGTGTGTCGTGCGTGTTCTGGAGCCTGACGCTGACAGCGTCGCGGTCTATTGGGAAGACGAAGAACTGTCGGCCGCGCGGCCAATGACACGTCTGGATCCGGGTGGCCTGTTCGAGTGCGTACTCGCCCGGCGTCGACCTTTGCGTCCGTACCTGCTGCGGATTCGTTATGGGAATGGCGCAGTCGTGACCAAGCACGATCCCTACTACTTCGCCCCGCAACTCACCGAGCAGGATCTCTACCTGTTCGGCGAGGGCACCCATCACCACATTTACCGCAAGCTCGGGGCGCATCCCCTTGTTCTGGATGGGCTCGCGGGCACGCGGTTTGCGGTCTGGGCGCCGAATGCCGAACGAGTCAGCGTCGTCGGCGCGTTCAATTCCTGGGACGGCCGCAAGCATGCGCTCCACGCGCTCGCGAGTTCGGGGATCTGGGAGCTGTTCATTCCCGGCGTCGCGCCCGGTGAACTCTACAAGTACGAAATCCGCGCCAGGGACGGCCGCACCCTGCTGAAGGCCGACCCGTACGGATTCGCGATGCAGCTAAGGCCCGACACCGCTTCGATCGTGAGCGATCTCGACGGGTTCTCATGGCAGGACGCAAACTGGATGGAAGCGCGCCGCCACTTTGATGCGGTCAGCGCCCCGGTATCGGTATACGAAGTTCATCCGGGTTCGTGGCGACGACCCTGGGACGAGAGGCTTTTCCACGGCTGGGACGAGCTCGGCGACCAGTTGATTCCCTACGTCAACGATCTCGGCTACACGCACATCGAATTGATGGGCGTCGCCGAACATCCCTTTGACGGTTCCTGGGGCTATCAGGTCGCCGGGTACTACGCGCCGACGGCACGCCATGGCACCCCGCAGGATTTCATGCGCTTCGTTGATCGGTGCCATGCGGCAGGCATCGGCGTACTCATTGACTGGGTCCCCGCGCATTTTCCCAAGGACGCTCATGGCCTTGCGGAGTTCGACGGCACGGCGGTCTACGAGCACGCTGACCCGCGTCAGGGTGAGCACACGGAGTGGGGGACCAAGATCTTCAACTATGGTCGCCATGAAGTGCGCAATTTTCTCGTTGCCAATGCGCTGTTCTGGCTGGAGTACTACCACATCGACGGACTGCGCGTGGATGCAGTGGCGTCGATGCTCTATCTCGACTACAGCCGCAACGCAGGCGAATGGATACCAAACCGCCTGGGTGGGCGCGAGAACCTGGAAGCCATCGAGTTTCTCAAACAGCTGAACTGGACGATCGGGCACTACCACCCGGGTGTCATGATGATTGCCGAAGAATCGACAGCATTCCCCGGTGTCACGCAGCCTGTTCATCACGGCGGCCTGGGTTTCACGCTCAAGTGGAACATGGGCTGGATGAACGATTCGTTGAAGTACTGGGCCTTCGAGCCGGTGCATCGCCGGTTGCACCATAACCTGATCACCTTCTCGCTTGTCTACGCTTTCTCCGAGCGGTACCTGCTGCCGCTGTCACATGACGAAGTGGTTCACGGCAAGCGGGCGCTCCTGGACAAGATGCCAGGCGACGAATGGCAGAAGCGGGCCAACTACCGATTGCTCCTTGGCTACATGACAGTGCATCCCGGCAAGAAGCTGCTCTTCATGGGCTGCGAATTCGGGCAATGGTACGAATGGCGGGACCATGAATCCCTCGACTGGGCGCTACTCGACCAACCCGCGCACCGCGCCCTGTACGAGTGGAGCAAGGCCATCAATCATCTGTACCGGCGCCACCCGCAGCTGTATGCGTCCGACGCAACCTGGGAAGGGTTTCGGTGGATCGAACTCGACAACCAGGAGGAGAGCGTGTTTGCCTTCCTGCGGCAAGCGGGACCAGGGACGGGCGGCAAGCCCTTGATCTGCGTCTTCAATTGCACGCCGGTGCCGCGCGATGCCCACCTGCTCGGAGTGCCGGAGGCAGGGGAGTATGTGAAGGTGCTGGATAGCGACGATGGCCGCTTCGGCGGGTCAAACTACGCGCCAGAAGTGAGCCTGCAGGCCGTCGAGGCCCCATGGCAGGGCTATTCCTGTCGTCTCACCGTCAGGTTGCCACCGCTCGCGATCACGATCTGGCGCCATGCAGACTGAGCCAGAGCGCAGAACGGCCCCAAGTTCTCATGGCAGTTAGCATGGGTGCATCTGACCTCAGCCTTTCCGAGTTCAACCTTCAGCTGGGCGACGCGTCGCCCCTCGGGGCAACCTGGACGGGCGCTGGCGTCAATTTCGCCGTGCACTCGAGCAGCGCGATTCGCATTGACCTGTGCCTGTTCGATGCCGCCGGTGAACGCGAATTGACTCGCGTGATGTTGCCTGCAAGAACGGGAGATGTCTGGCACGGATTTTTGCCATTGCCCCGTGGCATGCCGGGCACGATCTACGGGTTTCGGGCAACGGGCCCCCAGGAGCCGGGCCGCGGATTGCGCTACACGCCGGACAAACTGCTGCTCGACCCGTACGCGCGCAAGCTGGCAGGGCGTTTCAAGTGGCACGCAGCCCTCTTCGCGTTCAACGATTCTGCGAACGACCTGGACGCGGAGTTTGCAGACAGCGCTCCCTTCAACTACAAGGCGGTCGTCCTCGATCCGGAGTACGACTGGGCAGAGGATCGTCCCCCGGCCACCCCTTGGCGAGATACTGTCGTCTACGAATTGCACGTCAAGGGATTCACGCAACAGCATCCGGAAGTCCCGGAAGATATTCGCGGCACCTACCTTGCGCTCGCCCACCCGGCGGTCACCACGTACCTCTCTCGACTGGGCATTACTGCCGTCGAGCTGCTGCCGATCCAGGCGTTTGTTCCAGAGCGTTTTCTGGTAGACAAGGGGCTCACCAACTACTGGGGATACAACTCGATCGCGTGGTTCTCGCCTGCAGTCGAATATGCCGTGAGAGACCCGCAGAACGAGTTTCGCGACATGGTCAAGGGTCTGCACGCCGCGGGCCTTGAAGTCATCCTCGACGTGGTCTTCAACCATACCGCTGAAGGCAACGAGCGGGGGCCCACCTTGAGCCTCAAGGGCCTCGACAATGCGACCTACTACCGACTCGAACCCCAGGATTCCGCGAAGTACCAGAATCACACTGGCACCGGCAACACACTCGCGATCGGCCGCGCAGCGACGCGCAGGCTCATCATCGATTGCCTCAAGTACTGGGCAGAAGAAATGCACGTGGATGGTTTCCGGTTCGACCTGGCGCCCGTCCTGGGACGCGATGCCGAGAGATTCTCGACTGAGAGCGAGTTCTTCAAGGCAGTGCGTGCCGAACCTGCGTTGCGCTACGTCAAGCTCATTGCAGAGCCGTGGGACATCGGAGCGGATGGCTACCAGTTAGGGCGCTTTCCGCCTGAGTGGTCCGAGTGGAACGACAAATACCGCGACGACATTCGGTCATACTGGCGAGGCGACGCCATCAAGCGTGGCGCCTTTGCGGAACGGTTTGCCGGGTCCAGCGACTTGTTCCGTCATCATGCCCGCCGACCGACCGCCAGCATCAACTTCGTCACCTGCCACGATGGCTTCACACTGCATGATCTGGTTGCCTACAACGACAAGCACAATGCTGCCAACCTGGAAGACAATCGCGACGGCAGCCGTCACAACCTGAGCTGGAACAGTGGTGCTGAAGGAACCACGACAGATCCCGCAATTATTGATGTGCGGGAACGTCGGATGCGAAATTTTCTAGCGACCTTGCTGCTGTCCCAGGGCGTGCCCATGTTGCTGGCTGGCGATGAGTTCGGGCGCACGCAGTCAGGTAACAACAATGCTTACTGCCAGGACAACGCGCTCAACTGGATCGACTGGGACCTTGCCAGGCAGCGCGCGCCCCTGATCGCATTCGTTCGCCAGCTGCTGTTCATTCGCAGGCAAGCAACCGGGTTGCGGCGGGATGCGTTCCTCAAGGGCGCACGCCAGCCGGACCGCCACCATAAGGACGTGAGCTGGTGGCATCCAGACGGCAGGGAAATTCGCGATGGTGATTGGCAGGAAGTCGATGCACAAGGCATGGGTGTCCTGATTGGGCACGCCTTTGTCGACATGCGCGGTCACACCAACGGCCATGTGCTGTTCATCTGCAATGGCGGCCCCTCGGTTGTCGCGTTCACGTTGCCGCATCCGAAAGGGGGAACGCAATGGCAGCTCGTCTTCAACACGGCGCGGTGGCAGTTGACCGACAGCGGAAGCACCAGCGAGAACACCGGAATTCACGTTCTCCCACCCCATTCCTGCGCGCTCCTTGTGGATGGTGAGGTGCCAGCAGCGGTGCGTAGGGGATTTTCAGTCCTGGCGGCGAAATGACGGCACCAACGCTCGATCAACTCGCGCAGCAGTACGGCATCGGACAGGCCTACCACGACTATCGCGGTGAGCTGAAGGCATTCTCGACCGCAACGCGGATCGCATTGCTGCGGGCGATGGGTGTCGATCCAGATAGCCTCTTGGATCAACAGGCCAGCGCGACAAACCCGCCGGGCGATGCTGCGGTCTCGTTCCCCAGAGTTCTGGTGCTGCAACAAGGCCAGCCCGTCATCCTGGAAATCACGGCTCCATCTCTGGTTGGCGACGCGTTGATTGCGTGGACACTGTTGACCGAAGACGGAGCGACCGAGTCCGGTACCTCAGGCGTCGGCGAACTTTCACGCCAGGAGGGTCGGCCTTCAGACAACAAGGCATGGACATGGAATGTACCGCTGACTCGCGCACCAGACACCGGGTATCACCGCTTGAGCGTTCGTCTTGGATCCAGCGAGGAAGTGTGGGTGCGTCTGATTGTGGCGCCTGCACAGTGCTATTCACCCGAAGCGCTGCAGAAGCGACGTCGGTTGTGGGGTATCACCCTGCAGCTCTACACGTTGAGGTCATCCGGAAACTGGGGAATCGGTGACTTTGGAGACCTGATGGAAGTCATCGAGCTTGCCGCACCCCTCGGATGCGGGCTCATCGGCCTGAATCCGCTGCACGCGCTTTTTCCAGCCGAACCGGAGCACATGAGTCCGTACAGTCCATCAAGTCGCCGGTTTCTCAACCCCCTCTATATCAGCCTGCCACGCATTCCCGAAGCGCAAGCCTGTCGCCCGTTGCAGTTGTTTCTCCAGAATGAAAGTGCCGATGAGCTCACGCGAATCCGGGCCACCTCCAATGTCGACTATGTCGCTGTAGCCGCGCTCAAGCTTCGCTGGCTGCGGATACTGCATCAAGAGTTCCGGCAGCATTGCCTGACCACCGACTCGGAGCGGGCGCAATCCTTTCGCCAGTTTGTGGCTCAAGGTGGCGAGGCGCTGCATTTGCACGCCGTGTTCGATGCACTGCACCTGTATCTGAAGCAACTCAACGTCGCGACTGGGGGCTGGCCTACCTGGCCTGCCGCATACCGCGACCCGCGTTCCGCGGAAGTCGTGCAGTTTGTCGCTGAGTACGAAGCGGAAGTGCAACTCCACCTCTACATGCAGTGGCTGGCTGCCGAGCAATTATCCGCAACCCAGGCGCTTGCCGGGCAGCAGGGGATGACACTGGGTCTCTACGGAGACGTGGCCGTTGGGGTCAGTGCGGGCGGCTCTGAAACGTGGTCGAATCCACGCCTCTACGTCACTGAGGCTGCCATAGGGGCCCCTCCGGATCCTCTCGCGCTCAAAGGACAGGATTGGGGTATTCCGCCCCAGAGTCCCTTCGAGCTGGCCCGGCAGGGATTTGAGCCCTTCATAGCAATGCTTCGTCACAATATGCGCAGCGTAGGTGCGCTACGGCTCGACCATGTGATGGCGCTGTTCAGGCTGTGGTGGGTACCCCGTGGATTCGTCGCAACGGACGGAGCCTATGTCCACTATCCCCTTGCCGACTTGATGCGCTTGCTCTGTCTTGAAAGCCACCGCAATCGCTGTCTGGTCATCGGAGAAGATCTCGGCACCGTGCCTGATGCCGTGCGCGAAGCCATGCAGAGGCATGCTGTCGCGCACTACAAGGTTCTGCTGTTCGAGAAGGCGTCCGACGGAACCTTCAAGTCACCGGCAGAATACGACTACTGCTCTCTTGCTGCCGTCACGACCCATGACTTGCCGACGTTCCGCGGCTGGTGGGAAGCGGCAGACATCGAGATTGCGGATCGCCTGAATCTGTATCCGGACGCTACCGTTCGAGCTCTCGTGGCGGAATCGCGCGCCGCGGACCGGCGGCACCTGATGTCAGCACTCGTCGGAGCGGGCTTATGGTACTGGCAGACACACGAAGCAGTGCCAAGCTATTCCCATGCGTTGATGCGCGCGGTTCACCTGTATCTTGCTCTCTCCAACGCCGAACTCGCGGTTGTCCAGATTGAAGACCTCGCGGGCATGACCGAGCCGATCAACGTACCGGGAACGTATCTGGAACACCCGAACTGGCAACGAAAAGTCAGTCATGCGGCAACCGCGATCTTCGGCAGGGAGGATGTCCGTGAGATGCTGGACGCCCTGTCGATCGCGAGAACTGGCCGCAATCCCAACTAGTCAACGAAGGCCCAGCCCGAATGCGACTCAACAAATACATCAGCGAGCGCGGCGTTTGCTCGCGGCGCCAGGCCGATCAGTGGATCGAGGGCGGGAGGGTCACGATCAATGGCCTGCCGGCCGCGCTTGGCACCCAGGTGAGTGACACCGACGACGTGAGAGTGGATGGCAAGCCCGTCGGGACGCGCCGAACGGCGGTCTACCTCGTCCTGAACAAACCCGTCGGAGTCGAATGCACGACGAATCGCTCGATTGGCGGCAATATCATCGACTTCCTCGGTTATCCCGAGCGGATCTTTCCCATTGGAAGACTGGACAAGGACTCCGATGGCCTGATCCTGCTGACGAACGATGGCGAAATCGTCAACTCCATCCTGCGCGCGGAGAACGAACATGAGAAGGAGTACATCGTCACCGTCGACCGTCCAATCACCGACGTTTTCCTGGCCAGCATGTCGAGCGGTGTCCGGGTTCTCGGGCGACTGACTGAGCCCTGCCGTGTCCACCAGGTGTCCAAGAACGTCTTTCGCATTGTCCTCACACAAGGCATGAACCGCCAGATCCGCAGGATGTGTTCGGCGCTGGGTTACACGGTTCGCCGCCTCCAACGGGTGCGGATCATGAACATCAAGCTGGGCGACCTCGTGCTCGGTCGTTGGCGATATCTGTCGTCTGAGGAGCTCGCGGGGCTGTTGCCGCAGATCGAAGAACCGGATGCTACTGCACCGTGATCATCCGCCAAGCACCGGAACGCCAGCGAAAGTACATGGCCAGGCCCAGCGCGGTGATGTAAAGCACTGCTGCGATCCAGCCGCCAACGGCGCCCAAGCCGAATTGCGGCAGCCAGTCCACCCATCCTTGACCGGGTGAGAATGTCAGCATGTGCGCCAGAGGAACAAAGATCAGCCAGGACAGAGCCAGGACCATGGCTGCCGGTACGACGGCATCACCCGCGCCACGCAGGCAGAAGCTCGATCCGAAGTTCAGGCCGTCAAAGAGCTGGTATGCCGCAGCAATCCACAGAATGGAGGTTCCGGTACGCACAACCTCGCTTGCAAACGGATCATCAGGAGCAACAAAAGAAGGAACCAGCCAGGGCCCGCATGCGGCAATCAGCAAGCCCACGAAAGCCATGTAGCCCGTACAGAGGCCGATAATCGAGTTGCCGATCCGACGCGCCCAGTCCTTGTCATCGGCGCCGATCGCCTGCCCCACAAGTGTAGTGCCGGTCATCGCGATTCCTACGGCCGGCATGTAGGCGATCGATGTCAGCATCATCGCAATCTGGGTTGCCGCACCTTCCGCCGGACTCAAGCGAACCTCCATCAACTGAAAGAGCGCGAAGCCAGCCAGATCCGCCGCAATCAGCACTCCCATCGGAAAGCCGAGCTTAAGCTGCGTCAGCAGTCGCCCTGGATGCAGGTGCCACGTGAGGTGCGACCTGAATTCGCGCCGGATACGGGGACCCAGGAAAACACAGAGTGCAGTCACTACGCCACACCCCAAAGCTACCGTTGTTGCCCAGGCCGATCCGGCAATGCCCATCTGCAGCTCGACGATGAACAGCTGATTGAGTACGGCGTTCAGCACGGCAACGCCGAGGTTCACGAAGAGGGTGACCTGCGGGCGAGCGATGCCGTTGAAGAATCCAAGGACTGCCCACAGAGCGACTCCGAGGGAGGCGCCTGCCAACCGCGGAATCCAATACTCAATGGCCAGGATGCTGATCCCTGGTTCGAGTTCGAATAGTGACAGCAGGGGCGTGCCAGCGTAGGCAATGGCCACGAAGAACGGAGCTGTCATGACAGCGGCCCACAGAGCAGTCCATGTTGCTTGCGCCGCACGGAGTCTGCGTCGTCCGCCGTAGGCCTGGGCCACGATCGTCTGCACCGCGAGTCCGACGCCTCCCAGCAGCATGATGCAGACAAGGACGATCCAGTGAATGGACGCTATGGCAGCCAGCGCCTGGGTCGAAATGCGACCAATGAACCAGGTATCCGTGAGGTTGAGCACGGCCTGCACGGCGCTATTGGCCACGAAAGGACCTGCCAGCGCGAGCACCAGAATCCAGTCAACGCGAGTGCGTCCGAGGGAGTCGGTCCTCATCCCCGGCAGCTGCGGCAACGCCTGCATCTCTCTTCCTCCGGCTGCCACAGAGCGTTCCCTTCAGGCTGGCCGGAACGTCGGACTTCCACGCCAAGGCCGCGCAGGGTAACGCCAACCGGGGTGCAGGAGCCAGCGATTGCGTGCGGTAACAGCAGTGGTTCGACTAGACTTTGATTCCGTGGAGCCCGAAATCACTTTTATGTCCGAGACGTCTCTGGCAGGCACCGCCAAACCGTGGAGTCTTCTGCAGCGGATGGCAGCGTCGTCCATCGCAGCTTCCGGTGAGTCTGGCTGCGTACTGATTCAAGAGGGCCGCATGGCCTTGATTGCGCGCCTGGCTCTCGCAAGGCACGCCAGCCAAACCCTGGACGTTCAGTACTACCTTTGGCACGACGACGAGACCGGCAGGCTGCTGGCGCGAGGGCTTCTTGATGCAGCCGATCGAGGCGTAAGCGTACGGATGCTCATTGACGACATTCACCTGGCGGGCCGGGAAACTGGCTGGGCGGCGCTCGATCGGCATCGCAACATTTCCATCCGGATCTTCAATCCGTTCCGGGTACGCGCTTGGCCAAGCCTGAAGCGGCTTGTTGAAGTCATCCGCGAAGGGGGTCGCCTCAATCACAGGATGCATAACAAGGCGTTCATTGCCGATCGGTCCATGGCCATCGTGGGCGGACGCAACATCGGTGACGAGTATTTTGCAGCCAGTCCGCTGGCCAATTTCCGCGATATGGATCTGCTCGCACTGGGGCCAGTGGTTGGCGAGATCAGCGAGAGCTTCGAGACGTTCTGGAATTGCGCTTACTCCGTTCCGGTACGAACGATCGCGCCCGTCCGTCCGACGAAGCGTGCTGTACGGCGCTGGACTCGACGACTGCGGCGACTGCGATTGGCGCGCGCCTCCCTTGCCGGCTATGCGGAGTTGGCCCCCGAGCAATTGCTTGGAGAGCTTGGGAAGCTACTCCAGCGTGTCCACTGCGGACACGCAACAGCGATCTATGATCTACCGGAAAAGGCGGCCGGAACGATGTCCGTCGCCATGGCAGGCGCAGTGCGATCGCTGGCTGACAAGGTGCAGCGGGAGTTGCTGATTGAATCCGCGTATTTCATTCCGGATGAACGCACTATTGAGGCACTGAAAGCACTTCGAGATCGGGGCGTGAAGGTCACGCTGCTGACGAACTCGCTGGCATCGAACGACGTAATTGCAGCCCACGCGGGCTATGCAGTCCACCGTCGACGCCTGCTCGAGTTGGGAATCAATCTGTTCGAGGTGCGCAGCCGAGTGGCACGGCTTGCGTCCACGATTTCAGGTACGCAGGCCGGCTCCCAGGCGAGTCTGCATTCCAAGGCTGCCGTCCTGGACCGCAAGACCGTGTTTATCGGAACTCTGAATTTCGATCCGCGGTCTCTCTATATCAATACCGAGATCGGGTTGATCGTCGAGAGTGAGGGTTTGGCAAAAGAGGTTGGATCGGTGATCGAGCAGGCGCTTGCAGGAACCGCCAGCTTCCATGTAAGACTTGAACCTGTTGGTCAAGGCGGAGCAATCCACTGGTATGCGTCGACTGCGGACAGCGAAGCCCTGGCGGATGAACCGGAGTCCGGCTGGGTCAGGAAGCTGCTCTCATGGATCTACCAGAGAGCGCCTATCCACCGTTGGCTATAGGGTCTTGTAGCCTGGCTCCGGCGCCGCCCACTCAATTCGAGATGTCAAAACGCAGGCGAGTAGCTGCCCGCTGTGGTACCGCCCCACCGGATCTGACAATCGGTGCGAACTTCCAGCTCTTGACGGCAGTCATCGCAGCTGCGTCGAACACTTCGGCTGGCTCCGCTCCCACTATAGTGATGTCCTCTACGGCACCAGTGACTGTGACCGTGAATTGGAGGTCGACCCACCCCGTCACACCACGGCGACGAGGTCCGTCAGGGTAGACGGCAGCTACAGTCCGCGTGCGTTGCAATGAACCTGCCGAGATCACGTTCTTTCTGAATTCAGCGTCAGCCTGCTGCTTTTCAAGATCACTCCGAGCGGCAGCAAGCGACTCTTCGCTGCCCCGCACGCCGATTTCGACGGCTGCCGCCAGTGCCCTGCTCGCACCATCGAAGTCCTGCTGGCTGAGCGATTGCCGACCGGCCGCAATCAAGCGATCCTTCAGTTCGACAAGCAGCCGCTGTGCCTCGGCGTCATTTGGATTTGCACCGCGCGCTGTCAAAAGGTGGTCCTTCGCGCTGTCACCAGCGGGATCCAGCAAACGGCCCTCGGCGAGCCTGGCGCGGCCAAGCGTCGTGGCATTGGAAGCCGCGGCAGGGGTCGCAGATGGCGGAGCTGTCCTGGCGGCGGATTGTTCCGCAAGCGACTTCTCCAGTGCGGAAATTCTCGCATCGGTCGGGCTTAGGTCGCGGGCTGCTGCTGCCAGAACCGTGGCCTGGTCGCGCTGACCTCCAGCCAGGGCTCTGTCGCCGTCTGCTATGAGGCGAGAAGTCAGATCGCGGATTCCCTGGGTGACAGCCGGATCGGTGGGATCGATGCGTTTCGCTTCAAACAGGGCGTCTCGTGCGCTTTGGCCCGAAGGCGACAACAGTCGCCCGGACTCCATACGCTGATTGACCTGCTGCAGAACGGTCCTGAGTCTCGCGCTAACGTCACGGGCTTGCGTCAGTTGCAGCCGTTCCCGTTCACGCTGCAGTTGGGCGTCAAGGAAGGCAAGACGCGGGTGATCGGCTTGAATGTTACGGGCCAGTTCAAGTGCCGCGACGGCCTGGTCCGTGCGTTCGGCAAGCAGGGCCGCCTCAGCGCGTTCGACAATGCGGTCCGCTACCGCGCTGATCCCGGCGCGAGCCTGTGCGTTGCGAGGTTCCAGGCTGAGTGCTGCCCTGAAGTGTTCAAGGGCATTGTTCCCGGTCGGCTCGACGTATTGCTGGCGCTCCATTGCCTGGGCGGCCAGCGATAATTCGGCCTGGACAGGCCCTGATACCGGGGCAGCAGCCGCCTGGCCATTCGCCAGCTCTGCAGGAGCGGTGGTCGCACTGCCTTCAGTCTCCGGGCGACTCAGGAACCAACCAGTAATCGCGGCAATGACCAACACGGCAATTCCTGCCGGAAGGGCGAACCTGGGCAGCGGGCTCCTGGGTGGGCTCGCCGCGGGCGCTTCTGAGGGGCGAAAATTTTCCATGCTGCGTTCGACGCGGCGACGTAGTGCGGCTTCAAGCGTCAGTCGTGTCTGGCCAAGGGCCAAGGGAACCAGCAAGAAGCGATAGATGTGCCCTGCTGCGGTGAGCTTCATCAGCCCGGCGCTTTCCTCGCGCCGACCCGCAACGATGAGGACCAGATCAGGAAACTGGCGTGCAACCTGGGTTGCGATTGCAGAGGCGTCAGGCGCACCGGCTGCATCAAGGACCAGAACGTCTGGTTGGACAGAGGCCAGCTGGTCCGAAACCTGTTCGAGATTGGACGTCTGAATGACGGTAGCATCGCGGGGGGACGCCTTCCTCACCGTATCGATCAGCGTGGCGTCCCGAGTGAACACGAGGACGGACGTACGAGCGGCGTCGGAGCGACCGGCTACGTCCGGAAATGGAGTCACGTTGTCTGCTTCCATGGATGAGTCATCCTCCAGACGTATGGTATCCCCCTGAGGCATGGCGACGCTTCTCCCTGATCCCCCGCTGCACGAGCCCGTGCCATGCTACTTGGGATCGAGTGCGGATCTGAGACCTGTGTCCAGTTTTGGATGCATTTCGCCACTTCCAGTACCAAAATAAGTCACTCCGCGTCAAAAGTGGGGTGCTGTCGCCAGAGCTTGACCGATTTTCCAGAAAATAATGTGCGACGGCAACGCGGCAACGCGTCATTGGCAGACAAGGGAGGCTGGCTGAGCGCCATTCCCTGGCCCACACGAACGGACATTTCGGGCCTCGCAAGGGGCACAAGCGGAGAAGCAGGAAAGCATGGCCACGATTCACATCGCATACGAGCGCGAATCCGAGTCGACCATGCTCAGTGAACTGCTGACTGGACGGGGACACAAGGTCATCCGGTCAGCCAACGGCATTGAGGCTCTGGAAGCTGCCCGGCGCGATCCTCCGGACCTTGTGCTGTCGGACATCCTGTTGCCAAAAATGGACGGCTTTGCCCTGTGCCGGAAGTGGAAGCAGGACGAGCGGCTGCAGTCCATCCCTTTCATCTTCTTTACAACCCGGCATGACGACCCGAAATACGAGCGCTTTGCAGAAGAGCTGAATGCGGATCGATTTCTCGCACGCCCGTCGGAACCAGACGCACTTGTGTCCGCCATCGATGAGCTGCTCGCCAGGAGCAAGGCGATGGGAACGGGTACCGAGCGACTCCCGGTCCTGAACGAAGCCAATGTGCGATTGTCCATGCAGGTCATTGAACTTCAGGCGCAGAGCCGGAAACTTGTCGAAAGCGAAGCCAGCTTCCGTAAGCTGTTCGACGCGAGTCCCTGCCCTCAATGGGTGACCGACCAGGGATCACAGCGACATGTGTTGGTCAACGAGTCGGCCCTGGACTTGTTGGGCTACACGCGAGAAGAGTTTCTGGCCTTGGTCTCGAACGACCTCGATGGGACAGTTTCGTCATCCGCACTGCCTCGTGGAATTCAGTCTTTGCGGCGCAAGGATGGCCATTCTCTGGCACTGCTCCGCGACACCCGTAGTATTGAATTCCGTGGAAAAAAAGCCGAACTGAACGCGGCGTGCGACCTGACAGAGCATGCTGAGACTCTCGCCAGCCTGGAACGCGAACTGAAGCTACAGCGGTCAATCCTCGAATCCGGACCCGATGGGCTCCTGCTCATCGACATCGATGGCCATGTGCTTGATGCCAACCCGGCGTACTGCACGTTAACCGGCTATTCGAAATCGGATCTCCTGAATCGCACCTTCGCTTCTCTTGAAATTGGCACCACACCCAACGACAGCCGGCAGGCGATATCCAAACCGGAGGCAAGGTACGCGTCCAGGCATCGTCACAAGTCCGGAAAGATGATTGACGTGGAGGTTACCGAGAATGAGCCGCCGGGGCAGGGCGGGCTCCGCGTCATCTACATCCATGAAGTATCGCCGCGGGCTGCAGAGCTTGGTCAACGACGCCTTGCAGCCGGACTTGAGTTGCAACATTTCTCTTATGACCTTGATGAAGTGGCGCTGATGAGACGTGCCGCCGAACTGGCCGCCTCCTTTCTGGGTAGCCCGTTCTCGGCTGTTCTTAACGTATCTCCCGCGGGGAAAGACCTTGCGGTTGCCGTTCGCTTCACGGCGGGTCAGTCATCAGCGGAACGTGTAGAGGAGCGCCCCAGGCCCCTTGGGCGAACCGGGGTATGGTCAGAAGTAGTCAAGACTGGCCTTCCGCTGGTAGCCAACATGACGAAGAACCGGGCTGCCATTGAGGGACTTCCAGATATCCAACGCTGTGTTGTCGCCCCATTCCGTGAACAGGGCGAGACCAAGGGGCTGCTTGCCGTCGCCAATCGCGCGAGCGACTACTCCGAGGAAGACAAGGATGAACTGGCTCAGTTTGCCGAGGAGCTGTGGAAGATTGTGAAGGCCAAGCGCTCGCATCTCATCACGATGAGGCAACTCCAACGCGCCGACATCGCCATGGAGTCACTGATCGCAATGCTGAGCCGCATGATCGAGATCCACGATCCACATACGTCAGGGAGCGCTTCGCGGGTCGCCGGGCTAGCCGTAGCGCTCGGTCGTGAGCTCGGGTTGGACGGACAGAAGCAGCACTCGCTCCGAAACGCCGCGTTGTTGCACGATATCGGCAGCGTCCTGGTCCCCGCAGCGATTCTAGGCAAGCCCCATCCCTTGACAGAGCTGGAGATGGCGCTGGTAAGGATGCACCCGCGGGCAGGCAAAAGCCTCCTGGCTTCGATCGATTTCAATTCACCCGTTGCCGATATCGTCGAGCAGCATCATGAGCGCCTCGACGGAAGTGGCTACCCCAATGGGCTCAAGGGAGAGGCCATTCTTTTCGAGGCGCGGATTCTTGGCGTAGCCGACGTGGTAGAAGCGATGTGCTCCAGGCGCGCAGAACGACCGGCGCTCGGGATAGATGCAGCTCTGGAAGAACTGGAGCGCAATGCAGGCCGCCTCTACGACTCGCGCGTCGTAACTGCCTGCACCGGCCTGTTTCGCCAGCATGGATTCCTCTTGCCATCCTGAGCCACAGACCGGATTCCGGTCCCCCTTGCAGCACTCCCGTTCAGTACGGGTGAGTCTTGCAATGCATTCCGGATCTGACGTCCGCAGATCGGTTCGCTAGACCTATTCCCATGGCAATGCAGCATTCTCCGGAACGCTGACACACAGAACAAGAGTAAACCTCTCGTCATGTGGTGACGCATAGCCTTCCGTCCCATCGAGCCCATGAAATGACGTGATGCTCACGGATAGCAGAGTCGCCATTTCAGATCCAGCACCACGAACGTGGACGGCAGACAGCCGCCGCCGCCCATCTCGGGCGCCGCTCTCCATTTCCCCACTCTTCTCGTTGGCGACTTTCCAATGGCGTTAGTGGAATGTCGCATGCATACCAGGCAGCAAATCCGTGCATACGCCTGAGTCAGCCTCCATGGCGAGAATCAATGTCTGCACCTGGAGACGTCGTGGCGAAACGACAGCGTCGGCCGTGAGAGACATCTTTACGAGAGTTTAAACAAACGTGACTCTCCGCACAGTCGAGCCGAATCTCTTCAGCATAATCGCGCCCCGTGCAGATCGACACGGACAGTGTCGCTTGAAAGGACACGTTGCATCTAATGGCGGGCGCCCTATGAGTTGAATCTGAGTCGAGATGACACTATGAATAGCCTCCACAAAACCGCCGTCCGGGGGGCACTCACTCTGCTCTCGCTGGTTCTGCTACTCGCACCAGAAGCGAATGCGGCCTACCGCTATACGAATCGTCCGCCGACCATCAGTGGGACTCCACCAGCTGAAGCAGTAGTGGGGCAGCTCTACAGCTTTGCACCGACCGCGTCTGATCCAGAAGGCAGAGCTCTCGTCTTTTCGATCTTCGGACTTCCCCAGTGGGCGAACTTTGATCGCTATACGGGGCGCCTGACCGGAACGCCTGGCGCGGCCAATGTAGGCACATCCGGAAAAATCTTGATTGCCGTCTCCGACAAGAGAACGATGGTCTATCTCCCGGAGTTCAGCATCACTGTTCGCGCCGGTTCAACGGGCTCGCCCAATACGGCGCCAACGATAGTCGGTGTGCCGAGCGGCACCGCGACCGTGGGCGTTACTTACGCCTTTCAGCCCACTGCGAGTGATGGCGAAGGCAACACGCTCACTTTCGGGGTCTCGAACCAACCGAGTTGGGCCACTTTCAACAGCAATACCGGATTGTTGTCTGGTACTCCATCTGCGGCAGGGACGTACTCATCAATAACCATCAGCGCAAGTGACGGTATAGCAACGACCTCGCTGATACCGTTTGCGATCGCCGTTTCGGCGGCTGCCCAGCAGAACGTCGCGCCGGTCATCTCCGGCACTCCTGCTACAACCGTCGGCGCGGGTACAGCGTATTCGTTTCAGCCAACGGCAAGCGATGCAAATGGCAGCGCGTTGGGATTCTCTGTGGCCAACAAGCCTGCATGGGCCAGCTTCAGCACGACGACGGGACGACTCTCTGGAACGCCATCGGCAGCGGCCGTTCACTCTGGGATCGTGATCAGCGTAAGTGATGGTGTGGCCACGGCCTCGCTGCCGGCCTTTGCAATCACGGTTACTGCGCCTGCCAATCGTGCACCAGTCATCTCTGGAACGCCGGCTACTTCGATCAACATCGGCGGTAGCTACGCATTTACTCCAGTAGCCAGCGATTCGGATGGCAATTCACTGACATTCAGCATCGCGAGCAAGCCGAGCTGGGCTGTGTTCAATGTAGCAACGGGCCAACTGAGCGGCACCCCGGCAGCAGGCAATGTCGGGACGTTCACGGGAATCGCCATCACGGTGAGCGACGGTGTGGCAAGTGCGACGCTCGGACCGTTTGCAATCACCGTAGTCCAGGTTTCCTTGGGAAGCGCTACGCTTTCATGGAATCTACCGACTCAAAACACAGACGGATCAGCGTTGACGAACTTGTCCGGATACAGAATCGACTACGGGACCAGTACGAGCACGATGACGCAAACAATCATCATCAGCAACGCAAGCGTGTCGACCTACATCGTGGGTAACCTGTCCCCGGCCACGTGGTACTTCGCTCTCAAGGCGATCGCCAACGGTGTCGAAAGCGATCAATCGAATGTGGCATCGAAGGTAGTTAATTGAACGGGATGCTCACCCTTGGTGCTTTCGAGGCGAGGTCCTACAGCGGGCGGGCAATCTTATGTGAAGTAAGTTCATGTGGATTGCTGTCTCCAAGTTACGACAATTGCGCGAGCCTGCAGGCTTCGGTCTACTTGGCGCCGTCGCTTTGGCAAACCCGCAGAAATGCGGGGACGCAAAGCCTCCGGTCTAACGGCTCTAGGGCCCAGGATAGCGGGGTTGCCGGTTCGATCTGTTAGGAATGCAGTCGAGTCGATAACCCATTAGATCGTGGTCTATCACGATAAGCCTCTGGAGTGTCTCTGCATCGCAGCGTTCGGATACGAGCGCAGTTGGCAAGTGGTATGACCGGACGAAGGCGCAGGAGTGTACTAATGGGGTTGCGTGCAATGGGTTTCGAGCGCTACAAGCCTGAAGCGAGCCCACATTCCTGTACCGTGAACGCTGGCAAGATGTCGCGACTTGCTGCTGCCTTGATGATAGTGCTGACCAGCGTCGCGCTGAGCGGCTGCTTTGAAGACACTTCAGCAGCCACAGGAGTGGCGCCGACAGCCGCGAATATTCCTGTCGCCGCGACAATCGAGAACCGGGCCCCTTTGCTTTCTGGAGTGCCGGCCACCTCGGTAGCGGCTGGGTCAGGGTATCGCTTCGCTCCTCAGGCATCCGATCCGGACGGCGATGTTCTGATCTTCAGTATTCAAAACGCGCCGTCCTGGGCGATCTTCGATTCGGCAACCGGAGTGATCACGGGACAGCCTGCTGCTGGCAACGTCGGTGCCTATTCCAATGTGGTTGTCAGCGTGTCCGACGGAGTCCTGATTGCGTCGCTGCCTGCTTTCTCGATTCAGGTTACCGCTGCTACCACGCCCGCACTGCCACCGACTGCCAACACGACGCCGATCATTTCGGGCGTTCCATCCACGACCGCAACCGTAGCCACGGCGTATGCCTTCCAGCCATCGGCCAGCGACGCTGATGGCAACGCTTTGAGGTTTACGATCACGGGTAAGCCCGCGTGGGCCACTTTCAGTACCAGCACCGGCATGCTTGCAGGAACTCCTACCGCGGCTGGCACGTTCTCCAGCATCAGGATCAGCGTCAGTGACGGGACTACATCGGTCGCTTTGCCCCTGTTCAGTATTGTGGTCAGGGCCGTCGCCAACCGTGCTCCCGTAATTTCCGGAATGCCATCCACATCGGTCGCAGCAGGCAGTGCCTATGCTTTCCGACCTACGGCGAGCGACGCTGATGGGAATACGCTAGGGTTTTCTATTGCGAACAAGCCGGTGTGGGCCAGCTTCAGTACTAGCACCGGACGGCTTTCAGGAACGCCGACTATTGCGTCGGTCCATTCCGGAATTGTGATCAGCGTAAGTGATGGTACGGTCACAACTTCCCTTCCGGCCTTTACCCTGACGGTGACGGGCGTAGCCAACCGAGCGCCAACGATCAGTGGAAGCCCCGCGACATCCATTGCCGCGGGCTCAGCCTATGTCTTCTCGCCCGTCGCAAGCGATGCAGATGGAGACGCCCTGACTTTCAGCGTTGCAAACAAGCCCGCCTGGGCTGCGTTCAACGCGTCCACTGGCCAACTGTCCGGTGTGCCTGCCGTATCCGATGTCGGGGCATTCGCCGGCGTGACCATCAGCGTGAGTGATGGCAAGACCAGTACCGCACTTGCCACCTTCGCGATTTCGGTTACGCAGGTAGCAACTGGCAGCGCCACTCTCTCCTGGGCAGCTCCGACCCAGAATACTGACGGCAGCGCGTTGACCAACCTCTCCGGATACCGCATCTACTACGGCACGAATGCAGGCTCGCTGACCCAATCGGTAGACATCACCAATGCCGGTCTGCAGACCTATGTACTAGGCAATCTCTCTCCTGCCACGTGGTACTTCGCGGTCAAGGCGTTGGCCGGCGGAGTCGAGAGCGACCTCTCAAACGTCGCCAGCAAGACAATTACCTGATCACGCGGGGATCCCTGGCTTGCCTGAAGACCAAGGGCTGGTGAAAACCGGCCCTTCTATTCTCGAAAACTGCGGGAAAGGCGAGGGGGCGAGGCAGGCAGGCGCCAGCCGCAAGCCTGGAGTCCTAGGTCGGATCCGTGGCGCACCAACAACGCTTGTTGGGTTGCACTGCGCAAATGCCAGTGTTTTCGCCGAACACAGGCACCTATTTGCGACGGCTAAACTGCAACAATGGTACCTGCCTTCACGACGTGAGTGAACCTTGCGTTCCAGGCTCTCGACAGGTCCCCGGTGCGGGGCCATGATGCCGCGACTGAGCCAGTTCAGGAATCGCGTCGCGGGCACCAATGACTGCCAAGATCGGATTCACTTCCTTCGTGGAGGCTGTGCAGCGCAGCCATCTCGAAGCGTTGGTCTTCTTTAACGCAAGCCAGAAGCGCGTGCTCAACGGAATAATCGACGCAATCGAAAAGTTTGGTCCACCCGAGATTGTTGAAGATCGGGGCAGGCTGCGAGTGCGGGTTAGCGGGAAAACGGAAGCACAGTCCCTGTTCGCAATAGACCAGGCCTCAGGCAGGCCGTTGGGAATAGTCGTCTACTTGCGCTCCGATCTCGAGAATATTTCGGTGCTGCATCTCGGCATTGCAGAGGAGTTCGCCACCGACGGGCCGCGTTCCGGGGAACATCTGCTGTTCAGGTTGTTACGCGAGTTGCGCCGCTGCAGTCGTCGCCTCAAGGGAGTACGCAGAATGGAGGTGGTCTACCTGTCGGGCCGCAACGAGACCCGGGGGCGAGCGAGTACCCGCAAGATGCTGCTATAGAGTGTCAGGGCTGGTCATCGGAACGTGTGTGCCCACGTACGATGTAGCCGCCTGATTTCTGGTCGGCTTCCAGCGTGAGGAGCTGGCGTTTCTGTGCCTCCTCCAGCAGTTCGCTGAACGTACGGAACCCGTAATAGCTTTCATTGAAGCCAGGATTGCGCCGCTTCAGGGCCTGCTTGACCATGGAGCCCCAGATCTTTTCGTCCTGGTCTCTCTCCTCGGCCAAAGCCTCGATCGTGTCGAGGACCAGGTCAAAGGCCTGCAGCTTGCGCTCCTCGTCACCCTTGGGTGCATCCTTCTGGGCTTCGGTTGCGGGCTTGCGGGCCGACTGCTTGCGACGCGACCGCTGCTTGGTTTCATCCTGCCTGACCAGGTCGTCGTAGAAAATGAACTCATCGCAGTTGGCGATCAGCAGGTCTGAAGTCGAGCTCTTTACGCCAAGTCCGATCACTGCCTTGTTGTTCTCGCGCAGCTTGCTGACGAGTGGAGAAAAATCCGAGTCGCCACTGATGATGACGAACGTGTCGACGTGGGCCTTGGTGTAGCAAAGATCGAGGGCATCCACGACCAGGCGGATGTCCGCAGAGTTCTTCCCAGATATGCGCAGGTGCGGGATTTCGATCATCTCGAACGAGGCCTCGTGCATCGGCGCCTTGAACTCCTTGTAGCGCTCCCAGTCGCAATAGGCCTTCTTGACGACAATGCTTCCCTTGAGCAGCAGCCGCTCGAGTACCCGGTTGATGTCAAACTTGGCGTACTTGGCGTCACGAACGCCAAGGGCAACGTTCTCGAAATCGCAGAACAGAGCCATGTTTGTCGTGGGGTGCGCCATGTGCTTGCTTCGCTTCGAAAGTGGAACGCCGCGGGGGAATGCGGCTCAGGGGTCAGGGATTGCAGACCGTCGGGTGGTGGTGGCCTGATTCAGGCCGCCGGCAGCCCGTCTGGATAACGGGCTGCCGGGGCGAGACGTCTCTCAGCCGCGTTCGCGGGAAGCGAGTTCGTCGATGAGCTGGAGCAGCTGCTGGTTGCCACCGGCTGAGCCAACGTCAGCAGTGTACTTGCCATTGACGACAACCATCGGAACACCCTGCACGCGATACCGTCGGTTGAGCTCTTCAGCGCGCTTCAGCTTGGCCTCGACTGCGAATGAATTCGCAGCCTTCTTGTAGGCATCGGCTGTAACGCCGTGCTGGCCGAGAAACGCGACGATCTTGTCGGTGGTGTCGAGCAAGTTCCTGTTGACGTTGATCTCGCGGAAGATCACCGGATGGAGCTCCTCAAGCTTGCCGAGGGCTTCCACCGTATAGAACAGACGAGCATGGGTCTTGAGCATGTCGTTCCACATCGCGGGAACGCGCACGAACTGCACGTAGGGAGCCTTGCCCGACTTGCGCCAGCTCTCGACCGAAGGGTCCAGCGCGAAGCAGTGAGGGCAACCATACCAGAAGATTTCCACAGCTTCGACCTGGCCGGGGGAGACGCTAGTCGGCTGAGCCGGGACCAGCGGCTTGTAATTCACCCCTTGCTGGAATCGGGACGCCTGCGCCTGAGCAGAGGCAACCGGAGAAAAGTCGCGCAATCTGAGAGAGCCTGACGAAACGGGCGACTCGTCAACAGTCTCCTGCTGGTCTTCGATCTCGCTGATCTCGCCCGCCGTCGAAACCTGGCCGGGTTCCGCTACGGAGGCTTGAGGGGGAGAGTCAGCGACGGGCGCAGAAACCGCGGGGGCTTCGGAGGCAGGTGCGGGCGGCGCCGCTGGCTCAACGGGCTTGTCAGGAGAGCAAGCAGAGACAATCACCAGCCAGCTGGCAGCCAAGGTAGCAATGAGCGGCTTCATGTTTGTCTTCATGGAAGTCATCCTCTTAGCGTAGACCCTGAACGTAAGACGCCAGCGCATCAATTTGTCCGTCGGTAAGCAGTGCCGCGACGTTTCTCATCATCTGGTTCTGGTCCGTCGCACGATCGCCTCGCTTATAGGCCCGCAGTTGCGCGGCGACGTAGGTTGCGTGCTGACCCTTGATAGCGGGATACAAGGCAGCGGGATTGCCGTTGCCCCCCGGGCCATGACATGCGATGCAGGCGGTCAACTGTGCTTTCTGATCACCGCCGCGATAGAGCTTCTGGCCGAGGGCAACCTTGCCTGCATCCGCCTCGAGACCTTTCGCACGCTGTGCCGAAAAGTACGCACCGAGGTCCAGCATGTCCTGATCCGACAGCGCGGCGGTCATGGGCGCCATCAGCACGTTGGCTCGGCTCCCGGACTTGAATGCCTTAAGCTGCTTGACGATGTATTCGGAGTGTTGGCCGGCGATCGATGGCCATTCCGGGTTGACGCTATTGCCATCGAGACCGTGGCAGGCTACACAGGTCGCCGCTTTTGCCTGTCCCGCCTCTGCCGATCCGGTTTCGCCCTGGGCGAAGACGGCCTGACCGATGCATAGGCTGGCAATAACGGCTATCGACTTGAACTTCATCGTGACAACTCCCCTAGATACTCGTCCCGCCAGACCCGAACAAGCCTGAAGCTCCTTGCCGGGCAAGCCTGGCTCAGGAGCCCGGCTTCTACCTGGCGCGGACAGCCTCGCAGGACCCTTAAGGTGCGGCGGATGGCTCTGGTGCAGGACTACGGAATTGTACACTAAGGAGCGCAAACGCTAGCCGCCCGGTGGTTCATTTAGGAACTCTTATGTCCCAGTATCCAAACGTTAAATTCATGCTGGGCGCCTGGCAACCCGGGCAGTTCCCCAGCGATATCGGTGCGGAAGTGGCTCTCGTCGGCCGGTCGAACTCCGGTAAATCGAGCGCCCTCAACACTCTGATGGGCCGCAAGGGGTTGGCCAGGATCAGCAAGACGCCAGGATTGACGCAGCAAATCAACTTCTTCGAAATCAGCCCCAGTGAGCGACTCGTCGACTTGCCGGGATACGGATTTGCGAAGGTTCCGGCCAGGATCCAGGAGCACTGGCGGGAGTTGATGATGCGGTATTTCGAGTCGCGGCAGTCGCTGACCGGGATCATGGTCATCATGGATGCGCGTCGGCCGCTGCGCGATCTCGACTGGCAGATGCTGGAATGGGCTGAGGCCCGCCAGATCCCGGCTCATCTCATCGTGACCAAAGCCGACAAGTTGAGCCGCGACGAAGGGTTGCGCACCCTCAAGCAAGTTCGTGCCGACGCCCCCTCATACGCCACAGCACAGCTTTTTTCGTCGGTCAGCAAGGCGGGGACCGAGGAAGCTCGGGCCTGGCTCGATGCGCGACTAAAAGAACCCCGGCAACCTCACGAGGAGGCCACCGGGGCGACCTAGCCCGGCATGGGGATGCACCGGGGCAGTATTGCCCGCAAAAAGGGAGAATCGCGGGAAAGAGCACCGCAAAGGCGCTCACAATCTGGGACCTCGCCAGCCGCGCCGAAGTTCCCGACACCCTGTCCAAAGTTTTTGCTTGGTGCGACCCAAGGAGCGAGTGGCCGGGGCGCCGCCGCTAGAGGAACGTCCAGGTCAGCCCGATCGAAAACAGGTTCACGTCGTCCAGTTCTTTGATCTTGAAGACTTCGTATTCGCCGCGGATGCTGAGACTCAAGAGCCGGAACTGCACGCCGACCCCGTAAGAAAGGTCAGTGCCGCTCTCGTTCATAGACAGGGCGGGCAGGGCGGG
>CAISDJ010000029.1 GCA_903884105.1 uncultured Pseudomonadota bacterium | reverse complement strand
GTGACCGAGACCGACATCAAGCGGCTCGCGAAGCATTTCGGGCTGTCTGCCGCTCAGGCCAAGAAGAAATTCACCTACCACTTCAAGACCAAGGACGCCGACGAGCAGATCCTGCGGCATCACAAGGATCACGTGTACTCGTGACGCGGCGATCTTAGCTGGCAGCAGGTTACAGTTCGGTAGCAATACGGTGGCAATTTCGTAGCAATTGCGAGGATTTGCGTGACCGGTCTCACGTTACGCCACAAAGCCGATCCCCGAGCTGATGGTCAACCACTGCACACCGAGGCATCGCTGTTGCCAGCCGTAGCTGCGTCGCTTTGTACGATGCGCCGCCAGTCGAACGCCTGCGTGCGCATGCGGACCGTGCGCGGTGGCGAACTGCAGTTGAGTCCCGCACAAGCCCCTCTGGCTAGCGAACGGGCACCCGCGTACATTTACGGCACCCCCTTCAGGAGTCCCCATGAATCTGAAACGACCGCTCTTCTGCTCGCTGGTGTTCGCACTGGCGACTCCTCTCGTATCCTTCGCCGCCGAACCTGCAGCGGCACCCGCGCCGGATGTTGCGTCGCTCCAGAAGGAGATCGAGGACCTCAAACGGCTATTGCCTGGCCAAGCCCACGTGATGTCCGACGTCGACCACCAGTACGGCAACCTGTGGTTTGCTGCCCGCGCCAAGAACTGGCCACTCGCCACCTTCTATATGAATGAAAGCCGCCTGCGCATCGCGTGGGCCGTGCGCATTCGTCCGGTCCGCCCGCTGCCCGGCGGTGCGGAGATCGACCTGCGGCCCCTGCAGACCCACATCGAGCAGTCCGCTTATGCCGATCTCAAGGCCGCCCTCGACAAGCACGACGTCAAGGCTTTCGAAGTCGCCTACAAGAAGGGACTCGGCGAATGCTTCGACTGCCACAAGGCCATCGACAAGGCGTTCTTGAGGCCCGTAGTACCGAAGTCGCCGGGTGCGAGCGTGATTGCGGTGGAGCCGGAATAGCGGAGCGGGCGGCGGAGCAGAGTGATAAGGACGGGCCCCGCCAAGTGAGCGACTGCGCCGCAAGTGGGCCTACGGCAAGCCAGACCAAGATGGCGCACTTCTCTACTTGCTCGATTCTAACTTGCAGACAGGCCTACCCGCCGACAACGGCAGACCTACTTGGCGGAGCCCTTTATCCTCGAAGGGGATACTTGGCGAAGCCCGTCCTCGAATCGGAACGGTTGCCAGCGTCCTCGGCTAATCAACGATTAGCCGATACCCCGCCCCCGGCGCCGTCTGCAGCAGCTGCGGCAGGGCGGGATCGACTTCGATCTTGTGGCGCAGGCGATGCACCAGCTGCTTCAGGAGCTGGCGGTCGCCGGCGCCGCGATGACCCCAGACCTGCATCAGCAGGCGATCGGAACTGACGGTGTGGCCCGAGTTCGCGAGGAGCATCTGCAGCAGCCGCAGCTCGAGCTTCGTCAAGCGAATCGGTTCGCCCTCGGCCACCTGCACCGTGTGTTCATCGACATCGAGCTTGATGCGGCCGGCTGCAAGCGGCGTCGCTGTGTCGACACCGGCCCGGCGCAGCAACGCTTTGACCCGCGCGAGCAACGTGCGGGGACTGAACGGCTTCGTGAGGTAATCGTCGGCACCGAGTTCGAGCGCGCGCACCAGGTCCTCTTCCTCGCCACGCGCAGTGAGCATCATGATCGGGACGCGCGACTTCTGGCGCACGGCTTCGCAGACCTGGAAGCCGCTGGCTCCCGGCATGTTGATGTCGAGCACGATGATGTCGGGTTGCTCTACTTCGTAGGCGCGGATCGCCGTCGGGCCATCAGCGGCTTTCACGACGAGATAGCCGGCTTGGGTCAGCGTGAAGCCGATCAGCCCGAGCAGGTCGCCATCGTCATCGGCAATCAGGATCTTCATGATGTGGAGCCTGCAGGCCGAACGCCTTCAGGCACAGCCCGGACGAAGCATGTCGATATTCCAAGCGTGAATGACGCGCCGCGCATGGATCAGCCTGCTTCCACGGGCAACGTGATCACGAAGCGAGTGCGATTCTCGGGCGTGCGTGCCGCGATGATCTGGCCACCATGCCGCTCGATGATCGACTTCACGATCCACAGCCCCAGGCCGAGGCCACCCGGCTCCGGCTCTGCTTGCGCGCCTCGATGAAACTGATCGAAGATCGAACCCGACTCGACGTGAGGCAAGCCCGGACCCTCGTCTTCGACCCATGCGGCCACCCGGTCACCGCGCGCCTCGGCGCCGATGCGGATCGTGCTGTCCTCCGGCGCGTACTTGATGGAATTCGCGAGCAGGTTGACGAACACCTGCGTGAGGCGCGAGCCGTCGCCATCGATGTTCGGCAACTCCTCGGGAAGCTCGAGAGCCAGTTGTTGGCGCCGCTGTACAAGCAATGAACCGATGAGCGCCTGCGCGTCTTCCACGACTTCCGCGAGGACGACGCTCTGGTGGCGAATGCCGAGCTGCCCCGCTTCGATGCGGACGCTTTCGAGCAGGTTGTCAATGAGCCGTGTCAACCGCAGCGTGCCGCGCTCCAGTGACAGCACCAGCTCTTCCCGCTCATGCGGCTGCATCGTGTTCAAGCCTTCGCGCAACAGCTCGATGGAGGCGAGCTGGGCCGCGAGCGGCGTCCTGAATTCATGCGAGATGTTCGCCAACGTGGAGTCACGCGCCCGGCGTACTGCTTCGAGATCGGTCTCGTCGCGAATGACCTGGACCTGCAGGCCATCGACGCTGGCCGCGCTGACGATGACCGCAGTCCGCGGGGCGCCCTTGCCGAGATCCAGCCGTTCGATCGCTTGCGCACTGCCATCGCTGCGCGCCAGCAGGATCGGGCAATGCGTCTCGCACGGACGCTGTCCGTTCTCGGCAACGCAGGGCTTGAGAACATCGCCGCAGAAGCGGCCGATCGCGTGCTGCGGTTCGACCCCGAGCATCCGGGCTGCCTGCGGATTCAGATAGGTGATGACGCGACTCTTGTCGACGGCATAGACGCCTTCGACGACACCTTTCAATACCGCCTGCGCCTCGGCCTCGCGCCGACGCAACGCGCCCGTCAGGTCGACCAGGTTGCGGCGCATGTCCTCCATCGTTCTGGCGAGCACGCCGACTTCGGCGGTGCCACCGGTCGGGATGGACGCAGAGAAGTCACCCTCACCGAGGCGCACTGCCGCCTGCGTTAGGTCGCTCACGGGACCCGCCACCCGCTGGCCTAGAATATAGCCCGCCAACACGGCCAGGGCAGCGAGGATGAGGGCCGTCACGAGCAGCTGCCTGACCAGGCGGCTGACGGAACTGTCGATCTCGGCCGCGGACAGTCGCGCCTCGATCAGCGCGACGGCCTCCCCTGTCGTCGCAAACACCGGGAAGCTTGACGCGTACAAGTCGAAGGCGTTCACGCGCTGCACGGCGAAGCGTCCGTCCGACAGGCCAGCGGAGTGCAGCTGCGTGAAGTCGTCGACTGGCGCGCTGGTGAAGTTGCGGTAGTTGAGCAGCCGGACCGGCAGGCCCACTCGCTCGGTGATGCGCGTTGCGAGGTCCGCATCAAACAAGCGAATGGCAAGCACGCGGAGGTTCGCGTCGCCGTTGAGCGGCGCGGTGGAGCCAAGCAATGCAGGACCGCCTCCCGATGGCGCAGCCATGAACCGCTCACCCTGTTCGGTATTCGCGAGCAACACTTCCTCCCAGGGAAGCGCTACGCCGGTCTCTGCAACCAGCATGGACTCATTGAACACCGCGCAGGACGACAGCCCATCTGCCTCGCAAGCGCGCTTCAGCACCTGTTCAATCGCCTCGGGCCGCTGCTCGGTCACGAGGCGTCGCAGGGTCGGCAGCGCTGCGAGGCCGCGAGCCTGTTTAAGGGTGTCTTCACCGTATCGCCGCAGGTCTTCGCGCGCCATGGCGCCCGCAAGCTGCACCCGCGCCTGGCCCTGTTCGTCTGCCAGTTTGCGCAGCATGCTGATGGCGGAAATGGAAATGCCGGCGAGCACCAGCACGACGATGACGACGTTGGTTAACGCCAGCCACACGCTCAACGAGGCCTGCTGCGGATCGAACTTCAGCTTGAGAAGGATCTGCGTCAGGCGGGCAGGCACGTCGCTACCTTCTGCGCCGGTAGCCCGTGCGCCATTCAACCAGGGTCTTGATGACCAGCGTGGCCACGGCCAGCAGCGTCAACAGCGACGCCACGGCAAAGGCCGACACGAATGCATATTCGTTGTAGAGAATCTCGATGTGCAGCGGCATGGTGTTGGTCAGACCACGGATGTGGCCCGAGACCACGGAGACGGCGCCGAATTCCCCCATCGCGCGGGCGTTGCACAGGATCACGCCGTAGACGAGTCCCCAGCGGATCTTCGGCAGCGTGACGCGGAAGAACGTCATCCAGCCGCCTGCGCCGAGCGTGATGGCGGCCTCTTCCTCGTCGTTACCGAGTTGCTCCATCAACGGGATCAGTTCGCGCGCGACATAGGGGAACGTCACGAACAGCGTCGCGAGCACGATTCCCGGCAGCGCGAAGATGATGCTGATGTTGTGGTCCTGCAGCCACGCGCCGAACCAACCCTGCAAGCCGAACATCAGCACGTATACGAGGCCAGAGATAACGGGAGACACCGCGATCGGCAGGTCAATAAGCGTGATCAGGAAGCTCTTGCCCTTGAAGTCGAACTTGGCAATGGCCCACGACGCGGCCAGCCCGAAGATCGTGTTGAGCGGCACGACGATCGCGGCGGTGATCAGCGTGAGCTTGATGGCCGCAGCCGTGTCGGAATCCGAGAAGCTCGCGAAGTACGGGCCGAGGCCTTTGCCGAACGCGGTGACGAACACCGTCGCGAGGGGCGCGAACAGCAGCGCCGCGAGGAAGGCGAGCGACACGCTGATGAACGTCCAGCGGGCGAGCGCACTCATCAAGCCGTCGCGGCCCGGACGGCTCGCAAGCTCGGCGGAGTGAACGTTGCTGCCGTGGCCTGCCATCAGCGTCGGTCACCGACGAGCCGTCGGCGCCCCCACGCTTGCAGCAGGTTGATCGTCAGCAGCATCACGAACGAGATCAGCAGCATCACGAAGCCAAGCGCCGCGGCACCGCCGTAGTCGAACTCCTCGAGACGGATGACGATCAGCAGCGGCGTGATCTCGGTCTTGAGGGGCAGGTTGCCCGCAATGAATATGACCGATCCGTACTCGCCCACTGCGCGTGCAAAGGCCATCGTGAAGCCCGTCGCCAATGACGGCAGCACGGTCGGCAGGATGATGCGGAGAAAGACGTAGAAGCGGCCGGCTCCGAGGGTTTCGGCAGCGTCCTCGAGATCGCGCTGGACTTCGGCGAGCGCCGGCTGCACGGAGCGGACGACGAACGGCAGCCCGATCAGCGTGAGCGCGATGACGATTCCGATCCACGTGTACGCCACCTTGATGCCGAACGGCTCAAGGTACTTCCCGAACCAGCCGTTCTGAGCGAACACGGCCGTCAATGCGATGCCCGATACGGCCGTCGGCAGTGCGAAGGGCATGTCGATGAGGGCATCGATGATCTTGCGCCCCGGAAAGTCGTAGCGCACGAGCGTCCACGCGATGATGAAGCCGAACACGGCATTGATGCTGGCCGCGAGCAGCGAGGCGCCGAAGGACAGCCGATACGACGCAAGGGCACGAGCCGAGGACACCACATCCCATACATGGTGCCAGTCCGTCATGGCGGTGCGTACGACAAGCGCCGTCAGCGGCAGCAGGACGACGGCACCGAGAAAGAACGTCGTGAACCCGAACGTGAGTCCGAAGCCTGGAAGGATGCTGGGCTGGCGGAACGACATGTGCAGCGGGGCCCTAGCGTCGACCCTGCGAGATGCGATCGAACGTGGCGCCGTCAGCGAAGTGCGTCGCCTGGGCTTTCTGCCAGCCGCCGAACGCCGCATCGATCGTGAACAGGTTGATGTCCGGAAACTGCGCGCGGTACTGCTCGAGCGCGGCGGAGTCCCGCGGACGGTAGAAATTCTTGGCAGCCAGCAACTGGCCTGCAGGCGTGAATAGATGCTGCAGGTACGCCTCTGCCACCTTGCGCGTCCCCTTGCGATCCACGACCGTGTCGACCAGTGCGACCGGTGGCTCCGCGAGAATGCTGATCGAGGGGATCACCATTTCGACGCTTCCAGGTCCCATCTCCTTGATGGCCAGCAGCGCCTCGTTCTCCCATGCAATCAGCACATCGCCGATGCCCCGCTGCACGAACGTGTTGGTCGATCCACGGGCACCGCTGTCGAGCACCGGTATCTGGCTGTAGAGCTGGCCGACGAATTGCTCCGCCGCGATCTGCGCCTTCGCGACTTCATCGGCAGCTGCCGGATCTGCGAGCTTGCCGAAGTCGCCGCCCAGATTGCGTTGCAGCTCGAAGCCCCAGGCCGCGAGATAGACCCAGCGCGCGCCGCCGCCTGTCTTGGGGTTCGGTGCGATGCTCTCGATGCCCGGCTTCACGAGGTCGCTCCAGTCGTGAATCCCTTTTGGGTTGCCCTTCCTGACGAGGAACACGATCGTCGACGTGTACGGTGAACTGTTGTTGGGCAGGCGCGTCTGCCAGTCGGCACCGAGACGCTTGCCGATCTGCTGGATCGAATCGATGTCATACGCAAGCGCAAGCGTGACGACATCCGCATCCAGGCCGTCAATCACTGCGCGCGCCTGCTGGCCCGAACCGCCATGCGACTGCTTGACCGTGACGGTTTGCCCGGTCTTTTCCTTCCACTCCCTTGCAAAGCTCGTATCGAACTCGCGATAGAACTCGCGCGTGGGGTCATAGCTGACGTTGAGCAGAGCCACCGTGTCTGCCGTTGCGCCGCCAGCAGGCTCGCTTCCGCCGCAGCCGGCGAACAGCAGAGCCGATGCCGCCACGATCAGCAGCGCGCTCAACGTTGAACCGCTTTGTGCCATCGAATCAGAGGTCACAGGAGGCCTCACGTGGTGCGGTACACGACAAGAATCGGCCAACCCGGCGAGGCCGTGAGCAGGCGGCTGAAGCGCTCGGTCAATACCTCGACGTTCGAGACGCCGAGGATCAGCAGCTGTTCCGGCGACTCGGCGAGCTGCCCGGCGAGCTCTTCAACCGCTTCGCCTACGCGCAATTCAGTCCGCATTTCGAGACCATGGCTGGCCTGGGCTTCGGACCGCGCATCGAGCAGCGTGCGCACGCCCTGTGGCCTGGCGGCTTCGCTGGTGCCTTCGGGAAGAATGCCGACATAGACCGCTTCCGCTGGCACGTGTCGCAGCAGACTTGCCGAGACGGCGAGCGTCGCGCGACGCGGCGTTTCATCAACCCAATGAATCAGGATGCGCTTCGGCGCAACAATGGCTTCCGGCAGCACGAGTACTTCCCCCGCGCCCCGCTGCAGGAGCACCTGGACGTGGCGTGCAGAGTCGGGCCCCGCGGCAATCACGGCAACGCCGGCGAGATCCGGCTTCGTCCCGGGCGCACGGATGATGTCGAGCGTGGTATCGACGCGCACGGACACGCGTGTCTTCATGCCGGAAGCGAGTCCAGCCAGGAGCTGATGCTGCGACAGCTTCTTTGCATCCGCCTCGTCGGCGGCAAAGGCCGAGAAGCTCGACAACGGTGTGGGCAGCACGTGGATACGGCGCACACCGATGAAGACAGGTTGACCGGGCGACAGCGGGAATGCGCGCTGCTCCGGCTGCGTGCGAGTGACTTCGATGAGGGCCGCGCCGGACTCGCCGGCCGGGCCGGCGAGCTGGGCCTCTTCGGCCCCGCTCTGCAGGCGCACGCGCATGCGCTCGATGGCGCCGGTGAAGACGATCTCTTCGACCTGGCCTTGAGCAAGATACCCGGCCTGCAGTTGCTCGCGAGTTGGCGCGAGCTCCACTTCTTCGGGGCGCAGCACCGCAACCACTTCATGTTCACGACCGGTTTCGACTCGCTCGACGGCACGAGCATTCACCGGCGTGGTGCCGAAACGGATACCTTCGCTGGTCTGTCGCGCAAGCAGCAGGTTGGCAGCGCCGAGGAACGTCGCGACAAAGCGCGTGGCCGGCCGGGCATACAGCTCGTCGGGCTTGTCGCTCTCCAGCAGGCGGCCGAGATTCATGACACCGATGCGGTCGGCGAGCGCGAAGGCTTCTTCCTGGTCATGCGTCACCAGCACGGTAGTGATGCCGAGCTCGCGCTGGACCTGGCGGATCGTGCGCCTGAGTTCCTCGCGGATCTTGGCGTCGAGCGCACCGAACGGTTCATCGAGCAACAACACTTCGGGCTTGTGCGCGAGCGCACGGGCCACGGCCACTCGCTGCTGCTGGCCACCGGACAACTGCGTCGGCAGGCGATCGTCCATGCCTTCGAGTGCGACCAGGCGCAACAGCTCCTTGCGACGCTCGCGGCGGTCCGCGGCCTTCATGCGCCGGACCCGCAAGGCGAATTCGATGTTGTCCGCCACGCTCATGTGGCGAAACAGGGCGTAGTTCTGGAACACGAGGCCGACGCCACGGTCGCGTGCCGACACATGCGTAACGTCACGGCCGTGAAGGGAAATCCGCCCATGATCCACGCCGGTCAGGCCGGCGATGGAACGCAGCAGCGTGCTCTTGCCACTGCCGCTTGGTCCGAGCAGGACGTAGAACTCGCCGTCGCGGACGTTCAACGACACATCGTTGACGACAGGGGAGCCCTGATACCGCTTGGTGACCTGATCGAGCGTGATGGACATGAAGGACGAGGAATCCGCTGGGGTGGTGCGAAGGTTCCCCATCCTACCGGCTGGCAACGGCTGCGTCAGTCGCCGGGCGGTAACAAAATGGTTATAACTGTTACCGTTTTGGCATGACGGAATGCCACCACGGATAATGGCAACGGCCGGATCCCTTATTACCCATCAGGTACCCGCACCCATGACCCTTCCCGCCTACGAGAAACTCGGGTCCTTCTACCTCGGCCGGACCTACGACGCGGCCACGTCCGCTGACACGAAGGATCTGCTGCTGTACGACTCGCGCGACCTGACCACCCATGCGGTGTGCGTCGGCATGACGGGCAGCGGCAAGACGGGCCTGTGCCTCGCGCTGCTTGAGGAAGCGGCCATCGACGGCATACCGGCGATCGTGATCGACCCCAAGGGCGACCTCGGTAACCTGAAGCTGACCTTTCCAGATCTCACCCCCGGCGACTTCAGACCGTGGGTCGATCCGGGTGAAGCCGCCAGGAAAGGACTCGATCCGGACGCCTACGCGGCGTCAACGTCGGAGATATGGAAGAAAGGCCTCGCCGCCTGGGAGCAGGATGGCGAGCGCATCCGGCGGTTTCGCGATGCCGTGGATGTAGAGATCTACACCCCGGGCAGCAATGCGGGCACCCCGCTTTCGGTCCTGAGGTCGTTCGATGCACCCCCTCCCGAGTTGCGCGATGACACGACGGCCCTGCGGGACCGCATCAGCGCGGCCGTCTCGGGCCTGCTTGGCCTGCTCGGGATCGATGCCGACCCGCTACGCAGCCGCGAGCACATCCTGCTGGCCACGATCTTCGATCAGGCTTGGGCTGCAGGCACGAGCCTCGACATTGCTGGCCTGATCCAGTCCATCCAGAAGCCGTCCTTCACGAAAGTCGGCGTCTTCGACCTGGAGAGCTTTTTCCCGGCCAAGGAGCGCCTGGAGTTGGCGATGAGCATCAACAACCTGCTCGCAGCGCCCGGCTTTGCCACGTGGATGGAAGGCGAACCCATGGACGTGCAGCGCCTGCTGTACACGCCTGCCGGCAAGCCTCGCGTGGCCATCGTGTCGATCGCCCACCTGAACGATGCCGAACGCATGTTCGTCGTCACGCTGCTGCTCAATGAAGTGGTCGCATGGATGCGCCGGCAATCGGGCACGTCGAGTCTGCGCGCCCTCCTTTATATGGACGAGATCTTCGGCTACTTCCCGCCGAGCGCGATGCCGCCCTCCAAGATCCCCCTGCTCACGCTGATGAAGCAGGCGCGCGCCTTCGGTCTTGGCGTCGTGCTGTCGACGCAGAACCCGGTCGACCTCGATTACAAGGGTTTATCGAATGCGGGTACCTGGTTCATCGGCCGGCTGCAGACGGAGCGTGACAAGGCGCGGGTGATCGACGGCCTGCTGAGCGGCGGCGACGGCTCGCTCGACAAGGCAGCACTCGAATCGCTCATTGCCAACCTCGGCAACCGCGTCTTCCTGATGCGCAACGTGCACGACGATGCGCCCGCTCTGTTCCGCACGCGTTGGGCCTTGTCTTATCTCAAGGGACCCATGACGCTGCAGGAGATCGGGCGGCTGAAGCCCGTCGGTGGGCAGCGGCTGGTGGCCGGTGATCGGCCTGACAGGGCGAGTCCTGCGCCGGCCACCGGCCACCAGCCACCGTCCACTTCCACGAAACCGATGATCCCTGCGGGCGTGACCGAGCATCACCTTGCCGGCGCGGCTTCAGGGGGCACCTATCGACCTCGTGTTGCCGCGACCGTGCGTACGCATTTCGTCGACGCGAAGTGGGGCCTCGACACGTGGGAAACCCACACCTACCTCGCACCGCTGCTCGACGATGAAACGGGGCCGGACTGGGCCCAAGCTATCGTGAGTGCCGACTTGAAGGATCGCCTACAGACGGCCGCTCCAGCGGGCGCTTCGTATACAGACGCACCCGCTGCCGTGCTCAGGCCGCAGAACTACGCGGCGTGGAGCAAGCAGCTCGGCGAGTACGTCTATCAGACGGCCAAGCTCGATGTGTTCAGCTGCCCGCTCCTCAAGATGACTTCAGCACCGGGGGGCGCAGAGGGCGATTTCCGTGCACATATTTCGCTCGCACTTCGGGAGAAGCGGGATGCGGAGATCGACAAGCTGCGCAAGAAGTATGCGCCGCGTCTCACGGCTCTCACCGAGCAGGTGCGCCGTGGTGAAGAAAGGGTCGAGCGTGAAAAATCTCAGGTGACAGACCAGACCATACAAACGGCGATCTCCATCGGGACGACGTTGCTCGGCGCGTTGCTTGGCCGCAAGGCATTGAGCAGCACCAACCTCGGTCGTGCAGGGACGGCGGTACGCAGTGCTGGGCGCGTGGCGAGGGAGAAGGCAGATGTCGGGAGGGCTCAGGAAGGCGTCGAGGTCCAGTCGCAACGGCTCAGCGACCTGCAGAACGAACTCGAACTTGAAATCGGCAAGCTGCAGGGCGAGCTCGATCCGTCAGTGATCGACGTGGAAACGATCAGTGTGAAGGCCAGGAAGTCGGATACAAGTGTGACACCGGCTACGCTGGTGTGGGTAGCGGGTTAGGAGAGACGGATTGTTGAGTGTGGTGAGACGGTCGCCGGCGCGCAAGTGGGCCGGCCTGATGGTGGTGGTCACGCTGGCCGCTTGCGGCTCGACGAACAACGAACCTGAGCCGGGCATCTATCGCGCGATCGTGGAAGCCCCGGCAGGGGAACTGCCCTTCGGCCTGGAGTTGGGCGCGGCCGCTGCAGGCGGTGAATCGCAGGGACCAGCGCTCTTTCTGCTCGATGGCGACAGGCGCGTGGCATTTGAAAACGTGGCGCATGTCGAGAAGGCCCTGGAAGCCCGCTTTCCGGGCGGCCAAGCCACGCTGAGTTTCACGGCGCATGGGGCAAAGCTCTCCGGGTATCTGCGGCTTCCGAACAACCGCGGCGCGATCGAAGAACTCGCCTTCACGGCCGATTCGGGTGCGACCTACCGCTTCTTCCGCGAGTCTGCGACGGACAATGCGGATGTCTCCGGCCGCTGGTCGGCAGCAATCAATGATGCCGGAGGGCGAACCGGGTGGGTCATCCTGCTGACGCAGTCCCACGATCAGGTTGCCGGAACGTTTTATGGTCCAGGCGGCGCCGAGCAACCCGTGACAGGCCAGGTGCAGGGCGATGACGTTCGGCTGTCGAGCTTCGACGGCAACAGCGCGCTGCTGTTCACCGCAAAGGTGAATGACAAGGGCGAACTGGTGGGCGCTGCGTGGTCGAACCTCACGGGCACGTCACGCTGGACCGCACGGCGCAATCCCGATGCCGAGATTGAATCCGTCTCGGGCGAAGAGCCGTCTACGCCGCTGTGATCCGGCTCCGGTAGACCCAGCAGGAAGAACGCGAATGACCGAACCCGTGGTTGCAGGTCGCGGCCCGATCGCAGTCGACGTTGTCGTAGGCCGTACTTATTGGTGGTGCACTTGCGGCCGCAGTACACGCCAGCCCTTCTGCGACGGCACGCACAACCCCACCCAGTTCAAACCGATGAAATACGTCGCCGGACAGACCGGCCAGGTGTGGTTCTGCGCGTGCAAACGCTCGGCAACGGCGCCGCTGTGTGATGGAAGCCATAAGGGGCTGGCACCATCCACGGAATAGACCGGCCAACTCTGTTGGCAAATGGACTACCGTCAGCCCAGAGAGGGCATCGCGTACACCCTGATCCGATTCAGGCCTGCCGACAGCCCATTTGCTGACGAAGTCGGCCATTTGCCGATGCATAGCCTGAGGATAGGCCACACGTGCCCTGGCCGCAGGGTACAGAGTCGGCCGGTTGGATCCGGCATGACTCCTCCGTGTCAACGCCCGACCAGATTTCCCGTTAGTATCGGCTTGGCGAACAAGATCAACGGCGCACTTGGCGAGGGAAACCATGACTCTCGTACTACCCGCAGCCCCGTCGGGCACACTTGGGCGGCATGGCCTGTCATGCGGCATTGCAGCGGTGCTTGCCCTGATAGCAGCCTGCGGCGGCGGTGGTGATACCGCTCCCACACCTACTGCGACGACACCTCCAGCCGTCTCGTTCGCTACCAAACCCGAAGCCTACCGATTCCTAAACCAAGCCACGTTCGGCGCCACCGAAGCGGATGCGACGACCGTAGCCGGACTTGGATACAGCAGCTGGATCGACCAGCAACTCGCCCAGCCTGCCTCGATCCAACTGCCTGTTGTCGAGGCTGCATACGTTCTCCTCGCAAACCCCACCCAGATGATCGGGTCGGTGAACAACGATCGCACGGATGCCTGGATGCGCAATGCGGTGCGGGGACCTGACCAGCTTCGGCAAAGAGTCGCCTTTGCGCTGTCCGAGATCATGGTCGTCTCGCAGGCAAGCACGCTGGTGAACATGCCGCACGCGCTGGCGGACTACCATGACATGCTGGCACGCGATGCATTCGGCAGCTTCCGCAACCTGATCGCAGACGTCACGCTGCATCCGGCGATGGGCGTGTACCTGTCCATGCTCGGCAACCAGAAGCCCAATACCGCGCTCAATATCCGCCCGGACGAGAACTATGCCCGGGAGCTGATGCAGTTGCTCACCATCGGTCTGGTCGAGCTCAATATTGACGGTAGCACCCGGCGCGACGCGCAGGATCAACCGCTACCGACCTACAGCCAGGAGATCATCGAAGGCTTCGCCAATGTATTCACCGGGTGGAACTACGCAGGAGCCGTGAGCTTCGCGCAGGCACGTCGCACCCTGCAGAACCAGATCGTACCCATGCAGGCCTATCCGGAGCAGCACTCGACAGGAACCAAGCGTCTGTTGCCGGTGAACGGCGTTCCGGTCACTCTGCCCACAGGCCAGACTCCGGCGCAGGACCTGGCGGCAGCGCTCGACAACATCGTCAATCACCCGAATGTCGGCCCCTTCATCGGCAAGCAGCTCATTCAGAAGCTCGTCACCAGCAATCCTTCGCCTCAGTACGTCGAGCGCGTTGCCCGCGTCTTCAACAACGATGGTACCGGCCAGCGGGGTAACCTGGGTGCCGTCGTAAAGGCCATCCTTCTCGATAGCGAAGCGCGCAACGCCTCCGCCTCCGCTACAGCAGGCAAGCTCAAGGAACCGCTGTTGAGACTGACGCAGGTGCTGCGCGCCTACAACGCCCAGGCCACGAGCGGTCGCTACTTCATCACGACCCAGCAGCTCGCGACGGCGTTCGGACAGGCGCCGCTCAATTCGCCTTCGGTGTTCAACTTCTTCAGCCCGTTCTATGCACCGCCGGGAGAGATCAGCACCCAGGGACTGGTTGCCCCGGAACTGCAGCTGGCCACCGAGTACTTGAACACTCAGGTCACCAACTATTTTTACCAACAGTCCTTCTGCTTCGTGCCGACACCGGTAGCGGGTTGCCCCGCTCTGCGGCCCGACACGATCGTGCTCGATACCTCTTCCGAGCTCGCGCTGGCAGCCAATTCCGATGCGCTCGTCACGCGCATCGCGGAACGCCTGATGGCCGGCCAGATCTCGGCCACGCTGCGGACCCAGGCCCGGGGAATGGTCGATATCGTGCCAGCCAGCAGCGCACAGCAGCGTGTGGCGGAAGCCCTGTATCTCATCTCCACGTCACCTGACTTTGCGCTGCAGCGCTGACATCGAGGAGAAATCGTGAACCGCAGCAACCGCCGTCGTTTCCTCCGGGCCGCTGCCGCCGGTGGCCTTGCCTATGCTTTCGGTCGCACGCCGCAGGCGGTGATGGCGCAGACCTTCGAAACCGGCGGCCCCTTCACGGACTACAAGGCGCTGGTCTGCGTGTTCCTGTTTGGCGGCAACGATTCGTTCAACGTCGTCGTACCGCGCAGCACAGCGGAGTACGCCGCCTATGCGGCTTCACGCCAGAACCTCGCCATCGCGCAGGATCAGCTGATCCCGATCAATCCCCTCGTGTCGGATGGCTCCACATACGGCTTCCATCCGTCGATGAGCGGCCTGGCCGATCTGTTCGAGCAGTCCCGTTGCGCGGTCGTTGCCAATGTCGGCCCCCTGCTCGCGCCGACAACCAAGACCCAGTATCTGGCCAAGTCCGTGCCGTTGCCACCACAGCTGTTCTCGCACAACGACCAGCAGGACCAGTGGCAGTCGCTGAAAGGCCGCAGTGTCCTCAAGTCAGGCTGGGCGGGACGGATCGCGGATGTGATGGCGCAACGAGTCACCGGCCAGCAACTGGCACTCAATGCGTCGCTCGCCGGCCAAGCGCTGCTGCAGGCAGGCAACACGACCGTTCCCTACATCATGGGAGCGAGCGGTGCAGTCCCCTTTACGGGCTTCGGCACGAGCGGGAGCACGCTCGCCCGGCGCCGCGCGTTCGAGAGCATCGCGGGGGCCAGTTTCGACACGGTGTACGAGCGCGGCTTTGCCGAGGTCCATCGACGTGCGGTGCTGTTCTCGGACAGGGTCAATCAGGCGCTGCGGGACGCTCAGCCGCTGGTGGCTCTGCCCGACAATCCGGTCACTGCGCTCTCTCCGCTCGCAACGCAGCTCCGCACCGTGGCCAAGCTCATCTCGATGCGCGCCCAGCTCGGGATGTCCCGCCAAATCTTCCTGGTCTCAACGGGGGGCTTCGATACCCATGATGACCAGCTGGCTGACCAGCCAGGGCTGCTCGGCAACGTGAGTAGCTCGCTCAAGGCGTTCTACGATGCCACCGTCGAGCTCGGGGTCGCAAATGCGGTCACTACCTTCACGGAATCGGACTTCGGCCGCACACTCACCTCGAATGGCGACGGCACGGACCACGCGTGGGGCGGCATCCAGCTGGTGATGGGCGACGCAGTACGGGGCCGCACCCTGTACGGCGCCTACCCACGGCTCGAGATCAACGGCCCGGATGACGTTGGCGCGGGCCGCATGATTCCCACCACTTCTGCCGATCAGTATGCAGCGACGCTCGCGAGATGGTTCGGGGTGTCAGAACAGAACCTGAACTATGTCGCGCCCAGTCTCGCCAATTTCGCGACCCGCGACCTCGGCTTCCTGATCTAACCTCTGCAGCCGCTGCGCGAACGCTCAACCTCCTGCTACGCTGCCTGCCATGGACCAGGCGCAGAAGGTATTGGTGATCACGGGTGGCAATCGGGGTGCAGGAGCGGCCACTGCCCGCCTGGCGGCCGCTCACGGCTTCGCGGTCTGCATCAACTACCTGCACGACCACAGGACCGCAGCAGCCCTGGTCGCGGAGATCCAGGCCGCGGGGGGCGTCGCTCGGGCTTGTCAGGCCGATGTCGCCAAAGAAGAGGACTTGCTACGGCTGTTCTCGGAAGTGGACTCCACGTTTGGCTCCGTGACGGCCGTGGTCTGCAACGCCCGTGCTCCCGTTACGAAGTTGCCGATTGAACATCTGGACAGCGCCCGCGTGCAGCGAAAGCTGGATACTGATGTCCTCGGCAGCCTGTTGTGCGCGCGTGAGGCCGTGAATCGCATGTCCACACGGAGGGGCGCGGACGGAGGCTCAATCGTCTTCGTCAGCCCGCAGGCGCTGCGCGCCGGAAGTGGTAGTGAGTCTGCCGACGAGGCCGCGATTAGAGCTGCGCGCGAAGCGCTGACCACCACGCTCGCGAAGGAACTGCACGCGGACCGCATTCGCGTGAACACGGTTCGGCCCGCAGCACCGCGAGTGACGAACTGGAGCGGCGGCGTTGGCAATCGCACGGACCGCGCCGTCGGCCCCATGGCCATGGAACTCGGCAACTACGACGAAGAAGCCGCGAAGCAGATCCTGTGGCTGATTTCAGATGAGGCAGACAGGACGACGGGGGCGGTGGTGGAGGTTCCCCACAAGGATTAGACCGGCGGACTCCGTACCCTGCGGCCAGGGCACTTGTGGCCTATCCTCAGGCTATGAATCCGCGAACGGCTTACCGGAGAATGGCCAACTCCGTTGGTTTACGGCCTGGCCGCAGGCTGCGAATAGCCTGTCGGCGGGATAGAGGAGAAGTCATCAAGGTCGGATTTTTCCCTTCTGACCCGGCGCCAGCTCCTTCGCCAACTGATTTGGCCGGTTGCCCCTTGCAGCTACGCCGCCTTCGACACCACCGGCGAGCGGATCAGATGATCGAACGCGCCGAGCGACGCCTTGGCGCCTTCTCCCATCGCGATGATGATTTGCTTGAACGGCACGGTGGTGCAGTCGCCGGCGGCGAAGACGCCTGGCACTGAGGTCTGGCCACGCGCATCGACTTCGATCTCGCCGCGCGGGGACAGCTTCACGACCCCCTTCAACCAGTCGGTGTTCGGTACGAGGCCGATCTGGATGAAGACGCCTGCAAGCTCCACGTTGTTGACGGCGCCGGACTGGCGATCCTTATAGTGCAGCGCATTGACACGCTGGCCGTCGCCCGTGATCTCGGTGGCCTGGGCGCTGGTAATGACAGTGACATTCGACAGGCTGTGCAACTTGCGCGTGAGGACCGCGTCGGCGCGCAACTGCGCGTCGTACTCCACGAGGGTCACGTGACTGACCACGCCCGCGAGGTCGATGGCCGCCTCGACACCGGAGTTGCCGCCGCCGATCACGGCGACATGCTTGCCCTTGAATAGCGGGCCGTCGCAATGCGGGCAGTACGCCACGCCACGATTGCGGTACTCCTTTTCGCCAGGCACGTTGATCTCGCGCCACCGTGCGCCTGTCGCAAGGATGACGGACTTCGACTTGACCGACGCACCACTGTCGAACTGGATTTCAATCAGGTCGCCCGGGATCAATGCGACCGCGCGCTGCAGGTTCATGATGTCGACATCGTAGGACTTCACATGCTGCTCGAGCGCCATCGCGAGTTTGGGTCCGTCGGTCTCCCCCACGGAAATAAAGTTCTCGATGGCCAGCGTATCGAGCACCTGGCCGCCGAAGCGTTCGGATGCCACGCCCGTAAGAATGCCTTTGCGTGCGGCGTAGATCGCAGCAGCAGCGCCGGCAGGCCCGCCGCCCACGACGAGCACGTCGAAGGGCGCCTTCGCGCTGACCTTCTCCGCTTCACGCGTCACCGCACCGGTATCGAGCTTGGCAACAATCTCTTCGAGGCTCATTCGGCCCTGCCCGAAGGCAGCGCCATTCAGCAACACGGTGGGCACGGCCATGATCTGCCGCTGGTTCACTTCCTCCTGGAACAGCGCGCCGTCAATCATCGTGTGGCGGATGTTGGGATTCAGCACGGCCATGAGGTTCAGCGCCTGCACAACGTCCGGGCAGTTCTGGCAGGTCAAGGAAATGTAGGTCTCGAAGACGAAGTGGCCTGCGAGTGAGCGGATTTGGTTCAGGAGGTCTGCGTCCGCCTTTGGCGGATAACCGCCGCTCTGCAGCAGCGCGAGAACGAGCGAAGTGAACTCATGTCCCATCGGCAGTCCGGCAAAGCGGATGCGCGGCTTGGCTCCGGGTGAGCCCACCGAGAACGAGGGCTTGCGCTCCGCGTCGTCACGACGCACGAGCACCGTGATGAGACCCGACAGCCCCGCCATGTCGTTCAACAGCTCGAGCGTCTCGCGTGACGCGTTGCTGTCGTCGACCGATGCGACCAGCTCGATGGGCTCGGAGACCCGTTCGAGGTAGCCCTTCAATTGCGTCTTGAGGTTGGCGTCCAGCATGGCGGTATCCTATGGGTCCTGGCGGGGTCGCCGCGCCCTCAAGCATTGCTTGCGGACGCGGCCACCTGACGACTCAGGAGCGTCTTCTGCCGATCAGATCTTGCCGACGAGGTCGAGCGACGGCGCAAGCGTTGCCGCACCGGGCGTCCACTTGGCCGGGCAGACCTCACCCGGGTGCGACGCGACGTACTGGGCCGCCTGTACCTTGCGCAGCAGTTCCTTTGCATCGCGGCCGATGCCGTTGTCGTGCACCTCGATGATCTTGATCTTGCCTTCCGGGTTGATGACGAAGGTGCCGCGCAGCGCCAGGCCCTCTTCCTCGATCATCACTTCGAAATTGCGGGACAGCAGGCCGGTCGGATCGGCAACCAGCGGGTACTGCACCTTCTTGACCGTGTCCGACGTGTCGTGCCACGCCTTGTGGGTGAAATGGGTGTCGGTCGATATGCCATAGATCTCCACGCCCATCTTCTTGAACTCGGCGTAGTTGTCGGCGAGGTCGCCGAGTTCAGTCGGGCACACGAACGTGAAGTCGGCGGGATAGAACACGAACACGCACCACTTGCCCTTCAGGCTCTCGTTCGTGACGGTGACGAACTGGCCGTTGTGGTAGGCATTGGCCTTGAACGGTTTGACTTCGGTGTTGATCAGGGACATAGCAGAATTCCTCGAGCGGTGTTTGGGACGGGGGTCATGATAGGGGGCATCGCACCATTTATTAAATGAATGGTTACGATGGGTGCGATAGGGAGGGGCTATCGCCAAGGCAAGAGCGGCCGGCCGGCTTTGCCGGCGAATGGCTGACTTCATACCCTGGTTAGGGCGTGAATCAGCAAATGGCCTGTCGGTGGGCCAGAGTGGAGAGGATCAACGCCGCGACTCCGCTTCTGACGCGCCGGCGTCAGCCGGCCGTTCGCCGCGTCTTCGTGGCTTTATCCTCGAAGAGGACTTTCGCCGGCAGGCCGTTCGCAGCCTGCGGCCAGGCCGTAAACCAACGAAGTTGGCCGATCGGTCCCCGGCTGCGGTTACGCCTTTTCGGCGTTCGCCTCAAGGTACTCGTCGTACGTACCGCGGAAATCGACGACGCTGCCGCCGGCGCGGACCTCGAGGATGCGCGTGGCGAGGCCGCCGACGAACTCGCGGTCGTGGGAGACGAAGATCAGCGTGCCGGGGTATTTCTCCAGGCCGATCTGCAGGGCTTCGATGGTTTCCATATCCATGTGGTTGGTGGGCTCGTCCATGAGCAGCACGTTCGGCTTCGTCAGCGTGAGCTTGCCGTAGATCATGCGGCCCTTCTCGCCGCCCGACAGTACCGCGACCATCTTCTTCATTTCATCGCCGGAGAACAGCATGCGGCCAAGCGTGGCGCGGACGATCTGGTCGTCGCTCGGTGTCTGCCAGTCGCTCATCCACGTGAACAGGTCCACCTTTTTCGAGAACTCGGCCTGCGGATCCTGCGGCATGTAGCCGAGCATCGCATTCTCGACCCACGAGACTGTGCCTTTCGTGGGCTTCAGGTCGCCCGCGAGGCAACGGAGCAGAGTCGTCTTGCCGATGCCGTTGGCGCCGATGATGGCGATACGCTCGCCCGCCTCGACCTCGATGTTGACGTTCTTCAACACCTGCGCATCAGAGTCGGGATACGTAAAGCCCAGGGCTTCGACGGACACGGCATTGCGGTACAGCTTCTTTGCCTGCTCGAAGCGGATGTAAGGACTGACACGCGACGAGGGCTTCATCTCCTCGATCTTGATCTTCTCGATCTGCTTGCGGCGCGAAGTGGCCTGGCGCGCCTTCGACGCGTTGGCCGAGAAGCGACGCACGAACTCCTGCAGGTCCGAGATGCGGTCCTTGGCCTTCGCATTGGCGGATTCGACGCGCTGCCGCGCCTGGACGGACGCCAGCATGAAGTCGTCGTAGTTGCCCGGATAGATCTTGAGCTGGCCGTAGTCAAGGTCCGCCATGTGCGTGCAGACCTGGTTCAGGAAGTGACGGTCGTGGCTGATGATCACCATCGTCGCGTCGTAGTTGTTGAGCTCACCCTCGAGCCAGCGGATCGAGTTGATGTCCAGGTTGTTCGTCGGCTCGTCGAGCAGCAATACGTCGGGCCGCGAGAACAGCGCCTGCGCGAGCAGCACACGCAGCTTCCAGCCGGGCGCGACTTCGCGCATCGGGCCGCTGTGGTACTTCTCCTCGATACCGGCCGAGGAAAGGATGCTGGCCGCGCGCGCTTCAGCGTTGTAGCCGCCGTACTCGGCAAACTTCGCTTCGAGATCGGCCGCACGGATGTAGTCGTCGTCCGAGGCTTCCGGGTTCGCATAGATGGCATCGCGCTCCGTCATCGCCTTCCACATCTCGACGTGGCCCTGCATGACGACGTCGATGACTCGCTGGTCCTCATAGCCGAACTGGTTCTGGTTCAGCTTGCCGAGACGCATGCCCGTCTGCAGCATCACCTCACCGGAGCTCTGCTCCAGCTCGTCCCCCAGGATCTTCATGAGCGTGGACTTGCCGCACCCGTTCGCGCCGATCAGGCCGTAGTGGTTGCCGTCTGCGAACTTGACGGTGACGTTCTCGAACAACGGCTTCGCGCCGAACTGGATGGAAATATTGGAAGTGGAGAGCATCGTTTATCCGATCAGCAAGGGAGTTAGGGTCGACTTGGGGCCAACCTCGGCAAATGAAGCAGCTATGTCCGTCAATGCCTGGCAGCCACCGGAGCCCTGAAGGGCGTGGTCAGCACGCGTTCTGCCACCAGTGTGGACACGCCGCAGACCGCCATGACACAGGCCAGGGGCCACGCGGTGCCGTCGTGCCAGACACTCATGGTTACGCCCACGATCGTCGCAAAGACGAACTGTACCGATCCGGACAGCGCGGCCGCCGTTCCGGCCCGATGGCCCTGGCTTGCGAGCGCAGAGGCCATCGAATTCGGGTTGATGAACCCGAGACTGCCGACGTACGCGAAGAAGCCGATCGACAGCAGCGGCAACGGAAGCCATCCTGAAAAGGCCAGCGCGGCAAGTGCAACGCCTGCAACTGCAGGGATAACGACGGCTCGGTGCAATACGCGGGTGGAGCCGAACCGGCCGACCAGGCGCCCGTTGATCTGGCTGCCGAGGATGAAACCGGCGGCGTTGGCACCGAAAAACCAGCCGAAGTTCTGCGCCTTCACGCCGTAGATCTCGATGAGCACGAACGGCGAACCGGCAATGTAGGCAAACATGCCCGTGATGGCCATCCCACCCACGAGCGCATAGCCCACGAACGAGCGGTCGGTCAGCAGCTGGCCATAGCTGCGCAAGACCGAAGGAACGCTCAGCGGCACGACATGCGCGGGGTTCCGGGTTTCCTTCAGCAGGAAATGCATCCCGATGAGCGCCAGCGTTCCACCTGTGGCCAGCAGCAAGAAGAGCGCACGCCAGCCAAACTGGGTCAGCACCCATCCGCCCAGGAGGGGGGCGACGATCGGTGCGATGCCCATCACCAGGATGAGGCGGGAAAACAGTCTGGCAGCGGCCGCGCCGGTCGCGCAGTCTCGAATGATCGCCATCGTGACGACCATCGCGGCGCAACCGCCGAGCCCCTGCAGCAGGCGGAACGTCGCGAGCTCCGCGACGGACGTGCTCAGGGCGCAACCGATGGCCGCCAGCACAAACAACGTCAGACCGAAGTACAGCGGCGGCTTGCGGCCAAAGCGGTCGCTGATCGGACCATAAAACGCCTGGCCCAGCGCGAGCCCGACAAAGTAGGTCGCGAGCGTCAACTGCAAGGATCCACTGGCCGAGCCGAACTCCCGCTCGATGGTCGGGAACGAGGGCAGGTACATGTCGATGCTCAAGGGGCCCAGGCCGATCATGGCACCCAGCAGCAGGACGACCCTCGATGGCAGGGCGATGGATGGGGTCTCTTGGGTCATAGTCCGGAACGAATCGGGGGGTCCCGCAGCGCCCGCACGGCGCGGGGGGGGTGCGCATGATGCCATTCAAGCGCCCCGGCTGACAGGGGCCAAGCTGATAACATACCATTTGCCCGTTAAATCCGGCACTTGCAGCGCCCGGTCCCCTGCCCCGCCATTCCGAGGTTCGTCCCGTCATGCCCTCTTTTGACATTATTTCCGAGCTCGACCTCCACGAGGTGGCCAACGCGGTGGACCAGGCGAGCCGCGAACTCGAAACGCGCTTCGATTTCCGGGGCACGAAGTGCCGGTTCGAGCATGCCAAGGAAATCATCACCCTCGTGGCCGAGGCCGACTTCCAGCTCAAGCAGCTGCTCGACATCCTGAAGCTCAGGCTGACCAAGCGCGGCATCGATATCGCCTGCCTCAAGATCGACGATCCGGTCATCAACCTGGCAACGGCGAAGCAGGTCATCACGTTGCGGCAGGGCGTCGAGGCCGAGCTCGGCAAGAAGATACAGAAGCTCATCAAGGAATCGAAGCTGAAGGTGCAAGCCGCCATCCAGGACAAGAAGGTCCGCGTGACGGGCAAGAACCGCGACGACCTGCAGTCCACCATCGCCCTCGTCCGTGGCGGCAAGCTCGACATGCCGGTGCAATTCAACAATTTCCGCGACTAACGGCGCGGGAATGGTGGGCGGTGGGCGGTGGGCGGGCGATCGATAGCGGAGCGCATGCCTTCAGAATCACCGACCACCGGCCACTGACCACCGATCACCAGCCACCACCTTCTGACCACCAGCCACCGACCACCGGCCACCCTCCTCTATACTCTTCCCATGAATCTTCGCGACTTCCGCTACCTCGTCGCACTCGCTGACACGCTCCACTTCGGGCAGGCAGCGACGCGCTGCCATGTCAGCCAGCCAACGCTCTCTGCGCAGATCAGGAAGCTCGAGAACTACCTCGGTGTCGAACTGATCGAGCGGCAGCCCCGCCGCATCGCACTCACCGACATGGGCGAAAAGGTCGTGGAACGCGCCCGTCGCCTGCTGGCAGAAGCCGATGGTATCCAGGCGCTCACCCGCAAGGAGGGCGATCCGCTCTCGGGCAGGCTCAAGGTTGGCCTGATTCCCACGGTGGGCCCGTATCTGCTGCCGCTGGTCGCGCGGAAACTGCGCAAGCAGCTGCCAAAACTGCAATTGATGCTTTACGAATACCAGACCGCCGTGCTGCTGGAGCGGCTGCACAAGGGTGAGGTCGACGTCGGCATCCTGGCGCTGCCGGTCGAGATGGATGGGCTCGAAGCGCAGAAGCTCTACATCGAGGACTTCCTGCTGGCCGTGCCTTCCGATCATCCGCTCGCGAAGAAGGCGCGCGTCAAACCCGAGGACCTGCCCGGCGAGACACTGCTGCTGCTTGAGGACGGGCACTGCCTGCGCGACCAGGCACTCGCGGTTTGCAGCCGTGTGGATGTTCGCGAGAGCCAGGACTATCGCGCTACGAGCCTCGAGACGCTCAGGCAGATGGTGGCAGCGGGATTCGGCGTCACGCTGTTGCCTGCGCTGGCAGCGAGTGGTCCGTTCGCGTCCAATCGCAGCCTCACGCTGAAACCGTTCGCCAATCCGGTGCCCACGCGCACCGTCGGTGCTGTGTGGCGCAAGAGCAGCACCCGGACCGCCGCCATCAAGGCCGTCGGCCATCTCATTCACATGACGATGGCCGACAAGCCATGAGCGCCACTCCGCCCACCGGCAAGACGGCACCCGTCATTCACATGGGGAGTCTGCATGACGAGCAAGTCGTTGCATGGCTACGCAGTGGAGAGAACGCGGCAACCTTGAGCGCCAACTTCGGTGAGGCGGACTATCTTGAACTGCGGCGGCTCGCGCGGGCAGTCGGTGCGCGGCGCACTCGCGGGGGTCCACGGGTGCTGATCCTGCCCGGCCTCATGGGGTCGAAGATCGGCACGCCCGGCCGCGTGACTGACGACGTGTTGTGGCTCGACCCGGTCCAGGTCATCGCCGGCAAGCTCACCGACCTGGCACTGCCCCAGGGCAGAAAGCTGCAGCCGCTCGGCGTCATGCTGTTTGGCTACCTCAAGCTGAAGCTGTGCCTGCAGCTCGCCGGCTTCGACGCGAGCTTCCACCCCTTCGATTGGCGCCTCGGGCTCGACACCCTGGGCAAGCAGCTCGGCGACCGCATCGCCAGCGAACGGGCGACCTCGGTGCGACTGGTGGCCCACAGCATGGGTGGGCTGGTCGCGCGAGCGGCGCTGAACGGCCCGAGCAGCAAGCGGATCGTGCAGCTCATCCAGCTCGGCACGCCCAACTACGGCTCGTTCGCGCCCGTGCAGGCCCTGCGCGCCACCTATCCGACGGTACGCAAGATCGCGGCGCTCGATTGGCATCACACAGCCGAGCAACTCGCCGAACAAGTCTTCCGTACGCTGCCCGGCCTGTACCAGATGCTGCCTGCCCCTGATCGCCATCCCGCAGTCGACTTCTTTGATCCGCGCTCGTGGCCCGCCGACGCAATGGCGCCGGACGCGGCGTTGCTGAAAGAGGCGCGTCGGGTCCGCGAAGGACTGGCGCCGGCGGACGAACGCTGCTGCCTGATCATGGGCGTGAACCAGGAGACGGTCACCGGCGCGCGGCGCGTCGAGGACTCCTTTGAGTACACGCTGAGTCTCGAGGGCGACGGCACCGTGCCACGGTCGCTCGCCGAGTGGCCGGGCGCACGCACCTGGTTCGCCGAAGAGACCCACGGCGGTCTCACGAACAGCACGCGGGTGGGGAGGGCCGTTGTCGACCTGCTCAAGAAGAACGACACGAAGCGCCTGCCGTCCACCTGGTCACCCAAGCGTCGTGCGGCGATAGGCAAGGTCAAGGATGCCAGCTTGCGCCAGCGGGTCTCACGCAAAGTCCGCTGGATGGACCTGTCCCTGGAATCGCGTCGCCGATTCCTGGAGCCGATGATCTCGCCGGAATTTCTCGGCCAGGCGCCGAGTGCCACCACGGCAGCGCCTGCGACACAACCCCGGCTGATCGATAGCCAGTACCGCCTCCCCACGCTCGAAATCCGCCTCGCCTGCGGCAGCATCACCGAAGTGCAGTCTGAAGCGATCGTACTGGGCGTGTTCCGCGGCGTCGAACCGGGCGGCGCGGCCGCGGCCATCGACAAGCGGCTCGATGGCGCGATCAAGGAGTTCACGCTGCGTCGCATGTTCTCAGGCAATCGCGGCGAGGTATTCGTGTTGCCGGCGGCGCGGAGCCGCCTCGGCGCGGAACTGGTCTTGCTGGCGGGCCTTGGCGACTTCGACCGCTTCGACGCCGCTGCGCAAGCGTTTGTCGCCGAGAATGTCGTGCGTACCTTCGCCCGCACTCACGTCGATGAATTCGCGACCGTGTTGCTCGGAGGCGGCTCCGGCGTCAGCGTCGAGGCGGCCCTTGCCAACCAGATCGGCGGCTACTTCCGCGCGCTGAAGGAAGGCGACACCGACCACCGCCTGCGGCGAATCACGCTGGTCGAATTCGATCGCGCCAAATGTGCAGCCATCCGCAAAGCGTTGTTCAAGCTGTCGGCGACCCCGATGTTCGATGACATCGAAGTGGCGTTCGACGAGGTCGACCTACCCACGGTCACGGCAGCAGAGCCCGCTGCCATTGCGCCCGCACGTCGTGCCGCACAGCGGTTTGCCTATCTGATCGTTTCGCAGGATACGTCCCAGCCCAAGGGGCTGTCGCTCCGCGCCTCGGTGCTGACGTCGGGCTCCAAAGCCGCGGTGCTCACGGGGACCAAGCAGGTACCGAAGCGGCAGCTTGAAGAACATCTGCGGCGCGTTGCGGACAGCGACTTCACGGCGAAGCGGTTGTCGGGCTATGGCGAAGTGCTCGGGGCGCTGCTGCTGCATGGAGACGTCCTCAAGGCACTCGACACCGTCAAGGCGCATCACCTGGTTGTCGTCCACGACACTGCTGCAGCTGCCTATCCTTGGGAAACCTTGTGCGTGAACGGCCGCTTTCCTGCCGCAGACGCGGGCCTGAGCCGACGCTATGCAGCGGAGAACCTGTCCGTCGCGCGCTGGCGTGAGGTGCGGCGGCAGGATGCCACGCTCGATGTGCTGCTCGTGGTGAACCCGACCGGCGATCTTGAGGGTGCGGCGGCAGAGGGCGACCGACTGATCTCATTGCTTGGAAAACGGACGGACATCCGCATCGTGGAAGTCCGCGGCAGCGACGCCACCCGCGAGCGGTTGCTCGAGGAATTCCGCTCGGGACGGTACGACGTGCTGCACTATGCCGGCCACGCTTTCTTTGACGCCGAACAGCCTGGTCGCAGCGGCATCGTCTGCGCTGACCAGAAGGTGCTGTCGGGACCGGATCTCGCGACTGTCTCCGAGCTGCCGGCGCTGGCCTTCTTCAATGCCTGCGAAGTGGGACGGCTGCGGGCGGGCCGGCGCTTTGCGGGCAAGGCGGATGAGCACTTGCGTCGCAACGCCAGCCTCGCCGAAGCTTTCTTGCGGGGCGGCGTCGCGAACTATGTCGGCACCTACTGGCCTGTGGGCGACGATGAAGCCGGCACGTTCGCCGCCACGTTCTATCGGGCGCTGGTTCGCGGCGACTCGGTGGGCAACGCCCTCAATGCCTCGCGTAGAGCCGTGCGCAAACTCGGGTCGGTCGACTGGGCCGACTACATTCACTATGGCAGCTTTGACTTCACCCTCAAGACTCCCGCTCGTGCAACACGATGAACAACCGACTCCCTACCCTCTTCATTTCGCATGGCGGTGGCCCCTGGCCGTGGATCGACGAGATGCGGGCGATGTTCGCCGGTTCGGCAGGGTGGCTGGCTCGGCTGCCGCAGACACTGCCTGCCGTGCCGAAGGCCATCCTGTCAGTCACGGGACACTGGGAAGCGGCCGAATTCACGGTGGGCACGTCTGCGCTGCCACCGATGGTGTACGACTACTCCGGCTTTCCGGAGCACACCTATCACGTCAAGTACCCCGCGCCGGGTTCGCCCGCAATCGCGGAACGGGTCAAGCAGTTGCTGTCTGCCGCCGGCATCCGCTGCGAGACCGATGCAACGCGTGGCTTCGACCACGGCACCTTCGTGCCGCTCTATTTGATGTATCCGCAGGCAACGATTCCCGTCGTCCAGCTCTCGATCAAGCATTCGCTGGATCCAAAGGACCATCTGCTCGCGGGCATCGCGCTGCAGCCGCTGCGTGACGAGGGCATCCTGATCGTCGGCAGCGGCCTCAGCTACCACAACATGCGCGGCTTCCGCGGTGGCGGTGGACCGGCGTCGCAAGCGTTCGAGCAGTGGCTGACGAGCGCTGTGTCCGAGACCAGCGTGGCGACCCGGAACTCGCGTTTGCTGGCCTGGGAGCAGGCACCCGCGGCCCGCTCTTCACATCCCCGCGAGGATCACCTGATTCCGCTGATGGTTGCAGCGGGGGCTGCAGGGGATGACCTGGGTCGCCGTGATTTTCTCGACAACGTCATGGAAGTCGCGATGGCCTCGTACCGGTTCGGCTGATTCCGTTGCTGCAGGTGCGATAGGCCCTTCGGCTTTCCTCTCTTGCGTTTGCCGCGCAAACCCCGCTAGTCTGCGTCTGAGCTTGTTGCGTGCAATAGTGTGCAGCAGGCGTTCAGCCAGGGGGGTTTGCCTTTGCCGGTCTTCACCCACGCTTCAAGGTTGAGTACGGTGGGGATGATCGAGTGAGGGCCTTACAATAAGGCCACGCACACGTGGAACCGACCGATGTTCGCAACCCGGACTACTACCACCGGGTTGTTGATTGCCAGTGGGCATGCCCGGCGCATACGGATGTCCCTGAATACATCCGCCTCATTGCGATGGGCCGCTTCACCGAAGCCTATCTCGTCAATCGCGACTCGAATGTCTTTCCCGGCATCCTGGGCCGTGTCTGCGATCGGCCATGCGAACCCGCTTGTCGCCGCGGGCGCGTCGAAGCAGAACCGGTGGCGATCTGCCGGCTGAAGCGCGTCGCCGCAGACCATCGCGATGCGGTCGAGCACCTGCTGCCACAGGCCCCGCCGGAAAAGAACGGCAAACGCATTGCGTGCATCGGGGCCGGTCCCGCTTCACTGACCGTGGCCAACGACCTCATGCCGCTCGGGTACCAGGTCACGATTTTCGAGAAATGGGGCCAGGCCGGCGGCCTGATGCGCACCAACATCCCGTCGTTCCGGCTGCCGGCGGGCGTGCTCGACGACGAGATCCGCTACATCATCGACATGGGCGTCGACCTCAAGCTCGGCACGCCGGTCAACAGCCTGGATGCGCTGCTCAAGTCGGGGGAGTTCGACGCCGTCTTCATCGGCAGCGGCGCGCCCAAGGGCAAGGACCTCAAGATTCCAGGTCGGGACGGCACCGACCGCATCCACATCGGCATTGACTGGCTCGAGTCGGTGGCATTCGACCACATCAAGACCATTGGTGCGCGGGTCCTGATCATCGGCGTCGGCAACACGGCCATGGATTGCTGCCGGTCGTCGCTGCGCATGGGCGCCAACTCGGTCAAGGTCATGGCCCGCAAGCCGCGCGGCTTCTTCAAGGCTTCCGAATGGGAGCTGGACGACGCCGAAGAAGAAAACGTCGAGATCGTCGTGAACCATGCGCCGAAGGCATTCGTCACGCAGGGCGGCAAACTCACCGGAATGCTGTTCGAAGAGATGGAGTACGACCTCGTGGAAGGCCGCATCACCGGCGAGCGCGTGAAGGGCGAGGTGGTGATCTCCTGCGACGACGTGATCCTGGCGATCGGCCAGGAAAACGCCTTTCCGTGGATCGAGCGGGACTTGAGGATAGAGTTCGACAAGTGGAACGTTCCCAAGGTCGATCCGGTCACCCACCAGTCCACGCTGCCGCAAGTGTTCTTCGGTGGCGATGCGGCGTTCGGCCCCAAGAACATTATCTGGGCCGTTGAACACGGCCATCAGGCAGCCATCTCGATCCACCAGTACTGCCAGGGGCTGCCGGTCGCGGAGCGACCGCCCCCGATGGTGACGCTCTCGAGCCGCAAGATGGGCATCCACGAGTGGTCGTACAAGAACGACTACAACCCGGTCGAGCGGCGCCTGATGCCGCACGTGAGCCTGAAGGAGCGCTTCAAGAAGCTGAACATCGAAGTGGAGCTGGGCTTCACGCCCGAGCAGGCCGAGGCCGAGGTCCAGCGGTGCCTGAACTGCGACGTGCAGACCGTCTTCGACGCCAAGCTCTGCATCGAGTGCGACGCCTGCATCGACATCTGTCCGGTCGACTGCCTGACGATGACCCCGAACGGCACCGAAGAAGAACTCCGCCCACGGCTCAAGGCCCCCGCCACCAACAAGAACCAGCCACTCTATGTCTCTGCCGCACTCAATATGACCGGCCGCGTCATGGTGAAGGATGAGGACCTGTGCGTGCACTGCGGGTTGTGCGCCGAGCGCTGCCCGACCGCGGCGTGGGACATGCAGAAATCAACAATCAACATTCCGCACGCGTCGGACGGTAAGAATCCATGGTCGAAGCCGCAGCGCAAGACAGCCTGAGGGAAGCCCGCAAGGCCGGCATCAACGACTTCGTCATCAAGCTGGCGAACGTCAACGGCACCGGGTCGGCCAGCGCCAACACGCTGATGATGAAGTCCGTCTTCCGGATGGGCGTCCCCGTGATGGGCAAGAACTATTTCCCGTCGAACATCCAGGGCATGCCGACCTGGTACGAGATCCGCGTCAGCCGCGAGGGCTATGTGGCTCGTTCTGGCCGCGTCGATCTGATGGTCGCGATGAATGCAGAAACCTACTCGCGCGACATCAAGGAGCTGAGCACCGGCGGATACCTGCTCTACGACTCCACCTGGCCACGCTCGACCCTGTTGCAGCGTGACGACATTACGGTGCTCGGTGTGCCGCTCGCGAAACTGGCCAACGAGCATTTCAACGGCGTCCGCAACCGCATCCTGCTCAAGAACATCATGTACGCAGGCGTGCTGGCAGCGCTGCTCGACATCGACATGGAGGTGGTGCGCGCACTGCTGAAGGAGAGCTACGGCGCCAAGCCGGCGCTGCTCGACTCGAACAGCAAGGCATTCGACTTGGGGTATGCGCATGCGAAAGAGCATTTCCCGTGTCCCCTGCCGTTCCGCCTGGAGCGCATGGACAAGACGGCGGGCCATATCCTGATCGACGGCAACACTGCCGCAGGGCTCGGGTGCGTGTTCGCCGGCGCGACAGTGGGTGCGTGGTACCCGATCACCCCGTCCACTTCGCTGATGGATGCGTTCAAGAACTTCTGCGGCAAGTTGCGTGCGGACCCTGAAACCGGCAAGCACAACTACGTGATCATGCAGGCGGAAGACGAGCTGTCGGCCATCGGCATGGTCGTCGGCGCCTCCTGGAATGGGGCGCGGGCGTTCACGCCCACGAGCGGGCCCGGCATCTCGCTGATGAACGAATTCATCGGGCTCGCCTATTACACCGAAATTCCGGCGGTGATTTTCGACGTGCAGCGCGTCGGTCCATCCACAGGGATGCCCACCCGCACCCAGCAGTGCGACCTGATGATGTGCGCCTATGCGTCGCACGGCGACACCCGACATGTGCTGCTGTTTCCGGCCAATCCCGAAGAGGCCTTCTACATGGCCGCCACGGCGTTTGACCTGGCCGAGCGGCTGCAGACGCCGGTCTTCGTGATGCTCGATCTCGATATCGGCATGAACGACTGGATGGCAAAGGACCTGAAGTGGGACGACAGCTGGAGCCCGGACCGTGGCAAGGTCCTGACTGCCGACGAGATCGAGGCGTTGCCGAAGTTCCATCGCTACGTCGACAAGGATGGCGACGGCGTTGCCGCCCGCACGCTGCCCGGGACCCATCCGAAGGGCGCGTACTTCACCCGCGGATCGGGGCACAACCAGTTCGGCGGCTACACGGAGGACTCGACGGATTACCAGATCGTCGTGGATCGGCTCAAGATCAAATTCGAGACCGCGAAGGCGCTGGTCCCGAAGGCGGTGGCCATGGGCACGATTGGCCGCGAACTCGGCCTGCTGTCCCTCGGCAGCTGCGACGGCGCAGTGCGGGAGGCGCTCGATATCCTGGCGCGGCGGGGCATCCATGCGGATTATCTGCGGGTGCGTGGGTTCCCGTTCGGTGCGGAAGTGGAGGAGTTTCTGGCGGCTCACGAGACGGTGTTCGTCATTGAGCAGAACCGCGATGCGCAACTGAAGTCACTACTCACACTGGAAACGGCGGTCGAGAAGCGCAAGCTCCAGTCGATCCTGCATTACAGCGGCCTGCCGATGTCGTCGGACTGCATCGTCGATGGCGTGCTGACATCGCTTGCCAATTCCATTTCGCCCCGCTCCGCCACGGTCGGCAAGATCTGAGGAACCGCCATGAGCTTCATGACCAAACCGAAGGTTGCGCATCCCAGCCTGCCGCGCAACGAACTCGGACTCACGCGCCGCGACTATGAAGGCGGCATGTCGACGTTGTGCGCAGGGTGCGGGCACGACTCCATTACGGCTGCGCTGATCGAGGCGGTGTGGAGCCTGTCGCTCAGGCCGCAGGACATCGTCAAGCTGTCGGGCATCGGCTGCTCGTCAAAGACCACGGCTTACTTCGCGAGTGGCGCGCATGGCTTCAATGGCGTCCATGGCCGCATGCCGTCGATCGCGACCGGCGCCATCGCCGCCAACCGCGACCTGCACTACGTCGGCATCTCGGGGGATGGCGATTCACTGTCCATCGGCTTCGGCCAGTTCGCCCATGCGATCCGCCGCAATATCAACATGCTGTATGTCTGCGAGAACAACGGCGTGTACGGACTGACCAAGGGCCAGTTCTCGGCGTCGGCCGATATCGGCACCAAGGCCAAGAAGGGCGAGGTCAATCAGCAGCCGCCCATTGACCCGGCGCTCGCCGCGCTGAGCCTCGGTTGCACGTTCATCGCCCGTAGCTTCTCCGGCGACAAGGAACAGCTGGTGCCGCTGCTGCAGGCCGCCCTGAGTCATCCGGGATTCGCGATGGTGGACGTGCTGTCGCCCTGCGTCACCTTCAACGATCACGAGGGCTCGACCAAAAGCTACCAGTTCGTCAGGGATCACTACGACGAGCTGGTGCACACCGACTTCGTGCCGCTGCGCAGCGAGATCAAGGTGGACTACGCGCCGGGAGAGGCCCTTCCCGTGACCCTGCACGACGGCAGTCACGTTGTTCTGCGCAAGCTCGATCCGTCGTACGACCCGACCGATCGAGGCAAGGCGTTCGAGTACATCCGCACGAAGCAGGCGCAGGGGGAATATCTGACGGGGCTGATCTACATCGACGAGCAGAGCCCGGACTTCCACGAAGTCCAGGGCAGTGTCGCGACACCAATGAATCGCCTGCCTTACGAGAAGCTGTCGCCAGGCAACGCAGGCCTGCAGAAGATCCTGCAGCGATACCGGTAGTTACTCAGCCCGTCGTGTTGATCGTCGGGTCGCGACGGACTGGCACGAGGGCTTCGACGCGCAGGTTCGGGGAGCCCAGTCGCAAACTGACGCTCCGGCGTTGACACGTCCCGCTGTCCTTCACTATGCGCACGGCCAGCTTGGCAAAGACCTGCGCATGGACCTGCAGCAACAGGTCGCAATCGGACGCATCCAGATATCGCGTCCGCTCCGAGAGACGCACCGGCTTCCATTCCGCGGCGACGGCGCTGGCATACGCCGGATCGAGGCTGCCCTCATTGCGCACCAGTGCCTTGAGTTCTGCAGTGCCCCGGTCCGCATTGAGGGCGGCAACGGCGTCGGGCGTTTCGGGAGCAAGGCTGCGAATGGAGATGGTCACGAGCGGGCTCAACGCACCGTCGAGCATGAAGTCGTCCTGGCGTCCACCCGAGCGCATATTCAGTGCCGACTTGCGAATCCCGTCGCTGCAACTCTGGACATTGACGTTCAGGCCATCGGCAGCGCCGAGATCCGTCAACAATGCCCGCAGCTTCGTCTGGATGGCATTGCAGGAATAACTGGTACCGGGGGTCACGAAGTAGAAGCGGATCTGCTGCTCTTTCCACACCGCAGGCACGTTGCCGACATCGGCGATGCTCGCTGCAGGGGCAGTAGAGGGGCATTCGAACAGCGGGCCGCCGGTGATCAGCAGCGCGAGCAGGAAGCGGTGCAATTGAAGTCGGGACGGACGGCGCGACGAGGGGACGGTGCGGCAGGAGGGGACACGGAATAAGACAGGAAACAACCGGCCAACTCTGTTGGCCTGCTGATCTTCCTGACCGATCGCTCTGCAACGAGACTCGGGAGCCGATTCCTCGGCTCCCTCTATCTCTTAGCCCATATGCAAGCCGCCATTCAGCGAGAAGTCCGCTCCGGTGGCAAAGCCGGCATTGTCCGAGGCAATCCAGGTGACAATGGAGCCGATCTCTTCCGGCTCGCCGAGCCGCTTGACCGGAATCGTCGCAATGATCTTCTCGAGCACGTCCGGACGGATCGCCTTCACCATGTCGGTGCCGATGTAGCCCGGCGAGACGGTGTTGACCGTGACGCCCTTGCTCGCGACTTCCTGCGCCAGCGCCATCGTGAAACCGTGGATGCCCGCCTTGGCGGTCGAATAGTTCGTCTGTCCAAACTGGCCCTTCTGGCCGTTCACCGACGAGATGCTGATGATGCGGCCCCAGTTGCGCTCGACCATGCCTTCAATGACCTGTTTCGTCACGTTGAAGAGGCTGTTGAGGTTGGTGTTGATGACGGCCTCCCAGTCGGCCTTGCTCATCTTGCGGAACACGCCATCACGGGTGATACCCGCATTGTTGACGAGGATGTCGACCGGCCCGACTTCCTTGATGACTTTCTCGAAGGCAGCCACCGTGGAATCCCAATCGGCAACGTTGCCTTCGGACGCGATGATGTTGAATCCCTGATCCTTCATCTCGCCGATCCAGCGATCCTTGCGGGGTGAGTTGGGGCCGCAGCCTGCCACCACAGTATGTCCTGCCTTGGCCAGCTGCTTGCAGATCGCGGTGCCGATACCACCCATTCCGCCCGTTACGTAGGCAATCCGCTTCTGAGTCATACAAGTCCCCTGTTGCGTCGATGCATTGGAGTCGCCCGGTCCGGCATGGACATCGGTCGCGATCGGTGCCGGCTACACTCAAGCGAGTGCCGACCTTGCAGCTATAATAGCGGTCAGAAGTGGCCTCCCGGTTAGGCGACGAATGATTTTTTTGGTATTGCAGCGCAAAGCAACTCGGCGTGCTAGCTGCGCCAGATCAATGCGGACGCTGACAACGGCAGCGCGACGGTCAGGCCAGCGCCTGCAGGATCTGCCGCAGCACCAGATCCGGACTGTCGGTGATGTCCTTGTTCCAGAAGCGCAGCACGCGATAACCGAACCGCTCAAGCATCAGCGCACGATCGGTGGCGTCCTGGGTCTGGAAGGCCCGATGATCGGTCATCAGTTCTATGACGACCGCCTTTTCCGGACAAAGGTAGTCCACCACGAACGGTCCGATGGGTGCGTGTCTTAAGAATCGATGCGGCCGGACGCTGCGCCCCTGCAGCAGCCGCTGCAGAACCTGTTCGGGAGTCCGTGCGGGCCCAAGACGAGCCTGAGTACGATCCGTGAATACGCCGGTGAACATGGCCGCGAGACTAGAGGAACCGTGCCCTGGAAGGCACGCTGCATATCTCTGCGAATCGGCCAGATATTCGTCATAATGCAGCCCTCTCATCTGCAATGTAGACCACATGGATCGCGCCTACATCGAGTCACGAGAAGTCGTCGAGCGATACCTGTCCGGTGATCTGCTCGTTCGCGAGGCCCGGGCCTTCGAGAAGTATTGCCTCGAGCATCCGGAATTCCTCGCGCAGCTGCCGATTCCGGTGCGGCTCAAGACGCGCCTGGCGAAGCGGCCTTTCGAGGACGGCGAGACCGGCATGTTCCCGGCGATTCCCTCGACCGCAACGCGCGAGGCAGTCGAGATGGGTGATGCCATCGATGACGACCTCTCGCCAGCCGAATCAGGCAGGGCGGAGCGCGGCAAACAGCTCGCGGTCCTGCTCGTGGCCGTCCTCGTGGCAGGCGCCGGGATTGCCTATCACCTGATGGCAGTACAGAAGCTCGAGAACCGGCTCGCCTTGATGAACACCTCGGCGGAAACCGCGCGGCTGAAGCCCCCTTCTGGCGTGCAGAGTTACAAGCTCGCTCTCGGCACGCAGGGGCCACAGTCGGCACCCGGTGTCACCGTGGCCTGGCCTGACCCACCGCAACTGCTGGAACTGAGAATCGACGTCACGGAAGCGCACTTCAACAGCTTTTCGGTGACGATCGAAAAGGCAGGCGAAGCTCGCATCATGCAGATTCGTCGCATCTCCCCGGACTCCAATCGGGAACTGCGAATCGCGCTCAATTCCTCGGCGTTCGGCCCCGGGGAATACCGCATCGACCTGCAGGGCTACACCTGGCGCGGCGAACTCGTTGACGCCGGGTGGACCCGCCTGCAGATGAAATAGCGGGTCGCGGTACAGGCCCGGCAGCGAACTCAACCGGGACGCCGCCCTCGCTTGCCGAGGCCGCTGAGCAGCGTTGGCGTACCCAAGCGTCCTATCGCAAGGAACAGGGCACCCGCGAGGGCCAGGGCCCTGACGCGCAGAGGCGAGGCAAAGGCCCCGAGCGCAGGTAGAAGGTCGAGCAGGACGGCGCTCGCCGCCAGAGCACCCCCCACCGTGTAGAGGAGAGCCCGCCCGCGTCGGGCTGCGTCCTGCCGCTCGCTGTCGATGTCGCCCTCTTTTGTCATCGTGGCTGCATTGCCGACCACAGCTCCGGATCGCTCGTCCGCAACCGGGTTACCGCCGCCAGCAGCGTCGCCATGATTTCCTGCGCGCACGCTTCCGTACGAGTGATGCCACAGACCTGCACGAGCCCGGACAGCAGGTAGCCGTTGAGCGGCAGCGTATCGGCATCGTAGAGCACATTGATGGAGGCGGCCGTCTGCTTGCCGGGGTCCTCGACGCTGCCGTCCACGGTAGCGACGATCAACACCACGCGCGGCGTCCCGCCCTCCCCTGCTTGTCTGAATTCCGGAGCGGCGGTCAACGCCTGGCTGACAGCCGCTGCGAGCACGAAGCCGACAGGATCGGTACCTGCGTGCCGCAACACGACCGGCACGGGCGCGTCACCTTCGGCCGCTTGCAGCGGCAGCCACGGCAGGACGGTGCAGAGCACCGCCAGAACCCATTGCACATGGAATCGCATGATGAGAAACCCGGCTCCCTGTCGTCCGCGACCTTCGCGGACCTGTGGCGCAAGAGTTTACGTGAATCGCTGCAGCGATTCGGCGGAAAGGGTGTTCAGGCGGGCACGTCGCCCGGTTCCGTGCCAGGTATTCGACGAACCTTTCGAATTGCGGGCGATGCGCGCTCAGCCACTCGGGACTGCCCTCGGCGCGGGGGACTGCGGTGCTGGCCCTTGGCCAGCACGCCAAACGCAGCGCCCTGGTCACGCGATTCACTCACGCTACTGCGTAGTGAGTAGTCCACGCAGGCGCTGAAATTGCCGGCGGCCAAGGAGGCCCGCGCCATTTCGAAGAGCAGATGAGGATCGGCAGGACCATCCTCGCACAGGCTCTGATAGATCTGGAGTTCCGCGTCGTAACTGCCAGCGTCCTGCAATTCGGTGGCGCGCTCAAGGGTGAGGTCGAAACCCAAAGCCGCCTCAGGTTCGGTGCCCGCGGACGCCGTTGCGGAAACGGTACAGCCCAACAGACATAACGACAACGCTCGGCCCGTGTTCACGAAGAGGGAGAGGCTCATGGTCCAGCCAGACAGCAACACTCATGCCTTGGGTTGCCATGCTTTCACCATCGGGGGCTTGGTTACATCAGGCAATACCGGACTTTCCGGGGATGTAAGTAGAATCGACACGGGGGTTGCCTTGGGTAAGCGCACCCGCCAGCCCGGTCGTGGGTATTTCCTACCGCGCGTCGGCCAGTAGCGCCCAGCGCTCATGGTCGCGCCAGCGACCGCAGACCTTGATATAGCGCGGTGAGTAGCCCTCGCGCTTGAACCCAAGCCGTTTGACGAGCGCGATCGAACGCTGATTTCCTGGCTGGATGTTGGCTTCAAGACGATGCAACTTCAACTTGCCAAAGGCATGCGAGATGACCTGCTGCAGCCCTTCACGCAAGTAGCCTTCACCCGCATTCGGTTCCAGCGCGTAGTAACCAAGGTAGGCCGACTGGAAGGTACCCCGCACGATCTCGCTGATCGTGACGACTCCGGCGATCGTGTCCGTTCGCTTCACTACGACGAAGAAGCTTGCCCTCGAGTCGCCGCGTAACCCACCGAGGAATGCGCGATACCGCTCGACCGTGGGCGGCGGTGCAACCAGTCCCTTGTGCAACTTGACGCTGTACTTTACCGCACTCAGGAACTCCTGCTCGCGCAACAGGGTTGGACGTTCAAGCTCGATGCGCAGCGTCGCGAAGGTCCTTCTGATAGACATGCTGTGTCTTCACGGCCTTGTACCCGAGCTGCCGGTAGAAAGCATGGGATCCGTCGCGGACGACGTTCGAGCGGACCGTCATGACGCCGAGGTGGCGGGCCGCGGCCCACCGCTCCGCCGTTTCCACCAGTGCTCGACCGATCCCTGCACGCCGGGCCTGCGCGTCGACGACCAGGCCCATCAACTCGGCCCGCTCCACGGTTTCGAGATTGATGCGTCGTTCAACGTGGGCCCAACCGGACACCTGACCATCGACAACGGCCACGACGACGAAGTGGTCGGGATTCGCGAGCAGGTCGTTCAGTCGCGAGCCGGCCTGCTCGGTCGTCGAGGGGTAGCCCAGTTGCGTCGAGAGCGTGGCGATGCTTGCAGCGTCTTCGAGCTTCGCCGGTCTGGTATCGGTCATGCGAGATGGCACAGACGATTCACTCCGCTTGCTGGTCCCAGTGGAACTTGTGGAGCAACCGGTGAACCACCGGCGTAAAGACCAATCCGACGATCAGCAGGAACACGAGACCAGCATACAACGCGTACAGGCCCGCAAACACCTTGCCTGCGTCGGTTTGGGGGGGATCGACCGGTCCCATGCCGCCGAGCAGCATTGCGGCATTCAGGAAAGCATCCCGCCACGGCAACTGCTCGAGGGACTCGTACCCCGTCATGCCGAGTCCCAGCGAGGCGAGCAACAGGGCCGCGGCAACAACGATGTGCAACATGATACGTCGTGCAAAGCGACGGCGGGACAACGGGGCCTCGACCTTCTTTTCGTACATGCATCACCTCGCGGTTGTGCGGATCTGGCGATCGTGCAGCCGTGACAGCAACACGTAGGCGCTCGTCGCACCAAGGAACGCCATGAACATGTCGGACTGCGTATCCCAGATGTCCCCCTGGGTACCGAGGAATTCGTCAGCCCCCTGCCCCATGGCGAGTGCCGCCCCCCATTCAATCAGTTCATACCAGGCGCTGACGGCCATGGCGAAGCAGATCGACAGGAAGCCGGCGATACGGCTGCCGGCGACATAGCCCTTGCGCAGCAACACTTCCCTTGCAAGCAGCATGGGGACCAGCCCCTGGGCGAAGTGTCCGATCTTGTCGTACGGATTGCGGCCCAGGTCGAACATGCCCTGGAGCCAGAATCCAAGGGGAACGCGCGCATAGGTGTACGCGCCACCCGCGATCAGAATGGTCGCATGGATGAAGATCAGGGCATACAGCAACGGCGTCAGCGGGAAGCGGTCCCGCGTGAGCACCAGCAACGGCAATGCGATCAGGACCGGCGCCACTTCCATCCACCACGTCGCGCGGTCGAAGGGGTGCCACCCGGAGACGAGCAGCAGTATGACGATCACCCCGGCCAGAACGGGAAGGACAACTTGGCGTGACATCGCGTATCCGGAAACGGCCACCGGCTGCCATTGTTGCCGATCAGCGCTACGCCTGCTCTCCCGATCGCTTGAGCCTCGCAGCAACGAGCGCCGCGAGGAAGAGCTGGCGCACCGTGCATCCGGCTACTTCGCCTCATCCACCATCAGGATGGTCTTGTCTTCGACTTCTTTCGCGACAGTTGCCAGAACCGGGTCCTGCGACAGGGACGACAGCATCTGGACCGGTTTGATCAGGCCAATCTTCGTCTTGCCGTGCTCGGTGAAGACGGAAATCCGGCACGGCAGCGCCATGTTGAGCCGCATGTCGGTCGACAGCACCTTGGCAGCCTGAGCGGGATTGCAGACCTCGAAGACCTTGCACTGCTCGGTGAACGCCTGGCCCTTGCTGCGCAGTGTGTTGCCGAGATCATGGACATGCAGGACCCCGAAGCCGTTCCGCTTCACGGCCGCGTCGAGGTCGTTGGCAGCCTGCTCGAAAGTCTTGGACGATTCAACGATGTAGTACATGGGCATCTCTCCTGCAGGATGTCGGCCGGGGCCTGCGCTCCGGGGGGGGTACCGAACATTGGGGGTGGGCATGCAAGCAGCATGGGGGCGGCGCCGCCGCATTCCCATAAGGCGTTGCCCTTAAGGCCGGTTGCTAGCCGATACGGAACCCAGGACGCCAATCGAGATCGAACCGGGCCTTGCTGGTGAGGACGGCTCCGTCCTCCTCGGCGATGTTGTACGCCCCGGCTTTGCCCCGGCTGACGGCCCGACGGGCTGCATCGGCGGCGGCATCCACGTGGACCGGCCCGCCAGCGGGTGGTGCATCCAGTCCGGTCTCGGGTCCATAGAACTTGCCGAATCGCAACACGACCCCGGTGAGCGGCGCCCCCATGACCTGCCGCTCGAGTGCGATCACGCCACGCGCGAGGACGCCGTCGTTGCCCGCGATCGAGCCTGCATTGAGGGCCCGATCCTCGGGATAGGGCATCAGCCCCGGCGCATAGGCGAAGCACACGCTTTGGGCCACCATGCGTTGCGCGCCGGCTGCGACGGCAGCAGCGACGAGATTGCGGGTACCGATATCGCGGATGTGGGTATTGCGGACCCGGGCGGTCGCCATGGCGGCGGGCGCCAACGCCGGCGGCAAGTCAGTCAGCATGTGCACGACGATGGTGGGCTTCGCCCCGACCACTGCGCTCTTGAGCTTGGCGGCATCGAACACATCGACGACCAGCGGCTTGACCCCCATGGCGGCGAGGGCTTTGGCCTTTTCCTCTGAACGGGTCATGCCGACGACGCTCCAGCCGTCTTCGACCAGCAGACGGCATAGCCTGCGTCCGATGACACCGCTCGCGCCCGCAACGAGTACCGTTCGATTCGGCCCGCCGAACATGCGTTCTATTCTCTTGCCTCTCTGCCGGGTTAGTCGACCGGGGAGAGGTGCTGCGTCAGTCGTTCTTTTCGTACTCGTCGACCGCCAGCAGCAGGCTGGTGCGGTGCACACGAGCAAGCTGCTGCCAAGGCTCACCCATGAGGGTAGCCTCAAGGAGGCTTACTTTCGCATTTGCACGCTTCGCCAGGCAATAGGCAGCCACGGATCCGGTTCTGCGAGCTCGCTGATTGACCCGGGTGCGGTCACGCCAGGGTCATCTTGGCGTCGCGGTACAGCATCGACTGCGCTTAGTGGGCCGGATCCTTTGCAAGCGCGCGTTCGATGCGCGTGTCCGGGATCAGCCAGATGATGGCGACGAGCACGTAGAAGGCCTGTGCCAGCCAGGGAGCAAGGAAGGTCGCGCCGATGCCGAGGAGATACATCACGGGTGACAGCTTGCCCTTCCAGTCGCGCCCCACCGCCCGCCGGAGCACCGAGTCCGGACCGTTGGCCGCCATGATGGTCGACTGCAAGATGTAGAACGCAATCGCCGCCATGAAGAGGACGATGCCGTACACCATCGTCGGCACCGTCGCAAATCCGTTCTCGCCCATCCAGCCCGTCGTGAACGGAAACAGGGACAGCCAGAACAGCAGGTGCAGGTTCGCCCACAGCATCGGCCCGGTGACCCGGGTCGCGGTGTGCATCAGGTGGTGGTGGTTGTTCCAGTAGATGCCGACGTAGACGAAGCTCAGCACGTAGCTCAGGAAGACCGGCAGCAGCGGCTTGATGGCGTCAAGCGACTCGCCGTGCGGGACTTTCAGCTCCAGCACCATGATCGTGATGATGATGGCGAGCACGCCGTCGCTGAATGCCTCGAATCTACCCTTCCCCATGCCGCTTCCTCCGTTATGTCGCCCGAATCAACACACGAATTCTGTCATGGGCGGGGTCAGTTCTGCAGCGACAGGCGATAGGGCAGCAGCGCCGTGCGCTTGAGCAGCAGGAGCTAAGGAGTCGAGGTCGGCCGTCTCGCCGGGTGCATGCGAGCCTTCGCCCATGATGCCGAGACCGTCGAGTACGGCTACGTAAGGCGCGACATAGGATATGTCGCCCGCGCCCCGCTCGGCCGCATCGAGCGCCTTGAGGGCCTTCAGTGCAAACAGCAGGATCACGTCGCCACCCTTCATGTCGTTGACGCCGGTGCCGTTCGCCGTCGTTCCATTCCTGCGAAAGCGCTCGCCCTCAATCACAGTATCGAGATGCCCGAGGAGCAGGATGCGCTTGCCCTGCTTGCCCGGGTGTTCGGCAACGAGGTGACCGGCCCGCTGCATTTCCTTCGGCATGCCGACCCTCCGGGTGGTGAACCCCGGAGCCGCAAACTCCTGCTGGAACACATCACCGACCTGGCGCACGCCCGCGATATTCTGCGTGGCGCTCGGCATGTTCACGAAGCGCTCGAGCAGCTGGTTCGCCTCGTCCACGCGGGCATCGACGCTCGCGACGATTCGCTGCTCTTCGGGATTCAGCTTCTGCGCATTCACCGGGAACGGACCCCAGAGCAGGGCAGGCACCAGAAAGGAGGTCATCGCGTTTCGCATCGTCTGCGTCCTCATCGAACAGTCGCCAGTGCAGCACGCCAGGCCTCTGTCTTGCGGGCCAGCGACAGCGCCGCATGCGCCGGACTGGTAGAAGGCAAGAGAGTGTAGTGCAGATTGCGCATCCCCGGGATGGCCAGGACCCGGCGCTTGAAGTAACGCTCTGCCGTTCCACCATTGAAGCAGACTTGCGTGATCCCCGGGTACGCGGTGAAGAACGCCTCGAAGTCGTTGACGACCACGGAGGGCGACTCGATCTCGCTGTCGAGGCTGCCGCTGCGATGGCACGACGCGAGCACATCCCAGAGCGCAATGCCGTTGGCGCGCAGAGCTGCAATGCGAGCGGGGTACGGAACCTTCGCGTCAAATCCCAGAATGCCTGCCATGATCGGCCAGAACGCATTGCGGGGGTGAGCGTAGTACTGCTGCGCCTGCAACGAAGCTTCTCCCGGCATGCTGCCGAGAATCAGGATGCGCGCCGTGCGCGTCGCGATGCAGGAAAAGCTCTCGATCCGCTCCGGTCTCATGGCCCTGCAGTGTAGCGTTCGGCACGACTCGGGCAAGTCGTGGCTCAATCCCTCAAGGGTCGCGGCTCGCGGAACAGAACTGCTGATAGGCTACTGCGCCCTCGACCAGGCCCCTCGCCTTCGCGAGTTCCCAAGGCCGTTCGCACTGATTCGCCCGCGCACACCAGGTGTAGCCGGCCGAGCCGATGCAGCCGTGTTTGTCGCGATCCGCACCCACACTCTGCGGGGCGCGTCGTTGCGGGGATTCGGCAGGTGCTTCGTCATGGCCGCAGCCGACCATGCCAAGCGTGGCGGCCAGCAAGACAGCGATCCGTAGCGGCTTTTTAGTGTCGGTCATTGACTCGTCTCGGGGTGTCGAGCCTGATGCAGGTGCCGACATTCTGCATGGCAAGCCTCTCCTTTTGCCACCGCTGTCTCCGCGTCAGCCGGTCATGCCTTGGCAACCTTGCGGGACACGGACATTGTCGGCGGATGGGCCAGCGTCTGATAGACCACGCAGTAGCGCTCCGTGAGCTTGAGCAGCGTTGCGAGCTGCTCTTCGGACGCGTCGGTGTCCAGCATGAACTCGAGGCGGATGGTCTTGAAGCCGACGGGGACTTCCTTCGACACACCGAGCGTCCCGCGAAAGTCGAGATCGCCCTCCGCGAGCAGGGACGCATCGCGCAGTTCGATGCCAAGCGCAGTCGCAACTGCATTTAGCGTCACGCCGGCACAGGCCACCAGCGCTTCCAGCAGCATATCGCCTGAGCACGCCGCCAGGCCCGTGCCCCCGGTGGCGGGGTGCAGACCCGCGACGACCAGCGCCTTCCCGGTTTCGACGCGACAGCTGACGCCTTCTCCGATCCGTCCCTGGGCACGCAGCGTGACCATCGCAGCGTCCGGTGTTTCCTTGTACAGGGCCTTGAGCGGTGCCTGGGTGGCTCGCAATTCATCTGCGTTCATGCATGTCCTTCACTTTCTGTGGATGTGCGTCACGCCGGGGAACGTTCCGCCTCGCGTGCGCGGGTGTCGAAATCGCGGCTGGCCGAGATGATCGCCAACGCGATGTCCGACTCCGTCTTCGCCTGCAAACCGGGGTCCAGGAAGACTGCATAGACTTTCAAGGCGAGGACGGCGATGCCCGTCGGCGCCGTGGGAGCGCGAGCGCCGGGAAACTTGTCACGCCGGGTCGTGATGAAGGCCGCCGCCGCTTGTACGGCAGCGTGCGCTGCCTGGTCGGACGGCGATGGGTACGTGAAGCGCCACGCATGGACGCGACGATTGATGACGACCTTGTCGTCGCCGCCCGCGTCGATCCCTGCTGCGGCGAACACGCGGCAATCGTAGTCACGGCAGGTTTGCGGGCGCTGCGCGTAGATCGTGCACTTGCGGTCGGTCAGCATCGGACAGGTGCCGTCCTCGCGGTACCCCATCATCCACTGTTCGCGGGGCTGCCCTGGTGCGTTGACCAGATACTTCGCCGGGATCGTATCGAGAGCCGCTGTGTCTTCCGGCCGAACGGGAATGAAGTACGACGAGACGCAGCACCCCACGCAGTCCCCGCACGGAACGTCTGAACCGCGAGCCCCATGCAGCGACTCGCGGGCCTGCTCAAGCCAGGCTCCGAAGGGGCCGGCGGCAATCGCATCTTGAGTCAGCGTCTTGTTCATGGGCCCGCAATTGTGACATGGCGCATCGGCGGCGGACCGCTCATCGCCCGCGGTAACACCAGTGCCAGGGCTCGTAGCCGTAGCCGGCGGAATTGGCTCTGGGAAAAGACAGCATGAATCCAAACTTGCCCGCATGACCGCTGAGCCATGTGAAAGCCGGAGTGGACTCGAATTCGGGCTGCAATACCTTGATGCCTTCGGTGGACACATCCACCGCGCGGCCGGTGTGATGCTCGCTGTACCCCGGGGGCGCAAGGATCTTCAAGACATCTTCGATGGCCATGCCTCCGTCGAGACGCGCCTGGATCAGTTCGCCTTGGCGCGCGATGCTGCGAAATCCGGACAGGATGTGAATGTCGACGCCGTCGCTCTGTGCTGCCTCTTTCATCGCACGCCACGCTGCGGCAGCCTCGGACAGCAGGAAATGCACGCGCCCGTTCGGCGCCTTTTCGGCGGGCACGAGTCCCTGCGCCTCCTCGTACTGCAGCAGTGCTCGACCCTCCAGCAGCGCGGGCGTGATGCCAAGGTCAGCGTGAATGCGGTGGATCAAGACAGCCGGCCTCCTGTGGAGTGTGCCGCCCGCGTCATGCGCACAAACCCGAGCTTGGCGTAGAACGGCACGCCGGGCAACGTCGACATCAGCTCAAGCCGGGTAGATCCCTTGGCGATTGCAGCCTCGGCGCAGGCCGCGACCAGCAGCCCCCGGACAGACTCCGGAAGCAAGTCATCGAGGACCGGGCTGTCAGCGGGCGTTGCGAGGCGAAGGGCGGTTAGCATGCGCGGAGTGGTGTCAGTGGCCACTGATCGGGAAAAACGGGGCGACAAGTCGTGTCTTGTTGCTATGCACACAATACCGCAACCCTGGCCACCCGGCACCCGGCGGGGCGAAGTCGGGTACCATCTCGTTCCGGATTTCGTCAGTCACACAAAGGATGTTCCACCATGCGGAAACCCAGCCGTCTTGCCTTTCTAGTCAGCGCCAGTATTGCAGCGGCCTCGGCCATGGCGCAGGCTCCGGCTCCTGCACCGGGCGCACTGCCCCCTGCTCCACCCCGTGCACGGGGCCCGGAGATGGCGCTCGCTGTTGAAGCCGCCCAGACCGCTATCGCTGTCTGCCTGGCCAATGGCTACAAGACCACGGCGACCGTGGTGGACTCCGCTGGCGTACCGGTCGTGGTGCTGTCGGGTGACGGCGTAGCCGAGCGCACGCAGATGATCGGTCTGACCAAGACGACGGCGACGATCAAGTACAAGGTGCCGAGCGGTGACATCGCGGACCGCGTCAAGACCGACGCAGCGCTCGATGCCGAAGTGAAGGCGGACCCGAAGATCGGCACGGCCCGTCGCGGCGCACTGCCCATCAAGGTGGGCGGCGAGATCATCGGTGCGATGTCGGTATCCGGCGCGCCCGGCGGCGACAAGGACGAAGTCTGCACGCAGGCCGGTCTCGACAAGATCGCCTCGCGCCTGAAGTAGTCTCAAGCGAGGCCGGTGCGGCACAAGCCCTCCGGCCTCCTTCTCACCTGAACTCGACCTGCGCTTCGATCTCCACCGGAAGATCGAATGGCAATTCGGCCATGCCGACCGCACTTCTTGAGTGCGCACCGATCTCGGGCCCGAATACATCAAGAATGAGATCGGAGAAGCCGTTGATGACGGCCGGATGCCGATTGAACCCGGGCGCCGAATTCACCATGCCGAACACGCGTGTCCACGCGACGATGCGGTCGAGATCGCCGAGCGCTCGCTCGATACTGCCCAGCATCGCAAGCCCAGCAAGACGGGCGGCATGGTAGCCCTGCTCCGTGGTCAGCTCGCGACCGACCTTGCCCAACGGTTCGGCCAGGGACCCGTCGCTTGTGGTGGGACCGTGACCGGAAACGAACGCACTGCTGCCCACCACGCGGACAAACTGGAACGGCAACACGACGCCGGGCGGCATCTTGAGCGGCTCTGGCAACACCAGGCCCAGTGCGCGAATGCGGTCGTGTACTTTCGACATGCTGGGTGGACTCAGGATGGAAGACCACTCCCGATCTGCTTGTAACCCGTCAGCAGGAACACGGGATACTCGGCTTGTGCCTTGCGCATGATGCTGGCCGTCGTGACGACAACGTCCTGGAATCCCGCCGACCACGCAGCGCCCGCAAAGGTCTCCCGGTCAAAGCCGTGATGATGCACGCCGGTATCTTCCGTATGGAATCCGCCGTCCTCCGTGTCGAGGTCCGAGATCGCGATGAAGCCGCCCGGCTTCACCATGTCGTGAAACTTGCCGAACATCGCGGCGATGTCCTTCACGTGATGCATGGTCATCGACGAAATGATGCCGTCGAACTGCCGGTCAAGGCCGGCTGTCGTCAGATCGAGCTCCAGCAGTTCGAGCTCACAGCCGATCTTGCCGCGCTTCGCTGCAAGCTGCTGGTTCATCGCCTTCGAGACGTCGATGGCGGTGATCTTGCCCACCTGCGGCGCAACGCCTTCAAGCAATAGCCCCGTGCCCGATCCGAAATCCATGAGGCGCATGCCCTTGTCGAGCTTCACGCGCTCGATGATCGCCGTGGCGATGTTGTTGACGCTGTCGACGCGGCGCTGGTCTTTCTCGTAGACCGCCGCCTTCTGTGCAAAGAAATCCTTGGACACGGGATGACCTCTTCTGAATGATCGGCGTATCGGAGCAGTCTACCGGGATGTCTTGCTCTGCACATGCCGCCCGACGTTGTCGAGGATCGTCTGCCAGCCGTCATGAAGGGTTGCAGCAACAACCGTCGTAACAGTGATCGTCATGAGCACTCAGCAACGCGTTTGAGGCAGGCCGCAAACTCGACGAAGAGTGGCTGCAGGTCAGGAATGGACTTCGTGATGAGGGGAGCCAGCAAGCCCGTGAACTCTTCCTTCATCGTGAAGGTGGTCTTGCCTGGAGCAGGCTCAGTCAAGGTGAACGTCCGCCGACCGACGAACAGCCCGAGGGGCATGCCCCCTGACCACAGCATTTCCCACGGTGGATTCAGTACCGCCACTTTCACTGGAAATGCGCGGCCAGGGCTTGCTGTGGTGTACACGGTCACCGTGTTCCCGAGTGCCACCGTGCCTTCGACTTTGGGTACAGTCGTATTCCACTTCGGCCATGCCTCAAGGTCCGTCAGGATCGCCCAAACCTTCGACGAAGGCGCGTCAATGATGCATGTGGTACGGAACGACGTCATTTGGACCTCCGAGCAGAGAAGGGATGGCGTAGGGCGCCTGAAACTCAAACCAATTGCGCCTGCACCGCCTTGACAGACGAGGCAACACGATACCCTGAGGGACTTCGTGAGCCAAGCTCGTGGATGGCCGCTCACGCAGGTCGGCAAGTCGGGTGAGGTCGACCTGCAGCAGTTGCGGATTCCGGCAGCCGCCTGAGTTGGCAATTCCAGGAAATCGGACGGGCACCGCAGTTCCGGCGCGCCTTCCGATCGCTATCACTATTTGGCCGAAGCGCTTCGTGCCTGCTGCCGGTGATAGAGCGCGAGCAGCATGACTGCGACGACAGCCACGTTGATGACGAAGATCCCCGCACGAAACCATGTCGGGTGGTGAAACCACTCATAGATCTCAATCGGCATGTAGATTGCCGCGCTGGCAGCGGCGAGCACTTCAGCCCAGGCCTTCTCGCGGTACAGGCCGTAGGCTTCGGCAAGACGGACCAGGGAGTAGACGGCTGCACCCAGCGCCAATAGAACCACCCGGGTGTCCTGCAGGCGGCCGGCTGCATCGATGAAGATCTGCGGATACTTCGAGGCTGGATTCAGGTGAGAGTGTTCGATCAACCGGGCCGCAAGGTCTTGAATATTCTGGTGGGCGACGGTCAGGAGTCCGGTTGCAGCGACGATCACGTCGTGACGTCATGACGTCAAAGCGGTATGGGTCTCGCGAACCGCCCCCCTTACATCGTCAGCAGCGCCGCCATCAGCTCGATGCCGTCCCAGAGGTTCTGGATACGCAGGTTCTCGTCGTACCCATGCTGGTTGTTGTCATGGTTGCCGATGGGAATGATCACGGTACGAGTACCGAGTGGGCGTTCGACGCTTTCAAGGGGTAGGCCGCCGCCCATCGTGGGTAGCTTGATGACGGGGCCGCGCGCGCTTTCGACGACGCGGATGAGTTCCTGCGAAATCGGCAGGTCCATCGACGTGCGGGCTGCGCCATATCCACCCGGACGCACGACGACCTTCGCGACCTTGGCATGTCCGAGGCGTACGGCGGCATCCGGCTCGGAGTCGACGACGAAGTAACCCTGTTTGCGGATGTGGTCGATCACGCGCTTGACGGCGGTGTCGCGATCGAGCCCTTTGACGAGGCGGATGTCGAGCGTCGCCGTAGCCGTCGCGGGAATCACGTTCGATGCCTGGTTGCCGATGCGCGAGCTTGCCATGCCGCGGATGTTGAGCGAAGGCAGCGTCACCAGCTCGACGAGTTTCATCGGCGCGTTCTCGGTGGAGCCGAGCAGCATCTCCTGCATGATCTGCGCGTCAACATCAGGTGCGTCTTTCAGCGCCTGCTTCTCCAGCGCGCTCAAGGGTTCGATGCCTTTGTAGAAATCCTTCACGAGTACGCGGCCGGATTCGTCCTTCATCGACGTCAGCAGCCGCGCCAGCGAAAAGGCAGGATTCGGCGCCCAGTTTCCGTAATGGCCGCTGTGCGTTTCGCTGCGGGGACCGTACGTCGTGATGTCGATCGCCGTGAGTCCGCGCGCACCGAAGATCAGAGACTGGCGCCGAGTCTGGTGCAACGGCGCATCGCACATCAGCCACACGTCGGCGGAGAACAGTTCCTTGTTGGCAGCGAGGGTCTTTTCAAGATTGATCGAACCCGCCTCCTCTTCCCCCTCGAACGCGAACTTGATGTTGGACTTCGTCTTGAGCCCCGCCGCGCGGATCGCATCGAGCGCGGTGACGATGGCGATGATCGGCGCCTTGTCGTCGGCCGTGGCCCTTCCATAAAGTCGCGACTCTGGATCGAACGGTGTGCCGGCCGGCGGCAGCGGAATGACGGTACCGCCGTCATTGAGGGAACGGGTGAGCAACGTGGGCTCGAAGGGCGGCATCGCCCACTCCTTGGGATCGAGCGGCTGCCCGTCGTAGTGGGCATACAGGACGATCGTGCGCGTGGCGCCCGGCGTCTTGATCTCGCCGAACACCACCGGATTGCCGCCCGGCACCGAGACGAGCCGCGCCGGCACAGCGCGCTTCTCGAGCATCGCTGCGATCAGCTCCGCATTGCGCTGGATATTGGCCTTGTCCGCAGCAATGTTCGGGATCTTGAGAAGCTCGACGAACTCGTCGACGATCGCGCGCTCGTGCTGCTGACGCCATTCCCGCGCCGCCTTCGCAGCGGAATTGTCTTGCGCGACTGCGAGCAGCGGCGCAAGAACGACCGCCAGGACGAGGGGTAAATGCTTGATCATTGCTTGGCTTCCATGGCGAGCTGTGTGCGCGCCTCCATTACATTCAGCATCTTGCTAGTCGCTAATCACTGCCCGCTGCAATCAGCCCTGCCGCAGCGTGGTCACCGGCGGCGTGCTGACCACCGATCGTGTTGCCAACGTGCCGCTCAACCCGACGAGCAATACACCCCCGGCGAGGCCGTACAGCCAGACGCCCGACGGGAAGTGATACTGCAGATCGAGCACCTGGGTCGCAAGCAGGTAGCCCGCGACGGTGGCGCCGGTGGCGGCCAGAATGCCCGACAGCAATCCGAGCGCAGAGAATTCCGCCGCGACACCGAGCAACACGACGCGGCGACTCGCCCCGAGCGTGCGCAGCATCGCGCTTTCGTAGCGGCGTTCATCGCGAGTGGTCTGGATGGCAGCCAGCAGCACGGCGACGCCGGCGAGCACCGTGAACAGGAAGACGTACTGTACCGCGAGCGAGGCGCGGTCCATGACGGAGCGCACCTGATTCAGGATCGCCTCGATGTCGATGGCGGTGACTTCCGGGTACTGCCGCACGAGATCGATCAGCGAGCGCTTCTGCTGTTGATCGAGGTGGACGCTCGTGATGTAGCTGCCCGCGGAATCGTCGAACGTGCCAGGCGAGAACACCATGAAGAAGTTCGGCTGGAAGGAATCCCACTGCACTTCGCGAATGCTGCTGACAGTGGCAGTGACCGGCTCGCCGGCCACGTCGTAGGTGACGGTGTCGCCCAGCTTCAGTTCCAGCTCCTGCGCGACTCGAGACTCAGCAGAGACGCGAGGGCCGCCGCCATCACCCTCCTCCCACCACTTTCCTTGCAGCAGCTTGTTGTCGCCCTTCAAGTCCTTGGCCCACGTGAGATTGGATTCCCCGTCGAAACGGTCCTCGGCTTGCTCGCGGTTGCGGAAGGTGAGTTCCTGTACCGGCGTGCTGTTGATGTGGGTCAGCCGGGCGCGAACCATCGGCACGAGCTCAGGCTTGTCGACACCGATGCCCTGGAAAAAGGTGGCAATGCCGGCCGCCTCGTCGGGACGAATATTGATGAGGAAGTGATTCGGCGCGCCTTCCTTCAAGGTGGCCTGCCACTCGGACATCAGGTCATTGCGGACGACGGCGAGCAGCAGCAGCACCATCAGACCTAAGCCGAACGCCATGATCTGCACGATGCTCTCGGGCCCGCGGCGCGAGATGTTGGCAAGCCCATAACGCCACGACACGCCCACGCCACCGCGGAACTTAGACAACGCCTTGACCAGCAGCCAGCCCGCACCGAACAACACGACGATGGTGGCAACGGCGCCACCTACGACATAGGTCACCAGCTTCACATCCCGCGCGAGCCACAGCAGCATCGCGAAGATGGAGCCGCCGGCGAGGCCGTAGACCACCGAGTACTTCAATGCGGGCGGTTCGGCATTCTTTCTGAGGACGCGGGCAGGCGGCGTATTCCGCAGCTGCAACAGCGGTGGCAGCGCAAACCCTGTCAGCACGGCGATGGATACGACCAGGCCGAGCCATGCCGAATCAAACGAAGGCGGCGGCAACTCACCGCGGACCAGATCTTTCAACAACAAGTAGATGCCTTCCTGCGCGACGTAGCCGAGCGCCGTGCCTACGACGGCCGCGAGGATCGCGAGGAACAGCAGTTCGAACACGCTGATCTGCAGCACGAGGTTCTGCGATGCACCCATGCTCTTGAGCAGCGCCACGGAATCGAGGTGCCGCGTGGCATAGCGCCGCGCCGCCATGGCCACAGCAACGGCCGCCAGCAACACGCTCACCAGCGACGCGAGATTCAGGAAGCGGCCGGCCCGATCGATGGCCGAGCGGATCTGCGGACTGGCTTCGTTGATGTCGACCAGCCGTTCCGCCGGTTGCTTGATCGCTTCGAGCGCTGCCTTGGCTGCAGCGACGTTGTCCGGGTTGCCGGCAAAGAGGATCACGAAATTGACGCGGCTACCCGGCTGCACCAGCGACGTGGCTGGCAGATCCTCGAGGTTGAGAATCACTGAGGGCGCGAGATCGATGAATTGCGAGCCCTGGTCGGGACGGTAGTCGAGCACCTGCGTGACCTTCAGCGGCAAACCGCCGATGGTGAGGGCCGTGCCGATGCCCGCTCCGAGGCGCGCGAGCAGGCGCGACTCCACCCACACTTCGCCGCGGGCCGGGATCTGGTCTGTTTCGCGAGCCACTCCAAACGGCTCGTCGGCAATCTTCAGCTTGCCGCGCAGCGGGTACCCGGCCGATACGGCACGGATCGTCGACAGCGCGTTCGCTTGGCCTTGGAAGATCACGCTGGGCAGCGACTGGATCTCCGCCGTACGGAGCCCGTTCTCCTTGCCGATCTCGAAATAGCGCGGATCGATGGGACGGCCCGACCGCAGCCTCAGGTCTGCTGCAAGCACCTCGCCCGCCTGCTGGTTGACGGTGGCGCTCACGCGGCTCGTGAAGAAGCCGACCGCGGTGAGCGACGTGACGGCCACGAGTAACGCAAACGCCATGACGGCCAGCTCCCCGGACTTCCAGTCCCGGATCAGCGTCAGGAACGCAAAGCGCAATGCCTTGGTCATACCACCCTACCTGCATCCAGTCGGATGATGCGGCCGCACCGCTCGGCAATGGCCTGGTCGTGCGTGACAAGGACCAGCGTGGTCTGGCTGCCGCGGTTGAGCTCGAACAGCAGCTCGATGATCTTGGCGCCCGTGGTGGCATCGAGATTGCCGGTCGGTTCGTCGGCAAACAGCACTGCAGGATGGGTGACGAAAGCGCGCGCGATGGCTACGCGCTGCTGCTCCCCGCCCGACAGCTGGCGCGGATAGTGGCTGGAGCGAGGGCCGAGCCCGACCCTGCCGATCACTTCGAGAGCGAGCGCCTTGGCGTTGGCGGTCCCGGCCAGTTCGAGCGGCAACATCACGTTTTCGAGGGCCGTCAGCGAAGGCAGCAGGTGGAAGCTCTGAAACACGAAACCCACGTGCTTGGCGCGCACGGCCGCCCGACCGTCCTCATCGAGACGGGTCAGGTCCGAACCGCGGAGCCATGTGTGCCCCGAAGTGGGCTCGTCCAGTCCCGCCAGCAGGGCCAGCAGCGTGGACTTCCCGGCACCGGAGGCGCCGATGATGGCCACGGTTTCCCCGGCCGCCACCTCGATGCTGACGCCGTCGAGAATGGTCAAGGTTCCGTCGGGGCTGCTAACCTGCTTGCTTAAAGATTCGGTCTTGAGGACGATGGATGGAGCGGTTGCGGCTGTCACGGGAACCCTGTTCGCAGATGCATTCATGATTGATTCAAAAATCAGACGCTGTGCCTGGGTACTGGTTGCGCTGCTGGCCACGGGTGCCCATGCGGCGGCCCCTGCTCCCGCAAGACCGGCCGCACCCACTATCCTGGTGTTCGGGGACAGCTTGAGCGCCGGCTACGGGATCAACGTGACCAAGGGCTGGGTGGCCCTGCTGGCCCAGCGACTTGAAGCGCAAGGGTACGGTTACCGGGTGGTCAATGCCAGCGTCAGCGGCGAAACCACTGGCGGCGGCCGCACCCGGTTGCCCCGGGCGCTCGACCTCCACAAACCGGATATCGCGATCCTGGAGCTCGGTTCCAATGATGGCCTCCGCGGGCTGCCACTGGAGCAAATGCGCGCCAACCTGGAAGCCATGATCCAGCTGGCCAAAGGACGAGGCGCCTACGTGCTGGTCGCGGGCATGCAGATGCCGCCCAACTACGGGGCTACCTACACCACCGGCTTCCGCAATTCCTTCAGCGAACTTGCCGAACGCCATCAGGTCTCCCTGGTCCCGTTTTTCATGGAAGGCATCGCCCTGAAGGACGAACTGATGCAGGCCGATGACCTGCATCCCAACGAGGCGGGCCAGCCCTTGCTGCTCGACAATGTATGGCCTTTCCTCGAGCCGCTGCTGAAAAGAAATGTCAATGTGCAACGCAGTGCACCCGTCTCCGGGAGCGGTGCGGCTGTGCGATGATCGGGGCCGTGAATTGCGGTGCGCAAAGCGGCTGAATGGAGCCTCTTTACGATAAGAAGCGTTGCGGGGGGGATGACAGGTGGAACGAGTCTGGCTGAAACATTACCCCGCCGGGGTGCCCGCCGACGTCAATCCGGACGAATACCCGTCGCTCGTCTCCATGTTTGCCGAAAGCTGCGAGCGCTTCGCGAGCTTGCCGGCGTACAGCAACATGGGACGCACGATTTCGTATGCCGACCTCGACCGGCTGTCACTGCAGTTCGCAAGCTGGCTGCAGCAGGTAGCAGGGCTCAGAAAGGGCGATCGCATCGCATTGATGATGCCGAACCTGCTGCAGTATCCCATCGCCGTCTTCGGCGCACTGCGGGCGGGCCTTGCAATCGTCAATACCAACCCGCTGTATACACACCGCGAGCTGGCGCACCAGTTGAACGACTCCGGTGCAACGGCCATTGTCATCCTGGAGAACTTCGCGCATGTGCTCGCGGAGGTCATGCACGAGACGTCGATCAAGACCGTCATCGTTGCGAGCGTCGGTGACCAGCTCGAGTTTCCGAAGTCGATCGTCGCCAATTTCGTCGTGCGCTACGTCCGCAAGCAGGTGCCCACCTGGAGTATCCCCGGCGCCATTCGCTTCAATCGGGTGCTGAACGAAGGGCAGTTCCAGACACTGACCCCTGTCACGGTCGGTCATGAGGACACGGCTTTCCTGCAGTACACCGGCGGAACCACGGGCGTTGCGAAGGGAGCCGTACTCACTCATCGCAACATGGTGTCGAACCTGCTGCAGGCTTGCGCGTGGCTCGGGACGAAGATTTCGATCGGCGGCGGTGACATCGCGATTGCGTCGCTGCCGCTGTATCACATCTTTTCTCTGACGGCGAATTGCCTCTCCTTCATGCGGCTCGGCGCCTGCAACGTCCTGATCACCAACCCCCGCGATTTCACAGGCTTCGTGGCAGAGCTGGGGCGGCATCGATTTACGTTCTTCAGCGGCGTCAATACGCTGTTCAATGCCTTGATGCTTACGCCGGGTTTTGCGGACCTCGACTTCAAGAGTCTCAAAATCACGCTGGGCGGTGGCATGGCTGTGCAGGAGGCGGTTGCCACGCGGTGGAAGCAGGTGACGGGCAATGTGTTGACGCAAGCCTGGGGTCTCACGGAAACGTCGCCCGCCGCGTGCATCAATCCATTCGATCTCGATGAGTTCAATGGCTCGATCGGCCTGCCGATTCCCTCGACCGAAGTCACCATCAGGAATGATGCGGGTGAGGACCTTGGCCTCAATGCAAGCGGAGAAATCTGCGTTCGCGGTCCGCAGGTGATGGCGGGTTACTGGAACCGACCTGATGAAACGGCCAAGGTGATGCTGCCGGGCGGCTGGTTCCGGACGGGCGATCTCGGCTACATGAACGATGCGGGATTCGTGTTCATCCAGGACCGCAAGAAGGACATGATCAACGTGTCCGGCTTCAATGTGTATCCGAATGAAGTCGAGGACGTGATCGCCAAGCACCCGGGCGTGCGGGAAGTCGCAGCCGTTTCACAGCCTGACGAGAAGTCGGGTGAAGTGGTGGCCGTGTTCATCGTCCGCAAGGACCCTGCCCTCACGGCAGAGGACATCGTGGCGTTTTGTCACGGAGAACTCACGGGATACAAGATCCCGAAGCACGTGTACTTCCGCGATGAGCTGCCAAAGACAAACGTCGGCAAGATCATGCGACGGGCACTCCGCGACGAAGTGGCCGGCGCCAGCAGCTGACGCCTAGCGGTGGTAGGCCGGGCTCAGCTCGTGCACTGCCGCGATCATCGCACCGGCGTGCTCCGGGTTCACGTCGGGATGGATGCCGTGACCGAGGTTGAAGACGTGCCCGGGACCGTTGCCATAGCTCGCGAGCACCCTGTCGACTTCCGAGCGGATTGTTGCGGGGGATGCATACAGAACGGAAGGATCGAGATTTCCCTGCAGCGCCTTGCCGTCACCGACCAGGGTGCGCGCTTCTGCCAGATCCGTCGTCCAGTCCACGCCCAACGCATCGCAGTCCGTCGCGGCGAGATCGACAAGACGCGCGCCTGCTCCCTTGGTGAACAGCACGACCGGAATGCGATGACCGTCGTGTTCTCGCTTCAGCCCTTCGATGACGCGAACCATGTAGGCGAGTGAGAACTCACGATACTTCTGCGGTGCCAGGATGCCGCCCCAGGTATCAAAGATCATGACGGCCTGAGCACCGGCTTCAATCTGCGCGTTGAGGTACAGGCGGGTCGCCTCCGCCAGCACGCCAAGCACGTGGTGCAGCGTGGCCGGCTCTTCATACATCATCGCCTTGATGATGTCGAACTGCTTGCTGCTGCCGCCCTCGACAACATAAGTCGCTACGGTCCAGGGGCTGCCGGCAAAGCCGATCAGCGGTACTTTGCCGCCAAGCTCGCGCCTGATCAGGCTCACCGCATCGACAACGTAGCGCAGATCCGTTGACGGATCCGGCACACCGAGCGCCTTGGCATCCGCGGCTGAGCGCACGGGCTTGCGGATACGCGGACCCTCACCCGTCTCGAATTCGAGGCCGAGACCCATCGCATGCGGAATCGTCAAGATGTCGGAAAACAGGATTGCCGCATCGAGCGGATAGCGGCGCAGCGGTTGCAGCGTCACTTCGCAGGCCAGATCCGGGGTCATGCACAGCTTGAGGAAGCTGCCAGCCTGCGCGCGGGCTGCACGGTACTCAGGGAGATAGCGCCCGGCCTGGCGCATCATCCAGACGGGCGTGCGATCGACGGGCTGACGCAGCAGTGCACGCAGAAAGACATCGTTCTTGAGCTCGGTCGGCATGTTGCTCAGCCTGCGAAGAGGCCGGCGATGGTGGCCTGGATTGCCTCCGCAGCGGCTTTGGGGTCGGCCGCATCGCGGATCGGACGCCCGACTACGATGTAGTCCGCGCCACTCCTGAACGCCTGCTCGACACTGACCACGCGCTTCTGGTCGTCGCTCGGGCGATTGTCGACCGGGCGGATTCCGGGAGTGATGACAAGTAGCCGTTGGTCGATGTATTGCCTGAGCTTTTCGGCCTCGAGGCCCGAAGAAATGACCCCATCGCAACCGGCTTCGAGGGCACGACGTGCGCGAGAGAGAACCAGATCTTCTACGTCGCACTTGAAGCCGAGATCGTCGAGGTCGCCTCGATCAAGGCTGGTGAGCACTGTCACGGCCAGGATCTTGACGTCTCCTTTAACCTCGGCCGCCGCCTGCATGATCGACTGATTGCCGTGAACCGTGGCAAAGGTAACGCCGCGGTTGCGCAGGCGCTTGACGGCAGCGGCCACGGTAGCGGGGACGTCGAAGAATTTCAGATCGACGAAGACCTTCTTGTTCTGGCCGACCATCCAGTCGAGCAGCTCGAAGTAGCCGCCGGCCATGAACAGCTCAAGTCCGAGCTTGTAAAACTGGACCGAATCGCCGAGCTCGGTAACCAGTCGCCGCGCGCTGTCCGTGTCCGGCACATCCATGGCGAAAATGAGACGGTCGCGGACGGGAATGTTCTTGGTTGAAGTCATGTGCGTTCGCTGGGATCAAAGAGTCGGTCGTATTCGAGGATTGCAAAGCGATCGGTCATGCCGGCGATGTAGTCTGCCACGGCGCGAGCCCGGCCGGCATCGCCTGCTTCTCCCTGCAGCCTCTGGGCATGCACCCAGTGCTCGGGTGGCATGAGTTCCGGCTTGTCCATGAACGCGGAAAACAGCGCCTGGACGACTTTGTGCGCCTTGGTCGTCATGCGCAGCACGCGGTAATGGCGATACAGGTTCTTGCGCAGGAATTGTTTGAGTTCGAGGTGCTCGGCTGCGACGGTGGAACCGAACCCAACCAGCATCGCCGGCAACCTGCGGACCGCCTCGATGTCGGCAGGTTCGGCTACCGCGATGGCTGCCGAAGTGGTATCGATCAAATCGGTGACGACTTCATTGATCATCCGGCGGACGGTCTCGTGGATCAGCCGCCTGCCCGAGAGGCCCGGATAACGCTTGAGGACGGAGTCATAGTGCCGACGGAAGATCGTCACCTCCGCCAGCTCCTCTAGGGTGAGCAGCCCGGCGCGCAGACCGTCGTCAAGGTCGTGGTTGTTGTAGGCAATCTCGTCCGCCACGTTGGCAAGCTGGGCCTCGAGGGAAGGATGCTGGCGCTTGATGAAGCGTTCACCGAGCTCACCCAGCTTGGCGGCATTCTTCAGGGAACAATGTTTCAGGATGCCTTCGCGAACTTCGAACGTCAGGTTAAGCCCGGGAAATTCCGCGTAGCGCTCCTCTAGCTCCTCGACGACCCGGAGCGACTGCAGGTTGTGCTCGAAGCCGCCGTATTCCCGCATGCATTCATTGAGCGCATCCTGCCCCGCATGTCCGAATGGGGTGTGCCCAAGGTCATGGGCCAGGCAGATGGCCTCGGTCAGTGTTTCGTTGAGATTCATTGCGCGGGCAATGGTCCGAGCGATTTGCGCGACCTCGACGGAGTGCGTCAGACGAGTCCGGTACAGGTCGCCCTCGTGATTGACGAAGACCTGCGTCTTGTACACGAGGCGACGGAAGGCCGTGGAATGGACAATGCGATCGCGATCGCGCTGAAATTCAGTACGATAGCCCGGAGAGGGCTCCAAGTAGTGGCGCCCCCTGGTGCGGTCGTCCTGGGCGGCGTAGGCCGCAAGCGAGGTGGTCGGCTGGTTCATTGCTCTTGAGGTTGGCACATCATGAGAACCCCTGCTCGAGCGTCTCGGTAAGGGCGGACAGCGGGAAGTCACTGGTCACGATGGCGTCCCCCATCGATTTCATCAGAACCAGCCGCAGCTTGCCAGCCAGCACCTTCTTGTCCATGCCCATTAGCCCGAGCGCCCGGGCAGCCCCGATCTTGGGCGCAGCCACCGGAAGCTCCAGGCGCTGCAGGAGCGCCACCGTCCGCTTGTGGTCAACGCCGCTCAACCACCCGAGCCTCATCGACAGGTCAGCGGCGAGCACCATTCCGGCCGACACGGCCTCACCGTGCAGCCATGCACCGTAGCCCGTTGCCGTTTCAATCGCGTGGCCGAATGTATGTCCCAGGTTGAGAATGGCTCGGAGACCATGCTCGCGCTCGTCGATGCCGACAATCTCCGCCTTGAGCTCGCAGGAGCGCCTAATTGCATGAGACAAGGCAGCGGATTCGCGTGAAAGCAGCTTTTCGGGATGGCCTTCCAGCCACGAAAAGAATTCAGGATCCCGGATCAGCCCGTATTTGACGACCTCGGCCAGACCGGAGCGATACTCACGTTCGGGGAGCGTCTGCAGCGTCTCTGGATCGGCAAGAACACAGCGCGGCTGATGGAATGCACCGATCAGGTTCTTGCCCGCAGGGTGATTGACGCCGGTCTTGCCGCCGACGGAGGAGTCCACCTGCGCCAACAGCGTGGTCGGCACCTGGATATAGTCGATGCCACGCTGGTAGCAGGCCGCGGCGAATCCTGCGATGTCGCCGACGACGCCGCCGCCCAGTGCGACGATGGCGGCGTCCCGGTTCATCCGCTCGGCCGTCAGGGCATCGAAAACCTTGCTGACCGTCTCGAGGGTCTTGTATGCCTCGCCGTCGGGCAGGATAACGACCGCCGTGCGCTTCCCTTGCAGCGATAATCGCAAACGATCGAGGTACAGCGGCGCCACTCGTTCGTTGGTGACGATCAGCAGGTCCCGGGCTTCGACGTGCGAGCTCACTACATCAGCTTCTGACAGCAGGCCCGCGCCGATGATGATCGGGTAGCTCCGTTCGCCCAGGGAAATATGCAGTTGGTCCATAGGAGACTCAGGGTGAAGCATCTTTGGGATCGGCAAGCAGGTGGGCGATCTCGTCGGCGACGGCCTGGACTCGCCTGCCATCTGTGCTCACGATCAGGTCCGCCGTGACCTCATACAGTGGCAACCTTTCCGCCATGAGCTCGCGGAGCTTGGCTTTTGGGTCGGCCGTGTAGAGCAGTGGTCGCTGGCGCCCATGCCGCGTGCGTTCCAGTTGTTGGTCCACGGAGGTCTGCAGGTAGATCACGCAGCCTCTCTGCGAGAGGTTCTCTCGATTGGCGGAGTTGAGAACGGCACCTCCCCCTGTGGCGAGGACGATTCCCTCCCGGGCCGTCAGGGACTCAATCGCCTCCCGCTCCCGATCGCGGAATCCGGCTTCGCCCTCCTTCTCGAAGATCAGTGGAATATCGACCCCCGTACGAGCCTCGATCTCGACGTCGCTGTCGATGAAATCAAGGTCGAGCATCCGGGCCAGCTGCTTGCCGACCGCGGTCTTGCCCGAACCCATGGGACCAATAAGGAAGATGCTGCTTTTTCCGATCATAAAAATGAACACGGCCGCATTGCTGCGGCCGTGTATTGTCACACCTAATTCGGATCCTGTCAGGACCCAGAACCAATCGGTTCAGAACACGTTCGACCCTTCACGCAGGATCTTCGGAGTCACGAAGATCAGGAGTTCGTCCTTGTTGTTGGTCGTTGTCGTCGTCTTGAATAGTCGACCGAGGACCGGGACGTCACCCAGGAACGGCACCTTCCGATCAGCGTCACGACGCTCGGTTTCCAGGATGCCACCAAGCACTACGGTCTGACCGTCGTTGACCATGACCCGGGTGGTGATTTCGCGCTTGTCGATGCTCGGGACAAAGCCGCCCGTGGCGCTCGAAACCAGCTGGCCAACGCTGTCCTTGCTGACAATCAGGTCCAGGATGACGCGATTATCCGGAGTGATCAGCGGCGTCACCTTGAGACTGAGAACTGCCTTCTTGAACTGCGTGGTCGTGGCGCCGCTCGAGGAAGACTGCTGGTAGGGGATTTCAGTACCCTGCTCGATGCTGGCTTCCTTCTGGTTGGCAGTAATGACTCGCGGCGACGAGATGATCTCGCCCCTGCCTTCGGCCTGCGCGGCAGACAACTCAAGATCAAGCAGGTAGTCGGAGTCGAGCAGTGTCAAGGCAAGGCGCCCTGCCGGATTTGCGACCGGAAGATTGACCATGTATCGGTCCGTAGGATCGCCTTGCGCAAAGCCAGGCGTACCGCGCGCATCCGGAGTTGCTCGCGACAGGATAAAGTCATCGCTTTCTTTGACAAAGTTGTTTCCACCAACGATACCGCCACCGTCACTGCCGCCGTGATCGAAGGCAACGGTGCTACCAAAGCGCACTCCAAGCTGCCGGCTGAAATCGTCGCTGACAATCACGATGCGGGCCTCGATCAGCACTTGCCTGACGGGAATATCCAGTGTCGTCACCAATCTGCGGATGTCCGCGAGGCGCTCGGCAGTGTCCTGCAGCAGCAATGTGTTGGTTCGGTCGTCGATCGCAACGCTGCCCCGTTCCGACAGGAGTGAATTCTCCGCGCCCTTCTTGATGAGCGCAGCCAGGTCGACTGCCTTTGCGTAGTTCACCTGCAAATACTCGCTTCGCAGCGGGGATAGCTCAAGCACCTCTTTGCGTGCCGCCAGCAGTTCCTTTTCCCGGGATGCAATTTCAGCAGCCGGCGCCACCAGAATGACATTGCCCTCCTGGCGCATATCGAGGCCCTTGGTCCTCATCACGATATCGAGCGCCTGGTCCCATGGAACGTTCTGCAACCGCAGAGTTACGTTGCCGCGAACCGTATCGCTGATGACCATGTTCTGGCCGCTCGTATCTGCAAGAAGCTGCAGTACCGCCCGCGTTTCGATGTCCTGGAAGTTGAGCGTCAGTCGCTCGCCTTTGTATTCCTTCTGCAGCTCGAGGCCAGGCGGCAACTTGGTAACCGGCTTGACTTCGATGGTGTAGAAGTTATCGGTTTGATAGGCAATCTGTTCGTAGTCACCTGTTGCGGCGATCACAATCCTTGTTCCGTCACCGACACGAAGCGTGTCGATCGAACTCACCGGTGTCGCAAAATCGACCACATCCAACCGGCGCAAGAGCGAGTCCGCGATGGCTGCGCCGTTGAAATTCACGACAATCCGTCCCCCTTCCTGCCGGAGATCGACGTTTGCACGAGGATCCGTCAGCTCGACAACCACGCGACCGGAACCTTCGGTCCCACGGCGGAAGTCAACTTTGGTGACGCTGCGACTACCCGCATTGGTCGTTCTTCCGGCGGCCTGAGACAGCGCCGGGGACGAGGAGGGCTCGACGCGTGCTGCGGGGGCTGCCGCCAAAGTTACGATGATCGTGTTGCCGTCAACGCGGGCTTCATAGGGCACCAAGCGATCGACATTCATCACGACTCGGGTGCGGCCGTTCGCTTCGGCGGTATTGATGGTGTCAAGGACGCCCTTCTTGACGTCCACGCGGCGCGATGCCATGGCGATCGAGGTACCGGGCAAATCGAAAGAGATACGAGCCGGATTGTCGACGGTGAATGCCAACGGCTGGGTTGCCGGATCACTCAGCTGCAGTCGCACTTCAACCTGGTCGCCGGGCAAGCTGCTTGCGTCCACGCGCTCGAGTCGATTTGCCTGTGCAGCCGCCGGGCCCGAAATCGCGAGGCTGGCCATCCAGATTAGCGCAGAAGCAGCCAGGAGCCGCAGCGCGGGTTTCTTGCCGCGGCGGTTCGAAGATTCCACGCGAACATCAGTATGGAGCGTGGAGTTGGATGAGGAAGACATTCTGGTTACTCCCTTGGAAGGCATCATTCGCTGAGCGCAAGCGCCGCAGGACGCTCGATGTAGCCGCCGAGACCATCCGGAATGATCTCAATCAGCGATACTTTCGATTCATTGACGGACTGGACGCGGCCTTCGTTCTGGCCAAGATAGTTACCCGGCAGGATGCGATGAACGAGACCGTCCTTTCCCTGGACTAGCCCGAAATTCCGCCCTTGCAGCCGGAGCGTGCCAACCATTCGCAGCGTGTCGAGCGGGAACTGCTCAAGGAACTCGCGAGAACGCTTGGAGTCGGGTCGAATGGAATTGGGCAGGTCAGCCTGCACCGGCGCACTCGGCGTGAAGGGAGAACGCAGCGTCGATGCCGAGTACACGAATGCTTCGTAGGGCTTTATCTCGGGGAGCGGTTCAATTCTCTCACCGGGCTTGGCCTTGATCTCGGCGATCTTTTGATTCAGCCCCGACATGTCATCAGAACAGCCTGCAACGAGCGCGGCAACTGCGGTCATGAAGACTGCAACACTCGCGCTACGCAGACGTTGCCGCAGGGACCGCGGTACGGCACTTGTGAATTTCAGTTGGGGAGTCATCCATCAGCTCCTGGCCGCGCCTGCTTTCTTCTTCGGCGCCGGCTGCTTTTCCACGGGTGCCTGCTCTTCGTCGTCGAGATAGCGATAGGTCTTGGCAACCACATCGATCTGCAACTGGTCACCGGAGGTTTTCGAAGCAGGTTGGATCTGGATGTCATGCAATGTAACGATTCGCGGCAGCGCCGCGATCCCGCTGACGAAGCTTCCCACGGCATGGAAGTTGCCCGTCAAGCGGATCTTGATCGGGAACTCGGCGTAGAAGTCGCGCTTGACTTCGCTTGAGGGCTGGAAGAGTTTCTCTTCCAATCCTGCCGACAAGCCGGTCTGCGAAATATCGACAAGCAGGTTCGGAACTTCGGTGCGATTGGGTAGCTGCCGCAGCATCGCCCCGAAAGACCGCTCCATTTCTGCAAGTTGAACCTTGTACGCGTCGAGGTTTGCGGCCTTGCGGGCCTTGCCCTCAAGCGTCGTAAACAACGTGGCTTCCTCGGCTTGAGCCTGCTGCAGCAGAGGGTTCTGTGGTTTCCAGGCAAACATGTAGACGCCGAAAGCAGTGGCGACGATCAAGATGGCCGCAATGGCTCCAATCCGGAAAACCAGAGGCCAGCGACCGGGATCATTCGGGTCGAGGCTCCGCAGCTGCTCGAGAAGCCTGTTCATTTGGTTGCTCCCTTGCGGGTAGCGGTACGCTTGGCTGCAGCCTTTGATTCGGGCGGCGGCTCTTCCTGGAAGATACCTTCCTGGTTGGCGTAGAGCGTGAATTGTGCGCCGGCGGTCGATGCGCCCTTCGTCTCAACCACTTCAAGCGCGGGATCCGCCATCCACTCGGATGCGTCTATGTTGCGCATGTAGGAGGACACGCGGGTGCTTGACTGGGCCATCCCGTTCAGTTGTACGCGCTTGCCTGTCTGCTTAACGGCCGTCAGATAGACGCCATCGGGCACTGTGCGTGCGAGCTGGTCGAATAGGTGTACGACCTCAGGGCGACTGCGTTGCAGCTGCTCGATCACCTGCATGCGCGCCAAAAGCCCCTGCTTCTGTTGTTCGAGGCCCAGAATTTCCGTGATCTCTTTATCCAGCGTCGCGATCTCGTTCTTGAGAACCTGATTTCGCTCGTTCTGGTTGCTGATTGCAGAATCGAATTGCCAGTTGACGACCAGCGTCAGTACGCCAGCGGCCAGCAAAGCCCCCACCGACGCGGATATGAACTCCTGACGCCGGCGCTTGCGCTCAGCCTCTCGCCAGGGGAGTAGGTTGATTCTCGGCATGTCAGTCGAAGCTCCTTAGTGCCAGACCGCAAGCAGTCAGCAGGGCGGTGGCGTCCTTCTTCACCGCCTGCGACTTCGCTTTGGACGAAATCTTCATCTGCCCCAGAGGATCGCCCTTTTCCGCTGGAATTCCCACGCGACTGGTCACAACGTCAGCTGCGCCGGGGATGTTCGCGCATCCGCCGCAGATGATGATCTGCTCGGGTTGTTCCCTGCCGGCTCCTGATGCAAGGAAGAACTGCAATGAGCGACTTACCTGCTGGCACATGTCGTCAATGAAGGGATCCAGCACTTCCGTCTGATAATTGCTTGGCAGACCGCCTTCCTTCTTGGCGCGGCCGGCCTCCTCCATGCTCAAGCCATAGGTACGCATGATTTCTTCGGTGAGCTGCTGCCCCCCAAATGCGAAGTCGCGCGTATAAATAACCTTGAGGTCGCGCAGGACGCTGAAGGTGGTGCTGCTGGCGCCGAAGTCCGCCACCGCGATAATGCGGTCGAGTCCTCCATCGGGCATCTGGTGTGTCAGCAACTTGCACGCGTTTTCAAGCGCAAACGCTTCTACGTCGACGATTCTTGGAGTCAACCCGGCCGCGGTACATGCGGAGATTCGCTGTTCGACGTTCTCGGTTCGGGTGGCCACCAGGAGTACATCGAGCATGTCCGGGTCCTTCTCGGACGGACCGATGACCTCGAAGTCAAAGCTGACTTCCTCCATGGGAAACGGAATGTATTGGTCAGCCTGCATCTCTACCTGGCCTTCAAGTTCAGCCTCGGTCAAGGTCTTCGGCATCTGGATGACCTTGGTGATGGCAGCGTCACCACTGATCGCAACGGCGACCTCTTTCACACGGGCACCGGAGCGCTTTACTGCTCGCTTGATGGCGTCCCCGACAGCGTTGGCGTCAACGATTGCCTTCTCGTTGATTGAATTCGGCGGAGTAGCCTCGGCGGCATACGACTCGACCCGATATTGGCCACCGCTCATGCTGAGTTCGATCAGCTTGATCGAAGAGGTGGTTATGTCAAGGCCGATCAAGGGCCTGGCGGAGGATTTAAATAACACGCGAGTTTCCTTTACAACTCAATTACTTACGTGATGATCAGCGACCGGGAACGGAACACGGCACGCAAATTTATAACAGCCCGGTGTTAAGTTGAATGTGAGGCCGCTCACGGAATGCCGGCAGGGTGAATTCGAAATGCCGATTTCCATACTCAACCCGCAGTCCCGGCTCGCGGTCTTGGATCCTGTTGCCGGATGCGTCGAATATGCAGCGTCGCCGGATTGAGCTGCCAGGAGTCTTGTTTGGCCCTTAGTAATGGACTTACCAGAGATCCCAACCCCATTGCCCGCCATTCCAGACTCCCGCGAGACGAAATCCAGCACTCTCGGCTAACCAGCGTCCGCAATATTCTGGAACGATTTAGTCTGATGATCGCCAAAGTACTATGCATAATCGATTATTCTAAAGCAAGGACTTAGGGGTTCTTGTTGTGACACGACGTTATATGTTTTCGGTATCGCGCCTGATCTTCGCCGGCCTGTTGGTGGGCTTGGGTGCGGGCACCTTGGCGTGTCTCGGAGCGTTGCAATATCTCCGGGCGGACCTGCCGGACGTCGCTACCCTTCGCGACGTGGATCTGCAGGTCCCGTTGCGAATCTACAGCCGCGACGGACTGTTGATCGCACAATTCGGCGAACAACGCCGTATACCTCTGAATCTTGAGCAAATTCCGCAGAAGCTCATAGCTGCAATCCTGGCTGCGGAGGATGACCGCTTTTTTGAGCACAACGGCGTCGACTACCAGGGTCTGATCAGGGCAATAGGCCGGAACTTGATGTCGGGCGAGATGGGTGAGGGTGGTAGCACCATCACCATGCAATTGACTCGCGGGATCTTCCTGACCCCCGAGAAGACTTACAGAAGGAAGCTTCTCGAAATCTTCCTGACCCTGCGAATCGAGCAGCTTTTCACCAAACAGGAAATCCTGACCCTGTACCTGAACAGGATCTTTCTGGGGCAACGCGCCTACGGCGTGGGCGCTGCAGCGGAAGTCTATTTCGGCAAGACGATGGATCAGCTGAGCATCGCAGAAATGGCGTTGATTGCGGGACTGCCTCAGCGTCCTTCCCGCGACAATCCCGTGTCCAATCCAGAGTACGCGAAGCAGCGGCGCACATACGTTCTGAGGCGCTTGCTCGAGAAGGGCACCATTACCCAGGCGGAACACGACGTTGCAGCGTTGACTCCAGTGCTATCGCAACTGCATGGGCCGAGCATGGGACTCGATGCACCGTATGTGGCCGAGATGGTCCGCACGGACCTGCTCGCCAGGATGGGCGCTTCGATTTACACAGCTGGGTACAAGGTGGTGACGACAGTCGATAGTCGCCTACAGGGCGCATCTGTCCGGGCTTTGCGACTGGCGCTATTGGAGTACGACCTGCGGCACGGCTATCGAGGACCCGCCGGACACGTGAAACTGCCAGCAGCCGCCTCGAACCCCGAATGGGAAGCCGCCATTTCCGCGTATCCCGATCGTGGAACGCTGATTCCGGCCGTGGTCACAGGCGTTGAAGCCCGTGCGGCCAGAGTGTTTGCGAGGAAACAAGGAAGCGTTTCGATTCCGTGGGGTGGTCTGGAATGGGCAAGGCCTTCCATGGCAGACGGAGGCGTCGGCAAGGCACCGGAAAGTGCCGGGAGGATTCTTTCAATCGGGGATATCGTCTACGTCGCGCAGGAAGTGTCCGGTCCGTGGCGCCTGATGCAGGTACCGGATGCGGAAGGTGCCTTCGTAGCCATCGATCCGCAAGACGGCGCGGTGACGGCCCTGACGGGCGGCTTTGACTACTACTCGAGCAATTACAATCGGGCAGTGCAGGCGAGGCGCCAACCGGGATCGTCGTTCAAACCATTCCTCTATTCCTCCGCGCTCGAGAAGGGCTTTACGCCGGCCACTTTGATCAACGACGCTCCGCTGGTGTTCAACGATGCCTCGCTGGAGGCCACGTGGCGACCCCAGAACTCAAGCCGTGAGTTCTATGGACCAACCCGTCTACGCGAAGCGTTGGTGCGCTCGCGGAATCTGGTGTCCATCCGCATCCTCAATGATCTCGGTCCCGCTTACGCAACGGACTACATTCAACGCTTCGGATTCGCGAAAGACGCTCTGCCCCAGAATTTGACTCTTGCCTTAGGCACGGCTCTGGTATCGCCGCTGGAAATGGCTGCCGCATACGCGATTTTTGCGAATGGTGGCTATCGCGTAGCGCCCTACTTCATTGAGCGCATCGAGGATGCGGACGGAAAAGTCGTGTTCGCTGCCGAGCCTAGATATGCCTGCTCCGATTGCAGCGACCCCGTTCCGTCGGGAGTGGTCGATACGGAAACGGCCACGTTGCGGGTAACCGCACCTGCCTCCATCGGCAACGACCCATCTGCGATGCCGCTGGATGGGCGGAGCGCGCAATCCAGCCTACCGAGGGATGACATGGCCCCACAGGCCATTTCTCCCCAGAACGCGTACTTGATGACGGACATGATGATGGACGTCATCCGCCGCGGCACGGCAACCCGGGCCCGTGCACTACAGCGCGACGATATCGCTGGCAAGACGGGCACCACCAACGACAGGCGAGATGCCTGGTTTCTTGGCTTCAATGCCGACTTGGTTGGCGCAGCTTGGGTCGGCTTTGACCAGGAGCGCTCCCTTGGACCTCGCGAGGAAGGCGCTCGCACCGCGCTCCCGATGTGGATCTACTTCATGGGAGAAGCATTGAAGGGCACTCCGCAGCACCGGCAGCCAGCGCCTGCAGGTCTGGTGACAATGCGCATATCGACAGAGACCGGCGGCCCCGCCCGACCGGGTGAATCAGGAACCATTTTCGAGACGTTCCTTGCTGGCCACACACCCATCACCGACACCAACGGTGAAGAGCCCGATCAAACCGGAACCCCGCGGGAAGGAAGCGACGGGAAACCACTCTTCTAGCGGACACTTGAATCTCTCGTCACACACTTTGCAGACATAGCCGATGAGCAAGAGGAGCAACCCCCGCGCCGAGGATCTACGGCGTGCCATAGCGCAGGAGGCGGCCCGTGTCATGGCAGAGCAAGGCATAGATGATTTTCTGCTGGCGAAGCGCAAGGCGGCTGAGCGCTTGGGAGCAACAGACGTCTCCGTGCTACCGCGCAACACGGAGATCGAATCAGCCCTCGGCGAGTACCATCGCCTCTTCAGCAGCGAGTCGCATACCGCGACGATCAGGGATCTCCGCCAGACAGCCCTCAAGACAATGGGAATGTTCGTGCGCTTTCAGCCCAGGCTCGTAGGACCGGTGCTGAGCGGCACTGCCTCGGAACATTCAGAAATTGACTTGCACTTGTTTGCCGACAGGGCGGAAAGCGTGGCGCTTTTGCTGCTGGAACGAGATATTCCACATCAGGCGACTGAACGACGACTGCGGTACGAGGCCAACCGGATCGTCGGGTACCCTGCATTCAGGTTCGTCGCGGGGGATCAACCAATAGACGTCGTGGTGTTTCCCGTGGATGGGATTCGCCAGGCACCGAGCAGTCCAGTCGATGGCAAGCCGATGCGCAGAGGAGACGCCGCGGAGGTACGGAACCTGCTCTTCGGCGCTACAGACCTACCGAGGTTACCTTGGGGAGGGTGACTCCAGCTGCGATCCGGATCGCGCGGGGCTCGGAGACGGTCGGCTCCATGAACGCACCAGATCAGCCGCGATTGGACATCTCCGCGTAGTCCCTGCGTTCTGGACCCGCGTACAGCTGACGCGGCCTTCCGATCTTCATGCCAGGATCGGAAATCATCTCCTGCCAATGCGCAACCCAGCCGACCGTACGCGCAATGGCGAACATCACGGTGAACATTGACTGGGGAATCTTGATAGCGCTGTAGATAATGCCGGAATAGAAATCGACGTTCGGGTACAGCTTGCGCTCGATGAAATACTCGTCCTTGAGAGCGACCTCTTCGAGGCGCAAAGCCAGCTCGAAGAGGGGGTTGTCCGACTTGCCCAGCTTCGCGAGCACCTTGTGGCACATCGCGCGAATGATGGTCGCGCGCGGATCGCGATTCTTGTAGACGCGATGACCAAAACCCATCAGCTTGAAGTTGTCGTTCTTGTCCTTGGCCTTGGCAACAAACTTCGGAATATTCTCCGCAGTGCCGATCTGCTCGAGCATGGCCAGAACTGCCTCGTTTGCGCCGCCATGCGCGGGTCCCCATAGCGCAGAAATACCCGCTGAAATCGCGGCATAGGGATTGGTACCCGTGCTGCCTGCCAGACGGACAGTGGAGGTACTCGCATTCTGCTCATGATCGGCATGGAGAATGAACAGCAGGTCGAGCGCCTGCGCCGCAACGGGATCAACCTGGTAGTTCTCGCAAGGCACCGAGAAGAACATGTTCAGGAGGTTTGCGCAGTAGTCATGGTCGTTGCGCGGGTACATGAACGGCTGGCCCGTCGAGTGCTTGTACGCCGCTGCTGCGATGGTGGGGATCTTCGCAATGATCCGGTGCGCGAATATTTCCCGGTGGCGCGGGTTATGGATGTCCGTGGAGTCGTGGTAGAAGGCCGCCATCGACGCTACGACACCAGACAACATCGCCATCGGATGAGCGTTGTACTGGAAGCCATTGAAGAACCGCAGCAGCGATTCGTTGATCATCGTGTGGTACTGGATCGCGTGCACGAACTCGGCAAGCTGCGCAGCGGACGGTAGCTGTCCGTTGATCAGCAAGTAAGCCACTTCAAGGAAGTTGCTTTTTTCCGCCAGCTGCTCCACCGGATAGCCGCGGTAGAGGAGTACGCCCTCGTCACCGTCGATGTAGGTGATCTTGCTCTCGCAGGCTGCAGTCGCCATGAACCCGGGGTCGAACGTAAACACCCCGTGGTCTCGAGTGACGTTCGCGATGTTGAGGACGTCCGGTCCGAGCGTCCCGCTCCGGGCCTCGAGAATGGACTTCTTGCCACTGGAGAGGTTGGTCAGCTCGTACTTCTTGTCGGTCATGACATCTTCCTGAGTATCGACTCCCGGTGCCGGGAGAGACGCAAAATGTGGCGCGCAGCCTTACATGGGGGCGCGGCTAAATCAAGCGTTTGCGGCTGCCGGGAGCATCCGCTGAGAACAGGGCGACGGACTGGCAACCGGGGGAGTCCTACTGCACTACCTTGACCAGCTGGCCTGGACGCGGCTCCTTGTTCGGGTAGAGGTCGTTATATAGCCTGAGCGACTCCATCGGATACTTTTCCAGGGGCGACCCCTTGGCCAGATCGGTAACGCGGGTCGTATCCGTCGCCTGAACCAGCTTGATCCTGTAGGGCTCGGCGAGGGCAAATTCGTTTTCCTTGAGACGCCGGAAAGTCTTGATGCTCGACACTATCACGGGATCTGCGGAGGGCACCGATGTACTTGCCTTGCTGGCGCCCGCAAATACGTAGGCCAGATTGTTGTAGAAAACGACGACGTACCTGACCGGACCCTGCCCGAACGGGGTCTTGCCAGACCTGACCACTGCGGAATACGCGCGCAATCCATTGATCTCCAGCTCTTCGCCTTGGCCAGATCCTGCATTCGATAGCAAGCGGGAAAGAAACTCTCGTGGTCCAGTGTTGGGCGGCGGCGTCTCGGTCGTCATTTGGATCATGCTGTCCTTCTGCGGGGACAGCGCGGTCAGCTTGTCCGCCTGGTTCTGCACTGTCCAGCCGGTCGGAAATGCGAGCGTGAACCCGAGATTGGCGTGATAGAAGCGGGTGCCGCGCACAACACCCTGTGCGCGGCTTGAACCCACGGCGAGTCCCTCGATGTTTTTCAAGTAAGACTGCGCCAGATCGTCGCTCGCCTGGCTTGACGCGTACTTTTGCGCAGATTGCACAACTTCGCGCAGCCGGGTGTCGTTGTCCGGGTGCGTCGCGAACACGCCATGGTAGATCTTGGGCTGCCGACCTTCGCGTCGCGCCCTGTCTACTTCGAACATTTCCTGATTCTTCAGCAGCCTCACCACATCGACCATGTTTTCGGAACTGAATCCGATCGCGGTGATGTTTTCGGCACCGAGGCGATCTGCCTCCAGTTCCATGTCGCGGCCGTAGCCGCGAACCAGCGCCGTGGCCGCCTCACCCGTCAGGTTGGCAAGGTCGCCGCTCCCCGTGAGAATTCCCACGGCCATGGCACCAACGCCCGCGATCGAGGATTGGCTCTGTTGTCTGACGGCATGGCGTGCAGCTACGTGTCCAATCTCGTGTCCTACCACCGCTGCGAGCTCAGCTTCAGAATTGAGGTAGGCCATGATACCGCGAGTGATATAGATGTAGCCCCCTGGCGTTGCGAAGGCATTCACCTCGTCGCTATCCAATACGGTGAATGTGTACTTCAGGTTGCTGCGGTGACTCTTCGCGACAAGGCGCTGGCCAACCTCGTTGACGTAAGCCTGGACCCTGACGTCATCGTAGGCCCCGTATTGCTGCAGAATCTGTGGATGCATCTGCTGACCGATGCGAATCTCGTCGGCTTCCGACATGAATGCGAGATTCGGGCGACCCGTCACCGGGTTGGTGGCGCAACTGGCCAGTGACAACACTGCGAGCGCGACAAGGGGCGCAGCAACGAAAGCACGCTGGAAGGGCATCGATCGCTCCGTTGAATGAGCCATTGGCCTGCTTTGAGGGCACCCAGTGATGAACGAGTTCCGTTATAACCCTGCGCCTAGCGACGGGACAAGGCGCCTCCACTCTAACCGGAACGGATCCCTCCAAAAGCAGAAGGGGTGCTCTTTGGCACCCCTTCTCCAAAACCTGCCGGGGCTCCCGCCCGGGATACCCGTGCCGCTTTCAGGCGCGCGCGTACTTCTTGCGGAACTTGTCAACGCGGCCGCCGGTATCCACGATCTTCTGCTTGCCCGTATAGAACGGGTGGCAGTTCGAGCAGACTTCAATCTGCAGGTCCTCAGAGAGGGTCGACCTCGTCTGGAAGGTGTTCCCGCAGCTGCACAGCACGGTGATCTCTTTGTACTCGGGATGGATGCCGGCCTTCATGGCTTTTACTGGGCGCCGCTTACGGGCGCCCCCTTATGAAATGGGGCGCGAATTGTAGCCACGAAATGGGGCCCTGACAAGCTGAGAATTGACCGGCCTGCCTGAGGTCAGTCATACGCAGGCGGACGCTGCAAAGCGCCATGTCGGTGTAATCTCCGGTTATCCACAAAAGCTGTGGATAAGTCTGTGGAAGAAAGCCCTCAAGAGGGGCGGCAATGCCGCTGTTGCTGCGACAATGTCATGTTGCTCAAAAAGTAACCAAGCATTTTCTTATTGATAAATCAATTGGTTATGATTACTACATAATAATTACGATGTAATGTCGCCATCAAGGCTCGGTTTTTAGGAAAGGCAGAGTTGGATGTGCATAACCTTCCTTTCTGACAGGCTGAAATGCGGCGTGGCCAGCCAAATTTACAAACTGTTTCACGAGCTTGCACGCGCATCGAGATGCGTGCTTCAGGGTTTGGATGCCAAAAAGTCAGGGTTTGGATGCCAAAAAGAGTGCCTGTAGATCGTTCAGAAATCGCCAACCGAGGTCGCTTGGCCGCCAGCGCCCCCCTCCCGTGACCTCAATCAGCCCCCTCGCCCTGGCAACATCAAGGGGACGTTCGATCACTTCTTCGGGAATGCCGGTTGTCGCCTCGAACGCTGCCAAATCGAATCCCTCGCGCAGCCTCAAGGCATTCAGCATGAATTCGAAGGGGAGGTCGGCCTCTTCGACCTCCCGTATTTCCTGCAACCTGCCCACGGCAGAAGCGGCCTCCAGGTAGGTTCGAGGCTGCTTGTGACGCGTCGTTCGCAGTACCCGCCGGCTCCCAAAGTCCGTCAGCTTCCCGTGCGCGCCTGCACCGATGCCAATGTAGTCACCGAATTTCCAATAGTTGAGGTTGTGGCGGCAGCGGTGTTCCTGGCTGGCGTACGCCGATACTTCGTACTGCGTGAATCCGCTGCGCGCGAACAGGTCCTGGCAGGACTCCTGCATCTCCCATGCGGCATCGGGATCCGGCATCCCCTGCGGTGGGCGATGATGGAACACCGTGCCTGGCTCCAGCGTCAGCTGGTAGTGCGAAAGATGTCGCGGCTGAAGATCGATTGCCGTTCTCACATCGGACTCGGCCTGGGCAAGTGTCTGCTCCGGCAAGGCATACATGAGGTCAAGATTGAAGTTGTGAATCCCGGCCTGTTTGAGCTCCGTGACTGCCCGGAAGACGTCATCTGGCGAGTGAATCCTGCCAAGTCGCTTGAGGTGGCCCGCGTCGAAGCTTTGTACCCCCAACGACACGCGCGTGATCCCCGCTTCGCGATAGGCTGCAAAACGACCATGCTCGATCGTTCCGGGATTCGCCTCGAGCGTCACCTCCATGTCTCGCGCGCAAGGCAGACGCCCGGCAATCGAGTTGAGCAGATGCGCGAAAACCGAAGGGTGAAAGAGGCTTGGAGTCCCTCCGCCGATGAAGACGGACTGCAGTTCCCGATCGCCCACGAATGGAAGATCGTGGTCCAAGTCACCGAGCAGCGCAGCCACGTAGCGGTCTTCGGGAATCTCGCCGGTCGGAACCTGATGCGAGTTGAAGTCGCAGTAGGGGCATTTGCGAACGCACCACGGCACATGGACGTAGAGGGAGAGCGGTGGCGCAGATCTCATCACGTAACCATCAGCGCCGCCTCGGCAGCGTTCCACTGATTTCGAGCTCCTGGACCAGAAGTCGCAGCGCTTTGCCGCGGTGGCTCAGCCGGTTCTTTGTCTCTGCCGGCAGCTCCGCCGCCGTGACCTCGAGACCGGACACCTGAAAAACCGGGTCATAGCCAAAACCACCCTCGCCGCGAGAGTGGGTCAGGATCCGGCCCTCCCAGCTTGCCTGGCAGACGACCGGAGCGGGATCCTCTGGGAATCGCATATAGACAAGCGCACACCGGTAGCGAGCCGTTCGCTTGCCTTCAGGTACGTCTGCCAACTCGACAAGCAGCCGTTGCAAGTTATCGGTATCGCTTGCGCTCGGTCCCGCATATCGGGCCGAGTAGATGCCAGGGCGCCCCTGGAGTGCGTCAACTTCGATGCCGGAATCGTCTGCCACGGCGGGTAGCCCGGAGTTGGCCGCAGCGTGGCGAGCCTTGAGGATGGCATTCTCGACGAATGTCAGGCCAGTCTCAGGCACGCTCTCGCGGGTAAAGCCCGACTGGGCCAGCACCTCGATCCGCCAGGGCGACAGCAGGTCTTCCAGTTCCCGTAGTTTTGCCGGATTGGTGGTAGCGAGGACGATGCGCGGTTTCATGGGGGAATGGCCATCTGGATGAACTATGGTCGCTACCCGCAGCCGATCTGTGGCGATCCGCACCTGGCGCGGAATGGGCGACTCAGTCCCCGTGCAAGGACTCAAGCTGCAGCGCGAGCAGGCGGCCGATACCTCCAGCAGCGAGATTCAGCAACTCATCGAGTTCATGCCGTCGGAATGCGTGGCCTTCAGCCGTCCCCTGCACCTCGATGAACCCACCGCCGTTGTTCATGACGACATTCATGTCCGTCTCGGCCTCCGAGTCCTCGCGATAGTCGAGGTCCAGCACGGGGATGCCACCCGAGATGCCGACCGAAACCGCAGCGACCTGGCCATGAACGGGGCTTTCCTTGAGCTGGCCCTTCCTGATCATGGCCGCCACAGCATCGACAAGCGCAACGTAACTGCCCGTGATGGCCGCCGTGCGAGTGCCGCCATCCGCCTGGAGCACGTCGCAGTCGAGCGTTACGGTGCGCTCTCCAAGGGCCTTCAGATCCACAACCGCCCGCAGCGAACGGCCAATCAGCCGCTGGATTTCGAGCGTGCGCCCGCCTTGTTTGCCCTTTGCTGCTTCCCGCGCGGAGCGAGTATGCGTGGCCCGCGGCAACATGCCGTACTCCGCGGTGACCCAGCCCTGACCGGAATTGCGCAGAAAGGAAGGCACGCTGTTCTCGACAGTGGCCGTGCACAGAACCTTGGTATCGCCGAACTCGACCAGCACCGAACCTTCGGCATGACGGGTGTAGCCCCGGGTGAACTTCACCGTCCGCAACTGATCCGGAGCGCGGCCACTAGGACGCAGATGGGCTGTCATAACTCCTCCTATGGGCCGACGCCCGGGCACTGAACATCCCTCACTCGCCCTTCCAGCACAGGATGGCGGCAGTCGCATTGTCGCTGAAGGGGGCAGACGCAGCGACGGCTCGATGGCCTAGCACCTCAAGTGCGGCTCGAAGGCCCTGGCCCTCATCGGTGCAATAACCCGCAATCGCGGCATCACTCAAATTGGACCAGATGCCGTCGGTACACAGGAGCAGCACATCGCCGGACACCAGTGACTTGCGCCCGCTGATGGTCATTTCAGGAATAGCGGGATCGCCGCCCAGACAACTTTCGACGAAGTTGCGCATTGGATGGTGCGCAACCTCCTCTTGCGCGATCTTATTTTCCCGCAAAAGCAGTTCCACGTGGCTGTGATCGCGTGTGCGATCAGCAATCTGGCCACGCCGCATGAGATAGATCCGGCTGTCACCGACGTGGCCCCAATAGGCCGAGCCATCCTGGACGAGGCAGATTGCCGCCGTTGCGCGCGGCCGGGAATCAACCGTGAGGCCGTTGCCAAGCCGGCAGACCTCGTCATGGGCGCGTCCCAGCGCAAGGTGGACGAAACCGAGGGGATCGAAGATGGGCAACGAAGACTGCCAGAATGACTCAAGCATGCTCTTCAGCGCCGTATCGGCAGCCTTGGCGCCGTCGGCATGTCCGCCCATGCCGTCGATCACGACCAGCAGGGCCGCGCGTTCGGAGACGGCAATGGCAACGCGATCCTGGTTGTCTTCGCGGGCGCCAATCAGGCTCAGGTCTGCGTACTCGATCAGCAAGGACAACTCCGTCACACGGCCTGCAGCTGCTACACTTCGCGGCGCTTTATATCACCCCCAACGTATCCGAGTAAAAGAGATGATCCGCAGCATGACCGGGTTCGCCAGGCGCGAGCGTCAGGGCGCCTGGGGCACACTTTCGTGTGAGCTCCGTACCGTCAATCATCGCCACCTCGAGTTGGCCCTGCGCCTGCCCGACGAACTGAAGTCCATCGAGAGCGAGGTGCGCCAGCTGATCGGGTCCCAACTGCGGCGGGGCAAAGTGGACGCGAACCTATACCTCAAGTCGACGGCGGGTAGTACGCCCGTCATAGAGCTAAACGCGGAACTCGTCGCCCAGCTGGTCAGGCAGGTCGCGGAGCTACACCACCAGATGGCCTCGCCCGCCCCAGTCAGCCCGCTCGAAGTCATGCGCTGGCCCGGTGTAATGCGCGAGGCGGAGAAGGACTTGAGTCCGGCACTGGCCTCGACCGTGGACCTGGTCCGCGAGGCGCTTCAGGAGCTCAACGAGACCCGAGCGCGCGAGGGTGCACGGATGCGCGATGTGATCCTGCAGCGTTGCACCGCGCTCCAGTCCCAAGTCGAAGCGGTCAAGAAGCGCCTTCCCGAGCTGTCCGCCAAGCTGCGGGCGCGCATCATCGAGAAGGTGGCGCAGCTGGGCCAGACCATCGATCCGAGTCGACTCGAGCAGGAAATCGTCCTGTATGCACACAAGATGGACGTGGACGAGGAACTCGACCGGCTCGAAAGTCACCTGACGGAGATCGTTGCTGCGCTCGATTCCTCGGAGCCGGCCGGCCGCAGGCTCGATTTCCTGATGCAGGAACTGAATCGCGAAGCGAACACCCTCTCCTCGAAGTCCCAGGATGTCGAAACCACGAGGGCGGCCGTGGACATGAAAGTCATCATCGAGCAGATTCGAGAACAGGTACAGAACATCGAATAGCGCTGCCCGCAGGCGGGACAAGGCATAGCGCCCGGCGGTTACGGCATCAGGCCGCCTGGAAACAAGCGTAGCGCGCGAGGCCCCGAGCACCTCGCGCCAATTGCTTCAACTGCGGGTCAGGACCGGGATCAGGTTTTGGAGGCTTCGTAGATCGCCTGAATTGCTGCGTCGAGCGCGACATCGAATTCCGATTCACTCTGCTGCGCAGTCAGCCCTTCCGTCAGCGCCCGCGAGAAACTGGCAACCATGCCGTGCTGCCGGGCAAGCTTCTTGTTGGCGTCGGCACGGCTGTAGCCACCCGACAACGCGACCACCTTGAGAACCCGGGGATGCTTGACGAAATCCGCGTAGAGGTCATCGACTTCGGGCAGCGTCAGCTTGAGCATGACGAGCTGGCCGGCCGGCAGCCCCTCGAGTCCCTTGAGCAGCGCGGCGTTGAGCAGCGATTCTGCGCCAGCCTTGTCGGGACAGTGAATGTCGACTTCGGGCTCAACGATCGGCACGAGGCCGCCAGCGATGATCTGCCTTGCCACGGCGATCTGCTGTTCGACAACCGCCTGGATTCCTGCGTCATTGGCCTGCTTGATGACCGAGCGCATCTTCGTGCCATAGATACCCTTCGCCTTGGCCTTGGCCAGCAGTGCATCAAGCTCGGGCATTGCCTTCATCAGCTGCACGCCGTTCGCCTCATCGGCAAGGCCCTTGTCGACCTTCAGTATCGGAACGACTCGCTTGACGTTCCACAAGTACTCCGCTGTCGGCACGCCCTGGATGTCACGATCCATCGTGGCTTCGAACAGGATCGCGGCAAGCACGCGGTCTCCGTTGAAAGCCGGACTCGTGATGATGCGCGAACGCATGGCGTGGATAAGATCCATCATCTGCGCGTCGCCTGAGTACGCTGACTCGGCAATCCCGTAAAGCTTGAGGGCTTTCGGGGTGCTGCCGCCACTCTGGTCGAGCGCGGCAATGAAGCCCGTTTGGGTCCGGAACTTCGTAGTCTGCTCATCGAATGTGCTCATGAATCGGCCTCGCAGAATGATCAGGTAGAAATCGAATGCAGGTGCGCGATGGGGCGTCGATCAGGTTCTGATGGGCAAACCCACCAGCTGTTCGAGTTCCTTAAGGTCGAGACCGTCGACCTTGTCGACGAGCTTGAGTCCCTGGGGCGAGCACTCGAACGTAGCGAGGTCGGAATACACCCGCGACACGCAGCCGATACCCGTCAGGGGGTAGGTGCACTCGCGCACGAGCTTGCTCTCACCCTTCTTGGTCAGTAGATCCATCATCACCCAGGTCTGCTTCGCGCCAATTGCCAGATCCATCGCTCCGCCAACGGCCGGAATTGAACCGGGCTCGCCAGTGCTCCAATTGGCCAGGTCACCGGTTGCTGAAACCTGGAATGCTCCCAGCACGCAGATATCAAGGTGCCCACCACGCATCATCGCGAAGCTGTCCGAGTGGTGAAAAAAGGCGCCGCCGGTCAGCAACGTAACCGGCTGCTTGCCAGCGTTGATGAGGTCGTAATCCTCGTCGCCGGCGTTGGGCGCGGGCCCCATGCCGAGAATTCCATTCTCGCTATGGAGAATGATCTCCCGCCCGCCGCCAATGTGATTCGCGACCAGAGTCGGCATGCCGATGCCGAGATTCACATAGGCACCGTCCGGCATGTCCTCAGCGACGCGGACCGCGAGCTGGTCCTTGGTTCTACGCTGGTAGGTCATCTTCACGCTTCCTTCTTGAAACCGCCGGCGCCCGTGGCAACGCGCGGCACGAGGACCACCCGGCTGACGAAGATGCCGGGGGTCACGATGTTTTCCGGATCGAGCTGGCCCAGCTCGACAAATTCATGCACGGTGGCAATCGTGCATTTCGCTCCCGTCGCCATGACAGGGCCGAAATTCCGCGCTGCCTTGCGATACGTCAGATTGCCCCAGGCATCGCCGCGTTCCGCGCGGATGAGCGCGACATCGGCATAAATCGGATACTCAAGGACGTACATGCGGCCGTTTATTTCGCGGGTTTCCTTGGGCGTGCCGTCCGGATTCTTGGCGAGGTCGGTTCCATATCCGGTAGGAGTAAAGAAAGCACCGATCCCCGCGCCGGCTGCACGGATTCGCTCTGCGAGGTTGCCCTGGGGCACCAGTTCCAGCTCGAGCTTGCCGGTACGGTACAACTCGTCAAAGACATAGCTGTCCGACTGCCGGGGAAAGCTGCAGATGATTTTGCGTACGTGCCCCGCCTTCAGCAGCGCTGCAAGGCCCGTGTCGCCGTTGCCCGCATTGTTGTTCACCACGACCAGATCCCTGGCACCCTGTTCGATGAGTCCATCGATGAGCTCATTGGGAATGCCGGCAGTGCCGAACCCACCGATCATCACGGTGGATCCGTCCTTGACGTCCGCGACGGCCTCCGCGACCGAGCGTACTCGCTTGTTCAGCACTCTCGAAACCTCCTCCGGCATGATTGGCCAGTCGATTCGACCGGCAGAATTGGCAGCCCCGGCTCACCAGGGCACGAATCGCATGCCCGCATCTTACCGTCCGCCCCGCATTGCAGGCCACTGCCAAATCCAGCAGCGGGACGACACGCACGAATCTTTGTTGTTACCATGCCTGCCGTCGCCAGCCCGCGCGCTGGCAGACCCCCGGAAAACGCCTTTCAATGGTTCAACCCAAGTGACTGCACGGCGCGGACGACTTTATGTAATCGCGGCCCCTTCCGGGGCGGGCAAGACGTCTTTGGTGCGCGCCATTCTCGAGCGCCGCCCCCAGCTGCGTTTCTCGATTTCCTGCACCACCCGGCCGCGTCGCCCGGCAGAGCAGGAAGGGAGGGACTACTTTTTCATCGAGCGCGCGGAATTCGTGAGCCGGATCGCCGCTGGCGCCTTCCTCGAATATGCCCGGGTATTCGACAACTACTACGGAACCCTCAAGGCCCCGGTCGAAGGGCTGCTGGGCCAGGGGCACGACGTCATTCTGGAGATCGATTGGCAGGGCGCAAGACAGGTGCGTGCGGCGATGGCCGAGTGTCTCTCGATTTTCATCCTGCCGCCCTCGCTGACTGAACTCGAGCGCCGGCTGCGGGGGCGGGCGACGGATTCAGACGAGGTCATTGAGCGACGTCTGCTGGATGCACGTGGCGATATGTCCCATTGGGACGAATTTGACTATGTCGTGATCAACGAGGACTTCGCCCGGGCTCTGGACGACCTGGAGGCGGTCGTCACCGGTCAAGGCGAGCACCTGCGCGCCCCCCGCCCCGAACTCGACTGGCTGATGCCCACCCTGACAAGCGCTGATTAAGGCACCGTGGGGTCTCCCAGACCCTCACGCCCGCGGCATAAAGCGCCTACCAGTTCACCGTGCCCGAATGCGGTTGGCTGGCCGCTCGGCTATACTGTCGGCAATACGCCTGTTCAGGCAGTCTCCCCAAGGTTCCGAGCGAACCGACTATCTTCGAGGTCTTGATCCAGATGGCACGTATTACTGTTGAAGATTGCCTGCAGAACGTCCCCAACCTGTTCCAGCTGGTTCTGGTCGCCGCCAAAAGGGCGCGTCGCGTGGCAAACGGCGCGGAAGCGACCGTTGACCCCGAAAACGACAAACCGACCGTCATCGCGCTTCGGGAGATCGCTGCGGGTCACGTGGGCCCGGAAATCCTGGAAGAAGCCGATCGTCCCGCACCCGAGCTGATGATGCCGGAACCTGATATGTCGGGCGAACTGCGCGCGCCGCACCTGGGCCTTGGAGATTGAACCGCTCCTGCGCCTGACCCTATCCAGCGGCCATGGACTATGCGTCTTCCATACGGAATCTCTGGCCGTCAGGAAGACGCTCGATAGGCGTCACCCAGCTTCTTAACAAACTCGAAACGTACCTGCCGCCGGAGCAGGTCGACCTGGTCCGCGAAGCCTACGAATTTGGTGCCCAGGCCCACGAGGGCCAGAAGCGCCTCTCGGGCGAACCCTATATCGCTCACCCAGTCGCGGTCGCCGACTTGTTGGCAGACCTGCACCTCGATGCCCAGACCATCGTTGCGGCCATCCTGCACGACGTCATCGAGGACACCCCGACCGCCAAGGCGGAGATCGCCGAGAAATTCGGTACTCAGGTCGCGGACCTCGTGGATGGCGTGTCGAAACTGGACCAGATCCAGTTTCGCAGCCGCGCAGAGGCACAGGCTGAAAGCTTCCGCAAGATGCTGCTCGCGATGGTCAGGGACATTCGCGTCATCATGGTCAAACTCGCGGATCGCACGCACAACATGCGGACGCTCGGCGCCATGCCACCTGCCAGGCGCCGCGCCATCGCCCGCGAGACGCTCGAGATCTTCGCGCCCATCGCCAACCGGCTGGGCATCAATTCGATCAAGAGCGAACTCGAGGAGCTGGGCTTCAAGTCGCTGTACCCCGGGCGGTACCGGATCATCGAGAAAGCGCTGAAGAAGGCGCGGGGCAACCAGAAGCAGTTCATCGGCAAGATCTCCGAGAACATCCAGTTGTCGCTCACGAAAGCGAACATCGCAGGCAGGGTGGAAGGGCGCGAGAAGCACCTCTACAGCGTCTACCAGAAGATGCGCCGCAAGAGCGCTTCACTTGCAGAGATCGTCGACGTCTTTGGCTTCCGCATCGTGTGCGACAGCGTCGACACCTGCTACCGTGTCCTTGGTCTGGTCCACGGTCTCTACAGACCGATGCCGGGACGCTTCAAGGACTACATCGCGATCCCTCGGATCAACGGCTATCAATCGCTGCACACGACGCTGTTCGGACCGAACGGCATGCCGATCGAAGTACAGATCCGCACCGAAGACATGCATCGCGTGGCCGAGTCGGGTATTGCAGCGCACTGGCAGTACAAGACTGGCGAGCCGCAGGGTCGTGCCTATAGCGATCACGCGCATGAGTGGCTGAAGCAGCTCATGGAAATGCAGCAGGGAGGCAACTCGGAAGAATTCATGGAGAGCGTCAAGCTCGACCTGTTCCCTGACAAGGTCTATGTGTTCACGCCCAAAGGCGATATCCGGCGCTTGCCGCGGAGTTCCACGGCCGTGGACTTCGCCTATGACGTGCACACCGTCGTCGGCAATCACTGCGTCGCCGCCAAGATTGACCGCCGACTCGTGCCGCTCAGGACGCCCCTGCGAAACGGGCAGACGGTCGAGATCATCACTGCAAAGGGTGCGACACCGAACCCGGCCTGGGTCAATTTCGTGGTCACTGCCAAGGCTCGCGCCGCAATCCGTCACTACCTGAAGAGCCTCAAACACAGCGAAGCCATCGAGCTTGGCAAACGGCTGCTGAACCAGGCGTTGTCCGAGCTGTCGCTGTCGCTGAAGAAGATTGAAGACGAGCAGGTGCGGACCGTGGTTGCGGACCTCGGCCTCGAAGAGCCCGACCAGCTGTTCGAACAGATCGGCCTCGGCGAACGCTTGGCGCCACTGGTGGCGCGAAGGCTCCTGCCGGCGGATTCGGCAGCACCGGAACCGCTGACCAAAAAGGATCCACTCGCCATCGCCGGAACGGAAGGTCTGGTCGTCAGCTACGCACGCTGCTGCTTCCCGATTCTGAATGACCCGATCATGGCGTATCTCTCAAGCGGGCGGGGTGTCGTCATCCACCGCGAGTCCTGCGGCAATCTGCGCAGCTACCGCAAGCAACCGGACAAGTGGCTATCGGTCAGTTGGCAGACCGGCGTCGACCGCCTGTACAGGGTTGAAATCCGCGTCGAGGTTGCAAACCGCGTCGGCGTCCTGGCGGCCCTCGCTTCGGACATCGCAGGAACGCAGACGAACATCGATCATGTCTCCATGCTTGAAAGCGACACTGATGCGTCCACGATCATCTTCGAACTGCAGGTACGCGACCGAAAGCACCTGGCCAGGGTGATCAAGAGCGTCCGCAAGATGCCCGACGTCCTCAGGGTCATCCGCACCTGCGCCTGACCCCCCGCCTGGTGTGATTCCGGATGTCCGTGGCTCCGGCCGCGTGTCTGTTACTCGCACATCGACCGTGCTGTCTTTAGAATTCATCCTAACGCCGTCGCTTGTCAGCAGTTCGCGCAGGCATCCTTTCGCATTCATCACGACCCCGAGGCCCCCGTCATGACACGTACGATCATTTCGACCCCGCATGCTCCCGGCGCGATCGGCACTTACTCACAGGCCGTCAAGTGCGGCAACACTGTTTACGTGTCCGGACAGATCCCGCTGGACCCGGCCACGGGCCAGCTCGTGACGGGCGACATGGATCAGCAGATCCGTCGCGTCCTCGACAACCTGAAAGCCATCATCAATGCAGCGGGGGGCGAATTCAGTCAGGTGGCCAAGTTGAATGTCTTTCTCACTGACCTGCAGCACTTCGCGGCCGTCAACCGGATCATGACCGAATACTTCAAGGAGCCCTATCCCGCGCGCGCTGCGATCGGCGTGGGTGCACTGCCGCGAGGTGCCGCCGTCGAGATGGACTGCGTCCTGGAGTTGTAGTCCGCATCAGCTGCCTGTCGACGCACTGCACTCCCGCATCAGAAGGGCCGATGGCTGCATCACGCACGCCCACAATGCTTCCTGAACTCCGGCCAGTAACGGCGCTTTCCGGCGTCGGCCCTGCACTGGCGGAAAAGCTGACGAAGCTGGGTGTCTTCACGGTGCAGGACGTCCTGTTCCTGCTCCCGCTTCGCTACGAAGACCGCACGCAAGTCGTGCCGATTGGTTCGCTTCAGGCCGGTGACCGGGCCGTTGTCGAGGGCGAAGTGCAGCTTGCGGAAGTCGTCTTCCGGGGAAGGCGACAACTCATTTGCAGAATCGCTGACGGGTCCGGGTTCCTTACGCTGCGCTTCTTCCACTTCTCCGGTGCGCAACAGGCTGCGCTTGCGCGCGGGGTTCGCATTCGCTGCTTCGGGGAGGCCAGACGCGGGCCGCTTGGCCTCGAGATTGTCCATCCTGAATATCGCCGGGTGGAAACGGACGCCATTGGGGAGACTGAAGACGCATTGACGCCGGTCTATCCGGCAACGGAAGGCGTGGCTCAAGCGCGATTGCGGCGATTGACGACCCTGGCCCTCGGGGAACTGAGGGACGAGGGGGTACGCGACTGGTTGCCTACAGCCCTGTTGCAGGGACTCGAGATGCCGACGTTGGCAACGGCGCTGCAGTATGTGCACCGCCCCCCTCCCGACGCGAGCATCGAACTGCTCTCGACGGGCCTGCATCCCGCACAACGCCGCCTGGCCTTTGAGGAGTTGCTGGCGCAGCATCTGAGCCTCCGGTTGCTTCGCAAGAACATCCAGACCGACCCCGGTTGGGCGATGCCTGCGCGCAAGCAGCTGCTCGGCCAATTCCTCGTCAACCTCCCTTTCTCACTGACAGGCGCCCAAGCACGCGTCTGGCACGAGATCGAAGGTGACCTCTCGGACTCGAAGCCAATGCTGCGACTGGTGCAGGGTGACGTCGGGTGCGGCAAGACCGTCGTCGCGGCATTGGCAACACTCCACGCGGTGGACGCCGGCTTTCAGGTTGTGCTGATGGCACCGACCGAGCTCCTGGCCGAACAGCATGCACGCAACTTCACCGCCTGGTTCGAACCGTTGAAGGTATCGATCGCGCTGCTGACCGGGCGATTGGGCGCCCGAAAGCGCACTGGGATTCTGTCGGGGCTCGCTGCCGGCGAGATCAGCGTGGCCGTGGGCACGCACGCACTATTCCAGGAGCAGGTGGCATTCTCTCGACTCGGGCTTGCAATCATTGATGAGCAACACCGTTTTGGTGTGCATCAACGCCTGTTGCTCAGGGAGAAGGGTCAGGTGAGCGGCAGATATCCGCATCAACTCATCATGACGGCTACGCCGATCCCGAGAACGCTGGCCATGACGGCCTATGCCGATCTGGACGTGTCGACCATTGACGAGCTGCCTCCGGGTCGAACGCCCGTGCGAACAGTCGTGCTGCCGGAAGCGCGCCGGCCGGATGTCATCCAGCGAATCCTTGAAGCCTGCCAGGGAAAGCGTCAAGCGTATTGGGTTTGCCCGCTGATCGAGGAGTCGGACCTGCTTGAGGCACAAGCCGCGGAGGAAACGGCCTCCACCTTGGCTGAAGCGCTACCGGGAATCGCGGTGGGATTGATTCACGGCCGCCTGACAGGCCAACAGAAGGATGCCGTCATGATGAGCTTCAAGGCGGGCGACATTCATCTGCTCGTCGCGACCACCGTCATCGAAGTGGGCGTGGACGTTCCGAATGCGAGCCTGATGGTGATCGAGAATGCCGAGCGGATGGGGCTCGCGCAGCTGCACCAGCTCAGGGGACGGGTTGGCCGCGGTAGCCAGGAAAGCACATGCGTACTGCTCTACAAGCCGCCGTTGACCGAGATTGCCCGCGAACGGCTCGGTGTCATGCGCGATACCAACGATGGTTTCGAGGTGGCTCGGCGCGACCTCGAACTACGCGGACCAGGAGAGCTGCTCGGCACGCGGCAGACGGGGCTCGCCAGGATGCGGGTAGCCGACCTGCTTCGCGACGCCGACCTCCTGCCCCGCGTCCAGCAAGCAGCAACATCACTGCTCGAAGGCAATGACGACGTCATTGCGCCGCTTCTGAGCCGATGGATCGGAACGGGGGAACGATTCAGCCGGGTCTGAACTGGAGTGTTCAGGTTGTCATGACGACCCATAAGGCTTGAGCAGAAAAGCTTGTTGACCGCAGGCGACAATCACCGGCACAGTCTCGCAGCTTAAACCGAGGTCAAGAGGACCCATGACGACTCCCGCAGGCAATCGCCCACGTAGGTGGGGCGAACGCTTCAACGAGACCACTTTCGCCACCTTGGTATTGCCGCAGCTGGCAGCCACGTTGGGCGACTACGGCCGCCTGATGCGCCTCGACCGCCCGATCGGCACATTCCTGCTGCTGTGGCCTGCTCTGTGGGCTCTTTGGCTCGCGTCTGACGGGCATCCTCATCCGCGCGTATTCGTTGTCTTTGCCCTGGGCGTCTTCCTGATGCGCTCGGCCGGGTGCGTCATCAACGATTTTGCAGATCGCAAGATCGATACCCACGTGCGTCGAACCCGAGAACGCCCGATGGCGCAGGGTCGCGTCGAGCCGAAAGAAGCGATCATGCTGTTCGTCGCACTGGCGCTAATCGCCTTTGGACTCGTGATGACCCTGGACCGGTTCACGCAGCAGCTCGCGCTGATCGGCGCGGTCCTGACGGTGACCTATCCGTTCTTCAAGCGCTTCTTCCCCATCCCGCAGGTGTACCTTGGCATTGCGTTTTCGTGGTCGGTTCCCATGGCGTATGCGGCAGAGGCAGGAACGATCTCGCGAATCGGGTGGCTGCTCTTCATGGCCTCGCTGCTGTGGACGACGGCTTACGACACCATGTACGCCATGGTGGACCGGGAAGACGACCTCAAGATCGGCGTCCGCTCCAGCGCCATCCTGTTTGGCGAGGCAGATCGTGTGATCGTCGGCATCATGCAGTTGATGACGCTGCTGGCGTTGTGGCTGGTTGGGCACGACCTGGCGCTCGGCCCCTGGTACCAAGGGGGGCTGGCCGCGGCTTCCTGCTTCTCGCTCTACGAACAATGGCTCATTCGCGAGCGGAATCCAGACAAATGCTTCCGCGCCTTCCTGAACAACAACTACTTCGGCATGGCCGTCTTTATCGGCGTGGCCCTTGAGTACCTGTTCCGCACCTGAGCATTCACTTCTCAGGCAGGGGTTGCCGGCAGTACTGCTTTAAGGAACAGATAGCCCGCGACTGCAGAGACCAGCGAGCCAACCAAGATTCCCAGGCGGTCGTTGACGTCGACCGCGGCCTGGTCGAATGCCAATGAGCCGATGAACATGCTCATGGTGAAGCCGATTCCGCAGAGAATGGCTGCTCCATAGAGCTGGCTCCATGTGACCCCTGTTGGCAATCGTGCGAACCCCAGTGCCGCAGCAAGCCACGCGAACAGGAAGACCCCGACCTGCTTGCCGACAAACAGGCCAAGGGCGATTCCAAGCGGGATCGGCTCGAGCAGAGTTGCAGGTGTGAGCCCGGCAAGACTGACGCCCGCATTCGCAAATGCGAAGAGGGGCAGGATGCCGAACGCAACCCAAGGATGGAGCGCGTGCTCGACTTCCCTGAGCGGGGATCGGGAAGCGCCCAGGGAATCTCGCATCGGAATGGCAAGCGCGGTGGCTACACCAGCCAGCGTTGCGTGAACGCCGGACTTGAGGACGCAGACCCAAAGGACGAGCCCGACCGCGAAGTACAGCGGGACCCGGGAGACTCGCTTCACGTTGAGAGCGACCAGAATGGCAACAGCGATCGCGGCAAGCAGCAAAGACACCATCGACAGCTTGCTCGCGTAGAACACGGCGATGATCACGATGGCGCCGAGGTCATCCATGATGGCCAGTGTCAGGAGGAATACCTTGAGCCCCACTGGTACTCGATTGCCGAGAACCTGCAGCACGCCGAGCGCGAAAGCGATGTCGGTCGCCGAAGGGATTGCCCAGCCTCGCAAGCCAGTGGAATCACCCCAGTTCAAGGAGGCATAGATCATCGCTGGCACCAGCATGCCCCCTAGCGCTCCAAACGCGGGCAACGCAATGCGTGCCCTGTCTGCCAGCTCTCCTTCGATAATCTCTCGCTTCACCTCGAGGCCGATCAACAGGAAGAAGATTGCCATCAGGCCGTCGTTGATCCGCAGCAGCAACGGCTTTGCGATCGCAAAACCACCGAGGTGCACTGCCAACGGAACATCGAGCAGCCGGCCGTAATAACCAGCTAGCGGTGAATTCGCCAGAAGCATGGCGAAAGCGCCCGCCAGCACAAGCAGAATCCCGCCTGATGATTCGAGCCGCAGGAACCGGTGGATGGCGTGGAGTGGCATCAGTGACATGACCGTGGATCCGACACGCGACGATAACAGGTATTCGCCGGCCGGCTCCCTGTCCCTTGGAATTGTGTCGCTCGCTCAATGCCCAGCGTGCGCCACCGCCCATACCTGGACTCGCTGCGCCCCTGCCCGAAGCAGCACTTTTGCAAGTTCGTTCGCAGTGCAGCCCGTAGTGACGACATCATCAAGCACGGCTATCGAGGCCTTGTGAACTTTGCGGGTGGCGACAAAGGCCCGACGGACGTTCTCTTTCCTCTCCTTGCGACTCAGAGCCGTTTGCTCCCGTGTATGTCTTTGCCTGACAACGAGGTCGGTCTCTAGCGGTATGCCGAGCATCCCGGAGACCGCCCACCCAAGCTCGACGGCCTGGTTGTAGCCGCGCTCCCTGAAGCGCTCCTCGGACAGTGGCATCGGCACGATGATCTCCGGTACATCGCGCATTGCCTCCCTCTTTAGCCTCCGCCCAAGCAGCGTTCCAAGCACGCGCCCATGCGCCACGGCCCCCTGGAACTTGAGCGCCAGCACCATGTGGTCAAGCGGGTAGGCGTATCGGAATGCGCAGAAGGCTCGATGAAAGCATGGCTTCAACCTGATGCAGGCCCCGCAGACCAAGGAGCCACCGACGTTGCCCGCAAGTGGATCGCCACAGCGCTCACAGGCTGGAGAATTGACTACAAGCTCCGATTCGCATGCAGCACATATGTCCAGGTCTGGTGGTTGGCCAGGACTGCCGCACAGGATGCAGGCTGCCGGCAGCACCGACTGTACAAATGTTGACCATCTGTTGACCACGATGATGCGCTCAGGTTGACAGCGGAATGCACCGCCTGAATACTGCCCAAGGCGGACAGTCTGGTGTTCATGGCAAGCGCCGGGAACCACGAATGCCTCTGTGTTTCTACAGAAATTCCGCTTTCTTGAATTGTCTGCCCCAACAGGCGGACACCACACACGAGGATCTTCATGAGCGGCTCAGGCATCGCACGACTGGGGCAGGTTCGGACGGACTGGACACTGAGCGAAGTCCGGACCCTGTTCGAGCTGCCTTTCGCAGACCTGGTGTTCCACGCCCAGCGTGTCCATCGGGAACAGTTCGACCCGAACGAGGTGCAGGTGAGCACGCTGCTGTCGATCAAGACGGGCGCTTGTCCTGAGGATTGCGCGTATTGCCCGCAAAGCGTCCGCTACGACACCGGAATCGAGCACGAAGCGCTCCTCGATGTCGAAACCGTACTGGAAAGTGCGCGTGCCGCACGTGCAAGCGGAGCGACCCGCTTTTGCATGGGTGCTGCCTATCGCAATCCGAAGAAGCATCAGCTGGCAGCCGTGGCCGACATGATTCGCGGCGTGCGCGCGCTGGGCCTCGAGACCTGCGCAACCCTCGGGATGCTCGAGCCCGAACAGGCTGAGGAGCTGAAGGCAGCCGGCCTTGACTACTACAACCACAACCTGGACACCTCCGCCGGCTACTACGACAAGATCATCACCACACGGACGTACCAGGATCGTCTCGACACGCTGCAAGCTGTTCGCGATGCGGGAATCAAGGTCTGCTGCGGCGGCATTCTTGGCATGGGGGAATCGAAGGCCGACCGTGCGGAGTTGCTGTATACGCTCGCGACATTGCCGCAGCATCCGGACAGCGTGCCGATCAACCAACTCGTGCAAGTCGCGGGCACGCCGCTGTTTGGCGCCGAGCCGCTGGATCCGCTCGATTTCGTGCGGACGATCGCCGTCGCCCGCATCCTCATGCCGGAAGCCCACGTACGCCTGTCTGCCGGACGCAGCGAGATGTCGGATGAACTGCAGGCTCTCTGCTTCCTGGCCGGCGCGAACTCCATTTTCTATGGTGACAAGCTGCTGACTACCGGCAACCCCGAAGAGGATGAGGATCGAAAGCTGTTCGCGCGCCTTGGTATCCGTCCGGAAGCTGCAGCCCCTTCGACTGAGGTCACTCCTTCCTTGCTGCACGCGCGGTACGACGGCCGGACAGAAGATCATGTCGAACGCCGTGACCGGGGATAAATCCAGGTCCCTGCTCGAACCGGTCCTACGCTCGCGCCTCGCAGAGTTCAGCCCCAGCCGCTATCGCAGGAGGCGCCGAATCGAGGCGCCGGATATCGCCCATCCGGTGCAAGTCGTGGTCGAGGGTCGGCCGTGCATTTCGTTCTGCAGCAACGACTATCTTGGCCTTGCGAGCCATCGAGAGGTCATCGATGCCTGTTGCGCGGCCGCGCACCGTTACGGGGTTGGCAGCGGCGCGTCGCACCTGATCACCGGGCATGGTCCTGAGCACGAAGATCTGGAGATCGAGCTCGCCCGCTTTACTGGCCGTGAGCGCGCCTTGGTGTTCTCGACGGGATACATGGCCAATCTCGGCATTGCGAGCGCGTTGTTCTCACCCGAAGATCGCGTGTTCGAGGATCGTCTCAATCATGCGTCGCTGATCGATGCCGGACTCAACAGCGGCGCTCGCCTTGGCCGCTATACCCACGCGGACGCCAAGGCGCTCGAGCGGCGGCTTGCGCGCGCCTCGGAAAGGACAGCGACAGGTTGCAGCTGGGTCTTGACTGACGGTGTCTTCAGCATGGACGGCGACGTCGCACCGCTTGCCGACCTGGCCCACGCTACCCTGCGGTACGGAGCCCACCTGATCGTGGACGACGCCCATGGACTTGGCGTACTCGGTACGCACGGACGGGGCAGCATCGATGCAGCTGGACTCGACAGCACGTCGGTACCTGTCTTGATGGGAACGCTGGGCAAAGCGTTCGGCACGTTCGGAGCGTTTGTCGCCGGGTCGAACAGCCTGATCGAGATGCTGATCCAGAAGGCTCGCACCTACATCTATACGACTGCCCTGCCGCCGCCGATTGCTGCGGCCACGCGAGTGTCGCTGCGCGTCGCCCAGGATGAGGAATGGAGGCGCGAGCGACTGCGCAGGCATATCGCTAGATTCCGCGAGCATGCTGCACTGAATGGATGGCCGCTGCTGCCTTCAGCCACGCCGATCCAGCCCCTCGTACTTGGCAGCGAAGACGCGGCGCTTCGCGCTAGCGCCGAACTCCTCGAAGCGGGCATTCTCGTGAGCGCCATCCGCCCGCCCACGGTGCCTGAGGGAAGCGCGAGATTGCGCATCACATTGTCTGCTGCGCACGAAGACGGCGATATTGAAAGGCTGCTCACCGCACTGGCCAGGCTGCAGGCGCTGCAGCGTCGCGCATGAAGCTGCACGTGGAAATCGAAGGTGCGGGCCCGGATCTGGTACTGCTGCACGGCTGGGGACTCAATGCTGGAATCTGGGACGGCGTTGCCGCCGAGCTTGCACTCTCCCATCGGCTGCATCGTATCGATATGCCAGGGCATGGGCGCAGTGAATGGTCACCGCAGTGTTTATCCCTCGACGACTTCACTCGGGCGGTTGCGCCCTATGTGCCCAGGCATTCCACGATTCTCGGGTGGTCATTTGGAGGGATGGTTGCCCTTCGCCTTGCATCGCTTGCCCCTGAGCGTATTTCGGGGCTGGTGTTGATTTCGACCACGCCTCGATTCGTGACTGCAGCCGACTGGACGCCAGCGATGACTCCACAGGTACTCTCCAACTTCGGAGTGCGCCTGAGGGACGACTATCGAGCCACCATCCAGGACTTCCTCGCGCTCCAGGTGCGCGGCGATGAGCGCGAACTGTCCAGTCTGCGGGAGTTGCGTCACAGGCTGGTTTCGGGAGGCTTGCCGCTGCAAGCGGCGCTCGAAGCGGGCCTCGGTGTGCTGGGCGCTGCGGACATGCGCTCCGCACTGGCGAACGTGCGGGTGAGCTGTCTCGTGATCGCGGGCGAATATGATCGGGTCACACCTCCAGATGCGAGCAGGCATCTGGCCGAGCACATCCCGGGCGCCACTTTTCATCTGGTTCCCCGTGCGGGACACGCTCCCTTTGTTTCGCACAGGGAAGACTTCCTCGCGGCACTCCGCCGTTTTCTGGCAGAGGTGCCTGGATCGTTGGCGGCGACCGGCACTGCACCATGACGAAAATCAGGAGCGCGGTCCCAGGTGATGCTTCGCTCGACAGCCGGGCCGTGCGCCGGTCTTTCGACGCTGCAAGCAGCGCCTATGACGCTGCCGCCGTCCTCCAGAAGGAGGTGCGGATGCGTCTGCTGGACCGACTCGATTTCGTCAAGCTGGAACCGAAAGTCATCCTTGACCTTGGCGCGGGAACGGGCCATGCCAGTCGCGCGCTGAAGGAGCGCTACCCACGTGCTCAGGTCGTCGCGCTCGACCTTGCGCAGGGCATGTTGACTGAGGCCAAACGCCGGATCGGCTGGCTCCGAAGGTTCGAGCGAGTGTGCGCGGATGCAGGTCTGCTGCCCCTGAAGGACCGGTCCGTTGACCTGGTCGTCAGCAATTTGATGCTGCAGTGGTGCGATCCTCCCGATACTGTGCTGGCCGAGGTGCGGCGCATCCTGAAGCCAGGCGGGCTGTTCACGTTCACGTCGCTCGGGCCGGACACGCTCCGCGAACTGCGTATGGCGTGGTCAAGCGTTGACGACCGTCCGCACGTGCATCGCTTCATCGACATGCACGACCTGGGCGACGCGCTGGTGCGGGCAGGGTTGGCCGAACCTGTGCTCGATGTCGAAAACTTCACGCTCACCTATCTGGATGCCCGCACGCTGATGCGGGAGCTCAAGGCAATCGGGGCTCGGAACGCGGCACAGCAGCGCAGTTCTGGGCTCACGGGTCGCAGTGCGCTGCGCAGTCTGGAAAGGGCCTATGAGCAATTCCGCCAAGAGGGAGTCCTCCCGGCGACCTATGAGGTTGTCTACGGCCAGGCATGGGGACGAGTGGATGAGCGTCGCCCAGGACCTGGGGGCGGCGAGATCCGGATACCCGTGGAGTCGCTGCGCACACGCCGGTAGGCCTCGATGGTTGAGCGGCCGGCCGCCAGGACGACCAGCTCCACTCCATTGCCATAAGTTAACTATTTATTATTGGTTCTGTTGCCAACATTAACAAATTTAACCTCACCTATATGTTTAATTAACTTATGGCTATGGGCTATTTTGTGACGGGAACCGACACCGGCGTCGGCAAGACCCTGATCGCCGCGGCACTCATGAAGCATCAGGCTGCACTCGGCCTTCGAGTGGCAGGAATGAAACCCGTTGCCAGCGGTTGCTACCCGACGGCCGCAGGCTTGCGCAATGACGATGCCGTCGCCCTCGAGCATCAAGCGACCGCCCGGCACCCTTACGCGCTGGTGAACCCTTACGCTTTCGCCCCCGCGATCGCGCCGCATCTCGCGGCCGACGCAGTAGGTGTCACCATCTCAATGCCTCTTCTAATCGACGCCTATCAACAACTTGAAGAGCATTCAGATGTCGTGATCGTGGAGGGCGCCGGCGGTTGGCGAGTCCCCATTGGTCCGGTCGGGTTGCTCAGCGACTTCCCGGAAACGCTGGGCCTCGGCGTCATTCTGGTCGTCGGCCTGCGACTGGGCTGTCTCAATCATGCGTTGCTGACTTGCGAAGCCATCCTTCGTGGGGGCAAGTCCCGGTTGGTTGGCTGGGTCGGCAACGGCATTGATCCGGCATTCTCACCACTGGAGGCAAACATCGCGACGCTTGAGCGGCGGATTCCGGCGCCCTGCCTGGGTATCGTTCCGCCACTCACCAACGTGTCCGTAGAGGCCGCTTGCACACGGCTCCGGTTGCCCGTTCTGGCCGCAGTGGAATAGAGAAAATCCCTTTTCCCTCCGGGCTTTGTGCATTGCACCGACCGCCCTTCCTCAAGTAGCATACCGAGCCAGATCAAACGGGCGGGTGGCGGGCAGGCACATCATGACGAGCGGGAGCACTGTCGCGACTTCAAGTGCACCCTCGCGGACTCCGTCGCCGCACCAGATCGTCATTTCCCCCGGCTGCTCACTACACCCCGAGAACGGCTGCGCTGCTCCAGTGTGTGACCAGGGGAGCCACCTTCCTCATTGCAGGCGTGATGGCGAGCAAAGGGCTGTGGCCCATCCTGCCGTTTGCGGGTCTCGAAGTGGCATTGCTCGCATGGGCGACCGTGCCGTCCGGCGCGGCCAGGAGCGGGAAATACTGGAAATCGGCGGGACAACCATCAGCATGGAGCTCATCCGGGGTCCACATAGGCAAATGACGGTATTTCCACGCCACTGGACCAAGGTTAAACTCCGCGCCCCGCTGCACGGTCTGCACCCGAGCCGACTGAGCCTGGAAAGCCAGGAGCGTACCTGCGGGGTAGGCATCTTCCTTACGGAAGATGAGCGCTGCAGTCTGGCGACGCGCCTGAAGCAGTTGATCGGGAACGTGTGAGCAGAGCCCGCGCCATGGGAGCGAGGCGGTTAGGCGGATTGCGGACTTGAGGATCGTGCCCGCGGGGGCGGGGCAGGGGCCATTCGTGGTAATGCAGAGCGTGTAACGCGGCTGCTGGGACCTGGGCGGCAATTATTGAAAGTGAGAGAGAGCATGGGAGCATTGGCGCGAATGTCGAAGACCCTGAAGTACTCCGCCGTCGCGGCAGCCGCCAGCATCCTGCAAGCGGCCCCGGCGCTCGCGGCGTGGGAAACCAACCTGCGCATGGGCGTTACCGAGCTCAGCCGGGAAATCTACGGGCTGCACATGATGGTCCTGTGGATCTGCGTTGCCATCGCTGCGGCGGTGTTCGGCGTGATGATCTACTCGATTGTCAAATTCCGCCGATCAAACCACCCCGAGCCCGCAACGTTCACGCACAGCACCAAGGCGGAGATCATCTGGACGATCATCCCGGTGGTCATTCTCGTGGCAATGGCCATTCCGGCTGCCGAGACCCTGATCAAGATCGAAGACACGCGCAATTCCGAGCTCACCATCAAGGTGACCGGATACCAGTGGAAATGGCACTACGACTATATCGGCCACGGCGTGAACTTCTTCTCGGCGCTCGACAAGGTCAGCAATGCCGCCCGGCAACCGGATTCCGGCGTCAACCCCAGGGACGTCGAAAACTATCTGCTCGCTGTCGACAACCCGCTCGTCGTGCCTGTGGACACCAAGGTGCGCGTGCTGCTGACGGCCGGCGACGTACTGCATGCCTGGTGGGTGCCCGACTTCGGCATGAAGAAGGATGCGATTCCGGGGTTCGTGAATGAAATCTGGTTCAAGGCAGATGTCCCAGGGACGTACCGGGGCCAGTGCGCCGAGCTGTGCGGACGCGATCACGGCTTCATGCCTGTCGTCGTCGAAGTGCGCTCGAAGGCAGACTACGCGGCCTGGCTCGCCGAGAAGCAGGCCGCAGCTGCTCCGGCCCCTGCTGCAGCGGCGGCGAATGTCCCTGCTAACACGTTGACTATGGATGGCGCGATCGCAAGCGTCGCGAAGGCGGAGTAACTCCATGAGTTCTGTTCATTCTGTTTCTGCGGCAGCGGCCGACCACGCGCACGACCATGCACACGCAGACCACGGTGCCCCCGCCGGGTGGCGCCGGTGGGTGTTCGCGACGAACCACAAGGACATCGGGACGCTGTACCTGTTGTTCAGCCTGCTGATGTTCTTCATCGGTGGTGCGATGGCGATGGTCATTCGCGCCGAATTGTTCCAGCCGGGCCTGCAACTCGTTGATCCCGGCTTCTTCAACATGATGACGACCGTGCATGCGCTGGTCATGGTGTTCGGTGCGGTCATGCCCGCCACGGTCGGCCTCGCGAACTGGATGCTGCCGCTGCAGGTTGGCGCGCCAGACATGGCGTTGCCCCGCATGAACAACTTCAGCTTCTGGCTGCTGGTCGCCGCGTTCACGCTGCTGATCATGTCGCTGTTCGTGCCTGGCGGCGGCCCTGCTGCCGGCTGGACGCTCTATCCGCCGCTCGTGATCCAGACGGGCAATTCGCTGCCGATGGCGATCTTCGCGATCCATCTCGCCGGCGCGTCGTCGATCATGGGTTCGATCAACATCATCGTCACGATCATGAACCTGCGCGCTCCCGGCATGTCGCTGCTCAAGATGCCGCTGTTCACGTGGACGTGGTTGATCACCGCCTACCTGCTGATCGCCGTGATGCCCGTTTTTGCCGGCGCAGTAACGATGGTCCTGACGGACCACTTCTTCGGCACGACGTTCTTCTCTGCCACGGGCGGCGGCGACCCGGTCCTGTACCAGCATGTGTTCTGGTTCTTCGGGCACCCCGAGGTCTACATCATGATCCTGCC
>CAISDJ010000028.1 GCA_903884105.1 uncultured Pseudomonadota bacterium | reverse complement strand
TGCTGCAGGGATCGCTTCATCAAATCCCGATACCAGATACGCGAAGAGTCGTCTCTCACCGGCCACCACGCGCACCACGACTGCGGCCTGACTGATCCCCTCGATACTGCTCAACGCCGCAGCGATCTCGCCGGGCTCGATCCGAAAGCCTCTTATCTTGACCTGCTCATCGGCGCGGCCACCGAACTCCAGCACGCCCGCATCCGTCCAGCGCGCAAGGTCCCCTGACCGGTACATGCGCTGACCCTCCGATGAGAACGGGCTGGCGATGAACCGCTCCGCGGTCAGCGCGGATCGATTAACGTAACCGCGCGCAAGTGACCGGCCCCTAATAAATCGGACCACCTTGGAAGTGAAGTTTGCGACAAAATTGGCTCCAGGAAGACGGCGGTTTTGTCGTGAAGAGGAAGCGGTTTTCGGTCGAGCAGATCACGGGCATTTTGAAGCAGGCAGAGATGGGGACGCCGGTTCAGCAGCTGTGTAGGCAACATGGTGTCTCAGAGCAGAGCTTCTATCGATGGAGAAAGGTCTACGGTGGGATGGATCCCTCCGGGGCCCGGGAGCTCAAGCAGCTACGGGAGGAGAACGTCAAGCTCAAGCGGCTGGTAGCTGACCTGTCCCTGGACAAGGTCATGCTGCAGGACGTCCTTCAAAAAAAGTTCTGAAGCCCGTCAAGAAGCGCGAGATGGCCAACTACTTGATGGGTCGCTATGGAGTGGGCAACAGGAAAGCCTGTCGCTGCGTTCGGCTGCACCGCTCGATGTATTACTACCAAAGCCGCATGAACCCGCTGACGGCGTTGCGGCAGCGGGTACGCGAGCTTGCCCATGTACGTCTTCGGTTCGGTTATCGACGCCTCTATGTGCTGTTGCGACGGGAGGGCTGGGAGGTGGGCAAGAACCGGTTCTATCGTGTTTACTGCGAGGAAAACCTCGGATTGCGTCGCAAGCGGCCATGGCGGCATGTGTCGGCAGCGCACCGACTCCTCAAGCGTCCCGCCTGCGGACCCAACGAGGTCTGGGGCATGGATTTTGTGGCAGATCAGCTGGCCGACGGCCGGAAGATCCGGACGCTGACCGTGGTCGATCTATTTACACGCGAATGCTTGGCCATCGAGGTCGGCTTCAGTCTTCGGGCTGAGCACGTCGTGACAGTGATGAAGCAACTCAGCTACGAACGTGGGTTACCGCAGCGCCTTTCCTGCGATAACGGCTCGGAGTTCTCAGGAGGACAGATGGATCTCTGGGCATACACAAACAAGGTACAGATCGATTTCAATCGTCGAGGCAAGCCCACCGACAACGCCATCGTGGAATCCTTCAACGGCAAGTTCCGCGAGGAGTGCCTGAACGCCCATTGGTTCGAGTCCGTTGAGGACGCCAGGGAGAAGATTAATGCGTGGCGATGGGATTACAATGAGCATCGCCCTCACCGTTCTCTCGAGGGTCTGACGCCTCGGGAATTTGCGGTTCGGGCGAAGCTCGCAGGGGTCGTAAACTCACAACCCTAGTGGCCCGATTTACCGGGGCCGGTCAAAGAGCCATCTTCACAAAGAATCAACTGGACCGAAAATCGGCTAGCAGGTCCGGAGCGTAGGCAGGGAGACAAGAAGCCGAGGAGGCTTAGAGCGACTGACTCATAAGCAGCGGATGGTCTGGATGAAGCCCGATCCCTTGGCAGTGCCGCATGAGCTCAACCAAATGTGGTCAATGGACTTCATGCACGACCAGTTGCAAGACGACCGCAGTATCGGCTGTTCAACGTGATCGATGAACGCGCGCAGGCCTGCTTCGCGAAATGGGGCCTGGCCAATGGCCGGGCTGAAATCGAAAAAATGTTTGGCGGGGTTGGCAGCACCTTGAAGGGCATCACCCATCACTATGCGAGCTTCAACTGGGTGTTTTCAGGGGGCGATATCGTGGTGGTGGAAGGCGCCAGCCACGGCGAACACCGCGATGGACCGTGGCACGTCGAAGGGAATCTTCCAGGCGCGCAGGCGCCGAATCAAGCAACAGCCACGAAGAGAAGACACCCCCTGCCAGAACGGCCCGGCAGGGGGGTGCGGGCACCAGGCGAGCCGGACTACAACTTGTAGTTCACGCCCAGCAGGGTCTGGCGACCGTACTTGTTGTACTCCAGCGGTGCGACCGCCGTGCCGAAGCCATTGCCCTGGCGCGTGGCGTACGGCGCGTTAGTCAGGTTGTTGACCTGCAGCAGCACCGACAGGCCCTTCAAACCGCCGGTGTTGAACTCGTAGCCGATCTGCACATCGACCAGGCGGTCGGCCAGGATCTCGGTGAACTCGCGGTCGTTGTGCAGGCCGTTGATCTCACCGCGGAAGGCCGAGCGGTAGCGCTCGCTGATCCGCACCTGGAAGCCATCACGCTCGTAGTACGCGGCCAGGTTGGCGGCCGTGCCCGACAGACCCGGCAGCTTCTCCGAGGTGCCCGGGCCATTGGGGTGCACGTTGCTGGCCGTCACCGAGACGCTGGCCGTCACGCCGAAGCCGTCCAGCGCCTTGCTGACCTGGCCCACGTCCAGCGAACTGCTCAACTCGACGCCGTGCACGTTGCCACCGTCGCCATTGGCCGGCGTCGAGTAGATGCCCAGCGGGCTGGCCGGCGTGGCCAGGGGCGGGTTGCTGGTGTTCGGGAAGGCCGAGAAGTCGGTCTCGATGTTCTTCGTGTAGATGTAGGTTCCCAGTTCCTTGTAGAACGCTGCGGCCGCCACATAGCTGCGCTTGCCGATGTACTGTTCGAACGACAGGTCGAACGATTTGGCGCGCCAGGGTTGCAGCTCGGGGTTGCCACCGCTGCCACCCCAACTCGTCTTGCCGCTGGCGTCTTTGGTGATGTTGACGTCGGCGCCGGCTTTCATGTCGTCCATGCGGCCACGCGCCAGCGTCTTGGCCAGGCCCAGGCGCAGGTAGCGGTCGCCGCCGATGTCGAAGTTCAGGTTCAGGCTGGGCAACACATCGGTGTAGGCCGTGCCGCGGGTGACTTCCGAGAAGACACCGCTGAGCTTGGACCAGCCGTGCGAGCTTTGGTCGGTGTGCACGAACTGCACGCCGAGGTTGCCGCGCACCGGGATGCCGCCGAGGCGGGTGTCGATGCCCAGCTTGGCGAAGGCCGTGCTGACCTTTTCACTGACCTCGTAGTTGCGATTGATGATCTGGTCGACCGCCTGGGAGTTCAGGTCATACAGCGAGTTCAGCGCGCCCATCACGTCATAGGCCGCCACGCCGGGGATGCCGGCAAAGCCGAGCGAAGTCGGTGGCTGCGCGACGCTGGCCGGGATCACGATGGCCGAGCGCCCGTTCTTCAGGTCGGCCGCCAGTTCGTTCATCTCGCGGTCCTTCTCCCGCGTCGTGTAGTTGACGCCGAAGTCCACGCCGCTGAAGGCGCCGGGCAGGTCCTTCTTGGCCATCAGGTTGAGCGCCTTGATCTCGTCCCTGACCTTGGGCTTCTTCCACAGACCGTCGTGGCCCCAGCCGGCCGGGTCGCTGAGCTTGACCGACGCCATGTCGGCGAAGTTCAGGTCGGGCGTGAGCGTCGGGAAGCCGCTGCCGGTGGGCACCACCATCTTGAGGGTGGTCAGCTCCGGGTTGAGGCCGGCATAGGTCTCGATGACGTTCTCTTCGCGCTTGGCGCTGGAGTAGCTGAGGTCGGCCACCGCGGTCCAGCCGCCGGCGAACTTGGCCTCGGTGTTCCAGCCCAACGACTTCAGTTCGTCGTCGCGGGTGTTCAGGTCGTTGCGCAGCACCAGGTTGGGCACGGCGGCTACGGTGGCCGACGTGACCAGGGTGGTGCTGCCACCCACCGGCACGGTGGTCAGGTTGCTGAAGGCCGCCCCGGCCAGGCCGCCCCAGTTGTCGCCGATGCCGCCCATCAGGCCGCGCATCGATTCGTCCTTCTTGAACTTCGAGTAGTACAGGTCGACCGTGCTGTGCAGGTCCTTGCTCGGCTGGTACTCCAGCACGCCCATGAAGCCGTCGCGGGTCTGCTTGCGCGAGACCGCCGTGGCCTCGAAGCCGTTCAGGAAGGTGCCACCGGCGGGCACGCCGGTGACCGGGCCGCAGCCCCATTCGGGGTTGGCAACGCAGTCGCGCGTGGTGTCGTTGGTCGAGAAGCCCCAGGCCTTGTAGTGCAGTTCCTGGCCCGGCGAGTCGAGGTGGGCAAAGCCCAGCGCGATGCCGACGGTGCGGTCCGCAAACTGGTCAACGTACGAGGCGCTGAAGCGGTTGCCGTTGCCGCTGGTGTTGGCATTGAGTGCGCCGTTCGAGTTGGACTCCAGGCGCGCGTTCCACGAAGCGCGGCGGCCGGTGATGTCGAGCGGACGGATGGTCCGCAGGTTAACGGTGCCCGACAGGCCCTGGCCGATCAGCGAGGCGTCCGGGGTCTTGTAAACGGTGGCGGCGTTGATCAGCTCCGACGGGAACTGGTCATACTCGACCGAACGGTTGTCGCCGGTGGTGACCTGCTGGCGGCCGTTGAGCAGCGTGCCGGCAAAGTCGGGCGACAGGCCACGGATCTGGATCACCTGGGCGCGACCGGCCACACGCTGGCCAGCGAGGCCGGGCAGGCGGGCCAGCGACTCGGCGATGCTGACGTCGGGCAGCTTGCCGATGTCCTCGGCCGAGATGGCCTCGACGATCGAGTCCGAGTTGCGCTTGGTGGCCACCGAGGTCTCGATCGCGCGCCGGATGCCCGTGACGACCACGGTCTGCGCGTTGTCGGACGTCGACTGCGCCTGCGCCGGGCCTGCTGCGAGGAGCATGCTGGAACAAGCCGCCGCGATGGGGCTGATGCGCAGGGCAGCGCGCCGGCGGGACAGACCCGGACTGCGCGTGGGGGCTGATGGCTTTATGAAATGTCTCCTGGGGCTCGGTGTGGCTGGGCACTGGCGTCACTGTCGGGACGGTGGTCGGCGTGCGCAAGATGTCGGCATCACGCGCCGGATCGGATTCTGAACGAAAAGAAACGAGCGGCGAGCGGTTGATCTTTCGCCGGGTGCCACCACCGACGGTAGACGCCCTTGAGAAGTTGGTACGCGTCATCAGCCAGCGGGTCGCGCGTGCGCTCGAACGCCAAGGACTGCTGGTGCGGGACTTGGAAAACAGCTTTCTGACGTTGGACTCGCCCGACGATGCCGGCATCGTCGATCTCTTTGGGGCATTCGATTACCTACCGCATTGCGCTCGGTCCTCAGCAGGGCCGCAAAGTATTTACCTTGCAGACGGTGCCGGCAGTCGCCGCAGAAGACAACAACAGCACGGCCGCGAAACCAGCCGTGTTCTCATTGCACGCCGGGGTAGCGAGCGAACCACACCAACGCGAGAAGTTAGAGCGCCTAGGCCCTTATATCACGCGCCGGGCGGTATCGACCGAACGGTTGTCGTTAACGACACAGGGCCACGTTCGGTACCGCCTGAAACCCCCGTACCGTGACGGCACCACGGACGTCGATGAAGAATGCACCAACGAGAGGTGCCACGAGATAGGCTCGTGGCGCCGGACCATAGCGGTCCGTGACGGCTCGCATTACCGCCATGGCATTGGCGGTGGTGCCCAACATGAAGCCCGTGAAGCCGCCGGCCATGACGGCAGCGGCGTGGCCAACCTCGCCAGCTTGCCCAGTTCCAGCGTCATGAGCGCCCGGGCGATGACAATCACAAGCAATCGACTATCGAATTATCGCGCGACTTCCCCGAACGCCTTGATCAGCTCCCCAAGCCGGGCAGGATTATCAAGTGAAACGTACTCGCATGGAATGCTAATCGAGGCGGGTTTACCTTGAATCGCGTTTATAGACATATCGATGATAGCCGCGCCCAGTTGATCAAACAAAATGGCAGCGGATCCTTTGTAGTGAAGTCCTTTCGCAATTTCTCTTAACCCTTCAGGTGCTCCATCTTGGCCACAGATGAGGGACATGGCGGGATCTTTTCCTGCCGCCTCAAAAGCCTGGGCCGCACCTGCAGCAAATTCATCGTTGATGCCGATGACGATTGACAAATCAGGATAGGAACGCAGTGCTTCTTCTGTCTGTTGACGGCCCGCTTCAACCGTAGCGCCCTCTCCAATGGTGACAACTTTGCCTCCTGCTGCTTCGATCATGGCAATGGGTTCCATCCAACGTGGCGCGAATAGGGGTGTAGCCTCAAGTGCGCCTACGAGAGCTTGTGCTCCGCCATGTGGAAATCGCTCATGTATGAAAGCTGCGGCTGCCGCTCCACAAATCTGACCGGAGAGAACAGAGTCGAAACCTGCCATTCCATCACTCGCTTCCAACGGAAATGCATAGCTGAGAAAACGGATGCCTTTTTCATGGGCCCGAACAACCAGAGGTTGAAGCGCTGCCGCATCAATAGGCATTGCAACTATTGCATCAACACCCTGATCGATCCATGCAGCAATTTCCGCCAACTGATGCGCGAGATTTCCGCTTTCGGTTGTGCCTTGCAACAACTCGATGGCACCAAGTTCTCTGGCGCGTAAATCCGCATAAGCGCGCACTGATTTCACCACCAGCAGTTCAGATAGGGCATGGCTAAATGCAATGACCAAACACCTTGGCTTTTTTGCTTCCTGGATAGTGGTGCTGTTATTAAATGTCATCGGGTGACTCCGGCAAGTTTAAGCGTCGGTTTGGTGGAGCAGCTGTTGTCGGAACACGGACCCGTGCCCGTGATGCTAATGGCGGTGGAGACACCCGCCCCTGAGTAGGCCGTGTAAACCGCCGTGGTGACCGGAGCGGCGCGTGCCCCGCCCGCGCAAGCCACGCTAGAAGCTGCCACGGCCAAGGCCGCCAGCGCCGTCCTAATGGGTCCGTTGATCCTTATCCCCTAGTGACGGTAGTCCGGCTTCCAGGCAGCCTGCGCCTTTGTGCCCAGGAGGGAATACCGCGCAGCAGCACCCTGCCCTTCCTCCCCCGGCTGCAGCCCCAATAACCCCACCTTTTGGCGTCGGCGGGAGTGCTTGTTGTAATGGACGCCGCCCACCAATGCCCCTCCGGCACTGAAGCCAGCCTCTTCGACCACACGCCGCATAACGGCATCTTGCCGCTACGCCTTCGTCTACGGCGTATAGCTCTTCCTGGCCTTGACCTGCACGGGATTGAACGCGGCGAGTGACTTGTAGTCTCGCGAAATCGCTTCGCGCTCGGAAGTCGGGAACACGCCTTCCATATCTGTCCCCGGTGTAGGGGCGCGCTCCCGGGCAATCTCGAGCACGCGGTCGGGACCGAGCGAACGGTTGGCAAGCACGATGCGGCCGGTCGGTTCGCGCCGCTCGTCTTCGTAACGGCCGAGCGCAGCCTCGACCGTGGGCGCTGTCGCAAGATGGAACGCGAGTGCGCGGGCGTCGATCAATCCCTGCGTCGCTCCATTGGAACCGATCGGATACATGGGATGCGCGGCATCTCCAGCGAGCGTGATGCGGCCGTGTGTCCAGCGCGGCAGCGGGTCTCGGTCCACCATCGGGAATTCGTAGATGTCCGTTGTCTTGCTCACAACCGCGGTGACATCTACGCCCGGCCACTTCCAGTTGGCGTAGCCGCCGAGCCACTCCGCCGGATCTACCTTGCGGTTCCAGTCTTCGCGCGGCGTCGAGCCGGGCTCGCCAGTCTGGATGTCGCAGATGAAATTGAACAGGATCTCTCCCGTCTGCTCATCGACGCTGATCGGGTAGCCCACGAACTTCTGCCGCGAGTGGCCGGTCCAGTTCATCGTCGGACCTACAGTGCCGGCCGGCACTGTCGTCGCCCCACGGAACAGCGAGACGCCACTCCACTTCGGGATACCTTCGGTTGGATAGAACTGCTTGCGGATCGTGGAGTGAATACCGTCCGCCGCGATGACGACGTCGGCCGTGACATCTCCCAGCGAGGCACCGGTCGTCCGGTCCATGAACCGCAGTGTCACGGCGTCGCCAGCAGGCTCCACCGCCGTCAGCGCATGCCCGAAACGGATCGAGTCATCGCCGATCAACGCGCGCGCCTCCTCAAGCAACAGCATCTGGAAGCGGCCCCGATGGATCGCGATCTGCGGCCAGTCGTATCCGGCGGCAAGGCCCCTCGGTTCACGCCACACTACGCGCCCGTCATCCATGCGATAGACGAGTTCGTCGATCAGGACGCCAATTTTGCTCGCCTTCGCAAGCAGCCCGAGCTCCGTCAGTTCGCGAACCGCATGCGGCAGCAGATTGATGCCAACCCCGAGCGGTTCGGGCTTCTTGACTGCTTCATACACTGTGGGCTTGAACCCCACGCGCGCGAGACTGATTGCGGTCGCAAGTCCTACGATGCCGCCACCTACAATTGCAATGCGCAAACGCTGCTCCATTTACTTTTCTTCTTTACAGGACGCGATACAGGGACAAGCGCACATGGGTAGGCAACCGCTCGCCCACCGCAATCGCCAACAGGTTGTTGAAAAAGCCCAGCTTCAGGCTCGATGTGTAGAACCGGACCGTGGTTCGAAAGTAGTACTCGCTGCCTGGCAGGATGGACCCGCTCGCCAGCTTGGCCAGCGCTTCAGGGCTACCGCTTCGCAGGCCTGTCGAGCGAATCTCCACGGCCTCCCCATCCAGCAGCAGGCCATAACGCGCCTCGAGGTCGATCACGCCGTCAGGTCCGATCGTCTGCCAGTCCGCGCCACCTGGAATGATCGTGCCTTGATGCTCGCCCCTGACCGTACCACCCGTGATCGGGATGAATCGCCGGCACTGACCCGCAACCTGGCCAAAATCCACCGGCTTGCCGACCTCGACCTCGAGCTCGAGCATGGGTGCTCGTGCAACAACCTCTGTCATGGAACCCCGCCCTGCTTTCTCTAGTAATTGCGAGCCTGAAGTCCGCAAGTTTGTCTCTTTTGACTCGGCCAGCGCAAATGCATCCGGGACTCATCTTGAGCGGAAGCCGCCTATGATCGTGTTAGACGGGGTCGCGCAACATAAGGTATGAGACGACCAGAATTGCCACGATCGCCGCACCGAATTGCAGCACCCGGGGAAGCCATTGCTTGAGTGCGCCTGCTGCCAGCCTTTGTGCATCTTGCGTTTCGATAAACTCCGCGATGCCCTTGGGTCGGCGCCCGATCAGCTCCGTGATCCCGGCAACGTCCCCGGCGCTGCCCGCCTTGAGCATGCGCCACGTTTCGGGATTGAGCGGCGCGGCTGGGATGAATCCGGAGGCCCAGGCCGCAATAGCCATCATGAAAGCCGGGACCGTCACGTACAAGGCGGTGCCGAAGCCCATCGCACGACGGTAGGTATCGATCATGCCCCGATAGGGGACCGCCGCAGCACCGACCAGATCGACGCAATTCCCCGTGGGGGAATCAGCTCGCAGGCAAGCACTCACCGACTCAACCAGGTCGTCGACATGCACCGGCTGGAAGAGTGCATTCCCCAAGCTTGGAACAGGAATGACGGGCATGCTTGCAAGCACGCGGAACATCCGTGACGAGTCACCGTCCTCGCCATAGACCAAAGACGGCATCAGGATCGTCCACTGCAACGGTAAGGCCATCAATGCCTGGTCGGCGGCAAACTTGGTCCTGAAGTAGCCCGTATCGCCACCGTCGGCCCCGAGGGCCGAGATCTGGATGACCCGCTTGACCCCCGCCTTCACGCACGCTGCGAACAAGGCAGCTGGCGCACGGTGGTGAACTTCCTCAAAGCGGCCACCGCCTGCCTCGACGATGATTCCCACCGCATTGATGACCACATCGATCGCCGCGAGCCTCCCCACCCATTCCTCTGGAGCAATGTCCTTGCTGAAGTCCATTGCGACTTCGCCAGCTTGCCTGGGCGTGCGAACGCCACGAACCACTTCGTGGCCGTCGGCAACAAGGCGCTGGCAAATTGCGCTGCCAATGAAGCCTGAGGCGCCGCAAACGAATACCTTCAAGCCCTACTCCCACTTGTTCCAGGGAAACGGCCGCTGATCCGACGCGCCCGTCAGGAATCTGGCCGTGGCCGCCATCCAGTTCCCGAGTCCTTGGCCAAAGTCCGCGAGTGCACTGTTACGCTCGCGGGCGAATAGCATCCACAGGACCTGCAGCACGGCGCATGCCCAGGCGATCCACTGCGCCAGGTTGAGCAGCACCGCGATGATGAACATCACCACGGCATGTGAAAACAGGTTCGGGGGCAACGCCAACTTTTGAGGCACCGCAGGGCCCGGGGAGGGTTCCATAGTCGACTCCTTGCGCAGAAGGTTGCGCGGCGTAGGGGAGCGACTCTAGCAGTTGCCGGAGACTTATCAGCAGGGAATTGCCCCACCGGCACGGGAAGAAGAGGGAGTCCTCCGGCCGGATGGCCGAAGGACTCCTGGGCGGCTCAAGGAATGATGCGTTCCCAGCTGAAAGGTCCGAACGAAGTCGCGCTCGCCACCGCGTTTGCGCGTGGGTTTATCGACAACCTCGTGTACTGCAGCGGGAAGGTGCTGCCGTGGACGACCAGCCGATGGAAGTTCGTTACGTCGTAGTTCGGGTGGGTGTCATAGTTGTCGTCCGCGCAGGCGGCCGTCTCGGCGCCGACGCTCGTCTCGATGACGCAAGGCGCGTTGTCCTTCAGCGGATTGTCCGACCGGAACTTGTGCGAATCGCCGTTGATGAGCAACACGGGCTTGCCGAACGCCTTCGTCAGGCTCGCAATCTTTTCGATGACTGGCTCGTAATTGCTCAAGTGGTTGGCCGCAGGCAGCGTGCCATCCAGATCCCACATGTCGGCCTGTTCCGTAATGACCACGGCCTTGTCACCGTGAGCAGTGGCCAGGGCGAATGCGGCCTCCAGCCAGCGCAGGTCGGCACCCTTCCGCTGGGCCACTTCCTGCAGCTGCGGGCCTGACTTCGCCGCGCCAAACGCGCCGGCATTCCACTGGTCATCGTCGTTGTTCGAGCCGCCGGGCACGTTGATGGTGACGAACAGCACTTGCGACTGCTCCCACATCACGTTTTCCACGTATTCGGCGTCCGAGGGATGCGCGGGATCGTACGCCTGCGCCTGCGACGTAACGTGCTTTGCACGCCCGCCCAACGTCTCGCCTGCAACCGGAAAGAACATCGAGCGCACGAGCGCGAGGTTCGCGACCGGATGGCCGGCTGCATAGTCCACGTACTCACCCGCCGAGTTCTTGATGCCGCCGCCTTCCTTCGACTTCTGGCAGTCCGCCCATTCGTTGTCGCCAGGCGTGTAGACGAGCGGATCCTTGAACTGGGTCCACAGGTTGTAGACCGTCTGGTTGTAGGACAGCGTGCAGAACGTGCTGCCTGAGTGAATATCGCCGGTGTGCAGCACGAGGCGCACTTTCGGGTCGCGATTGACCGCATCGATGAATGCAGGCGTTGCCAGGATCTGCCGGGGATCGCCGGGGTTGGTGCCATTCGCGCTGTCGGGAACATAGACACCACCCGGAGGGCATTCATCCGCCGCCGCGGCAGCCGAGGGCGCCTTGCAGCCGTACGGTGCGTCGCCATAGACGGCGAGCGCAAAGACGTCTTCAGAACGGGATTCCATGTCATCGTCACGATCGGCAATCGCGGGCAGCACAATAGCCAGGCCAGTCGCCAGCAGCGCTGTGGAGGCAAGGAGTTTGTTGTTCATATTGTCGCTCTATCTGTTGGATTGAGGATCGAGCCCGAGGGCGGCCCCTCGCAGTTCGCGCGCGGCACCCGTCGCGCGGCAAGACTGGAAGGCGCGAGGCAGAGTAGGAGCGCAACATGTCAAGCGGATTACCATTCGGCGACACTCCAGGCCAACCGAACCGGGGCCGCCCATCGACCGCAGGAGGATCATCCGCTAGACTGTTCACGTCATCGGGGAGTACCCGCTCTTCAACGCGAAGCGGCTTAACGTCAATCTGCTTGGCCGGCAGGCCGTGGCGTGCGCAGACCCTGAAGGCCCTTGGCGCTTGAATCCTTGGCAAGACCTTTGTCCACTACGCCTCTGCCCTGTCTTGGGAAGCGCTGTCGTCATTCGCCGGGCCTGGAAAGATCAAAATGGAATCCCTCCTCGTCTCCACCGGCGTCGTCGCCCTAGCGGAAATCGGCGACAAGACGCAGTTGCTCGCGTTCATCCTGGCCGCGCGCTTCAAGAGGCCCGTACCAATCATTGCGGGAATCCTGGTGGCTACGCTGGTCAACCATGGCTTGGCTGGCGCGCTTGGCGCCTGGATCACTGCCGCCGTCAGCCCGGAGATTCTGCGCTGGGTTCTCGGTGCTTCATTCATCGGCATGGCCATCTGGACGCTGATCCCGGACAAGATCGAGGACGAGGAAGCCACTGTCGCCAAACGTTTCGGCGTATTCGGCGCCACGTTGATCACGTTCTTCCTTGCCGAGATGGGCGACAAGACGCAGATCGCCACAATCGCCATGGCAGCGCACTACGGCACTCCCGTGCTCGTCGTGATCGGCACGACGCTCGGCATGCTGATCGCCGACGTGCCGGCCGTCTTCATCGGCGACAAACTGGCAACGCGGATTCCCATGAAGCTCGTGCATTCCATCGCTGCTGGCATCTTCGCGCTGCTGGGTCTCGCCACGCTGCTGGGCGCAGGCGCAAAGTTCGGCTTCTGACGCAAGGCGCGCCATGACGGCGCCTACCCGACGCACCCTGGCGCGCATTCCTGCAGGGGTGTGGGTGCTCGGTTTCGTCAGCCTGCTGATGGACGTCTCGTCCGAGATGATCCACAGCCTGCTGCCGCTCTTCATGGTCGGCACGCTCGGTGCCAGCGCGTTTTCCGTCGGACTGATGGAAGGCCTCGCCGAAAGTACGGCCCTCATCGTCAAAGTGTTCTCCGGGGTCCTCAGCGACTTCCTTGCCAAGCGGAAGGCCCTCGCGCTGTTCGGTTACCTGCTCGGCGCATTGACCAAGCCCTTGTTTGCCATCGCGCCCGCTGCAGGCGTGGTCTTGACGGCAAGGCTTCTCGATCGCGTTGGCAAAGGCATCCGGGGTGCGCCTCGTGACGCACTGGTGGCCGATATCACGCCGCCGGAAATCCGCGGCGCCGCGTTCGGCCTGCGGCAATCGCTGGATACGGTCGGGGCATTCGTCGGCCCCCTGTTCGCCGTCGGCCTGATGTTGCTGTGGGCGAACGACTTCCGCGCCGTGTTCTGGGTAGCAGTCATCCCGGGCTTGCTGGCGGTCGCCTTGCTGTTCTTTGGCGTCAAGGAACCGACCCACCACCAAGGCGCGAAGAAAGTGAACCCGATCCGCCGGGACAACCTGCGTCGACTTGAACCGGCCTACTGGCGTGTGGTCGGCGTAGGTGCGATCTTCACGCTCGCACGCTTCAGCGAGGCTTTTCTGGTGCTGCGCGCGCAGCAGAGCGGCATTGCGTTGGCACTGGTACCGCTCGTGATGGTCGCGATGAACATGGTGTACGCAGGGTCTGCGTATCCGTTCGGCAAGCTGTCGGACCGCGTGAGTCACAGGAAGCTGCTTGGCCTCGGCCTGGTCGTCCTGATCGCCGCCGACCTCGTGCTGGCGCACAATGGCCACTGGCTGACGGTTCTAGTGGGCGTCGCACTCTGGGGCGTTCACATGGGAATGACGCAGGGCCTGCTCGCCACGATGGTCGCAGGCACGGCGCCGGCCGACCTGCGAGGCACGGCGTTCGGCTTTTTCAATCTGGTGAGCGGGATCGCCACGTTGATAGCCAGCGCGGTCGCCGGACTGCTGTGGGATCAGGCCGGCGCGTCATTCACGTTCTACGCGGGCGCCGGCTTCTGCGTGCTCGCGCTTCTGTCGCTTGCCCGGAAGCGGTAAGCAGCGTATCGGGCCGCGTCCGCACCTGGCGCAGCAGGCCCCACGGATCGTCCGTTGATCTCTGCACCTCTTGCCGCACACGATCACGCAAGACGGTGCAGCCCACCGAAGAGGTACCGAACTCATCCACGTACTTGAGCAGCGCCCCGGGGTCCATGCCGACAGCCAGCGACAACCCGGCGGGAGGAGTAAGAAGGGACTGTGCCACCGCCGACGGAGACCGCTGGAGCCAGTCCGTGCACGATGAGTCGGTTGGGCACGATGATGCCGGAGGGCGCGCAGCGAGACGAAGGAAAACGCCGTAATTCCGCGTATCTAAACCACTCGCCTGACGAACTCTCGGGTTCGCTTGCGGCGCGCTCTAAAGCGGGAAGACACGATCGAGCTGGGCAATCCCACACCCGAGCGCCGACTGAAAGGACTGCTCGAATGAATCACGATCGACCATGACCCTCCTCCGTCGCACCAAGACGGATCGGATCACGAGGCACCAGGAGAGGTCAGTCCGACGGCCCGGCCTCAAGCAGCGCGACGAGGTCCCTCTCGATACTCTCGGGCTTGTCGGTGGGAGCATAGCGCTTGACCACGTGGCCCTTGGCGTCGACCAGGAACTTGGTGAAGTTCCATTTGATCCCTTCACTGCCCAGCAATCCGGGCGCCGCCTTCTTGAGGTGGCGGTAGAGTGGATGGGTGCTCTCGCCGTTCACCTCGATTTTGGCGAACAGCGGGAAGGTCACGTCATAGTTCAGGGAACAGAAGTCACGAATCTCGGCCTCGTTACCCGGCTCCTGCTGTCCGAACTGGTCGCAAGGAAATCCGAGGACGGCAAAGCCCATTGGAGACAGCCTTCGGTACAACGCCTCCAGCCCTGCGTATTGCGGAGTGAATCCGCACTTGCTGGCCACGTTGACGATGAGAAGGACCTTGCCTTGATACGCCGACAGCGACTGCTCCGCGCCTTCGACGGTCCGGGCAGAAAAATCATAAGGTGTAGTCATCACGGCCTCCTGTGGCAGCGGGCCCGATGGCAGGCTCAGCGCGTAGATTGGACTTGTCGCTGACGATCACGCCATCGACGAGATTGATCGTCCGGTCGCAGGTCTCGGACAGTCGCGGATCATGCGTCACCACCAGCACTGCGCAGCCGAACTCCTCGTTGAACTTGCGGAACAGGGCAAAGGTCTCGGCCGCCGTTCGCGTATCCAGGTTGCCGGTCGGTTCGTCCGCGAGCAGCAGCGCGGGCCGCGTCACCAACGCACGGGCGATGGCGACCCGCTGCTGCTGCCCACCTGAGAGCTCATTCGGCTTCTTGGCCGCAAAGGATTCAAGCCCGACTGCCTTCAGCAGCGCCCAGGCGCGCTCCGTCGCCTCCGCCGTCGGCTTGCCGCCCACGACCATCAATGGCATCAACACGTTCTCGAGCGCCGTGAACGCCTGGATCAGGTGATGAAACTGGAACACAAAGCCGATCGAGCTGCCACGCAGCGCAGTGCGCTCGTCGTCATCCATGGCACGCGTCGGCCGGTCGAGCAGGTACAGCTCTCCCTGCGTCGGCGTATCGAGCAGGCCGATGACATTGAGCAGCGTGCTCTTGCCGGATCCCGACGGACCGATCAGGGCCGCGAAGTCGTGCCGGCCTACTTGCAGGTCGATACCGTGCAGCACTTCGACCTCGGTGGGCATTCCCACGTTGTAGGACTTGCGCAATCCCTCCAGACGCAGGACACCGTCAGACATAGCGGATCGCCACGACGGGATCGAGTCTCGATGCTCGCCACGCGGGTGCCATCGCCGACAACACGCCCGTGACGGTCGCCAGCGCCATCGAGGCAGGGATCAGCACCGGGCCGATCGGAATGTAGAAGAGCCCTGGCCCCGCCGTATTGAACAGCCAGACCAGCGCAAACGCCGCGAAGCCGCCGATCGCCGAGCCCACGAGCCCGACCAGGCCACCCTGCAGCAGGAACACGCCCAGCATCTGCCGACGCGTGGTACCGATGGCGCGCAGGATGCCAATCTCGCGGGTCCGTTGCGTTACGCTCACGGCAAGAACACTTGCAATGCCGAACGCGACAGAGAGCGCCACCATCAGGGTTATGATGTTGGTTGAAATGCTTTGTGAGGAAAGCGCATTCATCAACTGGGCGTTGGTCTCCATCCAGCTCTCGGACTTGAGTCCCGTCAGCCGCGCGATGTGGGCGGAGCTGACATCGGCGGCAAAGATGTCATTGACGGTGACGTCGATCTGCGTCACGCCACCCGGAAGGGCCAGCAGCGATTGTGCCTGCGTCAGGTCGAGATAGACGAAACGTGAGTCGAGATCACGCACGCCGAGTTCGAAAATGCCAGCGACACTTACGATGGCGTCGCGCCCCTGCCCAGCCTCGAGCCGCAGTTTATTGCCCGCCCTGAGCCCGAGTTCGTCCGCCAGTTGCTTGCCGATTACGGCGTCGCCCGCGCCCACGCGAAACTCGCCCTCGACGATGTCATCACGGATCGGAATGATCCGCTCGTAGCGCGGTGGATCGATGCCCATCAGGGACACGGACCGCAGGACCTCGCCCCTTCTTGCAAACCCCGGCCCCGAAGTCATCGGCGATACCGCCTTCAACCCGGGCATCTGGTCCAGCGCGGCCTGGACTTCAAGCCAGTTGTTGATCGAGCGCAATCGCTGTGGACGCTTGTCCTCATTGAGCAGCTCGATCGCGCCGGTGGCAGTCGGCGGCCGCAGATTGATTTCTTCAGGTGACTGGACGCGGATGTGCGACTGCGTGCCCAGCGTCCGTTCAATGATGTTGCCCTGCAGGGCATTGATGAGCGCGACGACAAACACGATGACGGCGACGCCAACCGCAACGCCGACCAGGATCAGCGCCGTCTGGATGCGACCCTGCCGCAGGAACTTGAACGCGATGTTCGCTTCGATCCACATGCGCTGTCAGTCGAAGCGGACCGGCAATTCCTTGCTGCTGTCGACACCGGCCGAACCGGCTGGCAGCGGCTGCTCGCTGACACGCACGCGCTTTCCTTCTGCGACGGTGGCACCCGCGAGCACCCGCTCGCCTGCCGACACGCCGTCCAGCACCTCGGAAAGGACCGTACCGCGCAGGCCGAGTTGCACGTCTGCCCGCGCCACCTTGCCGCCCCTCACCACCAGCACGGTGCCCCGGTTCGCGCTGCGGCTCCTCAGCGCATCGTTTGGCAGGACCAACGCCGTCTCACGTCGGCCTGTTTCAACGGTCGCCGAGACGGTCATGTCCTGCTTGAGATAGTCCGGGACGGGTTCGACCTTGAGGCGCACTTCGACGGTACCACGCAGCGGATCGACGCTTGGGGCGATGAAGCTGACGGTGGCACCGAAGACACGGTCCGGATAGGCATCCGCGATCACCTGGGCTTGCTGGCCCAGCGCAAGCAGCCCCAGGTTTTTCTCGTCAACGGGAACGAGCAGCTCGGTGTCGCCGGCACGGGCGATTTCAAGGAGCACCCGGCCAGGCTGAACGAGGTCACCGGGCTCGACATTGCGGGTGAGCACGGTACCTGCCACGTTGGCGCGAATCTGCGTCTTCGCCAAAGCCGCCCGGGCAGCAGCGAGTCTTTCGCGGAGTACCCGCTCTTCCGATTGACCGGAGGCCAACGAGCCCGACAGCAGCCGTGCCTGCTCCGCAGCGGCGCGGGCATTGATTTCTGCCTGTTCTGCCTGCTCCTTGAGTTCGTTCGAAATCAGCCTGGATGCAAGCAACGATCGACGACGCTCGGATTCGCGCGTCGCCTGCAGGAGCTGGGCTTCGGCCTGGCGAAGCGCGGCCTGTGCCTGTGGACGGCGAGCTTGTTGCAATTCATTGAGTGCGGCATCGGCCTCACGCACTTTGGCGACCAGATCGTCCGCACGCAGCGAGATGAGCAGGTCGCCGGGCGCCACGGCATCGCCTTCCTTGACGTGCCGCTCGACGACGACGGCGGTGATCTCGCTGCCGACCTGTGCACGCGATGTTGAAATCACCCTGCCGGTCGCAACGACGTTCTGGACCAGGAGACGGGGCTCAAGACGGTACGCAGGCAAGCTCGGGCCTTGCCACCACCTGAGCAACAGCCAGCCAGCGATGAGCGCGGCCGGCACTGCCAGCCAGACGAGCGACTTTCCGAAACGATGGGGCAAGAAGGGATCTCCGACGAACCGCCCGCTGCGGTCATCCCTATCCTAACGGATAGGAGGCATCCGGTTGCGTCTTCGAGCGCACAGAGCCACCGAGACCGCGCCTGGCTTTCGGCCGCCTACTTCGCGCCCGTGCCCTTGAAAACTTCGACGGCGAGGGAGAACGTGCGTTGCTCCCCTTTGTCTATGGCCCCTACACCGACCACCTTGCGAGCGATCTCCTCGCCCCTTTCATTGCGCACCACGATCACGACAGAGTACTCCCATGGATCGGCACCCTCCTGGTGACGAAGGGTACCCTCCACCTTGAGAGGCACCATCGTGGCTTGCGCACGTCGCTCAGCCTGCGCCACCGGGTCGAACCGGAGATGGTGGTTGCAGGCTGGGCAGACGCTGGCGCTATCGAGGATGGTCGCCTTGCAGTGCGGACAGATCCGGGTCTTGCCTGGCGCTGCGAAGCGCCCGGTGCTCATCATGCGGCGGACCCGCCTCCAGCACTTGCAAGCCCGGAAGCCTTCACGGCTTTCTCGTCCCAGCCGAACGCAACCTGACCGCGCATGCGCGAACCGGCCGCCACGGTAAGCGAACCCGCCTTGACGTCGCCTTCGACGATGCCGGTTTCGAGCAGCTCGACTCGCGCAGCCGCTTCGATATTGCCCTGCAGCGTACCCCCGATCACCACCGTGCTGGCACGGACCTGGCCCGTGACGCGGGCGCCGTGCTCAATGGTCAGATTCCCCTGGACGTTGACATCGCCCTTGAAGGAACCGGCGATGCGGATGTGCCCGGATCCCTCGATCTTGCCTTCGATCATAAGGTCGGCGGCAATGACGGATTCCTTGGCGTCGGCTTTCTGGTTCATGCGACGGGGTGACTCCTGCTGTGCGGCGTGGGCGGCCATTTTTTCCGGATCTTTCGGGAACAGGTCCTTGGGGGGCGGCGGCACCGCAATCGGCTGCGGAGCTGGGGCCGGGTCTTTCCACAATGCCATGGGTCAATCCTCCTCGACGCTTTCAGTAACGATGTGCAAAAGGTAAATACACAGCGCAGCGGAGCGTGTCAACGAAAGGCCGAAACCTGTCGTTGCACAGAGACATTCAGGATTTGTGGTTGGCCAGTCGCTTCACGGCTTCGAAATAGCGGCTTTCGCATTCATCGGGCGAGCGCGCAGTCACGCCGAGGTTGCGAATGCGGCCATCCGACAGGCGATAAACCCAGCCATGCACCGCGAGCTTCTGGCCACGCGCCCACGCATCTCCCACGATCGTGGTGCGGCACACATTGCGCACCTGCTCAATCACGTTCAGTTCGCACAACCGGTCTGCACGCAGATCCGGTGTGCTGAGCATGTCGAGCAAGGCTCCGTGGTGTTCGCGGACGTCTTGCACGTGCCTCAGCCAGTTGTCAGCCAACCCCAGCCGCAGGTCATCGAGGGCCGCCCGTACACCACCGCAGCCGTAGTGCCCGCAGACGATGACATGGGGCACCTGCAACTGGTCCACGGCGAATTGCAGGACGGACAGGCAGTTGAGGTCCGCATGGACCACGACATTCGCGATGTTGCGGTGGACAAAGACCTCGCCAGGCTGCAGCCCGGTGATCTCGTTTGCCGGCACGCGGCTGTCTGAACAGCCGATCCAAAGATAGTCCGGCTTCTGGATGCCGGTCAGCTTGTTGAAGAACTCCGGATCCCGTGCCAGCTGATCGGCAGCCCAGCGACGATTGTTCTCGAAGAGATGCTCAAGCGAGTCGGGGTTGTTCATCGTCACGATTATTGTCGAAAATCGGGGTGCTGTCGCCAACAAATGCCAACGGATCGCAGCGAACGGGAGTACCGCTGTCGCAGGTACTCTCGTCTTCGTCGTGGGAAACGTGGCCTGGCGTCAACCCGGAACGATGGCGATCCGTCGCGGCTCTGCGTTCGGCTGCTTCGGGATGACGACCTCCAGCACGCCGTTGGCGCCCTGCGCCGTGACGCTGGCGGCGTCAACGGCGTCCGGCAACGTGAATCGTGGCAAGGGGACCGCGACCTGAATTTCAAGAGCGCAACCGCCCTGCCCCGCTACAGGCACTTGCCGGCTGATAGACTCCTGCAATGAATCGACTCTCTTCGTGGTTGCGAATGGCGGGATTGGCGTGGCTGCTCTGCGCTGGCATCGCAACCATGCATCCGGCCGATGCAGCCAGCAGCAAGCGGAAGACTTATTCAGTCGCTTACGAGGTCGAATTGCGACCGCAGAGCGGCATTGCCCATGTCACGTTGACACTCACCGGCCCTGAACTGCCCAGCCGGCTCACGTTCAACATTGACCCTGAACGCCACCGCAACTTCTCGGGGACCGGCGAACTGGAGAAAGGACCTGCAAGCGTGGTGTGGACCCCCCCGCTGGACAAGGGCACGCTTGCCTTCGATTTCAAGGTCGATCACGTTCTGAAGGGCGGCACGCACGACTCCTACATGACGGGCGAATGGGCGGTGTTCCGCGGAGATCGACTGATCCCGCCGGTCCGCAGCCTCGCATCAACCAACCTGTATGCCGAAACGACGCTGCATTTCACGCTCCCCACCGGCTGGTCCATCCAGACCCGCTATCCGGACCGCGGCACGCATCGCTACGCCATCGACGACCCCTCACGACGGTTCGAACGTCCGACGGGCTGGATGCTCGCAGGCAAGATCGGTTCGCGCCAGGCCGCCATCGCGGGCTTTAGTGCCCTCGTTGCGACCCCGGCTGGCGACGCCGCCCGCAGGCAGGAAACGCTTGCGTTCATGAACTGGAATCTGCCGCACGTGACGGCGTTGTTTCCGACCTTCCCGAAGCGCGTATTGATCGTGCGTGCCGGCGAACCGATGTTCCGAGGTGGCTTGTCCGGGCCGGCATCGCTGTTCCTGCATTCTGAGAGGCCCCTGGTGACGGAAAACCGCACCAGCCCCCTGCTGCACGAACTGGTCCATGTGGCAATGGGCATCAGCGGGGACGACACGAGCGACTGGATCGTCGAAGGCTTCGCGGAGTATTACTCCATCGAGCTGTTGCGGCGCTCAGGTGGCATCAGCGCGCGACGGTTCAAGGAAGCCACGGCGTTGCAGGGAGCGCGCGGACAGCGGGCGCCCGACCTGTTCGTGGGTGCCTCGACGGGTGCGGTAACCGCCCGCGCCGTTTCGGTGATGCTTGCCGTCGATACCGAAATCAGAGAAGCAACCCGTGGCAAGGCAAGCCTCGACGACGTTGCGAGGGAACTCGCACAGCAGCGCGGCGAAGTCTCGCTGAGCCAATTCCAGTCGTTGGCCGCGAAGGCAGCAGGCAGGCCAGTCCGCGCGCTCGACCGAGCGGCACTGATCGACGGCAGGTAGCCGCCAGACGGGCTCAAGCTGCGGCGTTGCCGTCCTGCACGAGCTTGGCGATCCGGATTGCCGTATCCAGCGCCCTCAGTCCGTCTTCACCGCTGACCACTGGCGCCGAGCCCTCACGGACAGCGCGGAGGAATGCTTCGATCTCAACCTTGAGCGCATCGCCCTGATCGAAGGATTGCTCTTCGATCGCGACTTGCGCTGCCGATTCCACTGGCGTGGCAGCATCCTTCTTGCGGATCACCGTCAGGATCTTCTGCTGCAGGTCAATCGAAAAATACGCATCATCCTGGAAGATCCTGAGCTTGCGCTCCTGCTTCAGGCTGACCCGGCTCGCGGTGGTATTGGCCACGCAGCCGCCGACAAAGCGGATCCGCGCGTTTGCGATGTCGAGGTCATCTGAAAACACCGAAGACCCGACGGCATCAATGCTTTCGATCGGAGCCCCGACCAGCGTCTGGATCAAGTCGATGTCGTGAATCATGAGGTCGAGCACGACGCTGACATCCGTGCCCCGCTGCTTGAAGGGCGCGAGGCGATGGGACTCGACGAAGCGCGGTTTGCCCAGGCGCGCTTCAGCCGCAAGGATCGCAGGATTGAAGCGCTCGAGATGGCCTACTTGCAGCACCAGCCCGGCGGCAGTCGCGAGATCAACCAACTCCTGCGCTTCGGCCACGGTGGTCGTGATGGGCTTCTCCACCAGGACATGGACCCCCTCTTCGAGGAAGGTCCGGGCCACGCTGTAATGAAGGAGCGTCGGCACCGCGATACTGACGGCGTCGACTTTGCCCAGCAATTCGCGAAAGTCGCTGTATCCCGGTACACCCAGTTCGGCACCGACCCGCTGGGCGGTCTCGACGCTCGCATCCACCACTCCGACCAGCCGACTTCCAGCGACGGTGGCGTACTTCTGGGCATGGAAGCGACCGAGATAACCCACCCCGACAACAGCGGTGCGCAATTCGGCAGGAGTACGAGCGGAAACTGTCATGAAAGTATCCTTGGGGTCTCACTTTCGAGGAAGTGGCGCAGGATCATAGCGGTGCTTCGGGACTGCCGCACTTGCGATGGCGAAAGCGCGCAGCCAAGATGCTGCAAGTCCGAAAATCGTCCCCTTGCCTGAACCAGGATGCGAATGGCCATTTCCGGCGACCTCTCATCGAGCCTTGCCCCCCGCAACCACGCTCGGCGATTCGAAATCCGGCTGGCGGTCGGCCTGATCGCGTTCGGGCTGCTCGTGCTGCCCGCGGTGATCTATTTCACTGGTAGCCTGCTTCTCGGAACCTACGGTGGTGGCGGGCATCTGGGATCGTTCTACGGGGACTACTTCCGGGACTTGGCAAGGACACCGCAAACCTGGGTCCTGGCGCTTGGACCCTACGTCCTCGTCCAGCTGGCCAGGCTCGTTTTCCGGGATTTCAGCAGGCCTCCCGCAGGCGAAGCCCAAGTTCAGAGAGAAGCTGACCGGCCGGCGCCAGCGGACGCAACCAGGGAACGTCGGGAGCCGACTATCAAGCTGTGAGACGTGACCGCAGTCACGGTTTCGCGCGCGACGACTGTCTAAATTACGGGCATCTGCCAGCGCATCACTTCCAAAGAGAAGCGTGCAACCGCGCTGACGCTGGCTTGGGTTCCGACACGTTCACGGGGAAGTCGATCATGATTCTCGCAAAGCTTTTTGGCATCCGGCCAGAAGACATGGATGACCCGCCTACCCATCCCTCGGTTGTCCAGCGCCTCCAGCGCGATCAACTCGCGGAAGCGACCGGGACACATGCCGCTCTGAGCACAGGGTTAAGGGCTGTCGTGTCCAAAGCTCGCCCACCGGCCGGAGCCAAGCCAGGCTCGGCAGGGTTCGACCCGTACAACAGAGGTACCTTCAAGAAGACCAACGCTTGGGAAAGGATCAATCGGCGGTGATTAACCGCGTCTGCCGCCTAGGCCTGCGGCCAGAGGATCAGACCGCCCCCAAGCATAATCAGGCACATAGCGCCGAACGCCAGGCCTCGCCAACGGAGCGACCTGAGCGACGAGTAGAGACTCGCTCCCGCCGACGCGGTCATCACCAGGACGACTGCACTGCTTAGCAGCAACTGCGGCAGCTCGGTCGCAATCTCCGCGTGCTTGTTCCTGAGAAAAAAGAAAACAATCAGCGTCGAAAGCAGTCCGAAGCTGATTGCGGCGGACGATCCGAAGACGATGGCAATGAGGACGGCGAGTGGCCGCACGGCGGACTCCAGCGGTTGGTGAGGCGAAATGGGCCAGCCAACTCAAGCAACTACCAACTAAATGAGCCGTAGCACTTGATCGGCACGGGCCGTCTCTCTAGCCTACGGGGCAGTATCGCGTTTCGAGTTCACTTCCAGGCCGCCTAGCCGGTCCGGAAGATGGAGGCAGCACAGTGTATCAGCCGGATTCCCATAGCGACGCACAAGCCGCGACCCCAGCCACCGGGCCGCGCCGGCGTTCACTGCTGGACCGGCTGTCAAAGCCATTCCTGGCCCTCGCGGCCCTTGCCGTCCTGCTGAGCGCGATCCTGGCGGGCACGGCGCCGGCACCTGTCTCCACGGCCGAGGCGGCCGCCACCACGGGCCTTGAGCCGACTGACCGTCAGCGCCGGGTCGCCAAACTGGTCAGCAACGTGATGGAGCGGTCGCACTACCGCCAGTCACCTGTGAACGATCCCGTGTCCTCGCTGGTGCTTGACCGATACTTCGAAGCCCTGGACGCCTCCCGCAGCTATTTCCTTGCCAGCGATGTCGCCGAGTTTGAGCGGTTCCGCTACCAGCTCGACGATGCCTTGCTATCCGGTAACGTCGAGCCGGCCTTTGCGATCTTCAACCGCTTCCAGACGCGCAATCGCGAGCGCATGGACTACGCCCTGAAGCTGCTGCAAACAGAGCCGGATTTTTCGGTGCAGGAAACCTTCGAGTTCGACCGCGCCAAGGCCCCGTGGGCCGCCTCCAAGGCTGAACTGGACGAGATCTGGCGCAAGCGGATCAAGAATGATGCCCTGTCGCTCCTGCTCACCGACAAGACCTGGGCCGAAGCCCGTGAGCTGCTCAAGACCCGCTACGACCGCGTCATCAAGCGGACCGACCAAGTTACGACGGACGATGCATTCGAAGTGTTCATGAACTCCTTCGTGCACGTCTTCGATCCGCACTCGAGCTATTTCTCGCCGCGCAACTCCGAGGAATACAAGATTCAGATGAGCCTGTCGTACGAAGGCATCGGTGCCTCGCTGCAGCTTGTCGATGACTATGTCACCGTGCTGAACGTGCTGCCCGGTGGCCCGGCGGCCATCAGTGGCCAGCTCAGCATCAACGACCGCATCATCAGTGTCGGCGAAGGCAAGGACGGCAAGCTGGTCGATGTCATTGGCTGGCGTCTAGACGACGTCGTGCAGATCATCCGCGGCAAGGTGAACACCCTCGTTCGCTTGCAGGTCCTTCCCGCCGGGGCGGCGCCCGGCTCGGGCGAGAAAGTCATCGAATTCACCCGCAACAAGGTGACGCTGGAAGGCCAGGCCGCCAAGAAGGAAGTTCGCAAGATCAAGCACGGCGACCGTGAGCTGACCATCGGCGTGATCAACGTGCCGAGCTTCTACCAGGACTTTGACGCCCGCTCGAACGGTGACAAGGACTACAAGAGCACCACCAAGGACGTCCGCCGGCTCATCGAGGAGCTGAAGAAGGAAAAGATCGACGGACTCGTCATGGACCTGCGTGGCAACGGCGGTGGTCATCTCACCGAAGCCCAGGGCCTCACCGGCCTGTTCATTCCATCCGGCCCCGTAGTCCAGCTCAGGGAAACCGGCGGTCGCATTGAAGTTCTGGACGATCCAGAGCCCGACGTGGCATGGGATGGTCCGATGGCGGTGCTCGTGGACCGGTTCAGCGCGTCAGCGTCCGAAATTTTCGCCGCTGCCATCCAGGACTACGGCCGCGGCATCGTGGTCGGCCAGCAGACGTACGGCAAAGGCACAGTGCAGAACCTGTACCCGCTCGACCGATATGCGCTCGGCAACGAACCCGGCTTCGGACAACTGACGGTGACGATCGGCAAGTTCTACCGCGTGACGGGCGAAAGCACCCAGCACCGTGGCGTGTTACCGGACATCCAGTTGCCTTCGGCGATCAGCACCGAGGAAGTGGGTGAGAGTACCCGCGAAAGCGCCCTTCCCTGGGACCGCATCCGCCCCGCCACCTTCGGCAAGGACGCCAATTTCAAGCAGGCATTTTCGCAACTGTCCACCGAACACGACCAGCGTATCGCCAAGGACGCGGACTTCCAGTTCCTCGTCCATGAGATCGAAGCCTACGAGCATGAGCGCGCGGAAAAGTCCGTCTCGCTCAACCTGAAAACGCGCATCGCCGAGCGTGAGGCCTTGCAGATGGCACGCTTGGCTCGGGAGAATGCCCGTCGTCAGGCCCTGGGCCTCGCTGCGGTCGCCAAGCTGGATGCGGTTCCTGCCGAGGACCCGCGCGATGCTTTGTTGACTGAAGCGACGCAGATCGTGGGTGACCTGCAGAGCTTGGGCGGGCGCTACGTTTCGAAGGCAGCAGTTCCCGCTCGTTGAGCGGGAACTCGGGCCGCGGCATCCGGCCTCAAGCCAGCAGCGCTTTGTAGAGGTCCCAAAAGTCGTCGACCAGCACGTTGATTCCCGTGCTAACCGTCGATTCAAGGTCAGAGACCGGCGCGGCAGGTACGGGCAGCAAGCCGATGGAGTCGGTCAGCGGCACCGTATCCGCAGCGCCTCGATACACCGCGGCGCTGCGCAACGCACCTATTCGTGCCTTCAACGCGACAAGGTCTTCCTTGTCATCCGCCAGCGCCTTGAGCGCCGCCCTCACCAGCGACATCAGCCGCAGGCTTTGCTCCTGCGAACCATACTGCACGTCGTAGACGCGCTTGACCGTTGTCTCCTTGGCAAGCATCGCGAGGCCGCCCTCGGACAACTGGCCAACGAGCTGTTGCGCATAGGCAATGACTGCAGTATTGACCGCCCTGCGGCCTTCCCCTGAAATCCCTGGAAAGCCCGGCGCCGGCTCGGACTCGACCTGCGCGCGTTCATCGGAGGCGTCCGTCACCGCCGTGGCCGCGACATCCCATTGCATGCGCACGCCGCCAATCTTTTCTGCCAGCGCCCGCCGTTTGAAGGAGTGCCAGAAGCCGCGCAGCGCGTCATGGCTTATTTCGAGGGACCGCACCCGCGCCTCGAGCGTACTGGCGGCAGACTGCAGTTCTAGTAGCCGGCGATCGGCGTTGGCGAGCCGGGTACGCCTAGCCTGGTCGAATTCGATCATTTGCCTGCGGCGTTCCCGCTCTTCCTGCTGCCTGCGCAGCTCCTCGGAAAAGCGCGACAACTTTTCGGCACACACGCCCCAGAGACCCTTGAGCTGGAAATAGGCGAGTGACTGCATCCCTACATCAGGAGTCCCGAGATACTTCTCGAGTTTCTCGGTCTGTTCGCGCACGCGCTGCGTTGCGGCTTCCTGCTTCTTCAATTTTTCGAGCAGCGCGTGGCGCTCGTCCTGCAGGCCGGTGTACTCCTTCTTGAGCTCGGCGCGATTACGGAACAACTGCAGCAGCCGCTCCTCCTCGTCCGTCGCGCGGGCGCTGCCCGGCAAACGCTGGCGCAGGGCGCTGAACTGGTCGGCGATGGTCATTGAAAGCGGTGGCCGCGCTCGACGCAGTAGTCAAGCCACTTGTTGAGCATCACATTCCGCAGCCAGCGATCACCCAGCTGCCGGCCCAAATCCGACCGCAACGTACTCAAGACTTCATGGCGATGCCAACGGGCACAACGCCTCACTTCGGCGAGCCGCGCGTCGTGATAGATGCGGATTTCGAGATCGGGATCGGCAATCACGCCAGCGGGGTCATCGAACAGGTAGGTAAGCGCCAGAGTGGTGGTGTAACGGCTGCGCTCCTCCAGCCTGAGGGTGAGTGGGCAGTCCCCCGCCACTCGCGACACCTGCGAACCCTCTACGGACGCGAAATCCGGCACGAGCCAGCCGAGGCGTACGTAGTTGCTCTCGTACAGCGTCATCAACCCGACGAAACTGCCGGGTCGGGCAGTCCACGCGACGGGGCAGAGACTGTCGGTGATCATGGCTCGAATATATCAAACCGAGCGCAGGAAATGCTGGCGGTAGTGCGCCAGTTCGCGAATCGAATCACGGATATCGTCGAGCGCCAGATGCGCGGAACTCTTCTGCACCCCTTCGAGCACTTGCGGGGCCCAGCGGCGTGCCAGTTCCTTGAGCGTGCTGACGTCCAGGTTGCGGTAGTGGAAGTAGCGCTCCAGCAAGGGCATCTCGCGCGCCAGGAAGCGGCGATCCTGGCAAATGCTGTTGCCACACATCGGTGATACGCCGGCCTCGACCCAGCGCGACAGGAAAGCGATCGTCTGCTCTTCCGCAGCGGCAACGGTAACGTTGCTGGCCCGTACACGGGCCGTGAGGCCCGACCCACCGTGCTGGCGGGTATTCCACTCGTCCATGCCATCCAACACGGCATCCGGACGATGGATGGCGAGCACCGGACCTTCGGCTAGGGTCTGCAGATCCCTGTCGGTCACGATCGTGGCAATCTCGATGATGAAGTCCGTGTCCGTCTTGAGTCCGGTCATCTCAAGATCGATCCAAATCAACCGGTCAAGATCGTGGGTGCCCATCTGCCTGCCCTTGTTTGCTGAAGTCCTGCGCCTTGGCTGCGTAGACTACCAGCACTGACTGCGCCCGTCGGTCGGTAGTTGGGCCGTTTCGAGACTGCGCTTGCTAGAATGCGAGCCATGCACGGCCTTACCCTCCTGTTCATCGCATTGGCCCTGGCAGGAGCAATGGCGCGGCAGTGGCTCCTCGGTCGCCAGGTAGACACAGTCCGCGCACACCGCGAGTCGGTCCCCGCTCCTTTCGCGCAAACCATCACTCTGGCGGATCACCAGCGCGCTGCCGACTTCACGATGGCCCATGCGCGCCTGACTTCCGTAGACACTGTGGTCGGCACTGCTGTGCTGCTAGGGCTGACCGTTGGAGGGGGCATCGATGCGATCGACGACCTGTGGGGCCGGGCAGGCTGGAGCAGCCTGTGGCACGGTACGGCGGTAATTGCGAGCGTCGTTGTGCTGATATCGATCATCGACCTGCCACTGTCGATCTGGCGCACGTTTCGCATCGAGGGTCGATTCGGATTCAATCGCATGACGCCCGCGCTGTTCCTTGCCGACCTGCTCAAGGGATTGCTGCTCGGCATCTTGCTGGGCGGACCGCTGCTCCTCGCCATCCTGTGGCTGATGGAACACGCGGGGACCTCATGGTGGATCGTGGCCTGGTGCATCTGGGTGGCCTTCACGCTGCTGGTCACTTGGGGCTGGCCGACCTTCATCGCACCGCTGTTCAACAAGTTCGAGCCCTTGGCCGACGAAGCGCTCCGCAGTCGCGTGGAGGCGCTGCTGGTCCGCTGCGGTTTCAAGGCGACGGGTGTGTTCGTGATGGACGGATCGCGCCGCTCAAGCCACGGGAATGCGTATTTCACCGGCCTTGGCCGCAACAAGCGCATTGTCTTCTTCGATACCCTCGTGGAACGACTGAAGCACGAAGAGATCGAGGCGGTGCTGGCGCATGAGCTCGGGCATTTCCGCCTGCGCCATGTGCGCAAGCGCCTGCTGGTTTCGCTCGTGATGAGCTTTGCGGGACTGGCCGTCCTGGGCCAGCTTGCCCATTGGCCCACGTTTTTCCACGCGCTTGGACTCACAACACCTTCCAGCCACGCTGCCCTGCTGCTGTTCATGCTGGCAACGCCGGTCGTCACGTTCTTCCTGACCCCCGTCGGTGCGTGGTGGTCACGCCGTCACGAGTTCGAGGCGGACCACTTCGCGAGTACCCAGTCTGCGCCGCTCGAACTGGCGGAGGCCCTGGTCAAGCTGTACCGGGACAACGCGACAACCCTGACGCCGGACCCGGTGTACGCCTCGTTTTACTACTCCCACCCTCCTGCGCTGGCGCGCATCGCGCGACTCAAAGCCCTGGCCGGTGCGGCCCGATGACTCGCGCCCAGAACGCTGCGGCGGCCGGCTCTCCTGCCCGTGTCGTCGAGTGTTACGGAAGACGCGTCATCGTCGAAACAGCGACCGGTGAACGCCACGCTGCAGTGCTCTTCGGCAAACGGCTGCAGGTGGTCTGCGGCGACCGAGTACAGGTCAGGCGTGATGCGGGCAGCGACGAGTGGCAGGTCACCGTCGTTGAGCCGCGATCGACAGTCATTGCACGCACGGACAATCGTGGCCGCACCGAACCGCTGGCCGCAAACGTCACGCTGGTCGCCATCATGTTGGCGCCTGAGCCAGAGCCGGACTTGTACATGATCGATCGCTATCTCGCTGGCGCCGAATACGCCGGCGTGAAGGGAGCGGTCCTGATCAACAAGGCAGACATAAAGGGCGCCAGCAACCTGTCCGCGGCCATTGCAGACGAGTACAAGCGTGCAGGTTATCCGGTGGTCTGGCTGTCAGCTCTCGCTGGCGACGGACTCGACGAACTGCGGGAGCTGTTGCGCAACGAAGTGGCACTGCTGGTGGGCCAATCCGGCGTGGGAAAATCGACTTTGTGCAATGCGCTGGTTCCCGCATCCATCCGGCCTACTCGTGCACTCTCGGCCTCCACGGGCGAAGGCACGCATACCACGGTGGCGGCCTCCCTGCTGCCTCTTCCGGGCGGCGGTGAACTGGTTGATTCTCCGGGTGTTCGGGACTTCGCGCCGGCGCCAGTGCCTGAAGCCATGGTGCAAATGGGCTGGCCCGAGATTCGGGCGGCCGCGCCCGGTTGTCGCTTCAACAACTGCCTGCACCTGCGTGAACCAGACTGCGCGGTACAGGCCGCGGTCGAAGACGGCACGATTTCCCGTCGGCGATTCGAAGGCTACCGCCGCCTCGTCAACCTGCTTCGGCAGCTACAGCCGTCGCACGAAAGGCCTCGCTAGGGAACCTCTGCACAGGTTTCACGGCCGCGACGGCGACCCATTTCGTGCAGGGCGAGGCACAATCGACCGCCGTGTACTGGCGGTTCCCTAGGTCACGTCGCCGGACAATGTGTGCCGCCCCGCAAGCGCGTGAGCCAGCGTGCCTCCATCGACGTATTCGAGTTCACCGCCAACAGGAACGCCGTGGGCGATGCGGCTCGCCCGGACATGATTACGCGCAGCGATCTCGGCCACATAGTGCGCGGTCGCATCGCCTTCCACTGTCGGATTGGTGGCGAGGATCACTTCCTTGATCCCGCCTTCGCGCAACAAACCTTCCAGCTGCGACAATCCCAGCTCTTCAGGACCGATGCCGTCGAGTGGCGACAAATGCCCCATCAGTACGAAGTAGCGACCCCGAAAGCTGCCTGAGTGCTCGACTGCAGCCACATCGGCAGGCGACTCGACGACACACAGCAAAGCCCCATCCCGCGCCGGGGATTCGCAGACAGGACACAGCTCGCGTTCGGCGAACATCCGGCAACGCCGGCAGCTGCCCACGCTCTTGACTGCCGCAGTCAGCGCGGCAGACAGAGTCGCCGCCCCGTTCCGGTTGTGTTCGAGCAGATGGAACGCCATACGCTGCGCGGACTTGGGCCCGACACTGGGAAGGCAGCGCAATGCATCAATCAACTGCAGCAGCGACGGTGGGTAGAGCATGGCAGAGGGTCAGGCCGCCCTGGTCAGAACGGCATCTTGAAGCCAGGAGGCAGGTTCATGCCTGACATCATGCCACCCATCTTCTCCTGGGTCGTTCTCTCCACCTTGCGCACGGCGTCGTTGATGGCCGCAGCGATGAGGTCCTCAAGCATGTCCTTGTCGTCCCCACTCAGGCTCGGATCGATTGAGACACGGCTGACCTCATGCTTGCCGTTCATGGTCACCTTGACCATGCCACCACCGGACTCGCCGCCCACTTCCATGGTCGCGAGTTCCGCCTGGGCGCGCTGCATGTTGGCCTGCATCGCCTGCGCCTGCTTCATCAGATTGCCGATTCCACCTTTCATGACCGCTCCAGACTCCACGATTGAATTTGACCGAGTACAAATGGCCGCCCGCGCTCCGGCCGAAGAACATGACCGCTAGCCGACCGGCTTCACCGATTCCGGCTGCACGGTCGCGCCGAACATGTCCTGCATGGCACGCACATTCGGGTCGACGTCGATCGACTGGCGCGCCACCTGCTGCCTGCCTTCGACCTCGGCCTGCTTGCGCCGGGCTGGCGTATCCGCAACCGCCCTCCCGACTTCGAACTCGAGCTTGACCGGCTCACCGAAATGAGCGGTCAACGCAGAAGTCAGCTTGTCCTCGAGGGCAGGCCGACGAAACGGCTCACCATCTGCATCCAGTTTGAGCTGCACGCGACCGCCTTGCCGGCCGATCATCGTGCAATGGGCTGCGAGCTGGCTCACTGGCCCTTGCAAATTGAGTTGCGCGAGGATGCCGGACCAATCACCCGCCACCGCCACTGCGGGCGCCGGACGCGGCGCGACGACAGGCATTGGTGCCGACGCAATGCCAAGTGGCGCAGGCAGAGATCGCAGTGGGGACGCCGATGGGCGTCCATCGGCAACAGCGCCCGTCTCGCGATGGAACGCCAGCATGCGCAGCAGCGCCATTTCGAATCCGGCGCGCGGGTCGGGTGCCAGCTCCAGATCACGCCTGCCGACCAAGGCAATCTGGTAGTAGAGCTGCGTGTCTTCAGGCGTCAAGGAGGCTGCAAGCGTCCTGAAGAGCTCAATGTCCTCATCCTCACCCGCCTCCCAGTCCGGCACCGCCTGCACGATCGCGATCCTCTGCAGGAGGGCCGCCAGATCGCCCAATGCCTCGCGATAGTCGGGGACGTGCTCATCCATGCCGCGAACCACATCGAGCATCCGGCGACCGTCTTTGGCAACCAGCGCCTCGAGCGCCGCAACGATCTGTGAATGATCCACCGTGCCCAGCATCAAGCGGGTATCTGCCGTGCTGACACGGGCACCGCCGAACGCAATGACCTGGTCCATGAGACTCAGCGCATCGCGCATGCTGCCATCCGCCGCCTTGGCAACCAGACGCAGCGCTTCCGGCTCGGTGTCGATCTTCTCGGCTTGCATGATGTCGGTGAGCCGCTTGCCGATCAGCCCCGGAGACAGGCGCTTCAGGTTGAACTGCAGGCAGCGTGACAGGACCGTGACCGGGAGCTTCTGCGGATCCGTTGTCGCCAGCAGGAACTTGACGTGCGGCGGCGGCTCTTCGAGCGTCTTGAGCAGGGCATTGAACGAGTGCGTCGATAGCATGTGCACTTCGTCGATCAGGTAGACCTTGTAGCGCCCCCGGGCCGGCAGGTACTGCACGTTGTCGAGCAGCTCGCGCGTGTCATCCACCTTGGTGCGGGATGCCGCGTCGACTTCGATCAGGTCGACAAAGCGCCCTTCGTCGATTTCACGACAGGCGCTGCACTGGCCGCACGGGCGCGAAGTGACACCCGTCTCGCAGTTCAGCGACTTCGCCAGAATGCGCGCGATGGTGGTCTTGCCGACGCCGCGCGTCCCCGTGAACAGGAAGGCATGATGGACACGGCCGGATTCGAGCGCGTTGACCAGCGCCCGGAGCACATGCTCCTGACCGACCAGTTCGCTGAATGCGCGCGGCCGCCATTTGCGGGCAAGGACGAGATAGCTCATAGACTCTATGGTTGCCAACGTGGGCTGCCGCGGGATTGGGCTACAGCCGGATTTCTGTTGTCGCCCACTGTACCAGCGCGAGCCCTCGGGCGTCCGGGCTGCTCGTCAAGGAGGCGGCCCGTACCGGCACCCCTCCGGCGCCCGATATCACCGTTACCGTTGCTCCCTTCCGGGCCTGGCGGGGTTCACGGCTGATCGTCGCGGAGGGACCGGCACGAGCCACCATAAAACGGTCGGGGCCGCGCCTCTTTTGAGGGCGCTGGACTATACCAGCTACCTGCCTCGATAGGCAGGCACGCCCTGCTCCGGAATCCACACGCCTTCCGGAGGTTTGCCGGTCTGCCAGAACACATCGATGGGCATGCCGCCGCGCGGATACCAGTAGCCGCCGATCCTGAGCCACCTGGGCTTGAGCAGCTTCACCAGACGGTCCGCGATGGCGACGGTACAGTCTTCATGGAAAGCGCCGTGATTGCGGAACGAGCCCAGGTACAACTTCAGCGACTTGCTCTCGACCAGCCACCGGCCCGGCACGTAATCGATCACGAGGTGTGCAAAGTCTGGCTGCCCGGTCATCGGGCACAGGGAAGTGAATTCAGGCACCGTGAATCGTGCCAGATATTGTTTTTCAGAATGAGGATTTGGGACCCTTTCAAGAAGTGCTACATCAGGTGATGCAGGTAGCACCGTGGCATGGCCCAACTGGGTCAATGCGGCAGTTTTGGGCGGAGGACGTTTGCGGGTAGCCATGGGTGAATTGTAGCGGGCGTTTCGCGAATAGAGGTTACGCGAAGCGGGTTGCCACCCCATCCTCGGAGACGAAAAGCAAAAAGTCCCGGGGTATCCCGGGCCTTTCTCCTTTTTGGTGGAGACGGTGGGGGTCGTGCTAGCAGAAAATGGCAGGGGCGCTTTCAGCCGATCAAATCGGTCAGCCGCTTAGTTAGCCACGAACAGCGCAGCAAAGCCCACGAGGTGGGTACAGCGGTGGAGCGAAGACATCCATCATGGCTGCCTACAGGGTGCCCACATAAATCAATACCGGCCGAGACCGCAGTCGATCTATTTTTCTTAAGTCATTGATTTAAATGGTGGCCTGGATCGGAATCGAACCACCGACCCGCCGCTTTTCAAGCCGCCTGGCCCACCCCATGGGTCAACGGCCATCAGCACCGGCGGAGCATGACCGCGTTGGCTAGGGCGCTCCGGCAGCCTGCAGCGCGGCGTCGACCGTCGGATGCAGGGTGAAGATATTTGCCTTGGTCAGGCCGCTGATATCGAGCACTTGCTGCACCGATGGCTGAACCGCAGCCACTGCCAGCGACCGCCCTGAAGTTTGCGCGCTCTTAGCCAGAGTCAGCAACGTGCGTAAACCCGCACTCGAGACGTAGCTCAGCGCAGAGGCGTCGATGATCATGGTCGCACCCGGTGGCGACGACTGCAGTGCCGCCATCAACTTCTCTGTTGCCTCTATAGAAGCCTGAAAGTCGAGCTTACCCTCGATCCGCACCAGCTCTACCCCAACGCGCTGCTCAATAGATATATCCACCTGAACTCCCAATATTCAAGGCACCTGACTCTACTAACCGATGTAAGCACCGGCAGCAAGCGCCAGAGCCTGTGCCCGCCGCCGAATTTCATCGCCGATGGCCCAATCAACCTCCTTCGCGACGATATCCAGACTGCTGACCTCGTCGATCTTGGGCCGCAGCCTGCGCAGTTCACCCTCGCTGAAGAACTGAGCCAGAACTCCGGAGGTCTGCGCCAATCCGATGAGCACGGAATCGTGCGGCGTCGGAACGCTATTGCCGATCAGAATATCCACGATGCGCAACTTGGCCTCGCGCAGCTCCCGTCCATCGATTACCGGATAACGTCTGGACTTGAGCACCCACAGAATCAGCTTTTCCTGCAACGCGATAATGCCGCGCGCCTGCAGCCTCTGCAGTGCCATCCCAAGCAGGTTGGGGGCGGCGGACACCAGGCGGTAAGTCCAATCGACTACCGGGGTGACATCAGCTGCGGCAATCTCACTCAGTACGTAATCGAGCGCGGGCTCTCCCACCGGCGAACGATCGATCACCCAGACCACGGCCCGCGGCGGCGCCCCGGGCACGATCTCGCGCAACTCGGCGTCGAGGCGGCCGCGCAGGCAAAGCTCAACGAGACAGGCACCCACGATGCTCATGCCAAAAGCCGCGTCGGACGTAACCGGGGAAATCACACCATTGTCGTCAATGGCCAGCAAGCACAGCTCTTCGATCAGACTTATGTCTGGCGTCTTATCGGTAAGGTTGGAAGCCATGCGCAGTAATACCTCAAGGGAAAGCACCAGCGGCCGCGATTATAAACGAACAAGCCAAATCTGCCAGCCAAACGTGGCCCAGTGAAGGCGAACTGGCGGACTCCCGCCACGCTGCCCTCTCGCCGTGGCAACAGCAGCGCGGACTGCGCCACGTTGTCCCGATAATGCCGTGAATCCGCGCGCTGCCCGCGAACTAGCCCGTGCGCCCGGCAATCGCCTTACCCAGTGTTACCACGTTGTGCCCGTTGCGCCGTTCGTAGGACATCGCATCTGCCATTTCGCGCAGCAGGTGCAGTCCGAGACCCCCGATAGGCCGTTCTTCCAGGCTCAAGGTCAGATCCGGCGGTGGTACCTGCAGCGGATCAAAGGCGTGGCCGTCATCACGGATTTCCAGCGTTAGCATTCCCGCGACGATCTCGATCCGCAGCCCGATGAAATGCTGGCCGGCATCGTCGTAGCCGTACTTGATGCAATTGGTCACGAGTTCTTCGATGCCGAGACTCACCAACATGCCGCATTCCGCATCGCAGCCCTGTTGTTCAAGCCATGCCTCCGCACCGGCACTGGCCTCTTGGAGCCCTTCCACCGTATTCAGAATCGTGAGCTCAAAAGCCTCTGCAGACTCGCCTGCCATGACACAGTCCTTTAGAAAGTAATTTCCACCAAAGACACGTCGTCCTCGAACGCATCCGAACCGCGAAATCCGCGGATCTGCCCAATGAGGTGATCCACTGCACTCTCCGCGCGCGGCGCCGACTGCACCAGCGCAGTAAAGTCCGCCATCGTGGTCATGGTGTCATCAGGCCGGGTGATTTCGAAGACGCCATCGCTGAATACCCATAGTCTCGCATACGGCGGCAACACCAGTGATTCCTGCTCGTATGTCACTCCGGGAAATCCGCCGACGATCATGCCGGCAGCCCCAAGTTCCTGCACCGTGGCGGACTCAGCCGTCTCCCCACCTAGAAGGAGCGCCGCGGGGTGCCCGGCGCTTGCGTGGGTCAGCGTACGCGTGCGCGCATTGAACACGCCATACCACAACGTAAAATACATGTCGTCGTGGCGATCCATCTGGAAGGCATCGTTCATGGCGGCGAGCACCGCGGCCGGCTGCCGGAAGTCCGTGTTTGGCAGCGTCTGATTGCGCAAAACATTGATCGCCGAAATCGACAGCAGTGCCGCCTTCAAACCATGCCCGCAAACGTCGAGCACGTAGATCACGAAGTGCTCCGCATCGAGCCACGAATATCCAAGGGTATCGCCACCGAGTTCAGCGGAAGGAATAAACGCCCACTCGCACCGCATGGGCTCCTTGATCCGCGCGGGCAACAACGACATCAGGTACTTGGCAGCCTCCGCGAGTTCCTCGGCCAGGCGCTGCTCGCTGCGTTGCAGTGCGACGTAGGCTTCGTCACGCTGCAGTTGCGCAATGTAGCCCTGGGAGTGCAGCCTGATTCGCGCCACCAGCTCCACCGGGTCCGGCAGCTTCACGAGGTAGTCGTTAGCGCCGAGCTGAAAAGCCTCGGCCTTGACCTTGGGCTCTTCCTTGGTGGACAGCACGATGGCAGGAATCCTGCGCGTCGCCGGATTTGCCCGGTAATAGCGCAGCATCGTGAGACCGTCGATATCAGGCATGACCAGGTCCTGCAGGATCACCGTGGGGCGGAACTCCGCCGCCACCGCCATCGCCTGGGCTGGATCGCCACAAAATCGATACTCGATGTCCGTCTCGTTAGCCAGCATCCGCCGCACTGCTTCACCGATCATGGCCTGGTCATCGACCAGCAGCACGCGCACCGCAGAATCCAATATTTTCATGCCATCCCCCTTGCTAATATCTCGCGCCTCATGAGCGCGTCCGTCCCAGTGCGGCGACGATTGCCGAGCCGATCGAGTCGATCGGCAACACCGTCATCGCAGCGCCCATCTCGGCGGCCGCCTTCGGCATGCCGTAGACCACACTGGTCTTCTGATCCTGGGCGATGGTAAAGGCGCCGCGCGAACGCAGATCCCGCAAGCCGCGCGCACCGTCGGCTCCGATTCCCGTGAGCAGCGCGGCAACGACCGGGCCGCGCCAGTGATCGCGGGCAGAATCAAAGAACACATCGATCGACGGCCGGTATACGCTGTCTGCAGGTTCTCGCGAGTACGAGAGATTTCCCGCAGGATTCAGCACCAGGTGCTCATCGCGAGCCGACACAAAGAAGCGGTTCGTTACGGGCCGCTCCCCGTCGCGGGCGACTTTCACTTCATGGCCTGTCTTCTGTGTCAGCCAACTGGCCAGCCCAGGCGCGAAATCGGCATCGATGTGCTGCACCAGCACGCCGACCGCGCCGAAGTCAGGTGGCAGCTGCTCCAGGATGCGAACCAGGGCCGCAGGGCCACCGGTCGACGCGCCGATGGCCACCAGCGGCAAGCCGGACGACGCCAACGGCACCGTCGTCGGCTCTGCAGGCGCGGACAAGCGCTTTATGGTGCGTAATCCACAAAGCGGCTCGAGCATCCGGATCTTCTCGCGCAGCGGTCCACCGTTGTCGCCACGACCGTTATTTTCGAACAGGGGCGTGTCCACGGCATCGAGCGCACCGAAACCCATCGCTTCGAAAGCGAGGCCAGCATTGGCCCCTACGCTCGCGGTGACGACCAGGATCGGACAAGGCGTATCGCGCATGATCAACCGCGTGGCCTCCACGCCATCCATGTGCGGCATGATCAGATCCATCAGGATGAGATCAGGTCGTTGCTGGCGGCACTTCTCGACAGCCTCTACGCCGTCGCGCGCGATCCACGCCACTGTGTGCTCGGACATCGCCGTCACGGCACGCCGCAACGCCTCCACGGCCATGGCCACATCGTTGACGATAGCAATATTCATCAGGGCAGGCCGATCAATTCGCCGACAGCGTCGAGAAAACTCGCATCCTGAAAGCTGCTCTTGGTCATGTACCGATCGGCACCCGCTTCCAGCCCGCGCAGGCGATCCTCTTCCCGATCCTTGTAAGAGACGATGATGACCGGCAAGTCGAGCCAGCGGGCGTCCTCGCGAATCTGCTTGACAAGCTCGATACCCGTGAGGCGTGGCATATCGACGTCGGTCACCAGCAGATCGTATTGGTTTTCGCGCAGCGCGTTCAATCCATCCATGCCATCAACGGCCACGTCGACCTCGTAGCCGCACGCGCGCAGCAGGCTGCGCTCGAGCTCCCGTACCGTAATAGAGTCTTCGACGACCAGCACGCGTTTCCTGCCTGCGCCCTCGCTGGCACCAGAACCGAGTCCCCGCAACCGCCCCCCCTGAAGCTCGCCCTTGAGCGCGGTCATCAGATCGTCGACGTCGAGGATCACCAACGGCAAGCCATCCTCGAGCAGCGCGCACGCACTGACAGAGCGAACCTTGCCAAGCCGCCTGTCGAGGGGGCGAACCACCACGTCGAACTCACCGATGAAGCGGTCAACGGCGAAACCATGCCGCTCATTCTTGTCGCTCAGCACAACGACCGGTACCGCGTCGCGCCATTGTGGCTTCGCGTCGAGCCCCAGCAACTCGTGGGCCGCCACCACGCCTATATTCTGGTCAGCGAGGCGCACAAGGTGGTGCCCCTCGAGTACGGCGAAGGCGTCGCGAGCCACCACCATCACATGATCGACGCGGGTCAGCGGCAGCGCAAAAGGCTCCCCGGCTATTTCGACCACCAGCGTCCGCACCACGGACAGCGTCAGCGGCAACTCCATGACAATGCTCGTCCCGACACCGAGTTTCGTAGTCAACCGTACACTGCCGCCGACCGCGCGAACCGTTTCCTGTACGGCATCGAGCCCCACGCCACGACCGGAGATTTCGGTCACCTTCGCCGCCGTCGAAAACCCTGGCAGGAACAGAAATTCAAGCAACTCCTCCGCAGACAGGTGGGCGGCGACGTCCGGCGGTGACAGTTGGCGATCCACTACCTTGGCGCGAAGCTTCTCGATGTCGACGCCGCGACCATCGTCGATCACGCTCACGACCAGCCGACCCGCCGCGTGCCGCGCGTCGAGTCGCAGGGTCCCGCCAGGCGACTTGCCGCTCGCCCGGCGCTCGTCGGGCATTTCCATGCCATGGTCGAGGCAGTTGCGCACCATGTGATTCAACGGCGCCTCGAGCTTCGCCAGGATGTCGCGGTCCACCGGAGTATTCCGGCCGGTGATCTCGATCTTCGCTTGCTTGCCGAGTTCACGGGCCAGATCCCTGACGAGGCGCGGGAATGCTTCGACACCCTCGGAAAACGGCCGCATGCGGGTTGCGACGGTCTCGCGGTACAGGCGTTCGGCAAGCTCAGTGGCCCGCAGGCTCGCACCATCAAGCAGTGTCTGCTGTTCAGCCACCTCGGTCACGCTCGCGCCAAGCTCCGTGCGCGCCTGATCGACGAGCGTCATGGCGTCCTTCGAGCGCGTCGACAGCACGCCGCGCAAGTCTTCGAGCAGATCCATCAGCCGTAGTTGCCGGACCTTTACCGCGCGCAGATCACTGGCGAAAGACTCGAGCCAACGGCTCTGCACGACGTTGTCGCCCGCCATCGACAACAGGCGATTGAGAGCCTCCGCCCCGACCCGCAGCGAGCGCGCCTGCGTGTCCTCTCGGCCATCGGCGACCGGCCGGGCTTCTTTCGTCGGCACCGGCACCGGCGCAGCCGCTGCGGGCGCGGCAGGAACTACTGCAGAGGGCACTATCGTTGCACCGTCCGCCTTGTCCAAAACCGCCGATGGCGGCGGAGAGACGGTCAGCACCGGGACCGCAGGAGCGGCACCGATGAACGTTCCGCTGCGGACGGCGGCGAGATCGTTCAATAGACCGTCGATCGTCGGCTTACGCTCACTGAGCCAGGCAGCGACCGCAGCTTCCTCCACCGCCGACAAGGTGGCGAGCGTATCCGCCGCGCTCAGCAGCACGTCGATCGTCGACGGAACGAGCGTAAGCCCACCTTCCTGCGCCGCAACCAGGCAATCTTCCATGACGTGCGCGAGCCGGACACCAGCATCGAGCTGCACGATCCGCGCAGCGCCCTTGATCGAGTGTGCTGCGCGCATCGCCTGCGCCAGTAACGCGGCCGAATTACCCTGTTCTTCCACCGCGAGCAGCGCCGTGGTGAAAGCGCCCATCTGCCCTTCCACCTCGCCGCGAAACAGCTCCCACATGGAGAACCCGCCGAGATCGCTCATGCCACGCCTCGCTGCAACCCACGGAACAGCAGTTCGTGATCCAGAATGCCGATCGACCGGGAAGATCCCTCGAACACGCCCCGGACGTAAGCGCCGCCCGACTGCACCATCGTCGCCGGCGGCATTTGCAGCGCGGTCTCGATCACTACGGTAAGGCCCAGCACCTCGTCAACCGGAAAAACCCAAGTCTCCGCACTCTCGCCGGCCACAATGAAACGAGCTTGCGCCTGCGAGACAGCGTCGCGCTGCTCGTGCAGCAGTTCGTGCAACGACACGCACAGGTGGATGTCCCCGCGCACTGCCGTGATACCCAGCAACAGTTTCCCGCGTCGGTGCGGTACCACGCGGACAGGCTGCAAGTGCAGCACTTCGCGCAGGCAAGTGCTCGCGAGCGCGAGCCAGGACTGACCCACGCGAAACACGAGGTGCAAGACGCCGGGCGCGTTGCCCGCCTGATCTGGCGGTAGCGCCAACAGCTGCGCCCACTCGCTCAGATAGTTCGGGTCAGCGGGTCGATCCAGCAGCGACCGGCCGCGCTCCTGGTATACAGGGCAATGCAGACAGTGCTCGTGCTCCGCCAGCTTCTCGCAGCTGAGATCGCCCCACACACCGATCTGCTGCCAGCACGCATCCGCAGTTCGAGCTGCGCCGCTCCCTACCAAGTCCGTCATGACTGTGAATCCTCGACCGCAGCAGCCAACCGCGCGACGCGGGCCCGGAGCCTGTTGGCGGCCGAGCCGTCGCCGCGATCGCTGAGGATCGCCGCAAGATGCATGAGCGCCTCGACGCAATCCGGATCAACATAAAGGGCCCGCCGCAGACTGCCCTGCGTTGCCGCGAGATCGCCGCTGGCAGCATGCAGCGCGGCAAACAGCAGGTACGCCGCAACCGACTGTGGCGATTCGTCCAGATAACGTCGGCACTCCGTCAGCGCCGCCTGGGTGTCGCCGGCATCTGCCCGCGCGCGGATCTGTTCCAACGACAAGCGCGAGGGCTGCGATGAAGCGCTCCGCCGTGGGGGCATCGAATCAACACGCACCTGCAAGGCGCCGCCATAGGCAACCGCGGCAGGGCGTTCTGTTGTAGCCCGCGCGGAGGCAGGTGTTGTGGGCGGTGGCGGAAGCGGACGCACAGGACCCGGCAAGTGGAAAGCGAACCAATCCGGTCGTCCTTCGATCCGGAATCCCGCCTGAACCAAGACCCCCGCCTCGGCGTTCCCGACGATCAGCAGCCCATCGGGTCGAAGCATTCCGGCCAACCGCTCCAGCACCGCAACTCGCGCCTGAGGCAGCAGATAAATCAGTAGATTGCGGCAAAGGATCAGGTCGAATCCGTCAGTTCGCGGAAGGCCGTCGCCACTCACGAGGTTGCCGACCTTGAATCGAATGCTGCCGCGAGCGTGCGGGCTAACCACCCAGCTTGAAGTTCCCGCATCGGGCTCAAAAAAGCCGGGCTGCGGGGTCGCACCGCCGCGGAACGAGTGCCGCCCTATGCGCCCCTGTTCTGCCTGCGCCACTGCGCGAGCGCTGACGTCGACCGCGTCGATGGCGAAGTCCTCCGGGGACAGCCCCGCCTGGAGCAGAGTAATTGCCACCGTGTAGGGCTCTTCACCCGTGGAACACGGGCAGCTCAGAATACGCAGCGGCCGCCTGCCCGCCCGCTCCCGCCGCTGTACCAGTACGCGCCCGAGGTGCTCGCACGCGGCTGGATCACGGAACATCCAGGTTTCGCTCACCACCACCAGATCGACGAGTTGCTGCCATAGGCGCCCTCCACCCTCGACCGCTTGCCACCAGGACCGCTCGTCCTCGGCGCCGGACTCTCGCACGGCTCGCTCGACTACTGCTTCCAGGAATGACGGCCCGAGAGTTTCAGCATCAAAACCGATCCTCGCGCCCAGCAGGGCGGCGACATCCGAATGGAGGCTGATCTCGGCGTTGACGGGTGGGTCCTTGGCGTGCAATCACTGGTCCTCGGTGGCCGCAGTGAAACGCGAACATGACTGCCGCAGGATCTGCGCGGCTGCTTTCGATCCGTCGACGATGGAGGCTACCCAACGCCGGGTGGTGGCGCTCGCTTGCGCTGCCTGGCCGAACTGCGGCCCGGTGCGGCCAATCTGGCATGCGCCCTCCGCCTGCCGCTCGATGATAACGCGATTCGATTTGCCGAATCCGCTCTGGGCTACCCCGATCCTAAGTTGGTTCCACAGACCGCCGGCAAGCGCCAGCAGCACAGCCGCAAGGGTGATGACACCCCCATTGGCGATCGGGAACTCTTGACGAATCTTCATGGCGGATTGAGCCTAATTGTCAATGCGCAGCCGCTTGGCTGCACCAAGGGTCGTTCAATCGCTAGCCGCGCCAACGACGTTGCGGTACTGCGCTTCCGAGAGCAGCGACGCCGTCGTCAGGAACGTTATCGAGGGCTCGCCGTAAACCGTCATCGCGGAGAGGAAAGGCGCAGTGGACGAGGCCACGCCGAGCGGCCGCACATCGGCCTCCACATCAATCTCCTCTGTCATACCCAGAGTTGCCCTTTCCGCCAGCACGCCGAGCAGTTGCACAGCGCCGTTGCCGCGATCGAGACGCAAGATGATCAGCCTGGTGCTCAACCACCGCGGCGCTGCAGTTCCGGCCAGCAACTGCGAGAGATCCAGCACCGGAACGATGTTGCCGTGATACCGCAAGACGCCGACCACTCCCTCCGCGACCCCACGTACCACCCGCAACTCTACCGCGGGGACCACTTCGACGATGTCGGCCACGTCGATCGCATAGCGTTGCCCCCCCACTTCGAACTGAATCGCTATCATATGTCTAGGTTCTCATCCGGAAGCGCGCCGTCGCTCACCGGCACTTTACAATGCCGGCGCCCCGTTTGCCGATTCGTTGAGGGCGTCCGACGATGCTTGCCCCACGTCGGACGCGCGAGCCCGATCGGGTACCTGCTTCAGCCAGCGGCCCGCATGCCAGGCAGCATGACCGTTTGCAGCAGGTCGCGCGTAATTTCGCGCAGACCCGGCAGGAAGCTCGAGGAAACGATTAACCGAAGCGCGGCGAAGAAATGCCGGTTGCGCATGAAGAACGCGAGGTCCTGCGGCGGCCGCCTTGCGAAGTAGTGGCGGACGAAACCATCCCACAACTCAGCCCCTTTATCGTTTGGAATCTTCGTCACTAGCTCGCAAGTGCCCAGTTCCGGAAAAGCATAGATGCCGTGCAATAGCCCTACATCGAACAGGTAGCTGCCGCGGGACAGGTCACCCATATCGATGATCAGCGGCTCGCCGTCACGCACCATTATGTTGTTGGTGTGGATATCAAAATGAACACAGGTCTGGGCGTCAGGCACGCGCGCGAGACGTTCTTGAAGCAGCGCGACATCGGCCGGCAACAGAAATTCCGCAGTCATCCCGATGTAGCTGCGCAGCTTGGTCTTGAGGTCCGGGAATACGTCGGGATCGCCCTCGACGGCGTGAATGGTATGTAGGACATCCGCGAGCAGACGCGCATGGGAATCCATGTCGTCGAGGTTCCGCAGAATGATCTTCGTCAGCGTCTGCGCATCGAGCATTTCATAGACCACACCAGTGCGAGCTCCGCAACTGACCACGTCGTAGGAGATCGCGGTGGGGATGCCTGCAACGAATGCGGCCATGGCGAACTCTTTCTCTTGCTCGGCGAGATCAGCGGCGACACCCTCGTTGTAGAGCTTGACGACGCTTTCTCGGTCGAGCCGGTAGACCTCCCCGCAAAACCCCGCCGATAGCAGTTCAAGCCCATCGATGGAGATCTGCCGCGCTTTGGCGCGAATCGTCAGCATCTTGCCGAGCCCCGTGACCTCGAGCGCTTCACGCACGTCGCGAGACACACCGACCAGTTCCATCCGGCCACCTGCCGCATGCATGAGCTTGAAGGATTTCAAGAAAACGCGAATGCCCGCACTTGAGACATACGCACAATCGGCGAGGTCGAAGACAATCTTGCTAACGCCATCGAGCTCCAGAGCGGCCTCCAGCGTGGGGGCAGTTGCCATGTCGAGTCGGCCGTTCAGCGAGAGCGTGAGGCAAGCAGCTTGCTGATGCTTTCTGATCTGCATTAGTAATCCACGCGCATCGGGGGTTAAAAAACACGACAGCCAGTCTCTGCGCGGGCGCTACGACACATGTAACCCACCGCCTGACGCAACGCAGACTGCATTGCGGCACCGGATCAGCTGCGCCGGCTCCAGCCGAACGATACTCATCTTAGTTGATCTTCGCCGTCCAGGATCTACCATTTTCAGTGCTTTACGTCGGTGGCAGCCATGCACTAAGGTAGCAGCCGTTCTGATTGCGGGGGGGGACAAGGATTGCGTAACTGGCTTGGTCAACTAAAGCAACTGGTATTTGGCATCCTGCTGATAAGCGCGGCTGGGGCCATCCTGCTGTACGCAGACCTTGGCTCTCGCAAGTCTTCGCGCGACAGCGAGTCGGCCGGTGACACAGGCCCCAAGCTCGTCGCACTGGTGCAGCAGGCTTCGATCAAGCCGCTCGATGACGGGGTGAAGGGCATCCTCGAAGCGCTCGCCGCACGTGGCTACGTGGACGGGGGTCGTATGACGATGCGCCGTTACAACGCGGAATCAGACATGAATACCGCGAACGCGATCGCGAAAGACGTGACCAGCGGTAACTATGATCTGATCATCACGGTATCCACGGCATCGCTGCAGACGGTGGCAAACGCCAACCGGACTACCACAAAGCCGCGGCGTCACGTCTTCGGGATCACGTCCGACCCGTATGCCGCAGGCGTCGGTATTAGCAAAGACAACCATCTGGAGCACCCGCCGTACATGGCCGGCTACGGCAGCTTGCCACCCGTTCTCGAGGCCTTCACGCTGGCCAAGCAGATGTTCCCCAATCTCAAGCGGGTCGGACTGGTCTGGAACTCCGCCGAAGCCAATTCCGTCGCGGCCACCAAACTTGCCAAAGAGGCCTGCGCCGCACTGGGCATCACGCTGGTCGATGCGAACGCCGAAAACTCTACGTCGGTGAACGAAGCTGTTTTGTCTGTGCTCTCGAGTGGAGTTGACGCGATTTGGGTGAGCCCGGACGTTACGGTGGCCGTGGCCGTTGATTCGGTGATAACTGCCGCCAAGCGAGCGCATGTCCCCGTGTTCACCTCGATGATCGGCAATGCTGCCAAGGGTTCCGTCTTCGACCTGGGACCGGCCTACGAGGATATCGGCAAACTCCAAGGCGAGTTGGCCGCCGATGTGCTCGACGGTAAAAGCCCGGCGACGGTTCCCGTGGACAACATGTCACCTTCGAGCCTGTGGGTGAACCGACTCGCGCTGGCAGGACTCCGGGACCGATGGACGGTGGCGGACGATGTCGCCGCGCGGGCCGACGTATTGATCGACCAGTTCGGCCAGCACGTGAAGCAGGCCGCTGCAGCGCCAACTGCGAACAACCGGCCGCTCGCTCACAAGGTAACGATCGACCTGATCGAGTACTCAGACACACCGAATGCAGAGCTGACGCGGAAGGGTCTGATGGACGGGCTGGCCGAATCCGGTCTGATGCTCGGCAGGGATATAGAGATTCGCCGTCGCACGGCCCAGGGCGACATTGCCACGTTAAGCAGCATCATCGACGCAGCGCTCACCCAGCGCAGCGAACTGATAATCACCTTGAGCACGCCTGCCCTGCAAAACGTGCTCAAACGAGGCCGTGGAACACCAACCGTCTTCACCATGGTTTCCAACCCCTTCATCGTTGATGCCGGGACCACCAATAACGATCACCTGCCCTACGTAACCGGGTCCTATCTCGATCAGCCCGTCAAGGAGATGTTCGAAGCCTTGCGACTGGCCCTCCCGAAAGTGCATCGGATAGGCACGCTCTACACACCGGCCGAAGTCAACTCCCTGTTTAACAAGGAAGAACTGGAAAAGTACGCGAAGGCGCAGGGCTTTGAGTGGCGTGACGTGGGCGTCGCAAGCCCTGGCGACATCACTGACGCCGCGGCAGCGCTCACCGCGACCGGAATCGACGCGTGGGTGCAGATCTCGGACAACTTGGTCGCGTCGACGTTTCCCGCCATCGCGACAGCGGCCAATCGAGCCAAGATCCCGCTCTTAACCTACTCGGCAACGGCACCCGGAGCCCTGATCGTGGTGGGACGCGACTACTACGACAATGGCGTTGATGCCGCGCATATCGCAGCACGCGTCTTGCGTGGCGCGCGGCCCGCCGACGTCCCCTTCTCGACATCAAAAAAGATGGTGTATATCGTCGACCTGACCGTCGCTAAGCGACTCGGTATTACCATTCCGCCTGCCCTGATTAACCAGGCCACCAAGGTCATCTAATAAAGAAGGCGGGGCGCTCATGGATATCACGCATCATCCGGGATTCGAGTTCCTCGAACTTCGCCTGACGGGTCGCCTCGACGCGACATGGGCTGACCATGTCAGCGGCACGATCGAGGCTGCCGTGAAGGGCGGAGCCCATCACATCGTATTGAATTTTGCCGGCGTTGATTTCATCAGTTCACTCGGTATTCGGGTGCTGCTTAATCACTACAAGCGCCTGCTGGCAGTCAAGGGCAGCCTGGCGGTGAGCGAGCCCAGCGATGCGACGCTCACCATTTTGAAAGCAGCAGGACTTTCCACTCTTCTCCTGAAGAGTGCGGCCGCTGCGGGTACGCCCACGGCGGCCAAATCAGGAGCGACAACCGTAACGCATGGCGGGGCTACCTATCAGGTCTTTCCGCAATCGGTCGTCACTCCCCTGACATGCACCCTGGTCGGCGCTCCCGAACGCCTGACTACAGACGGATTTGGGGAGGCTGACTGCCGCGCGGTGAAATTCAAGTCCGGTTCATTCGGACTCGGTATTGGCGCCTTCGGGGAGGGGTTCGCAGACTGCCATCAGCGCTTCGGCGAGTTTCTGGCGGCGGGTGGCTGCGCCGTGACGCTGCCCACGAACAACCGGCACGCGCTGCCCGACTACATCATCGAGGAAGGCACGCTCGTGCCTCTTGTCCACACTCTCTACGGGATCGTCGGCAGCGGGGACTTTCCGTCCATGGTGAGATTCGATCCCACGGCTGAAAGTTCAGGCACCGTTGGACTGTCGGCGCTGATCGACTCCTTGGTTGAGATCAACGGCGGGACCAACACCGTATTCGTGATACTCGCGGAAACCGCAGGCCTCGTCGGGGCCACTCTCCGACAATCCCCTGCACCGGACCCTGCGTCCCTCGAACTACCCGCAATACGCGACTGGCTGTCGTTCAGCACAGAGCGCTCGAGCGAGCGCAGCCTCACACTGCTGGTCGGAATAGCCACACCTGAACCGCCCCCGGCGGCGGCCGCCTTTCTTCGCCCGATTCGCACGGGTTCGGCCATGCAGGTCCACGTTCACGCGGCAGTGTTTCCGTACCGTCCGGTGCAGCGAGGCGAATTGCCTTTCGGCAAGACGGTCGCGGACGTTTTTTCGGCCTCGGCGCCCAGTGCCGTCATGCATCTTATGTCGGACACCCGGCCCTTCGAAGGTGTGGGCGAAACCGACCTAGTCCGGGGGGCCTGCTGGATGGGCCCGTTGCCTACGATCACGAGAGTTTAGAGACGAGGCCACGCATGACACTATTGATCGGATCTCTGACCCTCGGCTTGATCCTCGCGCTGCTCGCGTTGGGCGTGTACATCAGCTTCCGGATCTTCGACATGCCGGACATCACGGCAGAAGGCTCCGTGACGCTTGGAGCCGCGGTCGCCGCGACCCTGATGGTTGGCGGCCACGGCGCCGTCGTGTCGACCATTGCGGCAACCTTGGCAGGCATGTTGGCGGGCGCCCTGACAGGATTGCTCGCCACCAAGTGCCGCATCAATAAACTGCTGAGCGGCATTCTCGTGATGACAGCGCTCTATTCGGTCAATCTGCACGTGATGGGCAAGAGCAACGTGCCACTGCTCAATGAGATTACGCTGGCGACCCGCGCCGAACAGTTCGGAGCGGCCCTGTTCGGCACATCCGGCGATCTGAGCATCGCCGGATGGGAGGTCGGTGTTCGGGACGCCTCGATGTTGCTGGGCGTACTCTTGTTCATCGCCTTTGCCTGCGTCGCTCTCTATCTTTTCTTTCGCACGAACCTTGGCACGGCCATGCGCGCCACGGGCGACAACCCGCAGATGATCCGCGCGCTTGGCGTCAGCGTCGATATGTTCATCGTTTTTGGTCTGGCCATGTCCAACGGGCTCATCGCCTTGAGCGGCGCCCTGATCGCCCAGTATCAAGGTTTTGCCGATGTGCAAATGGGCATCGGCATCGTCGTGCTGGGACTGGCAAGCGTCATTATCGGGGAAGCGCTGGTCGGAACTCGTGCGGTCGGCATGCTGCTCGTCGGGACCGTCATGGGGTCGGTGCTGTTCCGACTCCTGGTGGCGATTGCGCTCCGCTGGGGGCTCAACCCCAACGACCTGAAGCTCATCACCGCCGTGTTCGTATTCGCGGCGCTCGTGATGCCAACCCTCATACGGCGGTTCCGCACGACCGTCCCCACACCGGCCAAGGCTGCCTGACGCCATGCTGCAGATTGAAGGCATTCACAAGACGTTTAATCCCGGCACAGTGAACGAGGTGCGCGCCCTTCAGGGGGTGTCACTGACGCTCAACCAGGGTTCCTTCTTGATCATCATTGGCACCAATGGCTCTGGCAAGTCGACCCTCCTGAACGCAGTGGCCGGCTCGTTCATCGTTGATACCGGGACCATCAACCTTGCGGACCATGACATCACCAAGTGGCCTGAACATCGCCGGGCGAAACTGATCGGGCGAGTCTTCCAAAATCCTTTCAGTGGCACGGCCCCGACGATGTCGATCGCCGAGAATCTGGCGCTCGCCGCACGCCGCGGTAAGAGCCGTGGGCTGGGCTGGGCAGTGGGACGAAAGGGCCACGCTGAATTGCGAGAACGCGTCCGCACGCTGAACATGGGCCTTGAAGACCGTCTCGACAACGCCATTGGCAGCCTGTCGGGCGGGCAGCGACAGGCGTTGACACTGCTCATGGCATCCTGGCTCAAGCCGGACTTGCTGCTATTAGACGAACACACTGCCGCGCTCGATCCAAAAAGCGCCGAGCAGGTCATTCGCCTGACCCATGACATCATCGCGCGGGACAAACTGACCACTCTGATGGTGACCCACTCCATGCAGCAGGCAGTTAACCTCGGCGATAGGATCATCATGATGCACAGAGGACGCATCCTGCATGATCTTCAGGGCAGTGAAAGGGCGCGCGCCAGACCGGAAGATCTACTCACGCGCTTTGAGGATATCCGGCGCCGCGAGCAACTTGATGCACCTGTCGCCGAGATGCTGCAGAACTTTTACGTGTAGATCGGGCGTTCCCGGTATCGGGGCAGGCCGCGTGCCCCGCCCCGACGCCCCCGATTCCTGGTCGCAACAACATGAACGGCATCAGCCAGCGCGAACCACCAGATCCAGGTTCACGTAAGCCGTAGCAGCGACCACCCACTCGGGCGGATCACCCCTGATGCAGCGGACGGACCGGCCTGCGGCGCCGGCCGACCGTCCGCTTAATCACCACGTCAGCGACCGCGATCCTTCACTGACGGACCAGTGCCGAGATTCCCCCGGTGTAGTAGGGTTCCGAGAACAGTACTGCCTTCTTCCGCTCTTCCGTGATCGTGATACACGCGCCGATCATATCGACCTTGCCGGCGATGAGCGCAGGAATCAGCGCACCGAAGTCTAGGTTGACGACTTCAAGTCTCTTGTTGAGCCGTGCCGCCACGCGCGTCGCGATCTCGACGTCCAACCCGACAATGGCCTGTGAACCGTCAACGAAGGAAAACGGCTCGGTAATTGCTGCGGTGCCAAACCGAATAACTCCGGCACTGCCATCTCCTGTCGGCAGTTCAGGCATGGATCCCGGGGCACCCGCCTGCGGCAGCCATCGGCTCACCATCTGCTCGTAGGTGCCATCCGCTCTGGCATCCCTGACAACCCCGTCAATCGCGTCCTTGGTCGCATCGTCTCCGAGTCGCATGGCAAACCCATATTCATCGATGGTGATTGGCGTCGGCAGCAACACCATACCCGGGTTCTTACCCGCAATGTTCCGCAGAATCGGTTCGTCGTAGGCCGCAGCGTCCGCCTTGCCGGCCTTCACAGCCATGGCTGCGTCAAGCACCGTGTTGTAGTACTGGAATTTCGCATCGGGAAACTTCGACAACACCAGCTTGTCGGCGACGGTTCCGGTCGGCAGCGCAAATGTCTTGCCTCCCAGTTGGTCAATGGAAGTGACGGAAGGCGACTGGCTGCAGGCAGCCAGCATGAGCAGAAAAAGGAACGAACCAAGCCCAAACAGCGCTTTTTTCACGCCAATGACTAAACTAAACATGTGTCGAAGGTACTCCTGAAAAAGAAAGTGATCTTCTCGCGTTCGCACCACAACTCCCGCTAAAGGCGAGAGCAAGGCAAACCGTGAACTCAGTGGAATATACTGTCAGAATACATGCTTGGTCTACGGCATCCTTAACCGCCGCCGAGTAGGTAACCTGCGTTGGTGCAATCGGAATATGGAACTGCAGCAGTGTAAATGCCCTTTATGCCATCCACGCAAGCCCCCACGTACCGGCCCGCTTAAGCACCCCAAAGCAGCATCGGCATGAACCGTCGCATGAGACTCTCGGTCAATCACTTCTCTTGGGGCACCGCCTTGCTCTCGGTCATGGCGCTGCTGTTGTCCGCCTGCCACCAAACGGAGAGTCCGGAATCACCCGGGCAGACGGCTCCGGCACCCTCAGGACGACTCGCATCGACGGCCGACCTGCGGGACAAGCGGATCGGGGTCCAGCTCGGCACTGTCTACGACCTGTACGCCACCAAGACGTTCCCCAGGGCAACGGTCGTTCAATTCCCAACCTATCAGGATTTAACGCTGGCGGTCAGTTCCGGGAAGGTGGATGCTGGCCTGAGCGATGTCGACACGCTGCAGATGGTGACGCTCAGCAATCCTGACCTCGTGCCTTTCGGACAGCCGCTTTTTTCATCTCCCGTGGCCGCCGGCTTCGCCAAACAGAACGTGGAAACGCGGCTGGCGTTCAACGCTTTCCTGAAGAAGCTGCGCGAGAAAGGCACCTATGCGGACATGGTCGACCGGTGGATGACCCGGCGCCTCACCAGCATGCCCGAAATTCCCGCCTCGGCCACCAACGGCATCCTGACTATCGGCATTACGAGCGGTGGGTTCCCATTCAGCGCCGTTGCTCAGAATGAACTCGCGGGCTTCGACGTTGAATTGGGCAGACGGTTTGCCGCTCACCTCGGCAAGGAAGCTCGCTTCGCAGACCAGGAATTTTCGGGCCTCATCGCTGCACTGGTCAGCGGCAAGGTGGATGTCATCATCGCCGACATGTTCATCACCGAAGAACGTCAGCAGCGGATTGACTTCTCGGACCCCTACTTCCAGCAGGACAATGTCGCCTTCACCCATCGTGACAACACCATCGATCGCCGTGCCGCACTGGCCACGCCCCCGGCTGCGCCCTCTTTCCTTGCCAAGGTGGTCTCGAGCTTCCAAAGCAATATCATCACAGAGCGGCGATACTTGCTACTCTGGGACGGACTGCAGGCGACAGTACTTATCTCGGTGCTGGCCACACTCTTTGGCACGGCGCTTGGCGCCCTGGTCTGCTTCATGCGCATGTCGCCCATCGCCGCGCTTCGCCTGCCAGCCCGTGGCTACATCGCGATGCTGCGAGGCATGCCCGTCCTCGTGCTACTGATGCTGATCTTCTACGTGGTCTTTGGGTCCGTGAACATCAGTCCGCTGCTGGTCGCCGTCATCGCCTTCGGGATGAACTTCGCCGCCTACGTATCCGAGATGTTCCGGTCGGGCATCGAGGGGCTGGACCAGGGCCAGACCGAAGCGGGGATCGCGATGGGCTTCACCAAGACCCAGACCTTCCGCTTCATCGTCCTGCCGCAGATGATTCAGCGCATCCTGCCGGTGTACAAGGGTGAGTTCATTTCCCTGGTGAAGATGACCTCGATCGTCGGCTACATCGCCGTACAGGATCTCACGAAGGCCAGCGACATCATTCGCAGCCGCACGTTCGAC
>CAISDJ010000027.1 GCA_903884105.1 uncultured Pseudomonadota bacterium | reverse complement strand
CAGCTTCCTGATGGAAGACTGATCAGACAGCGTTGGGCCACGCGCAAGCGACATCAGGGCCGGCCGCGCAAGCTGCCGGCCCTTTTTACTGACTAAGGCGCGACCGCAATCCGCGCTTACGGATGCGCTGGCGATGGACAATCGAGGCAGAAGCCGCAGACAATCGGTCGACGCATTCTCCGGCAAGAGAGGGAAATCTTGAGCAACGCTGCGCTGATCGCTGTCGTCATTTCACTACTGCTGGGCATCGGACTCTTCTTGGTTCTACGCCGCGGCACGTCGGCACCACCGGCTGCCGATCGGGCAGAAACCACCGCAGCGCCAGCACCGGCGGCACCGTCACAGCCTCGCGCAGATGCAGCAATGGTCGCGCACGCCACCCAGATGCTGGGAGCAGCGCGGCTTCAGTATTACTGCACCGCCTTCCGCATCACCGAGCTGGTCGACGGCATCCCGGAATCGCATCAGCCGATCCTCGATGCGGTCGAGAGCACGCTGACTGGCGTTGCGGACCGTGAACGGACACTGCCCCGCCGCCCCTTGCTGTTGCCCCAACTGCTGCGGGCGCTGAATGATCCAGCCAGCACGCGAGAGGCACTGGCTGCCATCATCCTGCAGGACCCCGTTCTGGCCGCCGATGTGCTCAGGATGGCGAATAGCCCGCTCTACCGCGTTGCGCCTGAGCCTGTGGACAGCCTCGACCGGGCCATCTTGCTGCTCGGGATCGAAGGCCTGAAATCGGTGGTAGCAGCGTCGATCATGCAACCCGTATTCCGCACGCCGAAAGGGCAGTTCGACGCCTTTGCACCCACACTATGGGAACTGGCCATGCGCACCGCGACGGCTGCGGGCATCTACGCAACGCGCACGGGCACGGCCGACCCCGCCACGGCCCAGCTACTGGGCCTGCTGTCGGCACTTGGCCCGCTGGCCGTGTTTCGTGCCGCCACTGAGGTCTACCGCGAACATCCGCAGCGGGTGCCTCGAGCCGAGGTGATCGTGCGGCTGATCGAGACCCTGGCAGATGGAACGTCGAGCGTCATCGCGTCGCACTGGCAAATGCCGGAGACTTTTGTGCTGGCGCTCTACGAGTCGCGAGGCACGGGGCACCTTCAGGACCTGAGCCCCTTGGGTCGCGCGCTCGAGGCAGGCCGCAGCTGCGCGTTGCTCTCCCTGGCTCCCCCCGGTAACCAGCGCAGCATTCTCGCCAACAAGGCGGCCATGGCCATGGGGATCGGAACGACCGTGTTCGACGCCATCTGGTCGGCACTCAACGCCGCAACTGGCAACGCGAACTGATTCCCTCAGCCCCCTGGAACCGACAAGCGTCCGCCGCCCGCGAAATGGCGCGCGTAAAAGGCATCGTCAAGGCTCTTCAATTCCACATTACGCCCGGACTGCGGTGCGTGCACGAACCGCCCCGCTCCCGCGTAGATACCAACATGCGAGATGCGCGGGCCAACAATGCGGAAGAAGACCAGGTCGCCGGGTTCGAGGTCACCGCGGGCAATCCGCAGCGAGGATTCATACTGCTGTTGCGCCGTGCGCGGTGCCGACAATCCCAGTCCCTGGTGGATGAAATAGACGAGGCCACTGCAGTCGAACCCTTCGAGGTCGGCGCCTCCGTAACGATAGGCTGTGCCGAGCTGGGCCATTGCACGCAGAACGATCTCATCGCCCAGTGACTGGCGAACGACGGCTGCGGCTGGTGAAGCAGGCACATGACGGGGAGCTGGTGTGCCACATCCCGCGAGCACAGCCAAGGCCATCGCAGTCACCAGCTGGCGATACGCGATGCGCGACACCGCCGACCTCTCCGTCCCACTGCTGCCTGCGACCACCGATTGCACGCCCGCCCCTCCTCATGGCCTGCGGCAGCAGGCTCGTTCCCCTCGAACGCCGAGTCGCCTCATACTACAATCATTCGATGCGACCCGCCGACCGTGCCCTTGCCTGTGCCACGCGCGTCACGCAATTGCTGTCGCCCCTGGCTGTGGCGGCGTTGCTCTGCGCCGCCTCGATTGCACACGCTCAAAGTGATCCCTGGACGGAAGTCCGCGCCGAAGCGATCCGGGCCCACGTGCAGTTCCTTGCAGACGACTTGCTTGAAGGGCGCGCCGCCGGCTCCAAGGGATTCGATACCGCAGCGGCCTATGTCGTTGCGCAGTTCCGCCAGCTCGGGCTCAGACCGGCTGGTGATGCCGACACCTTCCTGCAGCCCGTACCATTGCTTGAAGCCACGGCAGTGCTGCCGGGGTCGGCAGCACAGCTTGCGCGCGACGATGGGACGGTCAAGTTCGAGTACGGCAAGGACTTCCTGCCAGGCGCCGACTACTTCACGGCCAACTCGACCGTCTCTGCACCCCTGGTCTTTGCAGGCTTTGGCATCGATGCACCCGAACTCGACTACAACGACCTCGACAAGCTCGAGCTGAACGGCCGGATCGCCGTGGTCTTCGACGGCGCACCTGCACGCTTCGCAAACAACGCGCGCGCGTACTATTCGTCCACTGTCGACAAGTACGCCAACCTCGTCCGCCGCGGCGTGATCGGCATCATCACGATTGACACCCGCGACGGCGAGACAGGCTATCCGTGGGAGCAGCGTGTGGCTGCCAGCTGGACACCCCAGATGCGCTGGCTTGGACCTGACAGCCAACCTGTTGACGCCTTCCCGGAGCTCAAGGTGCGCTTTCGATTCAGCCGGAGTGCCGCCGCGCGATTGTTCGAAGGCGCGTCCGCGGATATCAACCAGGCACTCGATGTTGCTGCGGCAGGCACGCCACAGGGGTTCGACTTGCCGGGCTCGATGACGTTGTCCGCCACGACCGGCCTCCGGCGCACGCAGAGCGCCAATGTCATCGGCATCCTGGAAGGCTCTGATCCGGTGCTGAAGCGGGAACAGATCGTCATCACTGCCCATCTCGACCATCTCGGAAGGGGCGCACCGGTCAACGGTGACTCCATCTACAACGGGGCCCACGACAACGCGTCGGGCGTCGCCATCCTGCTGGAGACGGCCCGTGCGCTGGCGGCCAGCGGCGCGCACCTGAAGCGCTCGATCGTGTTTGCCGCCGTGACCGCCGAGGAGCGCGGCGACCTCGGATCCGACTACCTGGCGCGCCATCCCTCGAATGCACGCGGCCGCGTCGTTGCCAACCTCAACATCGACATGCCGCTATTGGTCGGCCCCATGCTCGACTTCGTGGCGCTCGGCGCCGAGCACTCCACGCTCGGGCCTGTCGCCAGGCGTGCGGCCAGCGAGGAAGGCTACGTACTCAGCCCGGACAACAGACCCGAGGAAGTCAACTTCATCCGCAGCGACCAGTTCTCGTTTGTCCGCCAGGGCATCCCTTCTCTGTACGTGATCGGCGGGTACAAGTCGCGCTTCCGCGATACCGACGTGGACTCGCTGGTTCGTGAATACCTGAAGAATCACTACCACCAACCCAGCGACGATGCTTCCCTGCCACTTCACTACCCGACCGCAGCGGCCTTCACTCGCATGCATGTCCGCATGGCGGTGGAGCTGGCCGATGCGCCGGACCGGCCACGCTGGAATCGTCGTGATTTCTTCGCGGACAAGTTTGGCCGCCCAAGCGCGGGCGCATCCGAAGCCAGACCCTGACTGCGTCGCGCCTACCGGCCCTCGAGTTCCCTGAGCCAGCCCTGTACACGCCGCGTATCAATGTGCTCCGGGCCATAGGCACTGAGCAATAGCGGCTCGATTTCCTTGAGGACAGCACGGGCTTCTGCTGCCTGCCCCGACCCGGCCGCAACTCGCGCAAGCGCCGCACGCGTCACCAGGATCTGCGGATGCGTGGGTGGCAACTGGGCCTTCCAGATCGCAAGCGCGCGCTCGAGCAAGGGCGTGGCCTCCGCACCCCGGCCTGTCGTCGCCAGCACGCGCCCGAGTCCGGTCAGTGCGCTTGCGAGATACTGATGGTCGGCAGGCAAGGTCGCCTCGAAAATCTGCCTGGCATTGCGAAACTCGTCGATTGCGGGTCCGTAGACACCGGTCTCCTCCAGCAGCAGAGCCAGATTAACCCGGTCGTATGCGACTTCATAACCGCCCGTACCCCGGACCTCGATCTGTCGGGTCAGAGCTTCGCGCAGCACCCGCTCGGCTTCGGTGAAACGGCCCCGTCTTTGCAGGAAACGGCCATAGCTGCCGAGCACACGGATGGTGTCAGGGTGCTCGGCACCTACCACACGATTCAGCAGTGCCAGGGATTCCTGGAACAGCGGACCCGCCTCGTCGAGACTGCCCTGCAGGTACAGGTAGTAGGCCAGGTTGTGCAACTGCAGGCCCACGCGCGGATGATCGGGCCCGAGCAGCCGCCGATCCATTGCCAGCGCCTCGCGGGTCATGGCAGCCGCACCCGCCAGATCGGCGCGACGCTCGAGCACTTGCGCCAGATCGTTCATTACGGATGAGACCGCCGGCGTGTCGCCGCCTGACGCATCGGTGTAGAGCGTCAGGCTCTCGTTGTAGAGCTTCTCCGCTTCGTCGTACCGCCCCTCGAGTTGACGCACACGGCCCAGGGTATGCACGATATCGGCTTCGGGAACGGAACCGGACGCGGCGAGACGCCTCTGCATCGCCAACGCCTCCTTGAGCGTGGGCTCCGCCGCCTTGAAATCACCTGCCTCTAGCAGGGCACCGCCGAGCAGCGTCAGCGACGTAACAACCTCGGGATGATCGCCACTCCGTTCCTGCCTGCGTAGATCGAGTGCGCGCTGTGCCGCTGCAGCGGCGTTCCCGTACAGCCCCAGATTGACGTACACCTTGCCGATCGTTTCGAGCAGCGTCGCCTGCGTCGCCGGCTGGCTGCGCAGGCCTTCCGTTACACGTCGTGCACCCGTATCCAGAATCTCCCGCGCGGTGATGGTGGCGCCCCGCGTGCGACCGGGATCCGAGAGCTCGAACAGCTCGACGAGGAACGAAGACACCGTCTCCGCCCTTGCACCCTCTGCGGTTGCCCGGTCGCGCTCACGCGCAATGCGTCCTGCCTGCACATACATCGTCGCCGCAAAGCCGACCAACAGCAGCAAGATGACGCCCGAGGCGGCCACGGTCAGGCGATAGCGCTGCACGAACTTGCCCGTCCGGTAGCTCCATGTGTCCCGTTGCGCAACGATGGGCCGCCCATCGAGGAAATGCTCGGCGTCACGGGAAAACTGTTCCACCGAGACGTAGCGTCGCTCGGGCTCGATCTGCAGCGCCTTGAGGACGATGACATCGAGGTCTCCCCGCAGTTGCCTGTGCAGCCGCTGCAACGGCGTCGAGCGAGCGGCGGCAATCTGCTCGGCGCGGCCGGCAGCAAGCCCACCCTTCATGTCCTTGCACAGGACGGCCGAGCTCGGCGGCACGACGGGAGTGGTGGTCAGGACGCGTTCCATGTCCTTGAGCCGATAGCTCTGGATGTCGAAGGCCCGCCGGCCGGCCAGCAGCTCATAGAGCAGCAACCCCAGTGCGTAGACATCCGTCGCGGTGGTGATGGGCCCGCCCGTCACCTGCTCCGGGCTGGCGTAGTGAGGGGTCATCAACCGTACGCTGGCCTGCGTCACTGCGATGGTGTGGCGCGCCTGGCTGGCATCGAGCAGTTTGGCAATACCGAAATCGAGGAGCTTCGGGGCACCCTCCGCGGTCACGAGAATATTCGACGGCTTGAGGTCCCGGTGCACGATCAGGTTCTGATGCGCGCAGTGCACCGCCGCGCAGATCGCGCGAAACAGCTTCAAGCGCGCCGCGATATCGAGGCCATGGCTGTCGCAGTACACATCCAGGAGCACGCCGTCGACGTACTCCATGACGAAGTAGGGGGTGCCGTCGCTCGCGGTACCGCCGTCCAGCACTCGCGCGATGTTGGGATGATCCAGGCTGGCCAGCATCTGCCTTTCGGCGCGCAGCCGGCCCGCGGTCAACGAGCCATAGAGTCCTTCGTTGACCATCTTGATCGCCACGCGTTGCCGATAGGTTGCGTCGTCGCGCTCGGCGAGATAGACGGCACCCATGCCGCCAAGGCCGATGCGCGAGAGCAACCGGTAGTGGCCGACACGTTCCCCCGAACGATCCGGCGGTGCATTCGGGAGGCCGCTCCCAGCAAGCTCGGTAGCCACCCCCGAGTCGTCATCAAGGGCCGTGGACGCGGCAAATGGCACGGAATCACCGCGCTCAAGCAGTCGCTCGAGTACCGCGTCGTAGAGAAATGAATCGTCGCCGCAACTCTGACGAACGAACACCACGCGATCTCGCGGACCGAACTCGAGCGCCTGTCTCACGATGATCGCAATGCGTTCCCGCACGTCGGGGGACGGTTGCGACGGTTCCGATGGCGGTGCGGCGCTCACGGCTAAGTGCTAGAGTTCGTGACTTCCATAACAACGGGAGCTTAAAGCAACCATGGCCACTCGAAAAAAGAAAGTCGCTCGCAAGTCCACCAAGGCCAAGCGCCCTTCGCCCAAGAAGGCCGCAAAGAAGAAGGTAGCTGCAAAGCGCAAGGTCGCAAAAAAGAAGGTAGCTGCAAAGCGCAAGGTCGCGAAGAAGAAGACAGGGCGCAAGACCCGCGCATCCGTCGTGCGTCCTCCGCAGTAATCGCCTTCCCGCCGCGAGCCTTTCACCATGTCATCCCCGGCCAGCCCCGTCCATCGTTCCCCCAGCGGGTACGACCTGACTGCACTGACGCCGGCGGAACGGACACGGTTTGCAGCGGGCCTCACGGCCGAAGAACGCAGGGTGCTGCTGAATCAGGGCACCGAGCCCCCTTTCTGTGGCACCCTGCTCAACAACAAGGAAGCGGGACTCTACACCTGCCGCCTGTGCGGCTTGCCCCTGTTCCGCTCCGAAGCCAAGTTTGAATCGGGTACCGGCTGGCCCAGCTTCTTCGATCCCATCGACGCGGAACACGTCAGTGAATTGCGCGATATCAGCCACGGCATGGCCCGGGTCGAGATCCGCTGCAAACGCTGCGACGGGCATCTCGGGCACGTCTTCGGCGACGGGCCGCCCCCGACGTTCAAGCGGTACTGCCTCAATTCCGTGTCGCTCGCCTTTTTTCCAGGCGGCACTGAACCCACCCAGCACATCCACGGCAGCTGACCGGGCGCACTTTCCATCGTAGTGATGCCCTGCAGCAGCGGCTGCCTGCGTCGCCGCCGGTGCGCAGCTTCTTCCAGCGCGGGGCTTGTGCTATATCCATCAGCGGCGTTCGTTCCGCGCCCTTTCGCAGTCACGATGGAGGGGACTTGCCTTGGTTACCCCGCTTCCAGCTCGACGTGCCCCCGTCTCGTCGCTGCCCTGCCTGCTGGCATTCCTTGCACTGCAGTCCGCTCCGGCGTCCGCCCAGGAACTCGGCATCGGGGGATCCCGCTCTGTCTACGGCACGAACCCTTACCTTTCCGACGGCGCCAGTGCGCTGATGCTTGGCAACTACGAGAAGGGCGTCGAGCTGACACGCGAAGGGCTGAAGCAGATCCTCACGACTGAAGAGCGCGTGACGATGCTCTCCAACCTGTGTGCCGGATACGTGGGACTGAAGGAATACGATACGGCGATCGTGTATTGCAATCGGTCGCTCGAACTCGACCCAGGCAACTGGCGGGCGCTGCAGAACCGGGCCGGCGCCTATGCGGGTCTTGGCCAGATCACCAAGGCCCTGGGCGACGCGGAGCGGGGACTCGAGCTGAATCCGGACAGCTCCGGGCTCAAGCTCACGTTGTCCATCGTCCGCGAGAAAGCCAAACGCGAAGCGAAGCCGGCAGACAACGCGAGAAGCTGACTATCGGCTGAGAGCCCCTGGAGCCTGGTGCTCGAGTTGCGCCAGACCCACGCCGGTCCCGAATAAAAAAAGGCCGCATCGCGATGAACGAGGCAGCCTTGAAGAGACCCTGTCGAGTCCCGAAGAGGTGCGGGGGGCACGCTCTGTAACCTAGTATCAGCAATGGCCATGCCAACGCGATGACACCTCGTCACTCGCGGCCTCATTGAGCCGGAAACGCGTTCGATTTCATTGAGTTGAAGCCATCACGCGAGCACGACGCGCGTGGGTTGGCAACCGTGCCTCCTGTTACGACTTGGCGCAATTGCAGCAATGCGTCGCACACAGAGGGGACAACGCTGAGCTGGAGACGGAAGCGAAGGAAGCCAGGGAAGCTGGGAAGCCAGAAGGGAATCAAGACGCTCGAACGGGAATCCGGCTTCCTCGGCTTCCCAGCTTCCCAGCTTCCTTGGCTTCCTTAGTGCCTGGCTTCAGGCCAGCCGATTGAGCCCATTGAACGCGGCGGTCCGGTAGGCTTCGGCCATCGTTGGGTAGTTGAACTTCGTATTCACGAAGTACCGCATGTCGTTCATGTCGTCGCTTGACATGACAGTCTGGCCGATATGGATGATCTCCGATGCGCCGTCGCCGAAGCAGTGCACACCGAGCACTTTAAGCGTTTCGGTGTTGAAGAGAATCTTCAGCATGCCGACGCGTTCGTCCGTCATCTGCGCGCGCGCCAGGCTCTTGAAGCTCGCATGCCCCACTTCGTATGGAATGTTTTTTTCACGCAGTTCGCGTTCGTTCAGGCCGACCGTGGAAATCTCGGGCAGCGTGTAGATGCCGGTCGGCACGAGGTCCGGGCGGTGTGGTTCCATGCGCGGATCGAGGATGTGCTGGACGGCATCGCATCCCTGTCCGTAGGCCGCGCTGGCGAGCGCCGGTGGGCCGATGACATCGCCCGCGGCATAGATGTGGCCGAGCGGAGTCTGGTAATGCGCATTGACTCCAAGCTGGCCACGTGAATTCGGAACGAGCCCCACCGCCTCGAGGTTCATGTTGTTCGTGTTGCCGGTGCGGCCATTGGCCCACAGCAGCAGGTCCGACTTGATCTTGCGGCCGGATTCGAGCTGCAACACGACGTCCCGTTCGCGGGCCTCGAGGCCCGCAAACTTCTCGTTGTGGCGGATCACGCAGCCCTGCTCGCGCAGGTGATAGGACAACGCTTCTGCAATCTCATCGTCGAGGAACGACAGCAGGCGATCCTGCGTGTTCACCAGCGTGACCTTGCAGCCCAGGTTGATGAAGATCGACGCGTACTCGCAGCCGATCACCCCGGCCCCGTAGATGGTGACAACGAACGGGTTGTCGCCGTAGCGCAGGATGGTGTCGCTATCACGAACGCGCGGGTGGCTGAAATCGAGTTCTGGCGGATGGTATGGCCGCGATCCCGTGGCAACCACGATGTGGTCGGCGGTGACGCGCTGGGTCTCTGCGCTGTCGGAACGGACTTCGACCGTATGATCGTCGATGAACCAGGCATCGCCCGACAGGATCGGCACGCGGTTGCGGTCATAGAAACGGCGGCGACTCGCCACCTGCGCATCGATCACTCCGCCTGCCGACGACAGCAGGCGCGGAAAGCTGATGTTCAGGGAATTGCGGAATTCACGGAGCAGCGGATTGCGCCTGGCATCGTAGAGCGTCTTGACCGCTTGCCGGAGCGCTTTGCTCGGGATCGTGCCCCAATGGGTGCAGCCGCCGCCGACTTCCCCGTGACGCTCGATGAGGGCGACTTTGCGGTGATTCTTCGCCGCCATCATGGCCGCGCCCTCGCCCGCCGGGCCGCTGCCGATGACCAGAATATCGTAGTGATTCACGGCGCGTATGCTATCGCATGGTGGCGGGATCGCGAAGGTGACGCGTTCTGAAGTGGGACGCGCATCGTCGCTGACTGCTGGAACCGGTCGCCCTCAAGTCCCGCCGCCGCTAGCCGGCTCGAGCCTTGCCCGATCCCGCCCCGGTTGCCGGAGTCGCCGCAATGCCCATGAACTGCCACTTGAGTGCCTTGCGCAGCGTGGTCGAGTATTCCGCTCGAGAATAGACTCCCGTCACCCAGTAGCGGAGGCTGGACCAGTAGTGGGAAAACAGCAGGCGACTGATGTCTTCTGCGGCAAGTTCACGGGTGACCTCACCGCGTTGCTGGTGTTCGGCCACGATGGCCGAGATGACATCGCGCACGGCATCGCCGAGAGCATGCGAGCGTTCGGTCAGCTCCTTGTTCAGCGTGATAGCCAACTCGCGCAGGAAGTGCCGCGTGATCTCGACGTCGCGACCGTGGTAGACCGCCATCTCCTCGAAGACGAACATGACCCGGTCCTTGCAGCTACCCGCTGCGGGGATCCGCGACGGGATTGTGGCAACGAACTCCATCGCTTCATGGACGAGCGCGATGATCAGCAGGTCGGTCTTGTTGCTGATGTACCCGAACAGGGTGCCGGGCGGGATCCCCGCCTCCAGCGCGACCTCCTGTGTGGTCAGGGCATCAAAGCCCTTGGCCCGAAGCAGCTTGCGGCCCGCCATGGCAATACGTTCCGCCGTCTCGGCCTTTTTCTGTTCCCGACGACCCACGACCTTCTTCACGACACTGTCACGCTTCAACTTGAACGACCTGTAGCTTCAGCCTGCAGCGCAGGCCGGGGAGTCGGAAACAATGCTGCCGAAACCACCGGCGCTGACGCGCCAGATGGATCCTGTCGACTCAATTCCAAGCATACTTTAAAATTCGGTCCCGGAGTCAGCGGCCAACGCGGGATTGGTGCCTGCCGGTATAATTTGCGCTGAGCGGCAGTGCTCGCCCGATCCGCCTACCTCCAGTGCCGCCCCCTTTTCGAACCTCACCGAGGCGAACCTCGCATGGAGCGTCAGGGAGAACTCCATCCAGCACGCACCAAACTTCGAGACTAGCCTGGCTGGGTCGTTCAAGTTCCTCGCTGCGCAGCCCGGCCATGCTGTGGCCCACGAGATAGGCGGGCTCGCTGCAGCCTGACAGCACTGCTCACACGCGGTCAGCGTCCGCCTGCAGCGACGCCGATGCGATGGGAGTGCGGTCTATCCCAAGCGGCGGCAGGTCGGGCGTCAGCACCGAATGCCCATGGGCTTCGAACAGGGGCACCAGTTTGTGCCAGCACCAGGCCCCATGCCATGCCCCATGCCATGCCCCATGGACCAGAACGCATGGGCTCATCGGAATCGCCCTGCCGCTCTTGTTGTGGGGCGCTGACCAGCCTTCTTCGAGGTCCACGTTCCGTCGACACTTTTACCCTGCTTTATGCCGGTACGGTCCACACCCAGCGCACGTCTGCATCGCCATGCACGTCAGTGAAGGCGCGTTCCGGCGAGAAGCCGAGTCGGCTGGCCAGCTTCGAAGACGCGATGTTGCCGGGAAGGATATGCGCCACGACCCGCGTCACTGAGCCATCCGCTGCAGATGGCTGCAGCAACTGGGTGATCGCCCGGGTTCCGACCCCGCGGCCCCGCAGTTCGAGCGCAATGCCGTAGCTGCCTACGGAGACGTCGCCCCGCCACCCAGCGCAAGCGCCAAACTGACCGAATTCGTCAGCGCGTCTCGCTGCGCGCCCACCAGCGCGATCTGCGACTGGTAGAGATTGCGACGGACATCCAGCAAATCGAGGTAGGCAATCTCTCCGGCTGCGTAGCGCAACTCAGACAGCTCGGCCGCGCGAGCGAGAGCTGACGATTGCTCGGCCGTCGTCTGGCGAATGCCACCGAGGAGTTCCTGCCCCTTGAGGGCATCGAGCACATCACGGAAGGCATTCTGTACCGTCCTCGCATACGCCGCTTGCCGCTGCTGCTGTAGGGCGTTCGCACGCTCCACCGCGGCACGCAACCGGCCCGCCTGGAAGACCGGCTGCAACAACCCCGCTGCGAGTGACCACTGCTTGGCGGGATCGGTAAAGAGGTCTGCCAGCTCCTGACTCGCGGAACCGTACGTGCCCGTCAGGTTGATGGTTGGGAACAGGCCGGTTCGAGCCACCCCGATATCTGCTGCGGCAGCGATCAATGCGGCCTCGGCTGAACGGACATCTGGCCGGCGCTCCAGCACCGTCGAAGGCAGCCCGGGCGACAACACTGGAGCCACAGGCAAGACGCCGGTCGTCCAGCCAGCATCCGTCATTTCCTTCGGCGAGCGACCAAGCAGTACCCCAAGTGCGTGGGTCCTCTGGCCCAAGTCGAGTTCAAACTGCTGTGCCGAGATTGCCGAGGCCGCGGCTTCCGCCTCGGTCCGGCGCAACGTCGCCTCGTCGCTCTCCCCCGCATCAAAGCGGATCTTCTCGAGGCCGACCGATTCACGGCGCGCGGCCAGTGTTTCACGAGCGCGATCCAGCTGCTGTTGCGCCGCCACCAGCGAGAAATAGCCCCGTGCAACGTCGCCCGTGAGACTCAGGCGCACCGCATCGCGATCGAACTCAGACGCGAGCAGCCGCGACCGGGCTGCTTCGCTCGCACGCGTGTACCGACCCCAAAGGTCAAGTTCGTACGTCACGACGCCCTGTGCAGAAAAGCTGTCTCGGGCCACGCCTGGATCCGGCGATTGTCCCGCGAGCACGCTATCAAAGCGCCGCGCGGCATTGCCCTCAATACTCACGCCCGGAGAGCGATTCGAGTTCGCTTGCCTGAGCGCCGAGCGGGATTCGAGGACCCGTGCAGCGGCCAGGGCGGCATCCGCATTGTGTGCGAGCGCTTCCTCCATCAATCGGTCCAGCGTGGGATCACCAAATACGCTCCACCAGCGATCGGCCAGGGGCGTCGCCTGCTCGGCGACGTCAGGCAAGGCCTGAGGCAGCGGCAGCGCCGGCTTGTCGACGGACACCCGCGAAACGATGCAGCCGCCGAGAACCAGGAGTGCGCACAAAAGCACACCCAATCGGGGCAACCGTGAATCAACCATGGGGCACCTCCGCCACGCCCGCTCGCTTGTCTCCCGGGATCGCAGCGGGTTGCTTGCGGTCACCCCAGGACGCAATAAAGCGGAAGAAGAACGGAATGAACAACGTGGCGACGAACGTCGCCACCAGCATGCCGCCGATGACGCCGGTGCCAATCGAATGGCGGCTGGCCGCACCTGCACCCGTGCTGATGGCAAGCGGAACGACACCGAGGATAAAGGCCAGCGACGTCATGATGATCGGCCGGAACCGGAGCCGGGCCGCCTCTACCGCGGCGTCGGCGTAAGACATCCCTTCCGCATGCTTCATCATCGCGAACTCGACGATGAGAATGGCGTTCTTGGCGGCCAGGCCGATCAGTGTCACCAGGCCGATCTGGAAATAGATGTCGTTCTGCAAGCCGCGCAATGCGACCGCCGCGACGGCACCGAAGACGGCAAACGGCACGGCCAGGATCACGGCGAGCGGCAGCGTCCAGCGTTCGTACTGGGCAGCCAGAATCAGGAACACCATCAACACTGCCAGCATGAAGATGCCAACCGTGGAGTCGCCGGCAATCTTCTCCTGATAGGACGTCCCTGCCCACGTCAGCACATAGCCTGCCGGCAGTGCCTCGGTGGCGATCTTCTCCATGACATCGAGTGCCTGTCCCGAGCTGTAACCGGGCGCGGGATTCCCGAGTACCTTCGCTGCAGGGAACACATTGAAGCGCTCCATGATCTCGGGACCCGTATCTTCATGGATGGTGGCTACCGCCGTCAGTGGCACCAGCGAGCCTTTCGACGAGCGCAGATAGACGTTACGGATATCCTGCGCATGCGCGCGGAACTCCGCCTCGGATTGCAGGTAGACGCGAAACACGCGACCGGACTTGTTGAAGTCATTGACGTACAGCGCACCGAACGTACTTTGCAGCGTATCGAAGATCTCGGTGACGGGGATGCCGAGGCTCTTGGCCTTCTCGCGGTCCAGCTCGATGCGCATCTGCGGCACGCTCGCGCTGAACGTCGTCTGCACACCCGCGAGCTCCGGGCGACCCGCGGTGGCTGCAAGCAATTGCTGGGTCGCCGCGGCTAGCGCCTTGGGGTCGCTGCTGGTCTTCGCCTGCACATACCCTTCGAAGCCGCCGGTCGTACTCAAGCCCTGGATCGGCGGTGGCTCGAACGCGAGCACGAACGCATCCTTGATCGTCGCGCCGAAGCCGTAGATGCCGCCGACGACCGCCGCAGGCGAAGACTCCGTCCCCTTGCGTTCGTCCCAGTTCTTCAGCGGGATCCAGATGGCGCCGGCATTGGTCCGCAGGGCAAAGGTCAGGAGATCCAGCCCGGCAAACCCGAGGGAGTCGGCGACCGCCGGGACTGTAGACGTGTAGCCCATGATCTGGTCGACCACCTTCTCTGTGCGGGACAGCGAAGCGGCATCCGGCAGGATCGGCAAGGCCAGCACATAGCCCTGGTCTTCGTTGGGCGCCAGCGTGTTGGGCACGAAACGGAACAAGCCGGCCGTCGCAACGAGTAGCGCGGCGAACAGAGCAAGCGCCAGCGTCGCGTGCCGCAACAGATAACGCACGCCGCGGGTATAGCGTCCGGTGAAGCGGGCAAACCAGTCATTGAAGCGCGTGAACACGCCATGCGCGGTCGCGTGCTCCGGGCGCAGCAACGATGCGCAGAGCGCCGGCGTCAGCGTCAGCGCCACGAAACCCGAGATCATGACTGATACGGCGATGGTTACCGCGAACTGGCGGTACATCTCGCCGACGAGTCCGCCGAGGAAAGCCACTGGCAGGAACACGGCGCACAACACCAGCACGATGGCGATCACGGGCCCCGTCACTTCCTTCATCGCCTTGACGGTGGCTTCTTCCGGAGACAGATGCTCGGTAGTCATGATGCGCTCGACGTTCTCAAGCACGACAATCGCGTCGTCAACGACGATGCCAATCGCGAGCACCATTCCGAACAGCGTCAACGTATTGATGGAGAATCCCAGCAGGTACATGACGGTCAATGCGCCGATCAGCGATACCGGGACGGCCAACATGGGAATCAGAGTGGCGCGCCAGTTCTGCAGGAACAGGAAAACGACCGCGAACACGAGCAGCATCGCCTCGGCAAGGGTCTTCAGTACTTCATTGATCGAGGCTTCGATGTAGGTGGTCGTGTCGTAGGGAATATCGAACGCCAAGCCCTCAGGAAAGGCAATGGCCAACTCCCGCATGCGGGCTTCCACCGCGCGGCCCACGTCGAGTGCGTTCGCGCCAGACTGCAGGAAGATGGCAATCGGGATGGCCTCCATGCCGTTCTGCTTGGAGACGAAGTCGTAGTCCCGGGAACCGAGTTCTATGCGCGCCACGTCCTTGAGCCGCACCACGGCACCTGTTGCCGTCGTGCGCAAGACGATTTCCGCAAACTGTGCGGGATCGGAGAAGCGTCCTTGTGCCGTCACGGAAAACGTGAAATCGACCCCTTTGCCAGCTGGTTCCTGCCCGACGCGGCCCGCGGCGAACTGCGAATTCTGCTCACGGATCGCGGCGGCGACTTCTGCCGTCGTCAACCCCAGCTGCGCCAGCCGGTCAGGCTGGAGCCAGACGCGGATAGCGTAGTCCTTGGCACCGAACATCTGCACGTTGCCAATGCCAGGGATGCGCTTCAGCTCATCGAGCACGTTGAGAAGCGTGTAGTTGCTGATGAACAGCGAGTCGTACCGTTTGTCAGGCGACGACATCGTGATGAGCTGCAGGATGTCGTTCGATGCCTTGACAACGGTAACGCCCTGCCGCCGGACTTCTTCCGGCAACAGCGGCAGGGCTGCCTGCACGCGGTTGTTTACGTTGATCGCAGCGATATCGGCGTCTGTCCCGACGGCGAACGAGATATTGATCGTCAGCGACCCGGCTCCGGAACTGACCGAGTTCATGTACAGCATCCTATCGACGCCGTTGATCTGCTGCTCGAGCGGCACCGCAACACTGTCAGACACGGTCTCGGCCGTCGCTCCGGGATAGAACGCGGAAACGGATACGGTGGGCGGCAGGATCTCGGGGTACTGCGCGATCGGCAAGCTCCTGAGACTCGCGAGGCCGGCGATCACGATGAACGCCGACAACACGCCGGCCAGGATCGGCCGCTTGATGAAGACTGTGGAGATCATGCGGGATCCTTTGCCGGCTTGGGCTGCGCCTGCGCCGCTGCTTCGCGGGCAACGGGCTCGGCAGGCACCGCTGTCACGGGCGCACCCGGGGCCACTTTCATGACGCCTTCGACGATATAACGCTCACCCGCTCCGAGGCCCTGCGTGATCACGACCTGTTCGTCAGCCCCACGGCCCATTTGCACCGGCCGGAAGCTGGCAGACTCGTTTGCATCGATGACCCAGACAAACGCGCCCTGCGGGCTCATCATCACGGCCTTGCGCGGAATCGCGACCACGTCTTCGAGTGCAACGCCTTCGACGCGGACACGCACGAACTGGCCTGGCAGCAGTGCGCCGCGCGCGTTCGGCAGGACAGCGCGAGCGATCACGGTGCCAGACGTCGATTCGACCGCGTTGTCGATGAAGGTCACCGGCGCCTTGTCGGGATGCTCGCCATTGCCGAGCAACAGAGTGGCCAGCAGGTTCTTGCGGGTGGCCTGATCCACAAGGCGCGCGCGCAACAGGGCGGCTTCTGCCTCGGGCACGGAGAATTCGATGTACAGCGGATCGGTCTGCACGATGCGTGTCAGCAAGCTGGACTCACTGCCGGCTTGCACGAGGCTGCCTTCCGATCGGACTTCGCGACTGGTCAAGCCCGAGATCGGCGCGCGGACGGAGGTATAACCGAGATCGAGCTCGGCCGTCTTGAGGCGCGCTTCTGCCGAGGCCACCCGTGCCGCCGCGACCTCGTAGGCAGAAACCGCTTCATCACGCTGGCGCTGGCTGACAGCGTTCTTGTCATACAAGGGCACGACGCGATCGCGGTTGCGCATGGCTGCATCAAGACTCGCTCGTTCTACGCCCAGCTCACCACGAGCTTGGGCCAACGCTGCGCGATACGGTTCCGGATCGATCTGGAACAGGACATCACCCGCCTTGACGGCACTGCCCTCGACAAACCGACGCGATTCGAGGATGCCGCTGACGCGAGCCCGCACTTCCACTTCCCGCGATCCGATGGCACGGGCGGTATAGGTCAACTGCAACGGGAGCGGTGCCGACGTCGCAGTACCGACCGCGACTTCGGGTTTCGGCATGCTGCCGCCGGGCTGGGCGCCACCGGATCCGCAGGCGGACAGCGCAAGCAGCGATGTGGACAGGGTTGCGACAGCCAGCGACTGGGCGATACGGGAGGAGATCATGGGAGTACCTGCTTGGAATCCTGCGGTTCGGTGTCCGGTGCCACTGTCTGGCAACAGGACTCGTCCGCGAGCTGGAGCAGCGCGTGGATCACGGCATCACGCTGAGCGGAAGAAAAGGGGGAGACACGCAAGGCTTCGCGGAGCATCAGCCCATCGACGGCGAGTGAGACGATGGCTTTACGCTCGAACGAGCCCGGCCAGGTGGCCAGCTCGTTCGTATAGTCGGCAAGACAAGTGCGAAACATCTCGACCAGTGCCGGGTCATTGGCAGCCGCAGTGAGAATCGCAGCGCCCTGGCAGATCTCGGACGACGGCCGGCACAGCATGCCAAGCACGCTGGCTTTGAGGTCGGCGGAAGGTTCGTCGGGCAAATGCTCACGGGCCTCACGCCGGCCAGACTCGAAGGTTTGCAGGAAGCGCTCCCCCATCGCCAGCAACAGGGCTTCCTTCGTCGGGAAGTGGTACAGCAGCCCGCCCTTGCTGACACCGGCAGCCTGCGCCACCTGCTCGAGCGTAAAGTTGCCTGCACCGAGCGACATGGAGAGCTGGCCGACGGCGTCGAGGATGCGATCGCGGATGGCAACGGGAGGGTTTTGCGGAAGACTGAACATGCGGGACCCGTATAGGGAGTCTCCGCAGTTTACCGTCCAGTCGGTACAGTTCAAGCTTAATTTGCTGCGTCGCAGATGCCTATTTCTTGGCTGTTCTCGCCGCTCCTCTCCGTGCGGCGCTCCTATTGGGGTGAGAATCTCAGAAACTCGAAGATTACAGTGCCGCCATTAATTCATTAAAATATAAGAATATTCATTAATTTAATTGCACTATTGGCTTCACAGAACGGGCCGGCGGCAGACCGAACGGACCGCTCAGGCCAGATCTTGCACCGCGGCAACTTTCTGGATTATTCCGCCCTTAACGCGTTCACGGGTTCAAGCCTCGCCGCATTGGCGGCAGGCAGGATGCCTGCAATGAGGCCGATCACGATGGCGAGGACCTCGGCGAGCGCGATGAAGCCGGGCGCGTAGCTCACGGGCAATGAGGGCATCGCCAGATCAAGGACTGCCGCAATGCCGAGACCCACTACCAGGCCCAGGACACCCCCCACGGCAGACAGAAACATGGCCTCGATGAGGAAGAGCGCCAGGATCTGCCGCCGTTCCGCTCCCAGTGCCCGCAGCAGACCGATTTCCGCCGTCCGTTCGCGTACGCCGATGACCATGATCGTGAAGATCCCCACGCCCCCGACCAGCAGCGAGATGCTGCCGAGTGCACCGACCGCGAACGTCAGCACCGACAGGACGGATCCCAGCGAATCGAGCATCTGCTGCTGCGTCGTGATCGTGAAATCCTCGGAACGATGCCGGGCCGTCAGGATCGTCTTGATCGACTCGACGACCTCCGCCAGCGGGGCATCTTCGGAGTAGAGGACATTCGCCTCGAACAGGCTCGATCGATTGAACAATGCGAGTCCCAGCGTGGCGGGAACGTACACCGTGTCATCGAGATCGAATCCGAGCGTTGTCCCCTTCGACTCCATGACACCCGCGATGCGGTAACGCTGCCCTCCGACACGAATCGTCTGGCCGATCGCGCTCTCCCTGCCAAAGAGCTCGCTGTACATGCGGGAACCGAGAACGGCCAGCGCTCGGGGCGCACGCGGATCGTCCTCGGGCAGGAAGGCCCCCTCCGCGACACCGAAATGAAACGCCTCCGCAAACCCGGGTCCGACGCCATAAACCGTCGTTCGGCGCTTGCGACCGGCAAATTCCACCTCGGCATTGCCCTGGACCACCGGATCGGCCGCCAGCACGTAGGGAGCACGATTCAGTGCCTCCACGTCATCGATGGTGAGGGGCCGCACTGAATTGAGTGCTCCGAGGGACCCACCGAAAGTCTGCGTCTTCCCCGGGGTAACCGTGATGATGTTGGTGCCGAATTGAGTGAATTCCGACAACACGAAGCGGTGCACGCCCTCACCGATGGACGTCAGCAAGACCACAGCAGTGACGCCAATGGCTATGCCAAGCGCAGTCAACCCCGCCCGCAAGCGGTGTGATGTCACCGAACTCGCCGTCAGTCGCAGCAGATCGGCGGTACGCATTACTTCCGCCCCGACAACGCTTCGACGGGATCAAGCCGTGCCGCACGACGCGCGGGCAGCATGCCGAACACGATGCCACTGACCAGCGCGGTCGTGACCGCGAGGACATAGGCCCACAACGGCGCGGCAAGCGGCAACGCGGGATACAACTTGCGCACGAACCAGCTCGCGGCCTGTCCGACTGCGATACCGACCACAGCACCGGCCAGGGACAGCAGCAGCGCTTCAGCGAGGAATATCGACAGCACCTGACGTCGAGTCGCGCCGATGGCCTTGAGGAGCCCGATCTCGGCCGTGCGCTGGCTGACGGCCACCAACATCACGTTCATGACCAGGATGCCTGCTACGCAAAGACTGATCGATGCGATGCCAGCCAACGTCAGCGTCAACGCCGTAAAGATCCGGTCGAATGTGGCAAGCAGCGCATCTTGGGTAATGACGGTGACGTCCTCCTCCCCCTGATGCCTCGCCTTGATGACCGCGATCACCCGGTCCCGGATTCGCAGCATCGAGTCCCGACTGCGGGTCTGCACCAGCACGCGAAAGAGTGACCCCGAATTGAACAGCGCCTGCGCCGCACTCACAGGGACGATGACAAGTTCCTGCGTATCGAAGCCGATGGACCGTCCCTGGTTCGCCAGCACCCCGACGACTCGAAAGCGACGCTCGCCGATTCGCAGCGACTCGCCGACCGCAGGCCCATCGCCGAACAGCTCGTGGCGTACATTCGACCCAATGACACAGATCGCCCGATCGACATCGATTTCGCCTGGTGGCAGGAATTGTCCCTCCGTGACTTCGGTGGTCTGGATACCGATATAGTCGGCCGTCGTGCCGAGTACCGGCACTTCCCGCTCGCGACCGCGTGCAGAGATCGGGGCCGCTCCGATGATCAACGGCGCGACGCGCTCGACATCGGGTATGGCGCGCAGGGACTGTGCGTCACCCAACGTCAGGTCACGCGGGGTCTCGCCGCTGAACAGTCCAGGCTGGATACCGGTGGTTTCAGAACGGCCCGGAATGACGATGATCAGGCGCGTGCCGAGGACCTGGAACTCCCCCGCCACGTAGCGCCGCGCCGCCTCTCCCAAACCGGTAAGGACAATGACTGCGGCGACACCAATCCCCATCGCGAGCAGCAGCATTGAGCTGCGCATGCGCGCGCGCAGGATCGAATCGATGGCGAGCTTCAGGAGGTCGGCGAGGCTCACGGCGTGCGCTTGCCGGCGAAATCGTCCACGACCTTGCCATCGCGCATGCGGATATGGCGGTGTGCACGATCCCCCACTTCATTGTCGTGGGTCACGACGATCAGGGTGATGCCTCGGGCATTCAACTGCTCGATGGCCGCCAGCACTTCCGCACCCGACGCGTGGTCGAGATTGCCAGTGGGCTCATCGGCGAGCAGCACTGTCGGCTGCATCACCATCGCGCGAGCAATCGCCACTCGTTGCCTCTGCCCGCCGGAGAGCTGGTCCGGACGATGGTGACCGCGATCAGTGAGACTCAGGTCGTCAAGCAACTTCTTGACGCGGGGTTTGCGCTCTGCAGGAGCCACACCCGCCAGCACCAGTGGCAACTCGACGTTCTCGAAGGCCGTCATGCGCGACACGAGATGGAACGACTGGAAGATGAAGCCGATCCGCCGCGCCCGCGTGTGCGCGAGCTCATCATCATTGAGCGCAGTGGTTTCGCGGTCATCCAGTGTGTAGGTACCACTGGTCGGGCGATCCAGCAGGCCGATGACGTTGAGCAGCGTGGACTTGCCGGAGCCCGAAGGCCCCATGATGGAAAGATAGTCGCCGTTCTCGATGACCATGGAGACGTCATCGAGCGCGCGCACTTCCTGGTCGCCGACCTGAAAGAGGCGGCAAACCTTGTCGAGTCGGATCATTTGGTGGTGGCCGGCGTACCAATGCGGGCGGCGACGCCGTCTGCCAGCTTCGCTCGATCCACCGTGGTCACGACCTGGTCGCCGGCGGCGAGACCGGAAGTGATTTCCGTAAACTCCCAGTTGCTCAAGCCGGTGGTGACCTCTCGTGCATTCACGCGGCCCGCCGCGGGATCGAATACATAGACGCGCTTCCCCTCGAGCACTGAGCGCGTCGGCACCCGCAACACATCGGCGCGCTCATCCAGGATGACTTCCACATCGGCGCTATAGCCAGGCAGCAGCGTCCGGTCGTCCCGCACATCAAGTTCCGCCTCGATCTCCACCGTCCGTGCCTGCTTTTCAACTTCGAGCACGTAGGGAGCCACGCGCCGCACATGGGCCGGAAAGCGCTTGTCGCGGAAGGCATCCAGCGTGACGCGGGAGGGCATGCCCTCCCGGATGCGCGGCGCGTCGACTTCGTCGATGGGTGCTGTGACATAGATGCAGCTGGTATCCACGACGTCGACCGCAGGCGGCGTGGCAATACCGATGGGTGACGGCGTCACGAACTCGCCAAGTTCGCCATTGATCTCCGCCACCACCCCGTCGAACGGTGCACGCAGCCGCGTGCGATCGAGCGCGGCGCGGGCTGCATCGACTCGCGAGCGGGACACCAGGGTGTTCTGGGTGGCAGCGCGGCAAGCTGCTTCTCGACTGTCGGCATCGCCCTTGCTGCGTTCGGCGGCATCAACTGCCACGAGCTTGCGCTCGAGCATGGAGGCGTAGCGGGTCGCTTCGCGGCGGGAAACGGCAGCACCGACACACGCCTCCTCGGCGCGGGACTGCGATGCCACCACGTCCCGCTCCGCCAGCGTGACCTGTGCGCGAGCATCCTCATTCCAGAGCTCGAGCAGCAGCTGGTCGCGCTTGACGGTATCGCCCTTCTTGACGTGCAGCTTGGCGATCTGCCCGCCCATGGGCGGCGCCAGCTTGGCGCGACGGCAGGCCTCGATCGTTCCGGCGCGCGTGTTGGTGACGGTTTCGGCGACCGTCCCGCGATCGACGGCGACGACTTCCACATCGATGGGCCTCGGGCGCGAGGCATACGCAAACCACGCCCCTGCTGCCACGACGATTCCGGCGACGACAGCCAAGGTGCGACGTGGCATAGAGCATCTCAACGGTCATTTGCAGCAGGGCGCGCCGCATGGGCATTATAGCGGCGCTGTCCGTCAAGCAACGGGCGTATTCCGTTACGCCTTCCCGAACCCGTCTCCGTAGCGCTCGCAGGCATCGCTGTGTCCATCACCTTGACCGAACTGCGCATCTACCCCATCAAGTCCTGCCGGGGCATCGCCGTATCGCAGGCCAGGCTGACTGCAACCGGCCTCGAGCATGATCGGGAGTGGATGATCGTCACTCCCGCAGGCCGGTTCGTCACGCAGCGCGAGGAGCCCCGGCTCGCCCTGATTGGCACGTGGCTTGACGACGAAGGCCTGCAGATCGAGATGCCAGGCGTCGGTGAATTGTTCATTCCCTTCAACGCGAAGGGAGAGGCGACGACCGCCACCGTCTGGAACGACCGTTGCAGCGCCTTCGACATGGGCACTGTCGCGGCTGACCTGCTGGACGGCTTCCTGGGCGCACCCCATCGCCTGGTCAGGTTCAATCCTGCAGGCCGGCGCGAGAGCAACCGTGAATGGACTGGGGAGACGCCGGCTCTGAACCAGTTCTCGGATGGCTTCCCGCTGCTCGCCGTGTCGGAAGCGAGCCTTGCGCACCTCAACCAGAAACTACCGTCGCCGCTGCCGATGAACCGCTTCCGGCCGAACCTGGTCCTTTCAGGATTGGAGCCGCACGGCGAGGATGCCCTCCACGAACTGGCGGACGACACCGTGACGCTGCGTGCGGTCAAGCCCTGCACGCGCTGCAAGATCACGACCGTCGACCAGAAGACGGGGACTGCGACCGGGACAGAGCCGCTCGACACGCTGCGTTCCTACCGGTTGAGCAAGCACCCGCTGGGCGTGCTGTTCGGGCAGAACATGATCCCGATCGAGGGGATCGGCCAGATGCTGGGCATCGGCCAGACCTTCGGGCCGTCCTGGCGCTGACGTCCTACGCGAAGCCGTCCGTCAGGCCGTCGGCTGGGCGACGACGGCCGGCACCGGGCTGCGCCCGACCTTGCGCTTGAGCCACTTCTGGAAGTCGTCGACCACGGTGAAGATCACGGGCACGACGAACAGGCTGAGCGCGGTCGACGCAACGAGACCTCCGATCACCGTGACACCCATCGGCGCACGGAAGCTCGAGTCGCCGGACAGCCCGAGCGCGATCGGCAACATGCCCGCACCCATCGCAATGGTCGTCATCACGATCGGGCGGACACGCTTGGCGCAGGCATCGACGAGCGCTTCGAAGCGCCCCATGCCGTGTTCCCGCTGTGCCATCTCTGCATACTCGACGAGCAGGATCGAGTTCTTCGTCACGATGCCCATCAGCATCAACATGCCGATCATCGACGAGATCGACACCTCGAACTGGAATACGAACAGGCACAGGATGGCTCCGCCGGCCGAAGGCGGCAGCGCCGACAGGATGGTGATGGGCTGGAAGGCGTCCTTGAACAGCACGACGAGCAGCGCGTAGATGCAGAGGATGCCGATTGCCATCGCGAACAGGAATCCCGACATCAGCTGCCGGAAGAATTCGGCCTGCCCGGACACCACTTCGCGCACCGTCTCCGGCAGGCGCTGCATCGATGGCGTGGCGCGGGCGGCTGCCAGCATGTCGCCGAGGGCCTGCCCGTTGAGGTCGGCGGTGATGGTGACGTTGCGGTTGCGGTCATAGCGCGAGATCTGCGCGGGGCCCGCCCCGAAGGAGATGTCCGCGACATTGCGCAACGCCACCGGGCCCTGACGCCCGGAGACTGTCAGCAGGCCGATCTGGTCCACGTCCGTGCGGGCCTTGTCGTTCATCCGGACGCGGATCGGGATCTGCCGCGACGGCAGGTTGAGCTTGGAGAGGCCGGCAGAGATGTCGCCGCTCGTCGCGATGCGAGTGACCATGCCGAGCGATTCCGTTGTGACACCCAGTTCCGCGGCGCGTTCGGGCAGCGGCCGGACCACGATCTCCGGACGCACGAGGCTGGCCGACGACGACACGATACCGAGGCCCGGGATGCCACGCATGTCCTGCTCGACCGCAGCAGCGGCGGCATTCAACGCATCAGGGTCTTCACCGACGAGCGTGATCTGCATCGCGCTGCCGAACTGGTTGCCGAACGAGAGGCGCACGCCGGGCACGTCCTTGATGCGCGCCATGATGTCGCGCTGGATCTCCTGCTGAGAGCGATCACGATCGTCGATGGGCGACAGCAAGACCTGGAGACTGGCACGATTGACGCTGCCGCTGCTCCCCGAATCGCCCGGCCCGCGGCCAGCTTGCGAACTGCCGATCGTCGTGTAGACGTGCTGGATCTCGGGAATCCCCTGCAACCGGGCGCGCACGTCCTCGGCCATGGCATGGGTCTCTTCCAGCGCGGCACCGGGCGGCAGCTCGACGACAACATCCGTGAAGCCCGCATCGCCCGCAGGCGAGAACCCCTGCGGCAACAGCGGCAACAGGCTGAGCGAACCGAACAGCAACGCGGTGGCGACACCCAGGGTGATCCGCCGATGCCTGAGGCACCAGGTCACGGAGCGCAGGTACCATTCCTTCATCGGGCTCGTCTCCGGGCCCTGGTCGTGCGGGCGCATCAGGTTGGCCGCCATCATCGGCGTCAGCATGCGGGCCACCAGCAGCGAGAACAGCACGGCGACCGTGGCCGTGAACGCAAACGGGCGGAAGAATTCGCCCGGCACGCCGCCCATGAACGCAACAGGCACGAACACGGCGCACAGCGTCAGCGTCGTCGCCACGACGGCGAGACCGATCTCGATGGCCGCATCGGTGGCCGCCTGCAGGGGCGTCTTGCCCATGCGCAGATGCCGGAAAATGTTCTCGACCTCCACGATCGCATCGTCCACGAGCATGCCGACGACGAGCGACAGGGCCAGCAACGTCAGCGTATTCAGCGTGTAACCGAGCAACTGCATGGCCCAGAACGTCGGGATGATGGCGAGCGGCAGCGCGACGGCAGACACGATGGTTGCGCGCCAGTCGCGCAGAAAGAACCAGACGACGGCGATGGCGAGGATCGCGCCCTCGAGCAACATCTCCATCGACACGTCGAAGGACTGGCGAATAGAGTCGACGGTAGAGCTGACCTCCGTGAACTTCACGTTCGGGTTCGCCGCCTGCAGCTTCTCCACTGCAATGCGGACGTCATCAGCAACGCCGAGTGCGCTCGCGCCCCAGGCACGCATGATTTCAAAGCCGACAACGGGTTGGCCGTCGAGCAGCGCGAGCTGCCGACGCTCCGACGCCTGGTCCTTGATCTCGGCCACGGTATCGAGACGCAGATTGCGCCCGTCCGGCAACAGGATCGGCAGCGCCGCCAGCTCCTGAGCGGACGTGATGGTGCCGACCGTGCGCACGTTCTGCTCGAGTCCGCCGATGCGCGCTTCGCCGCCCGGATACTCGGCCTGGATGCGTGCGAGCTGCCGCGACAGGTCGCCCGCCGTGATGCCGAGGGCCGTCAACCGGTCCGGATCGAGGTCGACGCGAATCTCGCGCGACACGCCGCCGACGCGGTTGACCTGCCCCACGCCGGCCACGGCCGTCAGCTCGCGCATGACCGTGAGATCGATGAACCACGACAGGTCCGTATCGCTCATCCCTTCGGCGGCGACGCTGTAGGTCAGGATCGGCTGGCCCGCGGTGGTGGCGCGGGAGACGATGGGTTCGTTGGCATCCGCCGGCAGGTCGCTGCGGATGCGGGTAACCGCGTCGCGCACGTCGTCCATCGCCTGGCTGATGTCGCGGTCGAACAGGAACTCGACGGTGGTCGTGGAGGAGCCGACGTTGACGCGCGACTGGATGTGCTGGACGCCGGTGACCGTCGCCACCGCATCTTCGATCTTGCGCGTGACCTCTGACTCCATCTGCGACGGAGGCACGCCCGGATAGCCGACGGAGACCGTGACCGTGGGAAACTCGATGTCCGGCAGGTCCTGGACGCCGAGCCGCTCGAAACTGATGAGCCCGCCGATCATCAGCGCGATGAACATCACGATGACGGGCGTCGGATTGCGGATGGCCCAGGTAACGAAGTTCATGCTGCTGCTTCCGTTCAGGCGCCGGCGGCGACGACCTTGACCTGGTCGCCGTTCTTGAGGAAGGCGGCGCCCTTGGCCACCACGCGCTCGCCGGCCTTCAGGCCCTCGGTGATCTCGATGGCATCGCCGTGGATGCTGCCTGTCGCGACGCGGCGGCGTTCGACCTTGTCGCCGGCCTGCAGCACGAACACATAGTTGTAGCCGTCCTGGGAAACCAGGCTGGACAGCGGCACCAGGTTGGCATCGGCCACGCTGGTCTCGACCATACCGCGCGCAAACATGCCGGGCCGCGCCGGACTGCCGGGCACGATGTCGACATAGACCAGGCCCATCCTGTTGCTGCTGGACACGGTGGGCGCCACGACGCGGACCTTGCCGGTCAGTTCCGTGCCGTCGGCCGTGGTCAGCTTTGCGACCTGGCCCGCCTTCAGTTCCTTGAGCCGCGCTTCCGGTACCTCGCCTCGCCACTCGACGCGTCCGTCGCGCAGGAGCCGCAGCATTTCGCCGCCGCTTTGCGCGATCTGCCCGACGTTCACCGTGCGAGCGGTGATCACGCCGTCATACGGCGCCTTCACCCTCGTGTAACGAACCCGCAGCTCGGCGAGGTTCAGGTCCGCGCGCGTGGCCTCGACCCGGCCCTGTGCAGTCAGCTGTTCGCTGCGCAGCCGGTCGAGATCGGCCTGCGAGAACACGTTGGTGCTCGCCAGCATCTCTGCGCGGCGCAACGCGGCATCCGCGTTGGCCTGCTGTGCCTCGGCCTGCTTGACGGCAGCCCGCCTGGCAGCGGCTTCGGCCTCGAGCATGCTGCTGGAGAGGCGCACCAGTTCCTGGTCCCGCTTCACGCGATCGCCGACTTCCACCAGCACCGAGTCGACGCGATACCCGCCGACCTCGGGCCCGATGATGATTTCCTGCCACGCCTGGATGGAGCCGGTGACCGGCAAGGTCCTGGCCACCCGCTCCGTCTTGACCACGGCGGCATTGACCGCCAGCGCGACGGGTGCGGGCTTCGGCTCCGCAGCGTGGGCCGTCGTCGCTGCGCCGATGACGAGAAGGGCGGCAGACAGCAGGTGTGCAGCCCCGCACGGGCGCGACGTCGAAGGGAACAGGCGGTTGGTCATGGTGCTAGGACGAGACAGACGGAAGCAGGCAACCGGCCCGCCAGCGGATGGCATCAAGGTAAGGCAAACCGGCAACGGCCAATTTCAAGAATTCACAAGATTTGTCAGCCGGTCCGCCACTGGCGAGGCGCGGACTTCGCGATATCAGCTTGCTGACATCGTATCAGGTACCTGATATAACTCAACCCCATGAAACGCGCCGCCGCCCCCACCGCCCTCCACGGAGACAGTGCACCGTCCCGGGGCCAGGCACCGGACGGGAAGGAAGAGCACCTCGGGTACCTGCTCAAACGGCTGCAGCACTCCATCCGCCAAGCCATCGACGAGCGCTTGCGCGTCGCCCAGGTGGGGCTGTCTTTCGCGCACATCACCACCCTGTTCGTGATCAATCACCACCCCGGCATCTCGGGAGCGCGGATCGCCAAGGCCACCATGGTCACCGCCCAGACCATCAATACCATCCTGCGCCGCCTCGAAAGCGAAGGCAGCCTTGAGCGCAAGCCCCGCCCGGACAACCGGCGGGTCGACTGCTGGTACATTACGGATGCGGGGCGCACCCAGATGCTGAAGGCACGAGCAGCGGCCGATCCGGTCTGGGACAATATGCTGGCCCCGATTGGGCCAGATGAAGTCGCCGAGCTGCGCAGACTGCTCAAGCGCTGCATCGAAGGCCTCGAGCACAACAAGGCAACCGTTGATACGTGCAGCCCGCCAGTCCCGCCGACCCCTATTTCGCGGCCGTCGCGCGGGGTGACGGGCCGCAACAGACAAGATCCAGCACCAAAAGGAAAACGACCATGACCATTTCGATGTACCAGGCCTCCGTTCCCGTCGTCACCCGCGCGGTGACCAACCTGCGCGCCATCCTGACCAAGGCCGAGGCGCACGCCCAGGAGAAAAAGATCGACGCGAGCGTGTTCCTGAATGGCCGCCTTACGCCTGACATGCTGCCCCTGACCAAGCAGGTACAGATTGTCTCCGACAATGCGAAGGGCATCGTTGCGCGCCTTGCCGGGGTCGAGATTCCTGCCTACGCGGATACGGAAGCGACCTTCGCAGAACTCGTAGCGCGCCTCGACAAGACACTTGCCTTCGTGGCCAGCATCACGCCCGCGCAGATCGACGGCTCGGACGATCGAAAAGTCGAACTCAAGCTGGGCCCGAGCGCGGTGACGTTCACGGGCCTGTCGTACCTGACGGGTTTCGCGCTGCCCAATCTCTACTTCCATGCCGTGACGGCGTACGCCATCCTGCGTCATCTCGGCGTCGATATCGGCAAGCGGGACTACATCGGCAATCCGCAGTAACAGCAACCGTGAAGCGCGCAGTCCTTGAGTGGAGCCTCGTTGCGGCGGCTTTTGCCCTCGCAGCGGGGGCGCGCTACCTGCTCGTACAGCCTGCGGAGTTCGCGCACAGCTGTGATGTCGTTACGGGCTTCGGCTGGTGCACGGTGCGCCTGCTCGTGATCCGCAGCTTCGCGACGTTCGGACTCGGTTATGCAGCGATGGCGTTGACGGTCTTGACCGTCTTCACGTGGAGCCGCGTGATCGCGCTGGCTGCGGCAATCATCGGCGCCGCCGGACTTGTACTGTACTGCTACGACCCCGCGGCGGTGAGCTTCGTCACGGGTGTCCTTGTGCTGGCTCGTGCGCAGTCAGGCCGTGCCCGCCCCTCTTCGCGGCAGCAGCACGCTTAGGGAAAACACGGCGAGCAGCGCGCACCATACAAGCGCGCTGCCATTCAGGAAGCCTTCCTGCACGGCGATGATGCCGGCCGCGACGAGCAGCCACGCCGCCATGATCCGCTCTTCAAGACCCAGCCCGAGGCGCTCGCGTGTGGCAAGCAAGGCGAGCACCATCGACCCGACCGGCGCCAGAAAGAGCGCGATGGGAAAATCGCGATAGCGCGAATCCATTGCCAGCAAAAGCGCCACGACGGTCGCACTGAACAGCCAGATGAACCGCAGCACGCGCCACCCGCGCAGCGGCTCGCGATTCCTGTCGGCCGACGCCGCGAGATTCCGCACAAACAACCACGCAGTGGCGAGCGCGAGCACCGACCATACTATGGCAATGACGAACTCCGTCCGGTTCCGGCTTGCGGCCCAGGCCGTCTTGGCCTCCGAGGCCAGCACGCACCCGGTCACATAGCCACCAAGACCCACGATCGTTGCGGCTAGCAGTCGCAGCTTGACGCCGCTGAGTACCGTCGAGAGCAGGAACCCGACCGACACCAGCAGGCCCATTCCAAGTGCCCACGGCCAGCGAGGCTCTTCCACCACGGCATCGACCAGCGAAAACTTGACCTCGCGTTCGTTGGTGTACAGCCCCCAGTAGCCGCCAACTGCCCCTTCCTGGCGCCGCTTCCACGGCTGGTCAAAGGCTTCGATCACGCTGTACGGCACCTGCGCCTCGCTCGTGAACGCAAGAAACTCACGGATGAAACGCGCCTGGTTGACGCGACTGGGTATGGCACCCTGCCGCTGGCGCCCTGCGCTCGGCCAGCCGGTTTCGCCGATCAGCAGCGTGCGGCCCGGGAACTCCTTCTGCATCAATGCGTAGATATCGCGAACGTGGGCGACGGCCGACTCCACGGGCACCGGCCTGTCTTCCCAGTAGGGCAGGATGTGGATGGTAATGAAGTCGACTTCCTCTACCAGCGCCGCGCGGTACCTGCGCCAGAACTCCCACACATCAGCGTATGTAACGGGCAATCCGGTGGCGGTGCGCACCCTGCGGATATAGCCGGCCAGTACCTCCGGCGTGGCTTCACCGCGCAACATCACCTCGTTGCCGACAACGATGCCGCGGATGACGTCGCGGTCACGCTCGGAGATCCGCGTGGCGGACTCGATCTCACGCTCATTCACCGCGGGGTCGCGACTGATCCACACCCCCATCAGCACCTTGAGACCGAGGCCGCGGGCAATACGCGGCACTTCATCGAGTCCATTGCTCTGTGAGTACGTGCGCACACAGTCAAACCGCTCGGCGAGCAGCGTAAGGTCCCGCTCGATGCGCTCGGGCGAAACAACGACGCCGACATTCACAAGGGTTTCGTCACGACCGCTGGAGGGCGCGTAGGACACGCACTGGACCCGCCCACCCGGCGCCGCAACGAGCCGGACCTCCCTGCCCTGCCAGGCCCACCAGCCCGTGGCCAGCACTGCGGCCAGCCCGAGCGCTGCTGCCACCCATCGCTGTCGGGTCGCCAACCCTGCAATCATTCCGGCATCACTCCACCGTTTCCGAACTGGAGTTCCGCGAACCGCGCGTACATCGGGTCGCGCTCGACGAGCTCGCTGTGCGTGCCAATATTGACGATGCGACCCTGATCCATGACCACGATGCGATCGGCCTTCAGCACGGTGGCCAGGCGATGGGCGATGATCAGCGTCGTACGATTGCGCATCAGATGCTCAAGCGCCTCCTGGACCAGGCGCTCGCTTTCAGCGTCGAGCGAACTCGTCGCCTCGTCGAGCAGCAAGATGGGCGGATCTTTCAGGATTGCGCGCGCAATGGCAATCCGCTGCCGCTGGCCGCCAGACAGGCGCGTGCCCTTTTCACCAAGGAAGGTGTCGTACCCCTGGGGCAACTGGCGGATGAATTCGTCTGCCGCCGACGCGCGTGCCGCTGCCTCGATATCGGCATCGGTTGCACCAGGCCTGCCGTAGCGAATGTTCTCGCGCGCCGAAGTTCCGAACAGCGTGGTTTCCTGCGACACGAGGCCGATACGCGCCCGGACCGCTTGCGGGTCGGCCTTTGCGATATCGATGCCGTCGATGCAGATGCGCCCCGAAACAGGATCATAGAAGCGCAGCAGCAACTGGAAGGTCGTGCTCTTGCCCGCGCCGGAAGGACCGACAAACGCAATGGTTTCGCCCGCCGGAATGTCGAGCGTGTAATTCTTCAGGGCGAGCGTGTCCGGACGCGAAGGGTAACGGAACGACACATCTTCGAAACGAATGCCGTCTGCACCGCGCGCCGGCAATTCAAGCGGCTCCGCCGGCGCACGAATCGCAGGCTGCGCGTTCATCAGCTCGACCAGCCGATCCATCGCACCGGCCGCGCGCTGGACGTCGCCCCACACCTCCGTGAGCGCGGCGGCTGCCGTGGCCACGAACATCGCGTAGAGCAGGAACTGACCCAGCTGTCCGGGCGTCATCTCACCGGCAAGCACGGCATGCGCGCCAAGCCACAAGACAAACGTAATGGCACCGAAGACCATCATGACGCCGACCGCCGTGAGCACGGCGCGGATGCGCGTGCGGTGTACGGCGGTGACGAAGCTGTCTTCGACGGCATCCGCGAAGCGCTTGCTCTGCAGCTTCTCGAGCGTGAAGGCCTGCACCGTCTGGATGGCGTTCAAGGTTTCGCCGGCGAGCCCGCTGGAATCGGCAATGCGGTCCTGCGCCGCGCGCGAGAGTTGGCGGACCTGCCGGCCGATCAGGATCAGAGGGACTACGACCACGGGAATCATGATGAGGATGTAGCCCATCAGCCGCGCACTCGTCAGGCCCAGCATGACGAGACCGCCGATCAGGCTGACGAAGGACCGCAAGGTGATGGACAATCCGACGCCTGCGATGGTCTGCACCAGCGTCGTGTCCGTCGTGAGCCGGGAGAGCACTTCGCCCGTACGCGTGACTTCAAAAAACAGCGGATCGAGACGCACGACGCGGTCATACACGGCGGCGCGCAAGTCGGCGACGACGCGCTCGCCCAGCCACGTGACGAAGTAGAACCGGAGCGCGGCGAAGATGCCGAAGATGAAGGCCGCGACGAGGAACCACACGAAGTAGCTGTTGATCGTGCTCGCGCTACTGGCCGCCAGCCCCAGGTCAATCAGGTTGCGCAGGGCCAGCGGGAGCGCCAGCAGCGCCACCGCCGCAACGACGAGTGCGACCAGCGCGAGGATGAGCGTGCCTCGGTAGGGCCTGAGAAACGGCAGCAGCGCACGCAGCGGCTTGGGCGATCTGGACTTCGGGCGGTCGGCGGCGGATTCAGCCATGGGTCTTCTTGAAGGTGCAAAAAACGCCGGCATGATCACACAACGTTGACGGGAAGTGGCGCCGGTACCGGCTGGCGGCAGACGGCCCCCAGACCCTCCTTACGGGCGTACGTAGTCTAGGCAATTGCGATTCATTCTCATTAGCCACTAATATGGCCTTCATCGGGAGGTTGCCGACTTGGCGCCCGGTCCCGGGAAGCTTCAGGATCAGACCGATAACCCAATGAATATGATGCATTTTAAGAGAATGCTTGGTCTCAGCGCCCTGCTGGCTACCGGCCTGCTGGCGGCATGCACCCGCGCGCCGGCGGACGATCCACGCCGCCCCGTTCTCAATACCTATGCCGACATCGTGCTGGCGACCTACGAAGACACGCTGCAGGCGGCGCGGGCACTCGATGCCAGCGTTGACGCCCTGATAGGCATGCCGTCGGAACAGACCCTGGCCGACGCGCGAGACAAGTGGCGCGCAGCCCGGATTGCGTATGACCAGTCGGAGGCGTTCCGTTTCTACGGCGGACCCATCGACGGGGAAGGCGGTCCCGAGGGACAGCTGAATGGCTGGCCGCTGGACGAGAACCACATCGATGCAGTCGGACCGAGCTACAACGCCGCCCCCGGGCTCAACATCATCGGCAACCCGGCGGCCTTTCCGTCCATCACCCCCCAGCTGATCAGCGACCAGAACGAAACCGGTGGTGAAAAGAACATCGCGAGCGGCTACCACGCAATCGAGTTTCTGCTGTGGGGACAGGACTTCAACCAGACACCTGAAGCGAGCGGCCAGCGACCCTATACCGATTTCGTCGTCAAGGGCGACCCATCGACGGACGTCGCGGCGCGCCGCGGCCAATACCTGAAAGCTGCAACAACCCTGCTGATCAGCGATGTGCAATCGCTCGTGACGGCGTGGACCATCGTCACCGACCCCGCGATGCCGAGTTATCGCCGGGACTTCGTGACCGGCGATGTCTACACCGGCCTCAAGCGTATGTTGACCGGCATGGTAGGCCTCAGCGAAGTCGAGATGGCCGGAGAACGCCTTGCCGTACCGCTCCTGTCCGGCGACCAGGAAGAGGAACAGTCCTGCTTCAGCGATTTCACGAGCAACGACCTCAAGGCCAACGTCACGGGCATTGCGTCGGTGTATCACGGCCGGTACCAGCGCCTGGACGGGAGTGTAGTCAGCGGCCCGAGCCTCGCCGACTACGTCGCCAAGGCCGATGCGATGGTGGCCGAGGAAATGAAAGCCCGACTGGAGAACACTGCCACCCAGATCGGCGCGATCCGCAATCCGTTCGATCGTGAGGTCCGTGAGGACAACGCAGAAGGCCATGCTCGGGTACAGGCCGGTGCGGATGCATTGCGCTCGCTGGCGCTCAGCCTGGGCCGAGCCGCCACGGCACTCGGCATCTTCATGTCCCCGATCCTGGGAAGTGGCGATTGAACACTCCGCTCACAACCCCCTTCCGGCACGGACTTGCGCTGCTGCTGACAGCCAGCCTGCTCGGCGGTTGCAGCCGCGGTCCCGATGTCACTGCATTGCTGCAACCGCAGTCGGGCGGTGACACGACCGTCCACGAGAATTCACGACAGGCCTTTTCGCAACCGGCGGCGAATCTCGTGAGCGCGGATCGCGCCACGTTCTTCGTGGGCAATGCCTTCTTCAACAGTCCGTGGGTAGTCGCACCGGCTTCCGCGAGTGCGCGTGATGGCCTCGGGCCGCTGTTCAACGCGCGTTCGTGCGATGCCTGCCACAACAACGATGGCCGCGGCCAGCCGCCGCTCCCAGGCGAACGTCCGGTCTCGCTGGTTTTCCAGTTCAGCGTTTCAGGGGCGGGCTCAGGCGACCCTGCGGGTCCGGAGCCAACGTATGGTGGCAATCTGAATCCGTTTGCGATTGACGGAGTCTCCGCCGAGGGAACAGTACGCATCGATCATCGAGAACTGACCGGGGCCTTCGCGGACGGAGAAGCCTATACCCTGCTCGAACCCAGCTATGTCTTCGAGCAACTGGGATATGGTCCCTTTGCGCCGAGCACCGAGATCTCGCCGCGCGTCGCTCCTGCCGTAATCGGTTCCGGCCTGCTGGAACAGGTACCGGAAGCGCAGATCCTGGAGTGGGTGGATGCCGAGGATCGCGATGGCAACGGAATCTCCGGGCGCGCCAACCATGTCGTCAACCTCACCACCCAGCAGAAGATGCTCGGTCGGTTTGGCTGGAAAGCCAACCAGCCCGACATCGCGCATCAGACCGCTGCAGCGTTCAACGGCGAAATGGGCATGGCGACGTCACTGCGCCCGAACCAGAGCTGCATGCCTGCACAAACCGCGTGCAATGCGGCGCCCACCGGCGGCAGCCCGGAAATCAGCGACGCAATCTTTGACAAGATCGTGCAATACCAGCGCACGCTGGCGGTCCCTGCCCGACGCAACCTCGACAGTCCGGCCGTCAAGACCGGAGCGAGGCGATTTGTGGAAGCCGGCTGCAGTGGCTGCCATCGTCCGGAGCTCAAGACCGACGCGAAGACCGTGCTGCCGGAACTCGCGAACCAGACGTTCCATCCGTTTACCGACCTGCTGCTGCACGCCATGGGCCCGGAACTCGCGGACGATCGACCGGACGGAGAGGCAACAGGCAGCGAATGGCGGACGCCGCCGCTATGGGGCCTAGGACTGCAGCATCTGGTGAACGGCCACACCCGGCTGCTGCACGATGGTCGTGCGCGCGATGCCAGCGAAGCAATCCTGTGGCATGGCGGTGAAGGCGCTACGGCACGCGACGCGTACAAGTCGATGTCGAAGAGGGATCGTGCGGCGTTGCTCGCGTTCCTGGATTCCCTGTAGGACACCCCGTGGCCATCACGCGACGGCAATTCATCGGCGGAGCCACGCTGGCAACAGCGGCGGGTGCTGGGTTCTGGCTCTCGCGCAACTGGCCGGCAGCCACGCATGACGGCGTGCTGCTCTCCGGATTCGAGGATCTGCCCGGCAACCAGTATGTCGGCGGCCTTGTGCTTCCCGACGGCTACGCATTCGGACACAAGGTGCCGGCACGTGTCCATGGCAACGCCATCGACCCCACTCGTCCGCAACGCGTGCTGTTCTTCGCGCGCCGTCCGGGGACAGACGCTTTTGAACTCAACCTTGAGACGCTGGAAGTCCGCAACGCCTTTTCCACGCCCAAAGGCCGGCATCTGGCCGGACATGGCGTGTTCTCAAGTGACGGCTCCGTAGTGTTCACCGCAGAACACGACTTCGATACGCCCAGGGGCATGATCGGCATTCGCGATGCCCGCGACTTTCGCGTGATCGGCGAACTCGAAACGCGAGGCATCGACCCGCATGAGATCGCCTGGCTGCCGGACGGCAAGACGCTCATCGTCGCGAACGGCGGCATCCTGACGCACCCGCGCACCTTCAGGGAGAAACTGAACATCCCGACAATGGACCCGTCACTCGTCGTCATTGACGTGGCTTCGGGTCGTTGCCTGGAACAGCTGCGGCTCCCGGATCACCTCTTGAGCATTCGGCACCTGGCAGTGATGCAGAACGGAAGCGTGGCCGTCGGCCTGCAATTCGAGGGCGAGCCCCTTGCCGCTCCGTCCGTGGTGGCGCTGTACCGCCTTGGGGGCGAACTCCGGCTGCTGCCAGTACCCGAGAGCGCGAGCAAGCAGTTGCGTGGCTACGTGGCGAGTATTGCAGCCAGCGAACCGCTCGGCCTGATCGCAGCGGCCTGTCCGCAAGGTGCGGGTATCGCGCGCTGGTCTGCTGATTCAGGTGAGTTCGTTGATTTCGTTGCCGCGGCCGAGGTCTACGGCGTCGCAGCCGGTCGAGACGGCGAACTGTTTGCCTCGCAACGTGACGGCACCGGCTTCACCATGGCCAGGGGGCACTCATCCCGCTCCCTGTCGTTGCACCTGCCACAGCCACTCCGCTGGGATGACCACTGGAGCGTTGCCCCCGCGTCGGTCCGGCACCTGGTACCCCCAGCCACCTTGTCCGCGCTTGTCGGCTGACGCCCAGGCGCGACTACGTGAACCGGGGGAACGTCGCCACTGCAGTGTGGCGATCCAGCACGCTACCCTGGGCTTTGCTTTGCGTTCCGTTGCAGCCGGCGGGGCTGCGGTTCGTCTACAAATCCTTACTGGGCACTGGGATCGGCGTTGATCTCGGCATCGCGGAGATAGTGACGTCCGGCCCACAGGTAGAATCCCGTGCCGGCGATGCAGATGAACGAGGCGGCGACCAGCGCATACCGCAACGATTCCTTTCCGTAGTCTGCAGCCAGCAAGTCGCTCAGCATACCCACCAGCAGCGGCCCGAGCGCCAACGCCGTGATGTTGGAGAAGAACAGCATGAAGCCAATAGCCAGTGCGCGCGAACGGACCGGCACGACCCGATGGATCATGGCCGAGTTGGGGCCGATCCAGACGTAGCCCAGCGAGAACACGCCCGCCAAACCGATGAGCGCGAGGGTCCGATCGTGCGCCAGTGCTGCAAGCAGGAAGGCGGGAAAAGCGAGGGCATTGGCAATCGCGGGAACGAAGATTTCGGCTCGGGGCCACCAGCGCTTGAGGTAGTCAGCCAGTGCGCCACCGCCAAAGGAGCCTATCGCACCTCCAATGCCGGTAAACAGCGCCATCCATCCGCCCACCTCTGCCGGCGAGAATCCATGCAGCCTGATGAAGAGCGAAGGCAACCAGGCCCCGCCGATGAACGTGATGCCGATGCTGCACGCCGAGCCGCAGACCACCTTGAAATAGGACGGCCGTCCGAAGAGGCGCCTCAAGGTCTCCCCGAGCGGCGGCACGCGCTCTGCTGCCTTGGCAAGACCATCAACCGCACCCCGTACCGGCTCCCGGATCGTCAACCACAGCAGTGCGGCGACCAGCAGTCCAGGAATGCCGGCCACAAAGAATGCCACGCGCCAGCCCGCGGCCTGGCTGACATAGCCGCCTACCAGGAAACCGAGAAAGGTGCCGAGCGGTACGCCGGTATTGAACAGCGCAATGGCGGTGCCCCGCGTCGCATGCGGGAAATAGTCGGCGATCACGGATTGCGAAGGCGGCGTGCCTCCCGCCTCACCGATCCCGACGCCCATGCGCACCAGGAACAGCTGGACATAGCTTGCGGCCAGACCGGATGCCGCCGTCAACCCGCTCCACAGCGTCAGTGCGACGGCAACCAGGCGGACGCGGTTGACCTTGTCGGCGAGACGCGAGATGGGCAGGCCAAGCAGCGAGTAGAACAGCGCGAACGACGTGCCGGTCAGCAATCCGAGCTGGGTATCCGAGATCGAGAGGTCCCTCTTGATCTGTTCGCCGAGGATGTTGATGACCGAGCGGTCGAGAAAATTGAGGGAGTAGACGAGCAGCAGAACAGTGACGACATACCAGCGGTATGCTGTGCTTGCTCCGTCACCGACAGCTTCATCCCCGATCGTCGGCGCGGTCTTGTCCAAGGCGACCCCCATGGCTTGCGTACTTATACTGGAGCTTGACAGCGCCCACGGGGCAGGCGGAAACCCGCTCCGGCGATCGAGCCCACTTGGTTGCGGAGGAAACCATCCCGAGTCTAGTATGGCCCGCGCAAGGCCACAATCACCTTGAGTGGCGGAAAGCAGTGAGAAAAGAAGATGCATCCGGACCGGCCGAGCCGGCGGTCCTCAGGCTGTTCACGTACTTCCGCAGTTCGGCGTCGTATCGCGTGCGGATTGCGCTCAACCTCAAAGGCCTCGAATACGAAGCTGTTTACCGGCACCTGCGGTACGACGAGCATCTTGCACCCGACTATCTGTCCCTGAATCCGGAAGGGTTACTGCCTGTCCTGCAGCACGGCGAGATCATCCTCACCCAGTCGCTGGCAATCATCGAGTACCTGGATGAGTTGTTCCCGGAACCTCGGCTGCTGCCAACCCAGCCTGCAGCCCGCGCGCAGGTACGGGCGCTCGCATTGTCCATCGCCTGTGAGATTCATGGACCCACCAACCTGCGGGTCACCCGATACCTGAAGTCAGCGCTGGGCCACGATCAGGAGGCGATTTCTGCATGGAGCCGCCACTGGATCCAGGTCGGATTCAAGGCACTCGAATCGCGCGCCATTGCTGCGAGCAGCGGACGTCGTTACCTGCTGGGTGACAGCGTGAGCATCGCGGATCTGTGCCTCGTACCGCAGATGTACAACGCCCGCCGGCAACAGGTTGACCTGTCCCCGTTTCCAACGCTGGTGGCCATCAGTCACCACCTGGAATCGCTGCCGCCCTTTGCGGCTGCGGCCCCCGAGGCACAACCGGACTGCGATCTCTAGGCGGGTGCAGCGAGGGGCTACTCGTCAGCCCCGCTCGCAATCACGGCATCGTGCCTGGCTCTCTCGAGCAGACGATCGAGCAGCCCGCTGAGCTGGTTGCGCTCTGCGGCGCTCAAGCAGCCAAAGATCTCTTCGTTCCGCCGCTCCACCAGGTCCATGACGCGCTTCCAGACGCCCTGCCCCTTCCGCGTCAGCGTGAGGACGACGCCGCGGCTGTCTGTTGCATTGATAGCCTTCCGCACCAGACCGCGGCTCACGAGTGCCTGTGCGGCTCGACTTGCCTGACCCTTGTGAAGGTTCGCGCGCTGCGCAAGATCGACTACGGACAACGGTGTAAATGTCCCGATGACAGCCAGGCACCGGCCTTCGCCGATCGGCAATCCCCCGTCCGTCAAATACGCTTCGCTGCTCAGGCTATCGGTAACTTTGTGCAACAGGTGCAGCCGGTAGGTGAGCGTACGGTCAAGCGGACTGGGCCGCGCTGCGGAAGGCTTCATGGGCAATCAACCTTGAAACGACAGGGATCGCGGTCACCTCAGGTTCGCGCCAGCTCCCCGGCCTGCGCGATCAGGTCGAGCACGATCTTCGCATCGGTTTCCCTCACGATCAATGAAAGACTTAAGGTTGCCAGCAGCAGCGAAGCCTTTTCCCCGCCGACTGCTGCGAGGGCATCGCTCAGCACTGTATAGCAGTGATCCAGATCCTGTTCTTTCATGCGTCGCCTCCGACCAGCAATCGCGGCTGTGGCAATGCCTGTCCCGTGAGAATTCTTCGCAGCACCGACGAGAGCGCTTGCCAGTCCGGCTGATCCCAGCAGGCGAGCACATAGCCATCGGGACGGATAAGGCAGAGGGTGCCTTCGTGTGCTCCGTAGCGCTGCCACGCTTCTCCGATGAAATCCACCACTGTCGTCGCATCCGGAATCCCCTTCCTCGCGATCCGTACGACGGTCATCGTGGCGACGTCTTGCGTAGAGGCCGACGCGCGCAGTGCGATCGAATCGGGAACAGGCCTGTCATCGGTGAAATACAGCGCTATGAATCCGCCCCCGAAGTATTGGGTGAGATGAGTGCGTTCGTCAGTCGTCCGGACTCGAGCCTCGGGTGCTGGATCGCCGGGTCGAGGGGAGGCGCTGCGATCACCGCCTGGCAGACCCGCCCCCAGCATCGCGGCGGGGTAACTGCATTGGGATGACTGCCGGGGGTTGATCAACGACCGTACCCGGGGGTCGACGGACGCAAGCCGCAAGGTCGCTTGGCGCATCAACTCGAACGCAAAGTTCGGCGGGGCCATGAACTCCGTGCTCTTTGCCGCGTAGGCGATGTTCTCCTCCGTCGCATACAGCCGTTCGGTTGAGTACGTATCGAGCAGATCGTCGCGGGATGCCCCGCCAATCACGAGCGCCAGCTTCCATGCAAGGTTTCCGACATCGTCGAGGCCGGAGTTCAGTCCCCGGACACCGAATATCGGGACGAGGTGCGCCGCATCCCCGGCAAACAGGACGCGGCCGTGGCGATAGCTGCGCAAGCTCAGGCATTTGGCGCCGTACGCTGAGATCCAAAGGGGCTTCCAGGGCGCCGTCTCACCGATCATGTCGAGATGGCTTTGTACTCTCGGCAGCACCAGCTCGGGCCGCACCGCCTCGGCGGGATCCTCGCCATCGCGAATCTGGTAATCGACGCGCCAGACGTTGTCGGGCTGGCGATGCATCAGCACGGTCGACCCCGGGTTCGACGGCGGGTCAAACCATGCAAGGCGCTCGACAGCACGACTGGATTCCTGCTCGATGTCCACTATGACGTACCTGCCCTCGTACTGCGTGCCCTCGAGAGAGAGCCCGAGATGATCGCGCACTGCACTGCGCGCGCCGTCGCAGGCCACAACCCATTGGGCACGGAGCGTTTCGCGATGGCCGCCCGCCGCCTCCACGTCAACCTCGACTCCGTCGGCCGTGGGTCGCGTTGCCACAGCCCGCGTCGACCAACTGACTGAACACTTCCCCGGAAAGCGGTCCTGCGCCTGATGGGCGTACTCTTCGACGAAGTACTGCTGGATGTTGACCATGGGGGCGAACCGCTCGGTAGGCTCCGTCGGCATCCTGAAATGGAGTACCTCCTGGTTGCGGAAGTAGCTGCGCCCGCCGGTCCACGGCAACCCCTTGGCGTTGAGAGGACGGTCAGCGCCCACCCAGGCAAGCACTTCCTGCGAGCGCCGTGATATGCAGATCGCGCGGCTCCCCTGGCAATAGGCCTCGTCCGCCTCGATGATGTGCGAGGCAATGCCGTGGCGCGCCAGCAAGGCGCCGAGCGTCAGGCCGACGGGCCCGCCGCCGACGATCAGCACGGGCAAGGGTGGCGCGCCGGTTTGCGGGTCGGGACCCATGAACGACTCCTCAATCTGGTTGCGCGTACAACTATCACGAAAGACGTTCCCTCTGCAATCGATCGCACGATGCGGGTGCGCGCGCCCGCCGATTGCCGCTAGAATGCCCGCCAGAGCCGCACGATTTTCCGCGCCATGCCTGCAGCAGCGCGACAGTGAAGCCGCACGGGGGCAAGACACGATGGACAAGACCTCAGATCCTGCCGGCACTGCGACCCGGGAACCCTGCCGCTACCTGTCCGGTTTCGGCAATGAGTTCGCGACCGAGGCCGTTGCGGGTGCGTTGCCTTCGGGTCGCAACTCACCGCAGCGTCCGCCCCGCGGGCTGTATGCGGAGCAGTTTTCAACAACAGCCTTCACGGTCCCGCGCAAGGATGCACGCCGCGCCTGGCTGTACCGTATCCGGCCGTCGGCAGCACATGGGCCGTTTCGCCGCATCGGCAATGGCACTGTGCAGGGCCCTCTCGCACCGCCCACGCCCAACCGGCTGCGCTGGAGTCCCCTGCCGCTTCCCGAGACGCCAACGGACTTTCTCAGCGGACTCGTCACGGTCGCCGCGACCGACTCAGCTGAGGCCGCATCGGGAGCAACGATTCATCTGTACTGCGCGAATCGATCGATGGAACGCGTATTCTTCAATGCGGATGGCGAACTGCTGCTGGTGCCCCAGCAAGGCGGCTTACGGCTTGCGACCGAATGCGGCCTGCTGGAGGTCGTTCCCGGCGAGATTGCGGTCGTACCGCGGGGCATGAAGTTCAGGGTGGAGCTGCTGGCCAGCGAGGCGCGCGGCTATGTGTGCGAAAACCACGATGCCCCATTCCGCCTTCCCGACCTCGGGCCGATCGGCTCGAACGGCCTTGCGAACGCGCGCGACTTTCTGACGCCGGTCGCGTGGTTCGAGGATCGGGAGGAACAGCTGCAACTGGTACAGAAGTTCCTCGGGAACCTGTGGGCCACGGACCTGGACCACTCGCCCCTCGATGTGGTGGCGTGGCATGGCAACTCGGTACCCTACAAGTACGACCTCGCGAGATTCAACACGATGGGTAGCATCAGCTTTGATCACCCGGACCCGTCCATCTTCACGGTACTCACTTCGCCGACAACGGCGGCCGGCGTCGCGAATATCGACTTCGTGATCTTCCCGCCTCGCTGGATGGTCGGCGAGGAAACCTTCCGTCCACCCTGGTTCCACCGCAATGTCATGAGCGAATACATGGGGCTGGTGCACGGGGAATACGACGCAAAGTCGGGAGGGTTCGAGCCCGGCGGAGCGTCATTGCACAATCGCATGAGCGCGCATGGACCGGACGCGAAAACCACGGTCAGGGCCATGGCTGCCGATCTCAAGCCGCACAAGATCGTCGATACGCTGGCGTTCATGTTTGAAACCAGTCGCGTGATCCGCCCGACCGGCTTTGCGATGGATGCTCCCCAACTGCAGCCGGACTATGACGCCTGCTGGGACGATCTCGTGAAGACTTTCAAATGAGCGGCGCAACGGACAAGACCCATGAAACGGCGCTACGGAGCTGGGTGGAGTCTGCGAACGGCCATCCAGACTTTCCGATCCAGAACCTGCCACTTGGCGTCTTCGCGCCCAGCGTCGGTGGGGCGCCGCGAGGCGGCATCGCCATCGGCGATCGCATTCTCGATCTTGGCGTAGCCCTTTCTGGCGGCCTGCTCTACGGTTTGGCTGCGGACGCTGCGCGGGCGGCAATCGGTCCTACGCTGAATCCCCTGTTCGCGCTCGGAGCGGCTCCTCGTCGCGCGCTTCGAGAGCAGGTCTCGGCACTGCTTCAAGTGGATGGCGAACAGGTTGGCCGCGCACGCGAAATGGGGGGGCGCCTGCTCCACAGCTCACCGGACTGCAACCTGCTGCTGCCCGCCTCCATCGGCGACTACACGGATTTCTATGCCGGCATTCATCACGCGGTGAATGTCGGCCGCCTGTTCCGTCCGGATAATCCGCTGCTCCCGAACTACAAGCATGTGCCGATCGGGTATCACGGTCGCGCATCGTCGATTCGCCCGTCAGGTACGCAGCTGAAGCGTCCCGCGGGCCAGAGCAAAGCGGCTGACGAGGAAAGTCCGACATTCGGACCGAGCAAGCGACTCGACATTGAACTCGAGATGGGTATCTGGATCGGCCGGGGCAATCCGCTCGGCACCCCGATCTCGATTGACGAAGCGCAGGATCACATTGCCGGATTCTGCCTGCTCAATGACTGGTCGGCGCGGGACATCCAGCCCTGGGAGTACCAGCCGCTCGGACCTTTCCTCGCCAAGAATTTCATGTCTACCGTCTCGCCGTGGGTCATCACGCCTGAAGCGCTCGCGCCCTTCCGGATCGCTCAGACACCCCGTGCTGCAGGAGACCCGCATCCGCTCGCTTACCTGTGGAACGAGTCCGACCAGGCCAGGGGTGCCTACGATGTGGCGCTTGAAGTCTTGTTGTCCAGCGAGGCGATGCGCCGGCAAGGCATCGAGCCGCAACGGATCTCCGCAAGCAACGTGCGACACCTCTACTGGACGACAGCGCAACTGGTCGCGCACCATGCGAGCAATGGCTGCAACCTGCAGCCAGGGGATTTGCTCGGCACGGGTACGATTTCCGGGCCGACACGCGACAGTCTCGGCAGCCTGCTTGAAATCACCGAAGGAGGGCGCAAGCCGCTGACGCTGCCCACCACCGAGAAACGGACTTTTCTCGAGGACGGCGATGAGGTCATCCTCCGGGCGCGCGCTGCCAGAGAGGGTTTCGTCTCCATCGGCTTCGGTGACTGCAGGGGACTGGTCGTTCCCTGATGCGGCTGGGCCGCTATCCGATTCCCATCCGCCGAGCCATCTCAGCACGCCAGACATCGCGGGGCCGGAAGCCGGGCAGTGTCCGCGCATGGGCCTCGACGGTCGCCATCAATGTTGCCTCATCGAGCGTGAGGTCGACGGGAACGCGCATCGGCTGCTCCACATACCACGGGGTGTCGATATAAAGCTCAATCCGGTTACCCTCAGGATCGAGTGCGTATACCGATACTGCATTGCCATGTGTCACCGGGATAATGTCGCGTGATCCGGCCTCCTGCAGGCGACGGTGCATGGCCTTCAACGTCGCGAGGCTATCCGCCTTGAACGAGATCTGATTGATCGGATTGAACGGCAGCGACTCCGGCCGGCCGCTGATCAGGACAACCTGGTGATGTTCGTCCGGGTCACGACTCAGGAAGACAAGATTCATCGTTCCGTTCGGCCCCGCCAATGGACCCCGGTCCGTAACCGTGAACTCCAGGACGCGCGCATAGAAGTCTTCCATGCGCTTGATGTCATGCACGAAGAAGCCCATGTGACTGAAACTCAGCCCTGGTCTTGTCATGTACCTGTCTCCTCACCGAAACGCCGGCCCGCGATTTTCCACGCGCCATCATAACCGTGGAAACGAGAGCTACTGTCCACAGCTTGGGTGCGTCATCCGGACGGGCTGCGAGGCAGGGACGGACCGCAGCCGTTTGCTTGCTCCGACTATTCTCGGCGGCGCTAGCCCGCAGCGACGGCAAACTCAACTCGGCAAGGTGGCCTGCATCCCCGGAAGGGCACTCAGCGCTGCGTAGGCCGTGGCGACATGCACGTGGTCCTTGCGCCAGTCGATATGAGGCAGCCGAAAGTCGAGGTATCCGAGGGCACAGGCCACGGCGATACCGCCGAGGTTGACCGGACCCGCCAGCTGAATGGCTTCATCCTCGAGCTTGCGAATGGAGCGCAGGATGCCGCTCTGCCGACGCTGCTGCCAGTCCGGCGAACGCTGCGCCTCCGGCCGGCGAGTCTCATAAATCATTGCGACCCCGGAATCCATGATGCCGTCGGCCAGCGCCTGCATCCGCAGCACCTGCCAACGCTTTTCGCCCTCCTTGGGGAGGAATCGCGGGGAACCGCTGATGGTGTCGAGGTACTCGCAGATGACCGGGCTGTCGAACAGCGCCGTACCGTCCGAGAGGACCAGCGCAGGAACCTTGCCGAGTGGATTGACGAAATGCAGCTCCGCCGGATCCGCTAATGGATTGACGGTGATCTCCTCGACCCGATCCAGCAATCCCTTTTCCCGGACAAGCACGCGAACCTTGCGCGCGAACGGCGATGCCGTTGCGTGATAGAGCTGCACTAGACCCTCCCCCGACACCGTCGGGCGGCGTTCCTTGATCTTCCCGGTCCAGACGCCCTACTTATAGGTCATTGTCTAGATCCGTTCAATGATCATCGCGATACCCTGACCCACACCGATGCACATCGTGCAGAGCGCGTATCGACCACCCATCGCTTCGAGCTGATTGATCGCCGTCGTCACGAGGCGGGCGCCGCTCGCACCCAATGGATGACCAAGCGCAATCGCGCCGCCATTGGGATTCACGTGAGCAGCGTCATCCGCCAGGCCGAGCTGCCGCATCACGGAGAGAGCCTGCGAAGCGAACGCTTCGTTGAGTTCGATCACGTCCATCTGCTCGAGCGTGAGCCCCGCTTTCGCAAGCACCTTGCGCGTGGCCGGTACTGGACCGATTCCCATGACTCTCGGAGGAACGCCTGCAGTGGCCGCAGCTACTACGCGCGCGCGAACCCGCAGACCGTGCTTTTTGACACCAGCCTCACTTGCAACGAGTAGCGCACAACTGCCGTCGTTGATCCCGGATGCGTTGCCCGCAGTTACGGAACCGTCCGGCCTCACGACGCCCTTGAGCTTTGCCAGCGCCTCCATCGTCGTTTCGCGGGGATGCTCGTCAGCCGCGAACACCCTGGGATCTCCCTTCGCCTGCGGAATCGATACAGAGATCAGTTCCTTCACAAAAAAGCCGAGTGCGCTCGACTTCGCATACCGTTGCTGGCTGCGCAGCGCAAAGGCGTCCTGATCGGTCCTTGAAATGCCGAACTCCGTCACGAGGTTCTCGGCAGTCTCCGGCATCGTGTCGACGCCGTGAAGTTTCTTGAGCGCCGGGTTGATGAAGCGCCAGCCCATTGTCGTATCTTCGATCTTCTGACCACGCGCCCAAGCCGCATCGGCCTTGCCCATGACAAACGGCGCGCGAGTCATGCTCTCGACGCCACCCGCGATGATGAGATCAGCTTCGCCGGTCTTCAGCGTCCGCGCCGCGATCGCCACGGCATCGAGACCCGACCCGCACAGCCGGTTGAGCGTGCCGCCCGGGACGCTGTCGGGCAGACCTGCCAGCAGCAGACCCATCCGGGCCACATTGCGGTTGTCTTCGCCGGCCTGGTTGGCACAACCCAGGTACACCTCGTCCACTGCCGCCCAATCGACGCCCGGATTGCGCTCCATGAGTGCCTTGATGGACACCGCCGCCAGATCGTCCGCGCGAATGGTAGCGAGGCTGCCGCCGTAACGGCCGATGGGGGTGCGGATGGCATCGCAGATATACGCTTCATTCATGACGGATGAACACCTTGCGGCTTGAGTGGCTTGAGTGGGCTGAGTGCCTTGGTGCTGATTATCGCCCGCGGCGGTCCGATGCGGTACTGGCCTGAAAGGAATTGCCCGCCGGCACTTGTTGACGCGTTGGCAAATCCGAAGCCCCGCTGGCAGACTGCTGCGCCTAATGTCGCACCCCGCAACCCGAGGCATTCTGATGATGATCGCGGCGGTGGGCAGCTTCGCGCTGATGGATGCCGCCATGAAGCACCTCGGGCAGCTGCATGGCCCGATGCAGGTCACTTTTCTCAGGGGCATCGCATCTCTGCCAATCGTCCTGCTGGTACTTGGCATTTCCCGCCGGCTCAAAGACATACGACCGATCCGCTGGCCCCTCCATCTGCTGCGGGGACTCCTGTCAATCGGGCTTCTGTGGTCTTTCGTATTCGCCGTGCGCGAGCTTTCGCTGGCTGACGCCTACACCCTCTATCTGTCAGCGCCGTTGTTGATCACCGCGCTTTCGGTGCCTTTCCTGGGTGAGCGCGTCAGCTGGCGTCGTTGGTGCGCCATCTCCGTGGGATTGGTCGGCGTCATCGTCATGCTGCGGCCAACGGCTGCGGGCATGGTCACGCTGGGGGGGCTTGGCGCATTCATGGCGGCCGTCTTCTATGCGCTCAGCGCCATTTCGATCAGTGTGCTGTCGAGGACAGACACGACGGCGAGCATGGTGTTCTGGACAATGGCGGTGATTGCGGTGGTGGCTGGCCTCGCCAGCATCACGACCTGGACGCCCGTGAGGCTCGAAGAGGGGGGGTGGATCCTCGGCCTCGGGATCGCGGGGGCGGCGGGGCAGCACTTCATTACGCAAGCCTTCCGGCTGGCACCTGCGTCGGTCGTCGCCCCCTTTGAATACACCGCCCTCCTTTGGGGCATCGCGCTGGACTGGTTCGGGTGGAGCGTCCTTCCCGGCTCCCGAATGTTGGCAGGCGGATCGTTGATCGTCGCAAGCGGCCTGTACCTGATGTGGCACTCCAGGGAACCGGCCGCAGCAACCCGATGAACTCCCCGAGGGCGGTCCCAGGCGGGACCCGATTGATTGACGCCTCGGCGCCGTCCAACAGGGTGGACGACAAGAACAATCAACGCCGCCAGGCCCGAGGGACCACCCACGTGCTGCGCACGCAGGTGAAGCCACGCCATGAACGAACTGAACACCCGAGTTGTTCGCCTCTGCTACCGGGTTGAGAGCGCCGACGGTGAAGACTTCGACCCCAAGGTGACCTCCGTCGGGACGCTCGGCTCCTTTTCGTATTGGATTAAGGCCCGCATCGCGACGTTGACTCCAACAAGAGACCTTGCCACTGAAGCCGCTGCCCACGCGCTGCTCGATCCACTGATCGCCGGCTGGAACGTGCACGCGCTGCTCTCCCTTGGACCAGGCGCATTTCAACTGACGCATATCCATACTGTCGTCGCAGGCCGCGAGCCAGCCGAACCGTGCGCCCATATGGCCGATGCAGACTGCACTGCTTCAGCGGCGCAGCTCATCCATACCAGCTACCCCGCCGCGCCACACGACATGATTGCGGACGGTGACGTCCTGTTTCTGGCCGAGGAATACGCGCGTCTGCTGCGTGAGCCGCGTCGGCTGATCCCGGCCGGACGGGCAGCGATCGGCCTGTTGGAGCGTCGTTTCGTTGATCGAAAGACGGCTGCAGACGCGCTGAACGCGAACCTGGACGTGCTGCACAAGCTTGCGGAGATTACGAGTCCCTGGGGGCGACGCAGCGGCGCAGAGAAGATCACGACATGGAAGTCGACGCGGCGGGTGACCAAAGCGGAACGGGAATGGATCGCCGATGTATTGCGAGCACTGACCCGGCGGCTCGCACAGCAGACAGCCGGCATCAAGCCTGCAGAGGCGATGTCTCGTCTACCTTGATGGCGTTCGGGTCGGCTGCGCAGATCCTATCCGCTCGAAGAATCCCTTGAATCCGGGTTCGGGAGCGCTCCACTGCCGAAACTGTTCCACGGAAGCAGCGCCGGACGTCGCCGCGAACTGCGCGGACAAGGCGCGGGCCGTCCCCACGAACAGCAGCGTGGCGCGATCCGTGGGAAACAACAGCGGCCGCGCACCAGAGGCAGGAGGCGCTACGGGCAAAGTACGCAACCCGGCATTCTGCAGCTCCCGCGAAGACATCCGCAGCACAACCGTTCTGTCGTCCGCCTGCAGGGTCAACTCATCGTCACTCGGGACTGTCGCTCCTGGGGTCTGGCGTCGATCAATGGTGGACCAGCTGTAGCCATAGAAGTAGTAGCGACGCTGACCGGAGCGATTCACCTCCAGCGGGAACAAGCTGACATAGTCACGCGCATTGACCGCGAGCATCGACACTTCCCTGGCCAGCACCACGGGATCCGTCGCGACAGTGATCGTGACCGCGGTGCTTTCGTCCTGGTATTGACGCGCACCGGCGCGCACAGCGACGCAGCCGGACTGCGGCAAGCAGGTCGCAACAAGCAGGAGGGCCCACAGCGCCAGCCTCGAACCCGGACCGCTACGGGCAGGGAGTCTCAGAAGTTCCATCGATAGCCCAGGCTGAAAAAATAGCGGCGCGTCTTGTCATCGTCCGGGAATCCCGTGCGATTCGTCAGCTCGGCTCCGGCTTCAAGCTCGAAAATGACCTTCTTGAGCTGGAGCCCGAGTCGCAACGTCGGCGCCAGCAGCATCTGGACCGACTGATCCGCGATATTCTCGCGGCGGTCCAATCGCAGCTGCGGACCAATCCGCCAGGCCCCATAGAGCGGCAATCGTGAACTGATGCCAATCGAGGCGGTCTTGGCGAAATCATTCGTCTGGTAACGAACCGCCATGATGTTGATATCGCCGGATTGGAACAGGCTCATGGCCAGAAGTTGCGCCGACAGTGAGAGGTCACCGCCCGGGTCCGGAATGCCCTCGGCGCCTCCGGATGGCAGCGTAGCGCCCATGTCCGTCGACGCAGCATACAGTGCGAACTGAAAACGCTGGCCAAGGGGCCTCGACAGCGAAAAGCTCGCCAACCTGGACGGCGCCGTGCGGTCGAGAGCCAGCTGCCTGACCTCTTCGCTCGTGAACAGATCCAGCAATTGATCCAGCGTCTGCACGGCCTGCCCGATCAACGCATTTCGGGTCATGAGCATCGGCGTCCTGCGCTGCTCGACATCCAGCGTCATCGTCCACATTGCTGGCAACTGCACCGTACCCACCACGATCACGTTGTTCATCTCGCCGAAATGCTGGTCGTAATCGACGAAACCGATGAGGGTTCGTCCGGGCTTGAAGTACCGCAATTCCGCCCCCACGGCCTGGCGATCCGTCTCCCCGAGATACGTCTGGTTGATCACATACAGGGATGGCTCCCAGCCACCGCTCAGAACACCGAAATTGGCGGCGAGCGACTGGAACTGGCGGTCGCTGTTGAATCCGCTGCGGGTGGACTCGATGGGGAACCCCGCTGCCAGATTGAACGTGAGATGGGGCTGAAGGCGGTAGCTGCCCAATGCGCCGTCGAATGTGCCGAGAATGCCGTCGCTGCTGCGCGCCTGCCGACCGAAGCGGGCCATCCAACCCCGCTCCACATCGCTCATTTCGTAGTAGGCGCTGCTGAGGCGGAAGCTGTCCCCAGGACCCTTGGTCAACATGTCCTTGATGTAGCCACCATTGAAGCGCGCCAGCGAATCAAACGACTCGCCCCGCTTGCGGGCAACGAAGTCGGCATCGGTCAGCAGCGCGTTCTGGCTGGAGAACTTCGCCTCGAGGGGGCCGATCGTACGGAGATTATCGTCGTATCTGTAGTACTGCGACACGCCGCCGAAATAGCGCCAGGCGAGTTCTTCATCAACGCCGGTACCCTCCTGCGACCGGTTGGCGCCCGATGCCGTCCGCAACGCATTGAGGCGGCGTCGCACACGGTCCGCCCCACGACCCGAGCGAAATTCACGCAGGTAGGCTTCATATTCGGCCTTGGCCAATGCAAGGTGCCCGCTTCGCTCCTGGGCGAGACCCAACATCTCGCGAGCCGTCCCTCGCGTATCCCCCGTCGCGTCCACGAGATACCTTGTGAAAGAAGCAATCGCCGCGTCGTACTGGCGCCGCCTGAGCTGCGCCTGTGCGATCGCAAACAAACCCGTTGGAGGCACGAGTCCGGAACCTGAGGGAATGTCATCCGTCGTAGTCGTGGTAACGACGTCGTCCTCGTGCAGAACCTCATCTGCGATCCCCAACCAGGCTCGCGGATACGCTTGCTGAGCACGCAACAGCTGCCTGTCGGCCTCCGCACGCGTGGCGAATGGACCGATGCGCATTCGATACCAAGTCTGACTTTCGATCTCCACCTTCGAAACATAGCTTGCCTGGCCAAGGATACGCTGCACATCGGCTGCAGCGGCAGGCGTGAAGGGTTCGGTCGCCGACTCGAGGTTGATGGCGTAGCCGGAAGCCAGCGTGCCCTCGGGCTCGGTAATCAATACCCTGCTGCGATCCACACCCCGCTCGTCCCGCAGCACCCGGATCCGCAGCCCACGTTGATCAGAGGTCGGAGCGATCAGGTAGCGCTCCCGCGTGCCCCAGGTAATCCGCAGGTCCACGTCGCTCGCGAGCAAGGGGATCAACTCGATCGACTTGAGGACGTCTTGCCCGGCGGGGGGCGTCAGCGATTCGCTGCCGATGATGCTCCCGCCCTGGAGGCAATCAGTGCCCACACCCAGCCGAACGTCGACGACATTGCTCTCGGCTGCCGGCAAGTGTGACAAATAGCGGACTTGGCAGCTGAACAACAATACGACATCCAGGTGGGTGTCAGCCGTCGTGATATCTGCTGCTTCGAGCAACCGCGGAGCAAACTGGGCTGACGCGGGCTGGGATAGCAGACCCAACCCCAACCACCCGACCAGCGCCTTCAGTACTCCTCTGCGCATCAGAAGCCGTTGCTCGTTACCCGGTGCTGTGGGCCATTCCGGGTCTTGGAAATCGTCGTCAACGTCGCATTCGTGTACGTGTGGCAAGCGCCCGAACAATTTCGAAGCTCGCTCGCCGTGTAGTTGGACACGCCGCTGACTTTCGGGTGACTGCCCGCCTTGAAGTTGCCTGAGTGGCACCCGGCACAGGAGCCCCGCAATGACGGGGTTCGCCATACGGCAGCATCCGTGTTGGTCGAATGACACCCGGAGGCGGTACAGGTCAACGCAACGCGGTGGTCACCCGGGTACTCCGTCGATGTGTGCCTGAACGTCAAAGGAGTCCACGCAGTGGTCGAGTGGCAGATAACGCATTCGCGGGACGTGGTCATGTGTCTGGTCGACTTGCCTGCCGTCACCGTGTTGTTGTGGCACGAGCTGCAGCCTGTCGTAATGCCGGCATGACTGAAGGTGGCCGGCTTCCATGCCAGCGTGACATGGCATGCGTCGCAGGACTGCGTTGTCGGCAGGTGATTGTTCGGCTTGCCAGTCGCACTCACGCCGTTGTGACAGGTACCGCAAGTCCCCGCAACCACATTGCGATGATCGAACTGGGCCGGGGTCCATGCCACCGTCGTGTGGCAGGTACTGCAGGTGTTGTCGGACGCGATATGCGTTTGCGACTTGCCGCGTGCAGTCGATCCGTTGTGGCATGAGAAGCAGGTTCCCGTCACCTGGGTATGGTCAACACGGGTGGCGGGTTTCCACGCCGTGCTCACGTGGCAGGTCTCGCAGGCGTTCGTGGTCGTGATGTGCGAGGCGGTCTTGCCTGCCACATGCGTATTGTCGTGGCACGAGAAGCAGGACAGCGCGGTCTTCGTGTGATCGAATCTCGCGACAACCCAAGTGGAGGTCGTGTGGCACGAGTCGCACTCCAGGGCGGTTGTTATGTGGCTCGTCCCCTTGCCCTGGATCAACGCACCCGAGTTCGTGTGAACCGAGCCGCTGTGGCAGCTCGTGCAGGTTCCAAGCACTTGCGTGTGATCGACCGCCTCTGCCGGCAGCCACGAAGAGACCGTATGGCAGTTATCGCAGGCAACGGTTGACTGGATGTGATTGAGACCCTTCCCCGAAGCCGATACACCGTGGCAGGTGGCGCAGTTGCCGATGAAAGTACTGTGGTCCGGACGGCCGTTGGTCGCCCAGGAACTGGGCGAATGGCAGTTCTCGCAGGCATTGGAACTCTGAATGTGGGTGAGCGACTTGCCGGTAATCAATGCGCCTGCGGAAGTCCGTGTCGAACCGTTGTGACACGTAAAGCAGCTTCCGAGCACCTGCCCGTGGTCGACCCGCACTGTCGGCGTCCATGATCCGATGGCGTGGCAGGCATCACAGGAGGCGGTCGACAGGATATGGCCCGTCCCTTTGCCCTGGATCGGGGTCCCTGAAGAAGTTCTCACTGAACCGTTATGGCAGGTATTGCAAGACCCAATGACCTGCGTGTGATTGACCTGTGCAGGCGCAACCGGCGCCCACACGGAGGTGGACACGTGACATGACTCGCAGATCGCCGTCGAATTGATGTGGCCGCCTGACTTGCCGGTCGCGGTCACATTGTTGTGGCAGCTGGCGCAGCCGCTCGTGATACCAGTGTGAGCGAAACTCGCAGGACGCCAGCTCAGCGTTGAATGACAGGTTGCGCACTGGTTGTCGCTGGCGACGTGGGTAGCGGATTTGACCGTTGCCTGCACGGCACCGATACCAATCGGGCGTGCATGACAGGTGGCGCAGTTCGCGGAAACGAGCTGGTTGTGATCGACGCGCGAAGTGGGTTGCCAGACGGTGGTTCCATGACAGGTCTCACACGCGTCCGTAGATGCGATATGGACACCCAACGTCTTGCCGGTCGCAGCGGTACCGTTATGGCACGACGCACAACTGCCAGTGACGTTGGCATGGTCCACCCGCGTTGCCGGTCTCCAGACCATCGTGCCGTGGCAAGCATCGCAGGTATCGGTTGAGCGAATGTGATCACCGGGCTTCCCGGTGATCCTGACGCCACTTGAAGTGACGCTGGTCCCGTTGTGACAGACAACGCAGCTGCCGAGAACCTGCGTGTGGTCGACACGAGTGACGGGGGCCCAGGCAGTCGGAACATGGCACGATTCGCAGACCATGCTGGACTGGATATGCGCGCGATCCTTGCCGGTGCTGCGTACGCCGTCATGACAGCTTGCACAATTGCCAGTGACGCCAACGTGGCTGAACGTTGCCGGGCGCCAGCCACTTGGCGTATGACAAGTCTCGCAATCATCGCCGACCGGAATATGGTTCGCTTCCTTGCCGGTAGCGCGGGTTCCGTTGTGGCAACTGGCGCAATTGCCGACTACGCCGGTGTGATCGAACCGCACAACCGCCCACGAACCGACGTTGTGGCACGAATTGCAGTCCAGATTCGTGGGAATGTGGTTCGCCGGCTTGCCAACCACTTGAACGTTATTGTGGCAGTTGCTGCAAGACCCAATGACCTGGGAGTGATCGAAACGCTCGGCGGTATTCCAGGCAACAGTCGTATGGCAATCCGCGCAACGTTCCGTCGTCAGGATGTGATTCGACGGCTTGCTCGTCGCGCCCACTCTCGTGCCCGGCGTATGGCACGCGGCGCAGTTCGCCTGGGTCCCCTTGAAAACGCCGTCGACGTGGCAGGACTCGCATCGCACCTGAAGGTGGGCACCCGTCAGCTCGAAACCGGTGCTGAGATGATCGAACGAGGCAGCGACTCGACCGGGCGCCGCAACCTGTGCTTCCACTCCAGAAAAGAAAACGCTGCCCAGCATCAGGCACAGTACAGCGAACATCGGATAGCCCGGCGCCGTCAGGAAAGAAAGCAAGCGTGTTAGGACTTTCATGACTGCCTCTAACGGATACGCACTTGCTTGAATGACAGGGTGACGTGGCAGCGCTCGCACTGCCGTCCGAAATCACCGAAGTGAGCGTCATCGTCCTGGTGGCACGCCACACAGTCCTGTGACAGCTTGACGACATCTGGCGGCTGGCGATGGCAACCTGCGCACGTGAGCTTCCCGTGCGCGCCGGTCAGGCCAAACCCGGTCTGCTTGCCATGATCAAACTCCCAGATCCCCCATCCGTTCGGGGAATGGCAGCTGGCGCATTCCTTGCCAAGACTGCCTTTGTGGACGTCAGTCTTCGCGTGACAGTCGTTGCACCCGGACGCCGTATCCTTGAATGACTGTGTCAGATGGCACTGCTCGCAGGGGACCGCAGCGTGCTGCCCGAGAAGCTGGAAATCACTGAGGTCATGGTCGAAGCGGACATCAAAGCGCCACCCGGCCGGCGCATGACAGGACTCGCATTGTGTCCCGAGCTTTGCGGCATGAACGTCGTTCGCCGCATGGCAGGACGAGCAGTTGGACTGCAACGACTGCTGCGCGACCGGAGCGGTATGGCATGCGTGGCAGGAAACCTGTTTGTGCTCTCCCTCAAGGAGGTACTTGGTATCCTTGTCGTGGTCGAACTTCGCTGGCTTGAACGCATCATTCGTGTGGCAATCACCGCACTTCTCCCCAAGGCGGCCGGCATGGGTGTCTTCGGCGAGATGGCATCCGTGACAGTCCTTTGGCACTTTGTCTTCATAACGACCGGTCTTGTGGCAACTCGCGCAGGCGGCGTCTGCGTGTGCACCCCGCAAGGCGAAGCCCGTCTCCTTCTCGTGGTTGAAGCGCGCCGTCTGCCATTCCTTGGTGGTATGGCACGACGCGCAGTCGGTACCGCGGGCTCCGCGATGCACATCATCCGGCGAGTGGCATGAGGCGCAGGCCTGAGGAGTCCCGTCGTAGCGATTGCCAAAGTGGCAGGCAGCGCAAGGGACTTCTGCGTGCTTGTTCTCCAGTGGGAACTTCGTCTTGCCGTGGTCGTAGCGAGTCCGGCTCCATGCCACAGAATCATGACAGCTCGCGCAGTCCTTACCCAATCGACCCTCATGTGGCTCGTCCTTCAGGTGGCATCCGCTGCACTGACCCGCAGCCTCTCGATAGGGCTTTCCGGCTTGGTGGCAGCTTGCGCAGGGCACGGTGGCATGCGCGTCCGCCAGCTCGAAGTCCGTCTTCGAGTGATCAAACTCAAGCGCCACAAACTTGACGATATCGGTGTCGCGCCCCTTGTGCTCGGTATGGCATCCGCGACATTGCAGCATGGCGGCGTTCGGTAGGCGGCCATGCAACCCCTTTCCCGCTCGAATGTCGTCTCGAACCGGCTCATGACAGGTTGCGCATAACTGGGCCTGGCCCGGCCGGTTTGCGAAATCGTGGCACTGCGCGCAGTCAGTCTCATACTTTGCATGGGCAGCAGACACCGGTCCCGGCATCAAGAGACGCTCGAGAGCCTGGCTAGCCGCATGAACCTGTACTGCCCCAACGAGCATTCCCAAGGCCCCCACCAGTCTGTAGATCCAGCTTGCCCTCACGAGCGCCACTGCTCCGCAATCATTGCCCGCGCTGTACCGTCTGTCCTTGCATTCATGATCGAACCACCCCGCGTCAGTACGCGTGTACGGCGACCACATGCACGATGCCGGCAACCAGCATCAGGAAGAACAACGGCAGGTGGAGCAGATGCCACCACGAAAACAAGTTCGCATAGGTCTGGTATTCGGCGACGCTTTGAGTAGCGGACATCCGCCTGTCGATGTATGCGTACGCCGTTTCCTGCAGACGATCCCGATGCGCATCGATCAGTTGCGACTGGGACGCCGCTGCCGTGAGCGCAAGGCGGACGTGCCTGTTGAGCCGCAACCTGCCCCGAAGGCTGCACCAAGCCAGATAGAGAGGCCGCAATAGCGCCGGGCACCGCTGCGCGTTCTCCACGAGGTGCTTCTCCTCATTGGCGAGACGAGTCAGCAGCTCCGGCATGAACTTGACGGACAGCGTGACGGTCCGCAGCCTTTCTGCATTCGCCTTGAGGTCCGCATAGTTGGTTTCGTGGCCCGTCAGACCATCGTGAATCTTGGCGTAGAAATACCGCCCAAGCAGGCCGCTTCCGAGAATGACGAGCATCAACGCCAACGCAACGTTGCTATTGGTCGCACCGAGCGAAAAGTTGGAGTGATAAAGCACGCAGATCGGACCTACTACGCCGAAAACGATATGCACCTGGAACCAGGCCTTGACTGACCCCAACTTCGAAAACCACGCGATCCGCTTGCGCAGTGGATAGAGCAGCAGGATCAGCATCAGGCTGCCGCCCGTGATCCCGAGTGCATAGCCGAGCCCGGCGGCGGGCGAAATGAATCGCTCCGTGGGAAACCGCCAGCCGACAAGGACGACCAAGGCAGCGATTGTCAGGAACACGCTGTCGAACGTGATCCACCGCTGCCAGCGAGAGCGGACATGGACACCGCGTCGATTGGCCACCACCCGTTCATCCGGGGAGGATCCAACCGGATCAGGAGTCAGTGCTTCGCCGCGCGAGGCGAGATCGTACCGTGAAACTTGCATGATGAGCCTAGCCGATGACCTGGTCGATCTTCAGGTTGACGGGCCTGGCAGCCCGTGTGTCGACCGTGCCGCTGCGCCCCTGCAGGTCGCCTGCGGCTGCGATTGCCTGGCCGCTCTTTGAAAGCCGCGCTTCAATGATGACCTGCGGGAAGTCGGACAGCCGACGGTCCGGCAACATCGACTGGGTGTCATCGAGTACGAAGCGCGCAGGCCAGGAACCCGCGGCGACCCGTGAAACAGCCAGCGGCGGACCCGGCGCATTGGGCACCTTCGCATAGATATAGAGCGTCATACCCTGAGTGACCTTGGATCGCAAGGCAGGATCCAGATCTACTGTACCTTCAATCTGCACGGCTACAGCAGGCGCTGGTGCCACCGCAGCCTGCGCAGGACTGCCACCCTTCGCCAGGGCCTCGGCCTCCGCAATGTTGGCCTCGATAATGCGTACGTCAGGAGAGTCGGCGGGCAACACGCCACGCAGTTGCCGCCACAGGCGGGTCGCCTCACTGAAGCGCTTCTCCTGAATCGCGAGCGTCGCCTTCAGCCACAAGGCCTTGGGATGATTCCGATCCATCTTGAGTGCCTGCTCTATCGCCTCTGCAGACTTGCCTCGCAGCGAACCGCCGGGTTGGGAAGCCAGCGCATCTGCATAGTCCGCCCATGAATCCGCCGTCATACCCTTGAGTTCACGCACCTTTTCGTAGGCTGCGACGGCGCCCGCGAAGTCACGTTGCGTGCGCTTGAGCCCAGCCATCCCGAGCCAGGACCCAACGTCCTTCGGCGCAACCCCGACTTTATCTTCATAGGTAGTGAGGTCATTCACCAGCTGTGCCGCAGGCTGCACTGCGCCTGGAACCCTGTGCTGCCTCGCCTCGCTTGCAGCCTCCGCGTTCCCCAGGAACTCATAGGACTGTGCCAAGAGATCCCATTCCGCATCGGTGCCGCCGCCCGCTGCCAACTTGTCAGCAAGCTTCTGGATGGACGCTTCCATCGAGCCCACTTGCCCGCTCTCTCCAGAGGAAACACCGGCGTGAGGAGCGCTTCCCAGGCTCGCGTCCAGTGAATCAGGCCGACCTAACTGCAGATAAATTGCGATGGCGAGGCCAAACAGTCCCACCGCGGCCGCTGCGCCAACCAACACCCGCCGGCCATTCTTGGCTGGCTCGTCCGCAGGGCCACGAAGAATCGGCAGCAGGACGAAGCAGGCAGCAATGCCCGCCGCGAATCCGGCCATGACCCAAAATGTCGCCATCAATGACATGCAGTGAAACTCCCTAAATCCGCCGTTTCCCGGCCTGCTTTCGAGGCATCGGGACAATCGTTCTTGTTATGTAGAAGTTTAGTGGGAAGCATGGCGGCTCCGCACTGGAAATTTAGTGACTTGTCTGGGCCCGACGACAGTTACAGGTGTCGACCACTTCACAAAATGGTCATCTGTCGCCAACCACCAACATATTTGGCCATTGCGCATCGCTGCCGCTCTGGATCTTAAGGATCAGTTAAGACTGTTCCGCCGATACTCGGGCCGCACCGACGTTCTCGGTCAACGCGGACGGCAGCGTGGCTCCGTCGTGCCGAACTCGTTTCGTTGGGTAGCTACGGACGGTGTTGAAACTGTTACTGACTTCGCGACCGCAGCCTTGCTTTGCCTGTAGTCTGTCGGCGCGGGGTCCTGTATCGACGTTCGACATGACCAGCAGTCAAGATCGCTCGGCGGGATTCCAGCGACCGATACGGTAGTGCCAGCAGGCATGGATACCGACGACCTCAGCAAGACTTTCGGAGTGAGTGTGCTCGAATACGCAATCTACATCGTGCCAATGCTGCTTCTGTGGCTGTGGTTCGGTCGGCAGCGCGCCCACACGGCGCGCAAGAGCGCAGAAGCGAAATTCGAATCCTTGAGCGCCGGCTTGATTGAGCCACCGTCTCTGCATCCGATCATCGATCCTTCGCTCTGCATCGGCTGCGGCTCGTGCGTGACGGCCTGTCCGGAGCAACCTCACCACCACGTGCTTGGCCTCATCAATGGCAAGGCAGAGCTGGTGAGTCCAACAGACTGCATCGGCCACGGCGCATGCCGTACCGCCTGCCCAGTGGGCGCCATCACACTCGTATTCGGCACCGAGAAGCGCGGCATCGACATTCCGGTGTTGACACCGCACTTTGAAACCAACGTGCCAGGCATTTTTGTGGCCGGCGAGCTTGGCGGCATGGGCCTGATCCGCAACGCGCTCGAGCAGGGCAAACAGGTTGTTGAAATGATCGAGAAGCACCGCCCCCGCGGAGGCGCGGATCTTCTGGATCTCGTCATCGTCGGCGCGGGCCCTGCGGGCTTCGCTGCGTCGCTTTCCGCCCTGTCCAAGCGCCTGCGTTTTGTTACGCTGGAGCAAGAGTCGCTGGGTGGTTGTGTATTCCAGTATCCCAGAGCCAAGCTCGTCATGACGCAGGCCGCCACGCTGCCGATTGTCGGCAAGGTGAATTTCACCCGCACGACGAAAGAGGAACTGCTTGAGTTCTGGCAGAGCATCGAGAAGAAATCGGGGGTGCAGATCAACTACAAGGAACGAGTCGAAGGCGTGCAGAACCTGGGAGCACAGGGCTTCCTTGTCAAGACCCCGAAGGGTGAGTACCGCACCAGGAATGTGCTGCTCGCCATTGGCCGTCGCGGCACACCGCGCAAGCTGGGAGTCCCAGGCGAGGACCTGCCGAAGGTCGTATACCGCCTCCTCGATCCGGAGCAGTACAAGGGCCAGCACGTCCTGGTGGTTGGCGGCGGAGATAGCGCGCTGGAAGCAGCAGCGAGCATCGCCGAACTGGGAGGAACGCAGGTTACGCTATCTTATCGCGGCGATGCCTTTGATCGAGCCAAGCCCAGGAACCGCGATCGCGTTGCGGCTGCCGCAAAGTCGGGCGAACTCGACTTGCGGCTTGGCTCAACGGTCAGGCAGATCGCGACGGACCGCGTGCTGCTGGACCATAAGGGCAACAAGTTCGAGGTGGAGAATCAGTCGGTGATCGTCAATGCAGGAGGCGTCCTTCCCAATGACTTCCTGCGCCAGGCTGGCGTCGAGGTGGAGACCAAATATGGTACTGCGTAACGGCCTCCGTACATGCACGCTGGTATGGCTGTTGGGCTGCGCTCCTACTTTCGCGGCGGAGACTGCAGCGCGCCCCTACACAGCGCAGCCTGCCATGGAGCCCGCGCTGGCGGCCATCCGACTGAAGAACTTCCAGATTGCCGTGCGCTCACTTGAGCCGCTTGCGGCGCAGGGCAACGCCAATGCTCAATATTTGCTGGCTTCGCTCTATCGCGCAGGTCTGGGCGTGACCGCCGACGTGACCAGGGAACGTTCATTGCTGCTGGCTGCCGCCGAGCAAAAACACGCAAACGCGTCCTACAGCCTTGCCCTGTCTTTCCTTCGAGAAGCACCCCGCGACGTTCAGGCGTCGCGGCGCTGGCTGGAGGCTGCCGCTCAGGCCGGCCATGAACTCGCGTCACGTTCGCTGAAGCGGGGCAGCTTACCGCTTGAATTCCTGCCAGCTTCGGATCTGAAAGAGCCCTCAGCAAGACTCGCCGCGTTCTGGTCGGCAGCGGATGGTGATGACGCCGCACTGCTCGGAATCCTCGCCAGTCCCGAGTTGACCAATGCCACTAACGAGTTTGGCAGGGATGCGCTGATGCGCGCTGCTGAAGCCGGCGCGGGGAATGCGGTCCAGGAATTGCTTCGCCAGCGAGCGGACACGAAGCGAGCGGACCGGTTTGGCACCACGGCCCTGATGCTCGCGTCTGCTTCTGAAAGCGGGTCGTCTGTCTCCGCCCTGGTCAAGGCGGGCGCCAACGTCGATGCGCAAGATACAGTTGGCAACACTCCGCTCATGTATGCAGCACGGAGTGAGCGGGTGGACAACATCAGGTCACTGCTCAGCGGAATGGCAGCCACACGGAAGTTCAACGCGCGGAACACCGAAGGCTGGACTGCGCTGGACTGGGCGCTGCGCGGCGAATCGATACCGGCAATCCAGGCGTTGCGCGCTGCCGGAATTACGGCCACTGTCGCCAAGAAAGAAGCTTCAACGCCCTCCGTACCGCTGCGTCGCGCAGCAAAAGTAGACCTGTACGCCGGCTGGTCGGACCTTGGCGTGGCCGCCACACGCCCGTCGACCGTCATGCTCAACTCGCTGATTGCGACACGACGAACGGAGCCGTGGACGCCAACGGAACTGCGGACGGCGCTCGGCAACGCCGTCACGTCACGCAATGTGAGCGCGGCAGAGAAGTTGCTGCCTTTGGTACGCAGCCTCGGCGCTGGTGCGGCAGCCATCGATCCGCAGTGGTTCGATTGGGCCATTCGCCACGGCGACCTCAAGATGGTGCAATTGCTGTTGCCAGCCGTCTCGAGGACTGCGCCTGCGAATGGCGTCGAGCCACCGGTACTGGCGGCTGCTCGCGCGCAACAAGCGGAGATTCTGACGGCACTGGTCGATGCGGGGTTCGATATCGGGGCTAGCGACAAGCTGGGTCGCGATGCCCTGATGATTGCGACGCGTTCGAGGCAGCTCAGCCTCGTCGACATCCTGCTGCAGCATCGCGGCGATCCTTCGCGGGTTGACGCCGAAGGCAGATCCGCATTGTGGTACGCAGCGCAGACCGGATTCATTGAGGCCGCCCGCCAGTTGATCCGACCGGAGAACCGGAACCAGGAGGACAAGCAGGGTGTGTCACCGCTCGCAACAGCGGCCAGCGAGGGTCAGGCGGAAATCGTCGCCTTGTTGCTCACCAATGGAGTCAACGCCAACTCCGCCGTACGCGGCGGCGTGTCGCCGCTACTGCTGGCTGCAGCAAACGGCCACGCCTCGACGGTACAGCGTCTGTTGGCAGCAGGTGCCACTGCAAACGCTACCGGCGCCTTCGGCAACACGGCGCTGATTGTCGCTACACGAAACGGTCACACTCCGATCGTGAAGTTGCTGCTCGCAGCAGGCGCCAACCGTCAGCTACGCAACAGCGATGGCAACTCGGCAACTGACATTGCCGATGCCCTAGGGCATACCGAGCTCGGAACGCTCCTGAAGGCAGGCTAACGGCACGAACGGACTCGCCTTGCGCGGCTCCCGAGTCGCCTCCCCAGAAGTCAACGCTGCAACCCGAAGAACGCATCGAGCGCGGCTCGCGCATCATCCAGTTCCTGTTGGTTTCGTGGCGTGTGAGCGCCGAGGCGGGGCTTGAAGTAGTCGCAGAAATTCGCCCGCTCTTTGTCCTTTACTTCCTCTGCAATCGGTTCGCGGCACTGCTTGGCGACAGTGGTCTGGTAGAACTCGCACAGGCGGCACGCATGCAACGGCGCGCGGCAGCCACGGCACTCGTCAAAGCGGCTGAGCGGCAAGCTCAAGTCGGCAATGGACGCCCCGCAATTCCAGCAAACAAGCCCTTGGGACATGCCCACCCCCAGTTGACCGGTCGCCCCGGTGAGATCGACGTGCGCGAATAATGGCATGGAAAGCCGCCGACGCCAGGGCTACACTTCGCGCCTGAGCATCACGCCCTCTCCCCTACGGTCCACTGCCAAGCCAAGTCCCATCTTGCCGCGCATCATCAACCTGGCTTTATCAGCGCCTTCCTCTGTAGACGAAGCGGACTCCACCGGCACTGCGGATGCGCATAGGCCCGTGCATGAGACGAGCAATTCGAAGGGCGGGGTCGCCATCGTGGTCGGTGCGCTTGGCGTCGTCTTTGGCGACATCGGCACGAGCCCCCTCTACGCCCTGCGCGAGTGCTTCTCGCCAATCCACGGCATCGCCGTCATGCCAGATAACGTCCTGGGCTTGTTGTCGCTGATCTTCTGGTGCCTCGCCCTGATCATCACGGTCAAGTACGTCGGCATCGTGCTGGAAGCCGACAACCGAGGCGAAGGTGGCATCCTGGCTTTGAGCGCACTGCTGGTCGGCGCGTCGCGGAACTGGCGGATATGGACCCCAGTCAGCGCTATCGGACTTTTCGGCGCAGCATTGTTCTTTGGTGACGGCTTCATTACCCCCGCCATCTCGGTGATGAGTGCCATCGAGGGGCTGGCCGTCGCCGCTCCCAACCTGCACAACGTCGTCATGCCGGGTGCCGCCCTGATCCTTACGTGTCTCTTCTTTGTACAGAAGCGCGGCACTGCGGTCATGGGCCGCGCCTTCGGGCCCGTCATCATCGCGTGGTTCGCGACCCTCGCCGTCCTCGGCATTCGCGGAATCCTGCTGGCGCCCCAGGTGCTGGCCGCCATCAACCCGGCGCACGCCGCACGCTTTTTCATGGACAACGGCGTGGCCGGGTTCATCACGCTGTCGTCGGTGTTTCTGTGCGTGACCGGTGGCGAGGCCCTGTATGCAGACATGGGCCACTTCGGGCGAGGTCCGATTCGCAAGGGCTGGCTGTTCGTCGTGCTGCCCGCACTGCTGCTCAACTACTTCGGACAGGGGGCATTGCTGCTCACTGACCCGGAGGCCATCCGGAATCCGTTCTATCTGCTCGCACCAGCCTGGGCCCTGGTGCCGCTGATCCTGCTGGCGACCGCCGCTACGGTCATCGCGTCACAGGCCGTCATCTCGGGCGTCTTCTCCATCGCCAGGCAGGCGATCAACATGGGATACCTGCCGCGACTGCGAGTGCTACATTCCTCGGAGCACTCGATCGGCCAGGTCTATGTGCCCGCCGTGAACTGGCTGCTGTTTATCTGCACCCTGACGCTGGTCATCCTCTTCGGGTCGTCGAGCGCCCTCGCCGGTGCCTATGGCATCGCCATCGTGTGCGACATGGTGGTCACATCGGTCATGGTGATCATGTTGCTCAGGATTGCGGATGCAAAGGGCAATCGGGCCGTTATCGGCGTGCTGGCGATCATCCTGGTCTTTGAACTGTTCTTCTTTGCGTCGAACATCCTGAAGCTCGCCGATGGTGGCTGGATCCCGTTGGCGATTGCATCCGGGATTTACCTGCTGATGAGCACCTGGCGGGAAGGACGGCGCGCCCTGGCCTGGCTCGTTGCCAAGCAGCAGGTTCCGGTACGCGAATTCCTTGCATCCATCATGGAGCAGAAGCCGAATATCGCGCCGGGCACGGCCGTCTATCTCGTGAGCGATGCAGGAGGCATTCCGCGTGCGCTTTCGCAGAACCTGAGGTTCAACGGTGTCATGCACGAACGCATCATCCTGCTGACGTTCGTGAGCACGGAACTGCCCCGCGTACCCACCGAAAAGCGCGTGGATACGCACACGATTGCACCCGGAATCTACCGCGTCATTGCGCGCTACGGCTTCATGGAAGTGCCGGACATCCTGTCGGCCTTGCGGGGTGCAGATGCCAAGGGCGTCGAATTCCGGCCTGACGAGACCACCTATGTCATTGGCCGCGAGAACCCGGTGTTTTCGGGCAACTCCGGGATGCCTCTGTGGCGCAAGCGGCTGTTCGCCGTCATGGGGCGCAACAGCCAGCTCGCGTCCATCCACTTCGGCGTCCCCGCCCATCGTGTGGTCGAGATCAGCAGCCAGGTGAATCTCTAGAGCTGGCATTGGGCTCTAGGGAGCCCAGAAGACGTCGACCGGCACCTGTTGCTGATGCAGGATGCCGCGGACAGGAAATTCCGTGGCGAGTCCAGGCTCTCTCGCCTTGAGGTAGGCCTGCCACCTGCCGTCCCCCACGATATGCAGGCGGGCGCAGCCGATGCGTCGAGTGCCCCGGCCAGTCCACGGCCTGATCAACGGCAGCAGACGGATTCTTCAGGCCGACGAAGTTCGCCTTTGCAGCAGGCCCCACCAGCAGCGACTCTCGCACCATTCGCTCGTTGCTGTTCTCTTCGATCGCTTCCACCCAACGCTCATCAGCCAACGTCACCCAGACACGACTCCAGTCCAAGGACTCGGCGCTGAGCGACCTGAGCAGATTGGCGGGAGTCTGCCCCACCGGGGGAATCTCGCGCGCAACGGCGCCGGACTTTCTGCAGCTGCCGAATGTCGAGTGCGTGGGCGGGTCCTGAATTGCGACAACCGAGCTCATGAATGCCGGCAAGTGGAACGAGATCGAGCCGCTTGCTCGCGACGCCGCTTCGCTGCGAGTCTAGAACTCAGGCTGCCGGTTGATCGACAGGGGCGACTTGAGGCCTTGGAGCCGGCTGATCGTCGACCGGCGCGATACCCTCGTCGGGAACGCCCAGGTAGACCATCTGGTAGCGCCAGATCGACCGGGTCTGGCTGAAATGATTCATCGCGTTGTCGCGCGCGTTGCGTGCCATGAAGACACGGTGTTCCGCAGGCATCTCCATCACCCGGGTGATGCCTCGCGCCAGTGAGGTTTCACTACCCGCCTCGGCAGAGATCCCGAAGCGGCCGACCACTTCTCCTTGCGCTGCCACGCTCGTCGCGACACACGGAATGCCGCAGAGCATTGCCATCGCAAGCGTCATCCGCATGTCATCGGTCAGCGCGCTGGAAACCACCACATCGCAGGCGCTGAACAAGCCGGGCAAGTCCGACCATTCGCCGAGCAGGCGAACGCGAGTCGCCAGCGCACCTCCTCCGACGAGCGCCATGAGCGGCGCATTGCCTTTCTGCACCCCTTTTCCGGCCAGCAGGATCTGCGCATGCGGGTTGGCGCGAATGATCTCGCCCGCCGCCTTGAAGAACGTGATGTGGTCAAACTCGGGCTGGTAAGGCGCCTGCATGCCGATGACAAAGGCGTTCGTGGCCAACCCCAGCTTCTCGCGCACGCGCTTGCGAGCCACGAGGCTCGGCTTGAACCGCTCGGCATCGACGCCGGGCGAGATGACGGTTGAATTCTCCACGGGAAAGCCTGCCCGGCGGTGCCTGGATCTCGACGCTTCCGACGGATAGACGATCTGGTCTAGCCGCGGTGCGAGCTTCAAGGCCAGCTTGAGTTTCAGTCGATCCAGCGCCCCGGCGCGCGGGGACAGCGCTTCAGTCTGGATCTGGCTGCAAATGCAGCCGGTGCCGGGACCGGCAAACCGGCGCAACAGCTGCGCCGAGACCAGTGCCGCCAGGCCCCAGGCATGAATCACATCCGGATCGAATTCGCGCACGATCTGCACGAGCTCGCGGGGCGAGAGCGCGGACCAGCGCCTGCGCGAGAGCGTGACCTCATGGACTGGAATACCCGACTGCCGGATCACGTTCGCGTGGGGATGCCCCGTCGCGAAGTGCACCACTCGATGCAGCAGGGTTCTGCGATCGCCCTTCATGAGGAGCGGCAGCAGCATGGTGTTGATGACGAGATTGCCTTCCGTCTGCCCACTGACCAGGTGCAGCACCCGCTGCGGCCTGACGTTGGCGGCGTCCAGCGGCGTCTCGATCAGGTCTGGGGTGTAGGGGAATGACATCTGGCCGGATCGTAGCAGCCGGCCCGCCGCATCCCGCCGCGCAGGGGGTCTTGAGCCGCGGCAACTGTTAACAGCGGCACATTCAGGCCGGTCATCCGGGTCCGGCGGTGGGGTCTACATCCTGAGTCGGGTGCCGTATCCGGTCAGTTCCAGGTAGCCTCGCCCGGCCACGGCACCGGTCGCGTCGAGCAGTTCAACCGCGCCTTCCCAATAGATCGTGCCGGTACTGCGCCGCGAGTCGCTCTCCTGATCATCGAACAGGGGCCTCACCTGATACCAGGTGTCGCCCACGCGCAGCCGCCACTCGACGGGATACTCGATGCCGGTGCGGGGTGATCGCCACTGTCGCTCCGGCAGCCATTCGATCTGCTCCGGCCGATAGGCTGATGTCACTGCCGCCGCACCCGAGCCGCGCCGCGTGCTGGCCGCCGCCCAGTGTGCATGGCCCTCGGCGTCACGCATGCGAAAAGCCATCAGGGCGCCGCCATCGATCAGGTTGATTCCCAGCCAGTCCCACCCCTGCGCCGCGTCGTCCAGCAACGTGCTGGACCATTCGTGATCGAACCAGGCGGTACCTTGCACAGCGAACTCGCGACCCCCCGCGCTGATCCGGCCGGACACTGCCATCTGCGGCTGGCTGTAGTAATGGCTCGCGGAACCCTGATCGGGTCCCTTCTGACTGAAGCCGGCGTCTCCCTGAAGCAGGGGAAGCTGAGTGGCAACGAGATCAAGGGCGAGCTGGAAGTCCTTGCCGGGAATGTTCACATGATAGGTTTGTCCGTCCTGACGCAACGACCAGTCCTCAAGCACCACGTCAGTGCTGCCCGCTGTGGCTTCAGCAAGTCCAAAGCCCGCTCGCGCCACCCGCTCGTCGTGCAACAGGCGGCCGACCGCAGGATCGCTGATCGCAGCATGAGCAAACAGCAGCTGGCGCGCAGCGAACTGCGAGGGGTTGCCCTCATCAAGGCCTGGCCGATTACGGAAGAAGGTCACCTGGAAGCCCCGCGACTGGCCGCTTTCGTCCTGCAACCAGCCCGTGACGTACCACCACTCGATCCGATACTGCGGATGACTGCCTTCATCCGCCGGGAACGCGAGGACCTGGCCCCGCACCACGGGCGGATACTCGGCAGCGGCGGCCAAGGCGGACACAAGCAAGGCCACGGTCAGGAGCGTTGCGCAGGTGGCCAGGAAAAGCGACGACAGGCGCGGCATCGCCGCCATCACCAGTCCTCCTTCACGGCCCGGATGATGTCGTCGCGCAAGCTGAGCCGGCCGCTCCACACCGCCGTCAGGGCGGCTGCGGCCACCAGCGAAACGCTGAACGCCATCAACAAGACCCAAGGGAAGTACACGTCCATGCTCCAATGAAACGACTGGCGATTGACGACATAGATGAGGATCAGACTCACCACCGAGCCGATGACCAGTCCTGCCAGCACACCCACGGCGCCGAGCAATCCACCCTCCGCCGCCAGCATGAAACCGACCTGCCTGCGCAGCAGGCCCACATGCCTCAAGACGCCGAGCTCCGCCCTCCTCGCGATGACCTGCGCACTGGTGCTGGCGGCGATGCCCGCAAGGCCGATACCCACTGCAATGATCTCGAGCAGGTACGTCACTGCGAACGTGCGGTCGAAGACCCTCAAGGTGATCGCCCGAATCTCGCCTGGCCGACGCACATCGAATTCGGCAAGACCAGGAAGCCGCTCGTGAATCGAATTGACGAGGTGATCGACATCGGCCCCCGGCTTGAGCCAAAGCCACGCCGCATTCGTCCGCAGATCGCCCGTCAGCCGCACGTAGGCATCGTGATCGATCACGACACCCCCATTCTGCCGCTCATAGTCCCGGTACACACCGCGCACGGAGAACTGCACTGCGCGTTCCCCGATGGAGCCGGTGAACACGGCTCCGGAGCGCAACGACAAGAGATCTGCGGCCGCTTCTGAAATCCAGACCGGTTGGGCATCCGGCAGCGCAACGTTCGTCGCCGTCGATTCAATCCACAGCATGCGGCCTGCATTCTGCTCCGTGATCGGCCGCGCGATGAGCCCCAGGGGTGTCTTGAGCCCCGTCACGGCCAGCTGGGCAAAGCGGTTCGCGTCAACCCGCTCCACCTCCGGCAACGCCGCGAGTGCCGTGACGTCATTCGCGTCGAGGAAAGCCGTCTCGCTGGTAAAACCGGCTCGCAGGTACAAATCGGCTGGCAGGATTTTCTCCAGCCACTGGTCGAGCGACGTGCGGAACGACGTGACCATCACCGCCATCGCCACCATCAGGCTGAAACTGACCAGGATGGCGGACAGGCTCGTGGTCGCTTGCCGTGCCGTGCCGCGCAGATGCGCGGTGGCAATCTGCAGCGGGACCGAGCGCACCGACGGCAACAGACGCAGCAGCAATCGCGTCACAGCCGGCATCAGGAACACGGCGCCGATCAGCACCAGCGCGATGGCGCTATAGCCCGCCAGCGGCAAGCCGTCGACCGCGGGCAGGAGAAGCAGCACACCCGCGAATCCCCACAGCGCGAGGCCGGCAATGGTGTTGCCACGAACCGCGGGATCCTCGAGATCACCCGCCTTCAGCGCGAGGGCAGCGGGAACCCGGGCCGCGGCAATGGCGGGCCGGAGGGTGCCGGCAATCGCGGCCGCCGTACCGAGCAGGAAGAAAACGCCGGCGTCGAGCCAGTCCACCTTGAGCGCGGGCGCAATGCCACGGAAATAGCCCGCACCCAGGTCGGCACCAAACGCGTTCAGACCCAGGTCGGCGATCAAGATACCGAGCCCCACACCGCAGAGCGCACCTGCACCACCAACGATCGCGCCGCCGGCCAACGTGCTGGCGATCTGCTCTCGCGCCGAAACCCCCATCGCCTTGAGCAGCGCGAACTCGCGGCGACGGCGAATGACCGCCAGCGATTGCGTGGAGTGCACGAGGAATGCGCCGGTGAAGAGCGCAACCAGCGCGAGCGCGGTCAGGTTCGAGCGATAGGCTCGGGTGAGCCGCAACGCTTCGTCGGTCTCTGCCCCGGGCGTCGTCACGCTGACGCCGGGCGGGAGCATCGCGGCAATCCTGCGCTGAACTGCCTCCGTCGATGTGCCGCTGCGCAGCCGAAGCTCCACCCGCTGCAGCTTCCCAAGCTGTCCGAGGCGCCATTGGGCGGTCCCGATGTCGAGCACCATCGCACGCTGCCGATAGGCTGCTGCAGGAAGGATACCCGCGACATGAAAGCTCACCGGCTCGAGACCGACCTGCACGGTGAGCTGGTCGCCTTCCTCGAGGCCGAGGTCACGTGCCGCTGCTGGACTCAGGAATACCGAATCGGCAGCGAGCGGAGAGAGGTTGGTCCGCGGCGCTTCGACGCCGATGGACGGTTGCATGCGCGCCGCGCGGAAGAAATCGATGCCCATGGCCGAGAGCGCAGTCTGCCGCCCCACGACGCGGACCTGGACGTCGACGACCGGATTGGCGAGCGCCACTTCAGGCAGGCGGGCAAGCACCGGGAACAGCGCTTCATCGAACCCGGCGTTTGTCCCCTGAACGACCAGGTCTGACAGCCCGAACAGGCTGCGGGCGGCCAACGACACTTCGCTCGCCGCCGAGCGATTGACGAGCGTGACACCGAGGCCGAGCGCCACGCCCAGCGCGATGACGACAACCGCCAGCAACGTGCGGCCGGCCGCGTGACGCAACGGCCCGGTCACCAGTGCCGCAAACAACTGGGCGTTGGCGCTGCTCATTCCTGGCGCGGGGTCGTGGTACCGGATTGCAGCTGCAGTCCCTGGCGAGTCAGGAGGTATACGCGGTCAGTCGTGGCAGCCGCGACAGCGGAATGCGTAACCAGGATGCCGATCGAGCCATCGCGCTTCAGTTGCGCGCGCAGCAACTCAAGCACCTGTGCAGCGCTCTCGGGATCGAGATTGCCCGTCGGCTCATCGGCGAGCACCACGGCCGGCCGATGGACCAGCGCCCTCGCCACCGCCACCCGCTGCATCTCGCCACCCGACAGTTCCTTCGGGAAGCTGTCGCGCCGGTCGCGCAGGCCCACGGCCTCAAGCAATTCATTGATCCGATCATCCGCATGGGTCCCGGCCATCCCGTTCAACGCAAGCGGCAACCCCACGTTGCCCGCGACGGTGAGATGCGGCAGCAGATGAAAAGCCTGGAAGACGAAGCCCATGCGGCGCCGGCGCAGCAAGGTGCGCGCGTCATCGTCCAGGGCGGCGAGGCTCTGGCCTTCGAGGAGGACGTCGCCCGAGTCCGGAACGTCCAGCCCCGCAATCAGGTTCAAGAGCGTCGACTTGCCGACGCCCGACTCGCCCATGACCGCGATGTAGTCCCCGGGCTCGAGGGCGAGCGACACCTCGGCGAGCACCGGCCGCGGCCGGGCCGGATCCGGGCCGGGGAAACTCTTCCGCACCTGTCTGAGTGTCAGCATTCCTCGCGCGACCCGCCATAAAGCATTGCAAATGAATGGGATACCGGCTTCACAGGCAGGGCGCCGCCTCGATCGGTCCGGCGACCTGCCGCAGCCTAGTCGCCGAATTCGCACGTTCCCGGCAACCAGTTGCAACAGGTATCATACTTCCGCGTTCCACCTACGTTCCGCCGGCGGAATTTCCGCCACCTTATGCCCCTATCCCGCACCCAGCGCATCCTGTCGAGCCTCCTCGTCGCCCTGATCTTTGCAGGCGTCACTTACGGGCTATGGGCTTACATGAACCAGCCTACGCAGGAGCCGCCGTGGCCGAAGCGCATCCAGGGCTTCGCCTTCTCGCCGTACCGCATTGACCAGGACGCTACGCTCGACCAGCTGCCCTCCGAAGCGCAGCTGGCGGAAGACCTCGCCGTGCTCGCCGGCAAGACTGTCTCCGTGCGCACGTACTCCACACTCGGCTCCGTCGGCGAAGTGCCCCGTATCGCCTGGGCACAGCAGCCACGCATCAAGGTCGCGCTCGGCACCTGGCTCGACAAGCGCACCGAGCGGAACGAGGAAGAGATCCAGAACGCCATCCGGATCACCAAGACCCAGCCCAACATCATCCGCGTCTTCGTCGGCAACGAATCCGTGCTGCGCGGCGACCTCACCATCGCCGAGCTCACGACGTACCTGGACCGCGTGCGCGCCGCCGTCGACAAACCAGTCAGCACGGCGGAGCCGTGGCATGTGTGGCTGGCGCATCCGGAACTTGCCAATCACGTCGACTTCATCGGCGTGCACATGCTGCCGTACTGGGAAGGCGTCGACGTCTTCGAAGCCAACGACTACATCGTCGACAAGATGAAGCGCCTCGAAGCCGCTTTCCCGGGCAAACGCATCATCAT
>CAISDJ010000026.1 GCA_903884105.1 uncultured Pseudomonadota bacterium | reverse complement strand
TTGCTCGACCATTATTACGGTGAAGTCTTTCTCACCGCGACTCCCACTTTATTGATTATCACTTGTACCACCCGCCCCGTGATCAGACAAGCCAGACAGTGCTTGCGTGGCAGGTGCGTACAGATCGGACGCCGTCTTCCGTGTTAACGTCGGAGAAAGCGAGGTCGCCGCACCGTGCAATGCAGTGCAGCGAAAGCCTTGCGGGCCGCGGCGACGCGAGTGCGCATGGGTGAATCAGAGGTTCAGAAGGTCAGTGCTCAAGATCGTTCTGCTGGAAGACGACGTCAACGATGCCGAACTGGTGCAACTCGAGCTTGCCCACGAGATTCCGGACATCGCCTGGCGCCACGTCACTTCCGAAGCGGCATTCCGCGCCGCGGTCGTGGACCCTCCTGACCTCGTGCTGGCGGACTACAGCCTGCCTGGATTCGATGGCTTCAAGGCGTTGTCGATCCTGCGCGAGCACCATCCGGATGTGCCACTCATCTTCGTGTCCGGCGCGTTGGGAGAAGAACGGGCGACGGAGGCCCTGAAAAGCGGCGCGACGGACTATGTGCTCAAGGATCGATTGCCCCGCCTGCCGGGCGTGGTGCGTCGCGCTCTCGCGGAAGCCCGAGAGCGCCAGGAGCGACGCAAGGCGCAAAGCGCGCTGGATACCCAACGGACGCTGCTCAGCACGCTGATCGACAACCTGCCCGCCGTCGTCTTCGCCATTGACAGCGAGCAGTACATCACCGTCGTCAATTCAGAGTTCCTGAATCTGATGGGCCGCGAACGCGATGCCGTCATTGGCCGTCACAGGACGGAGTTCTCCGAAATCGACCGACTCTTGCCGGCCGATGGATCGCAAACGGAAGGCGCGAACGGCAGACGCAACTACCACGATGTGGCCTGGGAGAATCCGGACGGCAGTTTCCGGTGGTTCATGAGCACCCGGATCCCGCTGTGCGATTCGACCACGGGTGCCTTGGTCGGTACGCTGCATACGAGTCGCGAGATCACGGCGCTCAAGGAACTGACATATGAGCTGCTCGAGGTATCGAATCGCGAGCAGCAGCGCCTCGGCAGCGACCTGCACGATGGACTGGGGCAGGACCTCACTGGCCTGTCGCTGCTGTTGCGTGGTCTCGAAGTGCAGCTGGCAAGGGAGGCGCCGCCGTACGTGCCGCAGGTGACCCGCATCCGCGAACTGGTCGCGGGCGCCATCCAGAGCACGCGGTTGCTCGCATGCGGCCTTGCACCCGTCAATCTGGAACGCGGCGGATTGCCGGAGGCCCTGCGCAACCTGGCGCAGATGTGCAGGGAGACGTACGGCATCGAATGCACCTTCCGCAACGCGGGCAACGAGGTGCCGCACCTGAATGAGAGCGCCGCGACACACCTTTTCCGGATCGCGCAGGAAGCAACCACCAACGCGGCCCGTTACGCGCGCGCGTCCCGGCTGTCGATCGAGCTGCAGGCAACGGCGACCCGGCTCAGGCTTGCAATAACGGACAACGGCATTGGCCTCGCCGCCGGGCTCAAGAGTGGCCGTCCGGGCATGGGTCTCAAGATCATGGAGTATCGCGCACGGATGCTGGGCGCGGCGCTGGTGCTGGAGGAGCCCGAATTCGGCACGCGCGTGACGGTGACTTGCCCGCTGCTGCTGCTGCTGCCGTCGGAAAAAGGCAACGACAGGCCTGCCAAGCCCAAGCCACTCAGGAGTTCCTGACTGGCTTGACCGATGCCCTCGGCGTCCGCGATCAACGGGCGTTGCGTTCGTCGGCCCGATAGCCGCCGTGCCAGGCCTTGGCGAGTGCCTCGAGTTCCGCGGCAGGGACTGCCTTCGAAATCAGCTGGCCCTGCAGCGCCTCGCAGCCGGCGGCATCCATGAACCGGAATTGCTCCTCGGTCTCGATTCCTTCGGCGCAGACGGTCAGCGACAGCCTGTGGGCGAGCTCCACGATGGCCGTCACTACGGTCGCGGCAGCTTGGGTATGCGGCAGCTCAGAGACGAGGCTGCGATCGATCTTGAGCTCGGTGAACGGCATGCGGTAGAGCTGCGTGATTGACGACGTCCCCGTACCGAAGTCGTCGAGCGACAGGCCGATGCCCTTCAAGCGCAGCCGCGTAAAGACGTCGGTGACGAGTTCGACATCGTGCAGCGACGAAGCCTCGGTCACCTCGATGGTCAACAACTCCGGCGGCAGGTCGTATTCGCGTAACAACCGGATCAACCGGTCGGGAAAGCCGACGTCGCGAACAAGGCGAGGCGACAGGTTGACCGCCACGCCAAGGGAGTGCCCGTGGCCCCGCCAGAGCCCGGCCTGGCGGACGGCATCCGACAGGACAAAGTCCGTGATGGCAACAATCATGTCGTTGCCCTCGGCCAGCGCGAGGAACTGGCCTGGATACAGGAGTCCGAGGCGCGGGTGCTGCCACCGGACGAGCGCCTCGGCTGTGCGGATTTGCCAGACGCCCCCTTCCCGAACCAGCTTCGGCAGGTAGTGGACCACCAGCTCCATTTCGTCGATGCCGCGTCTCAAGTCGTCGGCCCGCAGCCGCGCTTCGCTGTCCAGCTGGGTCTGGAGCAACGCCTCGAGGTCTTCGAGGAGGATGGGCTTCTGCAGGAAGCCGAGCATCTTGAGGCCGAGCGACTCGCCAACCTGGCGAGCGCTCACCAGCACGCGCTGGTCCATGCCGCTGACCAGAAGGACGCCCGTGTCGATGGCCAAGCGGGCCAGGTTGCGGATCACTTCAACCCCGTCCATGCCGGGCATTTTCAGGTCGAGCACCACGAGAGACGGGCGGCGGCGCTCGATCTGGTCGAAGAACTCGGCAGTGGTGCGCGCGGTGAGCACCTGAAATCCCACCCCGGTCGCGACCTGTTCTATCAGGTCCAGGAAATCGAGTTCATCGTCAAAGGCCAGCAACAGGTTGGTTTCAACTTGTCTCATCATCTCGGCGTCTGCTTTTCCTTGCTCAAGCGGCGGTAGTACTCCGCCACGGCGTCCTTGTATTCCTCGGGTACCCTATCGGCCACGGCCGTCCGAACTTTCGCCGTTCCCCGGTTTTCCATGCCTTGTGACAGCCGAAGTTCCAACTGTTCGAGCAAAGCCAGATTCGCCTTGAGCTCCCGCTCGAGCACCTGTGACCCCCCCTGGAAGCGGGCCTGCTCGATCTGGCTCGCCAGTTTGCGCAAGGCGTCAAGGTCGGCGTCTGAGACCCCTCGCTGGTCCAGTTCAGGTAGGGCATCCCGGACTTCGCGCGAGGCGGCAGCGATATCGCGACGCATGTCGTCGCGCACGTCCACAGGGGTTGACCCGGTCGCGGGCCGGTCCCACCAACTGCCCCGCCAACCGCCTCCGACGGGGCCCAAGCCCCCGGTCACGGCATTGCCGCCGTTTCCGTAGGCCCCACCGCGCACCGCGCCCCCATTCTGGCCGCCCTGGTTGCCCCCATTGTTGGCGACAGTCGCACCTTGCGACCCCTGGCCGGGTTGATTCCCCGCTTGTCCCTGTCCCTGTCCCTGGCCTTGCTGTCCCTGGCCCTGGCCTTGCTGGCCCTGACCTTGGCCTTGTTGCCCCTGACCCTGTTGTCCCTGACCCTTCTGCCCCTGCCCCTGGCCCTGATCGCCAGATTGCTGCCCCTGGGCCCCTTGCCCCGGCTGCTGGCCTTCACCGCGCTGGCCGTTGCCCTGCTGGGCCGAGTTCGCCAGCTGCTGCAGCTCTCGCCGCAGTTCCTGGATCCGCGACAACGCGGATTCGGCGGCGTCTTCCCGCTGCTGCTGGCCGGGGCCACCCGCCATCGACTCGGCACGCCGCAACTGGTCGCGGAGGTCACGCAGCCCGTCTGTCACCGCACTCTCACTACCTGCCACAAATGCCGCGCCACCGCGACGAATGTAGTCCGCTGCAATGGCAAGACGCGCCTGCAGCTGCGAGTCGCGCAAGTCCTTCGCCGCGTCTTCGAGGGTCGCGGCCGTCGGCTTGTCGGTCGGCGCAAGGCTCCTTGCAGAGCTGGTGATGTCGCGCTCAAGACGGTCGAGGCCCTCGCCCAGCGACGATTTCACGTCGGCCAGCCGCGTTTCCTGCTCGTCGCTGAGCCCGCTCTGCGCGCGATTGTTCGACCGCTCGGCGAGCAGCTTGCGCACGGACTCCTGCAGCTCCTGATCCACAGCCCGCTGCTTCTCATAGAGATCGCCGGCCCGAGAAGCCATGCTGGACAACGAGTTCTGCAGGGACTGTTGCTGCTGCCGGGCGACTTCGTCGCGCGCCTGCGCGAGCTGCCGCTGCGCTTCCCCGGAGGCCTTGTTCAGCTTCTCGCGATCGATGCTGCCGCCCTCGCCGTTCTGCATGGCTTCGCTGGCTTCATTCATCGCGCGGATTGCACTCTCAAGACGCTGCGCGGCCTGCTGCTGACCGCGTTGTTGGCCGGACTGGCCCTGTTGGCCTGGCTGACCGCCCTGCCCTGATTGCTGGCCGGACTGCTGACCGGGCTGACCCTGCTGCCCGTTCGACGCCTGTCGCTGCAGGTTTTCCACTTGCCGCCGCAGTTCCTCGGCCTCGCGACGCAGGGATTCCTGCTGCCAGCGTTGAGCGGCCGTCAGTTGCTGCTGCTGACGGGCGTTGGCGGCGAGCTGCTCCTGGCGACGCGCCAGTTCCTGCAGCTTGCGTGCGATCTCGTCCATCTTCTGCTCGCCACTGTCGGCGCTCATGGACGCGGGGTTACCCGTCTCGTACTGGTTCTTCTCGAGGTCCATCTCGATCTCGAGCATGTCGGCCAGATCACGGCCAGCCTGTCCGCCACCGCCACCGCCGCCACCCTGCTGCATGGCGACCTGGACGTCGTTGAACGCGGCTTCGGCACGCAGCAGGTATTGCAGCGCCTGTTGCTCGGGCTGGATGGCCTTCTCGAGATCGATGGCAGCTAGCCGCTGTGAGGCCGGATCCATCGCCTCGGCCGCCTTCGTCATGTTCTCGACGAAGGTCTTGATCTGCGGGTCCGCGCTCAACTCACGCGCGTTCGCACGCTCCGCCAGCGTGCGCGCCTGGCCTGACAGGGTCTTCTGCAACTCGGACAGCAGCGTCGCGTTGTCGCGCACGGTGCCGCTGCGACCTTCGCGAGTCTGCGGTTCGCGCAGGAGGTTCCAGGTGGACACGATGATCTCGCGCTGGCGCTGCGAGATCTCGCTTTCCTGTCCGCCACCGCCACCACCGCCGCCACCGCCTCCGGCCTGCGACTGCGTATAGCGGCGATCGAACGGCCGCACGTCGATGAAGAACATGTCGGTCTGCGCGGTCTGGCGACGGTCTTTTGCGACGGCGTAGTAGGAAATGAGGTCGCCGGGCGCGAGCGGGCGCATCCCTTCCTTGCCGAGCTCCGTCGTCCGCATCGATTCGAGTGCGAGCACATGATCGGTTTTCGCTTCACGACCGCCCACAGGCAGCTTCACGGTCTGCCACTCGCCACCGTTGACGGCATAGTGCAGCTCGAGTGCACTCAAGGCGTAATCGTCAGTGGCCTCGAGGTGCGCAGTGACTTCCTCGATACTGCTCGCGTTCCAGTCTCGGCCGGGGCGCGACAGCCGGATCTCGGGCTTGCCATCGGGGAGGATCTTGATGAAGTAGTCCTCGGTCAGCCGCACCTGCTCGCTGCCGACGCGGGCCGCGACGTAGTACCGTCCGTCTTCCTTGACGTCGAACTTCGTCTTGCCGTTCACGCCGTCGGTCGTCATCGGCACGGCCTTGTCGTTCAGCACGAGTTCGGCGGCAGGCAACGGCGCATCGGCCGTGATCTCGAGATCCACGCCGGTGCCGGAGACGGTGCTGATGTCACCACCGGGGTCCTGGACTTGCGGCGGCCGCCCGGTCCAGCCGGGAAAGTTGAGCGTGAGCTTGAGATTGCCGACGCTAGGCAGGTCGACGACGGCAACCTTGTACGACGGGCTGCGCGTTCCCGCAGCGGCCACGAAGTACTCGACCGGCTCGCGCACCGAGAAGAACGTGAACTCGAAGCCGCGGTCCGTACGGGCCATGTCGACTTCTTGCCAGTCACCGTCGCCCATTCGCGCATGCACCGTTGCGCTCGCAGGATCAAAGCCCTTCATCTCGGCCAGCAGCGGCACGCTGCCACCGCGCCGCACGGCTTCGTCTCCCGGAGTCACGGCAATGCTTTGCGCCGGCAGCAGATTGGACACCGCCCAACCTGCCCACAAGTGCCGCACGCCATACGAAAACAGACCGGGACCCGCGATGGCGAGCCACAGTAGTGCCGCCACGCACAGTCCACCGATGGCTGCCGGCACTGTCAGTTCGAGCGGCTTGACCTGTCTTTCGACTGGATGATCGGTGGCAACGGCGAGGGTGTCCTCGGCCAGCAGGTCAATGAACGGATTGCCCTTGTCGCGCATGCCCGCATAGGTTTCGACGCGACCCGCAAGCTCAGGGGTGCGGGCTTCGATCTGGTCGATGGCGCCGCCCTTGATCCTGCGCAGTGGCAGCACGATGAGCCACGCAGCGAGCAGCGCCAGCACGGCCACAAGGAGCACGCGGGTGACGATGAACACTTCCGCTTCGAAGCCCGCGCGGATGGCGAGGGCGACACCCACAACGGTAATAGCGAGGGCGGCTGCAGCCAGCGCAGCGGCACCCCGCGCCACCCGCATGCGCTTCAGACGGGTGCGGAAGTCGGCAAGGTAGCCTTCGAGTCGGGCGGTTGCGCCGCCGGCGTCTTCCAAGCTCATGACGATGCCCTCCCTGCATCCGGTTCAAGGTCATGCAGGTGACCCGTAAGGTAGCGGTTACCGAGCAGCGACTCTGCCAGCACAACGAGTACCAGCAGGATCAACAAATATCGCCAGAGCTCGACGGGCGGCGGTGCAACTTGGCTCTCCGCCGCGGCCACGGCTTGCTGTGGTGCGACCACGGCCGCCTGTTGCCAGCGGGCAATCTGCTCCGCCGTCATCGGTTCGAGGTCGGATTCGCGGGCATCGGCATTGACCGCCACCAGCGTCTCCTTGCCCGGAGTATAGACCTGATAGAAACCCATCTGCCGCAAGCGGACATCCTGGGCCCGGCGGGTGTCGGCCAGCGACAGCACCGTCTGGCCTTGCGGATCAACCACCTGTCCGGAAGCCCCGCCAGTGACCGACAGGGGCAGGCTCGCTCCCGCCACCTGCTGGCGGCTCAACGTCTGCTCCCCGGACAGGTAGCGAGCCGTCTCCGCGATGAAGCTGACGAACACCGGATGCACCGGCAGGTCGTTCCAGGTGTTGTCCAAGCTGGTCGCGAGCATCACGATGCGCCCCTCGCCCACCTTCCTCTCGATCAGCAGCGGCCTGCCATCTTCCATCGCGATCAGGACGCGATCGTCCGCTGCCACTTCCAGGGGGAGCAAGCGGGTCACGCTGACCCCCCGCCAGCCGTCAGTGGCGGCCAGCAAAGGATGGGTGCTGTCGATGCGGCCCACGTTGAACGGCTGCCCTTCACGGGCGGTGGCGTCGCCCTTCGCGACGCGCTGGCCAGTCACCGGCAGGGTTTCGAGCGCCAGCGACCGCTCTCCCACCGCCGCAAACAACGAGCCGCCCTTGGTGATGTAGTCGGTCAGCGCCGTTGCAAGCTGCGGGCTAATCGCACCGAGATCGTCGGCCACGACCCAGGACGACCGTTCGAGCGTCCGCGCATCGAAAGTCGCGAGGCTGTCAGGCTCCACGCGATATTGCCGCGCGGCTGTGGCGAACGCGGTGGACAGATAACGGACCAGTGGTGCATCGGTCCGGGTCGTGAGCAGCGGCACCGGGATGGCGGGAACGTTGGGGACGACGAGATAGCGGCGATCGTCCGCTGCCAGTCCATCGACGGATTGCAGCGACGCCACGATCCGATTGTCGCCGGTCGCGAAGGCGACGTCGGGCAGGGCAAAGGAATACTCGCCGAGGCCGTTCGCCGGGACTTGCCGGGTCTGCTTCACTTCGCGCGCACCGTTCAGACCGATCGTGACCGTGATGTCGCTGGCGGCGGTGTGGTGCCCGCGAACGCCGACATCCAGCCCTTGTGGCGTGCGCCGCAGGTAATCGACGGCCCAGTTCGGTGCCGTCGCTTCGTTGAGGGGATGGAGCTTGAGCTCTTGCGTGCGGTTCGGAAGCGCACGGGGTATCAACGCACCGAACTGTGACGGCAGCCCGCTGGCTTCGAAGTCGCTGATGAAGTGAATGACCACAGGCTCGGTGCCCGCGCCGGCCAGTTCGCTCATGCCCGCAGCCAGCACGCCGTAGTCGAGGCGCCCCGCACCGGCCTTCACGCCATCGAGCGCGGTGGTCAGCCGCGACCGTGATTCCGGCACGGTCGCCGTCGCGGGCGCCGACGTCGCAAGCACATCGACACTCTCCCCCGCCGTGACGAGGCGCGCCGTGTCGCCGGCACCGAGACCTGCGATGACGGTGCTCGCTTCCGCAACGGCACGCGCCATGCGATCACCCTGGCCCATCGACAGCGACGTGTCGATGACAATGAGATGCTCCTTGTTCTCGCCCGCTGCAGCGGTCGTGCTCGATCGCTGCCACAGCGGTTGCGAGAACGCGAGCGCGAGCAATGCAAACAGCGCGATGCGCAGCGCCATCAGCAGCAGGTACCGCAACCGACGCCGCAGGTGAATGCGCTGCTCCGACATCCTGAGCAACATCGCAGAACTGAACGGCTGGCGCTCGGGTGTCTGCGTCTGCAGCAGGTGCAGCCACACCGGCAGCGCGACAGCGCCCAAGCCCGCGAGGAAGAGGGGAGCGAGGAAGTTCATCGGCGACGCTGCCTGAACAGGAGATAGTTGCGAAGTGGCACATCGAGCGACACCGTGGTCTCCAGCAGCACGTGGTCAGCGCCGATGCCCGCCGCCGCCTCCTGCAAGGAACGGATGTGCGCCTTGATGCGCTCGGGATAGTCCTTCTGCATGAAGGCCGGCGACACCTCCACCGTCTGGCCGGTCTCCATGTCCTCGAGCACCGCGGCCTCGCTCAAGTCGGGCCTGAGCTCGCGCGGGTCGAGGATCTGGAACAGGATGACGTCCTGACCCTGGAACGCGAGCGGCTTGACGCCTTCGATCAGCGCCTTCGGATCACAATAGAAATCGGAAATCACGGCAACCATGCCACGCTTCGCGATGTGCTCGCGGAAACGGCTGAAGGGCTTCTCCATGTCCGTCTTCCGGGAGGACGTGATTGCATCGATCGTGTGCAGCAGGCCATGCAGCTTGTTGCGTCCCGACGGCGGCCGGTAGGAGCGGACTTCCTCGTCGAACACCATCATGCCGACGGCGTCGTGCTGCCGGGACGCGATATAGGCGAGGCTGGCCGCCAGGATCTGCGCGTACCGCAGCTTCGTCACCGGCGTCGTGCCGTAGCCCATCGACGCGCTGGAATCGATCAACAGCATCAGGTGGCTGTTGGTCTCGCCGAGGAAGCGCTTGATATATGTGCGATCACTGCGCGCATAGACATTCCAGTCGATGAAGCGCGGATCGTCGCCCTCGGTGTACGAGCGGTACTCCGCGAATTCTTGGCTGAAGCCGAACAGCGGCGAGCGGTGCAGACCGATCAGCGATCCCTCGACAGCGGCGCGCGCAATCAGTTCGAGGTTGGCGAGGCCCGCCAACACTTCCGGCTGCAGCAGCCGTACGCCTTCGCGCTGCGAGGGAAGCGGAGTGCTCATCAGCCCTGCCGCGACTCGATCATGGCGCGAAGCACATCATCCACGGTCTTGCCGTCGGACTCCGCGTAGTAGTTAGCCAGCACGCGATGCCGCAGGATCGGCAGCGCCAGCGAACGGATGTCGTCCGTGGTCACGTGATAGCGGCCCTCCATCAGCGCCCGCGCCTTGGCGGCCAGCGTCAGGAACATCGTGGCCCGCACGCTGGCACCGAACTTGATGTACTTGCGGACGATCTCCGGTGCTTGCGGGTCTGTAGGACGCGACGCGCGCACGAGATCCACCGCAAAGCGGTTCACGGTCTCGGACACCGGCACCTGCCGGACGAGCCACTGGTACTTGAGGATCTCCTCGGCGCTGGTGCAGACATCGGGCTCCGGCATGTCCGTGCGCGTCGTGAACCGATTGACGACGGCCAGCTCGTCATCCGCCGCAAGGTAGTCGAGGATCACGTTGAACAGGAAGCGGTCCAGCTGCGCTTCCGGCAGCGGATACGTCCCTTCGAGCTCGATAGGGTTCTGCGTAGCGAGCACGAAGAACGGCGCGTCCAGCTGGTGCCGCTGGCCACGCACCGTCACCGACCGCTCCTGCATCGCCTCGAGCAGCGCAGCCTGCGTCTTGGGCGGCGTGCGGTTGATTTCGTCGGCAAGCAACACGTTCGCGAACAGCGGTCCCTGCACGAAGGTCCATACGCGACGGCCGGTGACCGGGTCGTCGTCGATGATGTCCGTGCCGGTGACGTCCGTCGGCATCAGGTCCGGCGTGAACTGGATGCGCTTGAACTTGAGACCAAGCGCGGTGGCCATGGTCTTGACCAGCAACGTCTTGGCGGTACCTGGCATGCCGGTGATCAGGCAGTGTCCGCCGACCAGCAGCGTGATGAGCAGATGCTCGACCACCTCGTCCTGGCCGACGATGACCTTGCGGACCTCGTCGCGGATGCGCTGCAGGCTCGTGCGGAACGAAGCGACCAGCGGTTTGACACTCTCGGAATCGATATTCTGCGTTGCCGTGTCGGTCATGAGGAATGCTTCTTCGTGTGCGTGAGGTAAGGATGGGATCAGTTGGGACGGGACAATTCGAGGAGCATCTTCTGCGCAGGCCGGTAGCCAGGCGCCACTTCCAGAGCGGCGATCAGGTGCTTGCGAGCATCCTGGGGCTTTTCCAGCGCGATATACGCCTGCGCCAGCCGGTAGTGCGTGCCGGCCTTGTCGGGCGCATTGAGCGCGAGCGCCACCGAGAATTCATCGAGCGCGTCCTGCGGGCGGCCGAGTTCGAGCAGCCAGTCACCGAGCAAGCCATGCTGGTCGTAGTCGAACGGTGCGACGTAGTTGATGCTCTGCATGACGGCAACGGCGTCATCGCGGCGCTGGACCGCATACAGACGATCTGCGAGGGCGCGCAATGCCTGCGGGTCATACCCGCCGCGCTTCCAGTAGTCCTCGAGCGTCGCGAGCGCCTGGTCGCGTTGCTTCGCTTCAACGTAGACGCGGGCAAGCAACACGTAGGGGCTGCCGGCTTCAACGTCCTGCGGCATGATCGCAATCGCCCGCTTGGCCGCCGTGATCGCCGTCTCCCAGTCGGACTTGGCCAACGCTTCGGCAGCAATCTTCTTCGCAGCCTTCCAGTCTTCGAGGCCGGCCAGCACGCTACCGAACTGCGCGTTCACGAACGACTTGAAGCGGGCATCGAAGGCGGCCGGCGACACGCCGAGAGCGGACTGGATCGCGGCCGCTGTATCCTCGCCGCGGCGATAGCGCGTCAGCATCAGCGACAGCTTGTCGAAGCCGAACTCGCGATCGATGAATTCGCAGACGAGGCCCGCCTGCATGTACGACACCATCACCTGCTGCGGATACTCTGGGCGGATGAAGCCTTCATCGAGCTTGTCGACGGCCAGCATCTTGCCGTCCTTGAAGGCCTCGAACACGTAACCCGGGATCAGGATGCCCTTGATGGGGCCGGTGCGCCATTCCTCGAATACCGACACGCCTTCGCTGAACCAGCGCGGCACGCGATGCTCCGTTGCGCTCAACGTGAACACATGGGCCATTTCGTGCCACAGCGTCGAGCCCCAGTGAAACTCGTTCACTGCGCGTGACGACGGCGAGTCCATGGCGAGCAGGTAGCCGAACGTCGCGCCCAGCAGGCCGAGGCCGGGCATGCCGGCAGTGCGCACCGCGAAGTCTTCATGATCAGGATAGAGCTCGATGACCACCGGTTCTTCGAGTTTGAAGTTGTAGCGCTTCGCAAACGTGTCGATGCCCTGCATCGCAAGCTTGCGGACATACCGCTCGAGGACAGCGCTTTCCTTCTTGTGGAGCCGCATCATGATTTCCGGCTTCGTGAGCGCAGCTGCACTGCCAGCGGCCGGTGTCACCGGTTCTGGAAACAGCTTGAGATCGAAGTTGCTGAACGAATCGAGCAGCCTGAGCGTGTTCACGGTCCGCGGGTTGTAGGGATCGCCCTTGTAGGCCGCCTCGAGATGCTCGCGGGCCAGCGTTACCTGGTTGTCGCGCAGCAGGTTGCTGCCCAGCTCGACGCGCGCGTCCCACAGGTCGGGCTGGACAGCCACCGCCTTTTCATAGAGATCGATCGCTTCGCGCATGCGCCGCTTGATCATGAAGAAATACGCGGGGGTCGCATGCACGCCGCCGAAGTGCGGATTCTCTTTCAACGCATGCGCCACCCACGGGCTTTCCTTCAGGCCGCGCGAGTAATCAAGCGCTGCCCGCAGCGCATCGATCTCGAGCTGCGGCAATTTCGCCGGCATGGCAAGCGCGTCCGCCTGATCGAGGAGCTTCTGCGCCTCGTCTGCATGATCGTTCTCCAACGCGAGATAGGACTTCAGCAGCAGCGCCTTGATGCGCGCACCCACCGGGGCCTTGTCGTTGTCGACGATAGGGTCCAGCAGCTCGGCCGCCTTCGATTCGAACCGCCCGGCGAGCACTTCGGCCGTGCCGACCGCGGCGTAGGCATCGTCCTCGTCGAGTTCGAGGGCTTCTTCATACAGCATCATCGCGTCCTGTTCCTGATGCGTATCAATGAACAGTCGCGCCCAGCGGGCCCGCACACGCGAACTCTTCGGCTGCGCAGCGGCCGCCTGCTTGAACAAGTCATTCGCCGACTTGAGATCGCCAAGGGCCCACATGGCCTCGGCCCGGATGGCCGGATCGGGGCTCGCCTGCAGGACGGAGCGGTAACAGGTGCGTGCGTCGGCCTGCTTTCCTTGCCACTCGGCGGTGTCGCACTGGCCAAGGCGGGCATCACTCACGGCACCGTAGTGGATGTCGCGCGCCTGCGCGGCCGGAATTGCAACGAGTGCCGCCACGCCGGCGACGATGCCCGGCAGCAAAACGGTCAGGCGCGGCATAGCGGCCTTAAGGCCCATTGCCCCCTCCTGACGCGGCGCCGGCCGGTGGTTCCGCCGCCCCATCCAGCGCTTCGATCTTTTCCTCGGCAGCGGCGAGTTCGAGCAGCAGCTTCTCGAGATCCGCGAGATAGGCTGCCTCTGCAGTCTGATCCTTGCGCAGCCGCAACTCCTCGATGCGGCCGTTGATGGCATCGCGCTCCTCTCCAAGCTTCTGCCGCTCCGGACTGGCTGACACACGGACCGGCGTACTGGACGCAAGTTGTGCGACAGTGAACCGCGCTGCGCGCGCTCCTTCGATTCGAGGATGCTCGGAGGCGATGCGGGTGTCGCGCTTGAAGAAGTCCTCGACGCGGCGCGAGGCAAAGTCGAAGGCTTCCTGCGCGTTGATGCTGCCGCTCTTGTCGGTATCCGCCGTGGGCTCCTTGAGCGCCGCCGCGAAGTCGCCGCCGAACCGGGTCGCGTTGCGTTCGGTGCCGCTGCGTGTCGCGGTGATCAGCACGCGAGACTCCTTCTTCAGGACGTCCGCCAGAGAACCGCTCGCACTGCCGGTACTGACCAGCAGCTGATTCTCGGTGGGCAAGGCATCGAGCAGGCGACGCAGATCCTGACCCGTGAGATCGGGACCCGGCAGGTTGAACTTGAATTCAGTGCCGTCGAAGCTGCCGTGGCCGATCAGGTACACCGCCACCCGGTCGTCACGCTTCACCACTTTCGCGAGCGACCTCAAGTGGGCCTGCACGGCATCGCGGGTGGCTTCCTGCCCCACGAAGGCGCGCACTTCACCGCCGGTTGCAAGCGACTGCGACGCCGCCTTGATGATCTCGACCTGCTCATGGAACTGGGCGGAGTACTGGGCCTCGCCCCCCAATCCCTCAACGACCACGGCATACAGCGCCGCAAAGGCCGGCAAGGGTGCCAGCAGCAAGGGGACCAGCAGGATGAGGGCTCGTGACTTCACACTACGCTCCAGCGACGGCGCAGCAACCATTCGCCCGCCTTCAGCAGCATGAGCAGCAGGAACAAGGCAGGCATGTTCCAGAGTGCCCGAATTTCTTGGCTAGTGACACCCGCGGCGGAATAGCGGATGGCCTCCGGCAAGCCGTCCAGCTGGTCGACGGTCCAGTAACGGCCTCCCGTCGCCTGTGCAAGCTGCTCGAGCAGCGACCGGTTCTGGCGGACCGTGAAGTACTCGGCACGGCCCGATTCATGTCGCATGGCCATGCGGGTGGTCGCGAGCGTTTGATCGCCGCGACGAGCCAGGGCTTCCACCGAGAACAACCCGGATTCAGCTGCAGGCACTTCGGCCTCGAAGACACCCGGCTGGTCTGCCGAGGGCCGCAGGTCCACGGTCAGCGGTTCGCCGGATTGCGGAGTCGCGACGGCAGTGACCGTCACACCCTGCTGCGGCTTGAAAGCCTCGTCGCGAAACTCTGCCCGAAGCAGCACGGTGTCGCCCCGGGAGCGAGCCGTGAGTTCGAAGCGCCCCGGCGCATCGGCTACCAGGCCGCGCGCAAGCTGCCGCCAGAACGCTTCATGGCGCTGATCCGCCACCGGCAACCCCATTTGCCAGCGCCAGGTGCCGCCCGTCGCAAGAATCCAGCTGCGGCCCCGACCGTACAGCTGGGTGACCAGCAGCGGTTGCTGGCGGTCGCCGATCTTTACATTGAGCAGGCTGTTCGCGGCGGGCTTCAGCGCCCCCAGCGTCTGGTAGTCGGCCACCTCAGGCAACGAACTCCAGAGACGGGCATTCTCGGCATCATCATCGCTGAGACGCAGCATCGGCGAACGGCTGCCGCGGGCCGTGACCACGACGGCACCGCGTTCGCGATGAAAGCTCCCGCCCTCGGCCGACAACTGGGCGGGCAGCAATTCGCCCACGAGGGTATTGCCCCAGCCGCCATCGCCGAGCCCGCTCGAGCCCGCCAGCATCATCAGGCTGCCGCCGCGCTCACTGACGAAGTCCGCGATCATCTGCTGCTGCGCAGGTGTGAACCAGGCAGCCTGCACATTGCCGATCATCAGCGCGTCGTATTTGAAGAGATCCTTCGCGTCGGTCGGGAATCCCTCCTGCAGTTGCTTGGGATCGTCGATGCCCTGCCGGTAGAACCCGTTCGGGCTGACTCGCAGCAGCGAAACCAGCCGCACGCTGGTGTCGTCATCGAGCGCTCGCCGCATGAACTTGTATTCCCAGCGCGGCTCACCCTCCACGTACAGGATGCGCGACGGTGCCTGCGGTACTTCAACAACCGTTGCGCGCGTGTTGTTGCGCAGCTCGGCCTCGCCTTCCTTGCCATCGAGGGAGAAATTGAGATCGCGGAAGCCGGGTTCCTGCAGGCCGAAGTCGACGAAGGCGGTGGTCACGGTGCCGTCCGCCGGCAACGTGACCTCGCGGGAGGCGAGGAACTTGTCGCCGTCATACACCTTGAGCCGCGCCACGCCCGGGCCGTCATGCCGAACCGTAACCCGCGCGGACAGCGTCGTGCCGGGCAGCGTGCGCTCGGGCGCGAGCACCTCTTGCAGCTCGAGGTCTTCGGGAGCCCGCTCGCGACCGACGCCGATGGTATGCACGGGCACACCGAGGCTTGCGATCTCGGCGAGCTGCTCCTGATCGAGTGTCCCCGCGTTCTCCCCGCCGTCACTGACGATCACCACGGCGCCGACGGCACTCGTCCGCGCCTGCCGCAGCACCTGCAAGAGTGAACCGGCAAGCGCCGTTTCTGCGCCAGGTGCAGGCAATGTAGAGTAGTCCTCTGTCGCGCTTGCGTCCCGCGCGAAGACAAAGCGCCGCAGCGCGTAATCCTTGCCCAGACGGCCGAACGCTTCCGAACCCAGCGCGCCCTGCGCCTGCTGCATGCGCGTCTGTTCGCCTTCGGTGAAGCCCATGCTCTCGGACGTGTCGAGCATCACCGCGATGGCGTTCTCGCCCGTCTTCAGCGAGCGAACAACCAGCGACGGTTCCCACAGGATGAACAGCGCAAGGGCGAGCATGGCGAGCTGCAACGCGCCGATGGCTGCGAGCTTGAGGGCGCCCATCTGACGCCGCCGCAACAGGAAGAAGGCGATGGCGGCCGCGCCAACGACGAAGGCAGCCACGGGCACCCATTGGGGCCAGGTGCTGGCAAACACGAACTCACCGTGTGTGAATTCGTCCCGCGGGTATTTGAACAGCCACTCGAACATCGGGGCTAATGGGTCATGGAATAGAGGATGTAGTTGATGGCGTAGCGGTAAGCCAGCGCCGTGTATTTTTCAGGGTAGTACGGTGTATCGGCATGTTCCCACGCATCCCCCATGTCCATGTTGAAGTCGATCACCACCATCAGCCGCCCCTGATCGTCGTAGATCCCGCGCCAGTGCGGCACGGTGCCGTCCTTCTCGTACGTCACCCCGGACAGGACGGCGCCCAGCCCGGGGATCTGCGCTCTCTCGTTCAGGTCGTAGAGCACGTGCATGACCGGGTCGGCTTGCGGAATCTCGACGATCGGCCGGTCCGGAAAAACTCGCTGCATGCTGTCCACGAACGATGCCCACTCGCGGGAGCCATGGAAGTCATCCACGATCAGGAAGCCCCCGCGCAACAGATAGTCACGCATGCGGGCCGCTTCGGTGTCGTCGAGATACCAGTAGCCGACTTCGACCGCGTAAAGCCACGGGTAGTCGAACAGTTCTTCGTCCATCAGGCTGACGGCGCGGCCCTGCTCGCCCGCGTCTATGCGCGTCAGCCGGTGCACGCCCCCCAGCAAGTGTTCTTCCGCCTCCGGCCAGTCGGTCAGCCAGCTGCCGCGCCGGCCTCTGGCAACGCCGTTGCGCCCCTGGTAGGCCAAGCGGGTGAAGTGGAACTCCGAAGGCCTCTTCGCACCGGAGCCGTACAGAAACTCTTGCGCCTGTTGCGACCAGGACACCGCACACAGGCCCACCGCTGCGACACCGGCCAGCATTCCCAGCACCCGTATGCCGCGACGAGTAGACATGCTTGCCTTTATACCAAGCATCGCAACGAAAGCACCGCACAACTTGTAAAGAAGTGTCATGGACGCGGTGACGTTCCGGTCACCTGCACTTGGGTGAACACGGAGATGCCCGTTGGGCGGCGAAGCAGGGGGTACCTCAAGGAACGCCGGACTGCTTGCGGCGAGCGGCAGGTTCGATTGATGCGGTGGAGCGGGCGAAGGGAATCGAACCCTCGTCTCATGCTTGGGAAGCATGGGTAATACCATTATACGACGCCCGCTCTGGCCGGCCGATTCTACGGGCTGCAGGTAAGCCACAGCAAATGTTGCACGAGCCCGTGCCGTTAATGTTAATTTTGTATGCATTGCAATTGTGCGGAATGGGCGCATGACAAACGGCGCACCGGCACTCGCGGCGTCACCTTCCCGCCTTGGTCGTCAACAGCAAGCAGGCAAGCATGGCAGACGGTACGCCCCCCCCGCCGCTTTTGGGGCCCAAGAGGACCAGGCGCTCAGCCGGGCAAGCAGTGGCGACAAACAGCAGTTCCAGCAAGAAGTCGGGCAAGGCCGGTGGTCGCCGGGGCGAACGGCCGCAGCGCGGCATTCAATCCGCCGAGTTGGCCTGCCGCATTCTGAAAGCCATCGCCGCCTTCGACGGGGAAATCACGTTGAGCGCACTGTCGTCGCACCTCGGCATGCTGCCGGGCAACGTGCATCGCTACCTCGCCAGCCTGCAATTCGAGGGGTTCGTCAAGCAGGAGCGCGTCAGCGGTGAATACGACCTGGGGCCAGCTGCGCTCGCGCTGGGTGCCCGCGCCATGCGTCGCCTCGACACCCAGGAAGTCGCGTTCCAGGAAACACGGATCCTTTCCACGGAAATCGATGCCAGCGTGTGGTTGTCTGTCTGGACCGAGAACAGCCCTGTTGTGGTCGCGGTCCACGACCGCGGTGCCATCGGTCCGATGACAGCGCGCCTCGGCACGAAGGTTCGGGCCACCTATTCCGCCCAGGGTCGGGCGTTTCTCGCGTATCGCGATCCTGCAGTCGCCGAGCAGCTGTGGAAGCTCGAATACGACAAGGAAGAGCCGCCGCGCAGCGAAGGCCATGTCCTCGACCTGGCACGGTTCCAGAAACTGCTGACGACGATTCGCGAACGCGGGGGCATGAGCCGCGTGCGCGGCGACATGACCAAGGGCATCAGCGCCCTCTCCTCACCCGTCTTCGACATGTGGGGCAACGTGGTGTTCGTGGTCACCGCGGTCGGCCACACCCATGAACTCAACGTGGGCTGGGGCACCAAGACCGCCGTCGAACTCGCGAAGGCAACGAAGCGCATCAGCGAGAAGCTCGGCTTCACCGGGCAACCCAGGGTCCATCAGGCCACGACCTGACGCCGCCTCGCGGCTCGTCAGTCGCGATTGTCCACGCGCTTGTCGAAGACGCGGACGTCGACGCTAGCCCAGATACCCGCCCGGTACAGCGGATCGGCCGCTTGAAACGCTGCCACTGCGGCCCGATCGGCCGCCTCCACGATAAAGAAGCTGCCCACCACTCGCGCACCGTCGTCGCTGGTGAGTGGCCCGGACATCACCACCTTGATCGGTCGGGTGGCGAGATACGCCACGTGGGCCTGGATCGCGCCAGCGCGAACCGCTTCCACTCCGGTTCTGTCGATGCAGTAAATGACGAACAGCACGGGCACCCTCCTCTTTTCTACTTAACTTCTGGCTTGGCCCAGGACGGCGATTCGACATTGATGATCGGCGCGATGTGGGGCGAGGTGATCGCGATGCCGATTCCCTGCAGGATGACTTCGGCGTGCGGGTTGTGGCCGCGATGGACCTTGCCGATCGGCTCGGAGTACACCTCGCCGGGCTTGCCGCGGATGAGCACACCTTCCTCGAAATGGCCCTCGAACAATCCCTGCAGCGTGAGATAGAACGTGGCGCCGGTGTGGATGTGCCAGTTCGTGAACGCGCCCGGCGCGATCTCGTAGTTGTAGATCTGGATCTGTGCCTTCGGGTCCTTGGGGATGAAGTCGTACAGCACATCGAACAGCATGTTCCTGTGCAGCGTCTGGCCCGGCTTGAGGTAGCCGTCGAGCTTCATCTTGAGGTCTGCGTAGCCATGCTTCGCATGTGGCTTGCCCGCAGCGATGGGTTGACCGCACGTCGGGCAGATCGCAGGTACGGTGGGCGCCTTGCTGCCGGCCTTGTTCTTCTTGTTCATGGAGCTCTCCAGCGTTGGTCCGAAGCTTGATTCTCCGCTGTTCACCCTGGTCCCCGTCAACTGCCTCCTAGGCTGCCGCACCGCCACAAGTGCAACGCTGGCAGTCTTGCTCCGCGCTCAGGTAGGCTTCCGCCCCGTTTGCCGCAAGCAGCGCTGTGCCGGACTTGAAGGGCATGCACTGAAAAAGCGGCAAGAGCGCTTCGCCGTCGCGAATGTGTTGACCCCCATTGCTCCAAAAGGGGCAATTTCTTGTAGAGGTTTGCCAGTGACCGACCAGCATCAGCGGAAGCCTGCCACCCTGTTTGGCTGGATCCGGGATTTGAACCGCAAAGAGCGCAGTACCTTTGGTGCAGCGGTGGGCGGGTGGGCGCTCGATGCCATGGACGTCCAGATCTACAGCTTCGTGATCCCGACGCTGATCATGGTCTGGGGCATCACGCGCGGCGAGGCGGGGGTCATCGGGACAGGGGCCCTGCTGGCGTCCGCTGTGGGTGGGTGGCTGGGCGGCTGGTGTGCTGACCGGTATGGGCGCGTCCGTACCCTGCAAATCTCCATTGCCTGGTTCGCGGTCTTCACATTCTTATCCGGTCTCGCGCAGAACGCGGACCAGTTGCTCCTTGCCCGGACGCTGATGGGCCTCGGGTTCGGCGGCGAATGGGCTGCAGGCTCGGTCCTGCTGGGCGAAACCATGCGCCCCGAACACCGCGGCAAGGCGCTCGGCTTCATGCAGGCTGGGTGGGCAGTTGGTTGGGGTGCGGCGGCGCTGCTTTACGGCTTGCTGTTCTCGCTGCTGCCACCCGAAACCGCCTGGCGGGTGCTGTTCTTCGTCGGCATTGCCCCGGCGTTCCTGGTCTTTTTTCTGCGTCGCCTCGTCGATGAGCCCGCCGTATACAAGGAATCGCAGCAGAAGCTGGCCGAAGGGGGCGTCAGGCCGTCGTTGCTCGACATCTTCCGGCCACCCCTGCTGAAAGTGACGGTACTGGGCGGCATTGTCGGCACCGGTGCGCAGGGCGGCTACAACGCCATTTCCACCTGGCTACCCACCTACTTGAGGACCGAGAGAGGCCTGTCCGTGCTGGACTCGACCGGCTATCTCGCCGTGTTGATCGCGGGTTCTTTCTGTGGCTACGTGGCGGGCGGCTACATCTCCGACTGGCTGGGGCGCCGACGCGCCTTCCTGTGTTTCGCTATTTCCGCCGGAATCGTGATCCTGACCTACACAACGCTGCCGTTCAGTAACGGCGCCATGCTGGTTCTCGGGTTTCCGCTCGGCTTTTGCTCAGCGGGAGTCTTCAGTGGCATGGGCGCGTTTTACACGGAGCACTTCCCAACCAATGTCCGCGGCGTCGGCCAGGGTTTCGCATACAACCTCGGCCGGGCAGTGGGCGCCCTGTTTCCCGCGCTGGTCGGCTTCCTGTCGGCCAAGATGTCCCTCGGTACGGCGATCGGCGTCTTCGCGTTTTCCGCTTACGCAATCATGGCGGTGGCCGCCTATATGCTCCCGGAGACCAAAGGCAAGAGCCTCGAGGCCTGATGCATTGCAGCAACTCATCTCGGGGATACGCAGAGCCCGCATCGTGCCGGACACTCGCGTAACCGAATGTGAAATGAGTTGTCCTAATGGAAAACCGACCTTGCCCGTAACCTGCACGGCATGGTCAAATGGAATATCAGCGTTGCCCGAAGCTTTGCGGGCCGGGCCCCAGTCGAGACAATCAACATGGCAAAAATGACTCCCGCCGCCGGCAAGCCCGGTGCGCTGCCCCCCAACGACGATATTGGCGAGGCCAAGCGCCTTGAGCTCTATCGGCTCCAGGTGCTGCTGCGCGAGGCAGAGCAGAGGGCTTTCGACCTGTTCCTGCAGAACCAGATCAAGGGCACGAGCCACTTGTCGCTCGGCCAAGAAGCGATTGCCGCTGGTTGCGCCGCAGCCATGCAGCCCGGTGACCTCTCCTTCTGCACCTATCGCGGCCACGCTCACACGCTCGCGCGCGGCGTGCCGGTGGAGAAAGTCCTCGGCGAACTCATGGGCCGCGACAATGGCCTGATGCGCGGCAAGGGCGGGTCGATGCACCTGACCTCGGTCGAGCACGGTGTCATGGGTTCGTACGCCATCATCGGCGCACATATCCCGATTGCCTGCGGTGCCGCATGGCGGGCCCAGTACAAGGGGGCTTCGGATGTGTCGGTCTGCTTCTTCGGTGATGGCACGACGAACATCGGCGCCTTCCACGAAGGCATCAACTACGCCGCCATCCACAAGCTGCCCGTGGTGTTCGTGTGCGAGAACAACCTGTACATGGAATACACGCCGATCGCCGACGTCATTCCGGTCAAGCACCCGGCTGCAGACCGCGCGTCCGCCTACGGCCTTGAGCGCATCCTGATCGACGGTAACGACGCAGACGTCGTGTATCGCACGATGCTGAAGGCATATGCGAGGGCCCGCGCCGGTGAAGGCCCCTCGCTGATCGAATGCCTGACGTATCGCCACTCCGGCCACAGCCGCGCCGATCCCGCCAAGTACCGCCCTGAGGGCGAACTCGAGAAGTGGAAGCAGCGCGACCCGATCAAGATCTACCGTGAACGGCTCAAGAGCTTCGATTTCCCGGATGAAACGATGGCCGCGATCGACGCCGAGATCAAGAAGATCATCGACGACGCGACCACTGCCTGCCAGGCAGCGCCGACGACTTCGACGGACATTCTGTTTACCGACGTATATGCGGATGGGGGTTGGGCGTGGCGGAATTAACCTATCGTGACGCGGTGGCCCGCGCCATCGCGCAGGAAATGACGCGCGACGAGAACGTCGTGTTCCTCGGCGAGGACGTCGCCAAGGCCGGCGGTGTGTTCAAGGCAACCGTCGGGCTGCTCGACAAGTTCGGCCCCAAGCGCGTCATCGACACGCCGATTTCGGAGCAGGCAATCCTGGGCGCAGCAATGGGCGCGGCGATGACGGGCCTGCGCCCGATCGCCGAGATCATGTTCGCGGACTTCATCGCGGTCTGCTACGACTACATCGCCAACGAATTCCCGAAGACGCGCTACATGACCAACGGCCAGGTGGGCTGCCCGCTGGTCGTGCGTTGCGGCGGCGGCGGCGGTTCGCGCTTCGGCGCGCAGCACAGCCAGTGCATCGAGAACTGGGTCATGCAGTTCCCCGGGCTCAAGGTGGTGTCGCCCTCCTCGCCCGTCGACGTGATCGGTCTGCTCGCCGCTGCGGTCCGCGACGACGATCCCGTGATGTTCCTCGAACATAAGTCACTGTACGCAATGAAGGGCGAAGTGCCTGACGGCGAGATCCTCGATCGACTCGGCACCGCCAAAATCCTGCGCGCCGGCACCGATGCCACGATTATCGCGCTCGGCATGATGGTTCACCGCTCGGTCGCCGCGGCCGAGAAGCTGCAGGCGGAATACGGCGTCAACGTCGAAGTGATCGATGTGCGCTCGCTGGTGCCGCTTGATACGCAGTGCATCCTGGGCTCGGTTGCCAAGACAGGTCGCCTGTTCACCGTCGAGGAGAATCCCCGCGTGCTGGGCTGGGGCGCGGAAGTCGTATCGATCGTGGCAGACGAGGCGTTCTACGATCTCGATGGCCCACCCGTACGGATCACGACACCCAATATCCCGCTGCCGGCAGCCGACCAGCTGGAAGACATGGCGATCCCGAGCGTCGACCGCATTGTCGCGACGATTCGGAAATCGCTGTCAGCCTGAGATGTCTAGTGGCGGGGGATGGTGAAACATGAATGTATTGATGCCGCAGCTCGGCGAAACCGTCACCGAAGGGACGATCGCCAAGTGGTACAAGGCCGTGGGCGATACGATTGCCGCGGGCGACATACTGTTCGAAATTGAAACCGACAAGACGTCCATGGAAGTGCCTGCTCTCGCAGGCGGCATCCTGGCTGAAATCCGCGCCCAGAAGGGCCAGACCGTGCCCGTCAACGCGGTGATCTGCGTGATCACGGCAGACGGCAAGGTCCCAGCCGAAGCGGCAACGGCTGCGCCCGCACCGGTGAAGAGCGCGCCCGCTGCGGCGACTGCAGCACCGGCCCCGCAGCCGGTGGCAGCGGCTCCGGCCGTCAAGCGCGACATCGATCCTTTTAACTCCGTCCAGACGCCTGCAAAGAATTTCGGCAAGGCGACGCTCCCGAGCGGTGCGAAGATCACGCCATTGGCAAGGCGCCTGGCTGCGGAAGCGGGCGTCGACCTCGGCACGCTGCAGGGATCGGGTCCCCATGGCCGCATCGTGGCCGCCGACATCAAGCGCGCCCAGCCTGCACAGGCTGCCGCGCCCCAGACCGCAGCCGGCAATGCGTATCGCGAGATCCCGCTCGACGGCATGCGCCGCACGATTGCCAAGCGCCTGGTCGAATCGAAGCAGACCGTTCCGCACTTCTACCTGAGCACCGATGTCTCCGTCGAAGCGCTGCTCGCGCTGCGCCAGCAGATCAACACGCTGACTCCCAAGCGGATCTCGGTCAACGACTTCATCGTCAAGGCGTATGCGCTGGCGCTGCAGAAGGTGCCGGCTGCCAATGCCATCTGGGCCGAAGACAAGTTGCTGCAGTACGAACGTTCGGATGTCGGCGTCGCCGTCGCGATCGAAGGTGGCCTGATCACCCCGGTGGTGCGCAGCGCCGACATGAAGAGCCTTGCCACGATCTCCGCCGAGATTGCCGACCTCGCCAAGCGCGCCCGCGAGCGCAAGCTCAAGCCAGCTGAATACCAGGGCGGGACCGGCACCGTGTCGAACCTCGGCATGTATGGCATCCGGCAGTTCTCCGCCATCGTCAATCCGCCGCAGGCGACCATCCTCGCCGTCGGTGCAGCGGAACGGCGACCTGAAGAAACCGAGGACGGTGGCATCCGGTTCGCAAGCAAACTGACCGTCACGCTGTCGGTCGATCATCGGGTTGTTGACGGCGCAGTCGCCGGCGAACTGCTCGCCGCGTTACGCACCATCGTCGAAAACCCCTTAAGCCTGCTTCTGTAGAGGAATCGTCATGAAATACAACCGCCCACACGCCGTCGCCTCCTGGGGCACACAGGCCAAGGACTGGGAACGCGGCATCGACTACCAGCGTCTGATCCAGGAGCGCCTGAAGCGCGCGCAGGATTCAGTCAAGGCGAACGGCCTTGGTGCCGTGCTGTGCTTCAACTTCGACAACATCCGTTACCTGACCGGCACGCACATCGGCGAATGGGCGCGCGACAAGTTCATGCGCTATGCAATGGCCGCAGCCGACGGTCCTGCGCTGTTGTGGGATCCGGCCGCCCCAGCCAAACGCATTGCGTCGCCGTGGATCGCCAACCACGTACAGGCGCCGATCTCCACGATGCAGGGCGGCCTGCCGCTCAACATGGGCATCCAGGGTGACTTCGCCCGCCAGATCAAGAAAGGCATGACCGACCTCGGCATCTCGGGCCAGCCGCTCGGCATCGATATCATGGAGCTGCCGATGATCCGCGCGCTCGAGGCCGAAGGCATCGAGGTGGTGGATGGGCAGCAGGCGATGCTGGACGCGCGCGAGGTAAAGACGCCCGACGAGATCGAACTGCTGAAGCTCGCCTCCGCGATGGTCGACGCGACCTACGTCGACATCGTCAAGGCGATCCGGCCCGGTACCCGCGAGAACGAACTCGTCGCCATTGCCAACGACCGGCTGTATCGCCTCGGCTCGGAGCGCGTCGAGTGCGTGAATTCCGTATCCGGCCCTCGCGGCCGTCCGCATTCACACACGTTCACCGACCGCATCATCCAGCCGGGCGACATGGTGTTCCTCGACATCATGCATTCGTACAACGGCTACCGGACCTGCTACTACCGCACGTTCATCTGCGGCGAGCCGAACAAGTACCAGATCGAGGCCTACGAGAAGGCGTCGAAGTGGATCTCTGCTTCGATCGACATGATCCGCCCGGGCGTCACGCCGGATGAAGTTGCGGCCGTGTGGCCGAGTGCCGAGGAATTCGGCTATCGCAACGAAGCCGAAGCGTTCCTGCTGCAGTACGGCCACGGCGTGGGCCTGTCACTGTGGGAACGGCCGATCATCTCCAAGCGGTACCACGGCCAGACCCGCCCGCTGAAGGAAGGCATGGTATTCGCCCTCGAGACCTGGTGCGGCGCAGAGGACGGCTCGGGTGCAGCGCGCATCGAGGAAGAAGTCGTCGTCACCAAGGACAGCTGCCAGATCATCACCAACTTCCCGTCCGACCGGCTGATTTCCTGCGGCCTGCCGGGCTGCGAAGTGTTCTGACCGGCGCGTCGTCCGGCGTCAACGTCATGCCGCGCTTCCCGTCCCTGTCATTTACGTTTGGACAGGGAACGGGCAGCGGCGAGATTGCAGCCAACGCCGAGGACGAAGAACGGGATCAACGCATAGAGCGCAATACGCAACGACTCATTGCCGTACTCGGCAAGCGCCCAGTCGCTCACTGCTCCGACGTACAGCGGCCCGCAGCCGACGGCCAGCAGGTTCAGCACGAACAGCAGCATGGCCGATGCCGTACTGCGCCGCTCCGGGGGAACCAGGTTCTGGATAACTGCGACGGCCGGGGCGAGATACATGAACGTCAGTCCCTGTGGAATGGCGAGCAGCAGCACGGAGGTGTGCCAGTCCTTGGCCGAGACCGCTGCGAGGTAGAGGGGAAAGGCGAGCACAAACGCGACAGCGGGCACGAGCGGATAGGCGCGGGGATTCGAAGCGCCAAGCTTGTCGACGATGTAACCGCTGCCCACGATCCCGATGGCAACGCTGATGCCGATCAGCGGACTGTAGAGCGAGCCGATGTCGGCAAGCGTGGCGCCTTGCACCCGCATCAGGAAGGCGGGCGACCAGCTCATCAGGCTGTAGCCGACGACTGCCGAGAGACTGCAGCCGAGCGCCACCAGCACGAGCGACGCGGACTTGACGAAGTCGCCCACTGCGGTGCCGAGCTTGACCGGCTCGACCGGCGGCACGGCGCCTTCGTCGAGTCCGCCGCGCTTGGGTTCGCGCACGAGGAGGGGCAGCAGGATGGCGATCAGCACGCCGGGGATCGCGAGACCGAAGAACGCGACGCGCCAGCCGTAGTGCTGCGCCGCCCACGTTCCATACAACCCGCCGGCAAACGTGCCGAGCGGAATGCCGAGCGAATAGAGGCCCATTGCGAGGCCGCGCTTCTTGGGCGGGAAGTAGTCGGACAGGATCGTGTACGACGGGGGAACGCCGCCTGCCTCGCCAACGCCGACGCCCACGCGCGCGAGTGCAAGCTGGATGAAGTTGCCGGCAAAACCGCAGCAGGCCGTGAAAACGCTCCACAGGCCACAGGCCACTGCAACGATCGTCGTGCGGCGCCTGCGGTCCGCAAGCCAGGCCACCGGCACGCCGAACGTCGTGTAGAACAGCGCGAACACGAAGCCGGTGACCATCCCGAGCTGCGTGTCGGACAGCCCGAGATCGTGCTTGATCGGCTCGGCAAGGATCGACACGAGCTGGCGATCGAGATAGTTGAACAGGTAGACAACCAGCAGGACGGTAAGGACAAGGTACTTGTACGCGCGGCCGGAATCGCGTGGAGTGTCATTGCCGTTCATTGTTGTTGTCCGTGAACTTGAAGACCGGATTTTTCGTTAAAGCCAACCCCTGCAGAGCATACCGATCGTGAACCAACCGAGCGCTTCTGACAATCTCGATCTCGTCGTCGTGGGCTCAGGCCCCGGCGGTTATGTTGCCGCCATCCGCGCCTCGCAGCTCGGCCTCAAGACGGCCATCATCGAGCGAGAAAGCTTAGGCGGCATCTGCCTCAACTGGGGCTGCATTCCGACGAAGGCCCTGCTCAAGTCGGCGGAGGTCTACGAGCAGCTCTCGCACCTCGGCGATTACGGCCTGTCTTGCTCGGGCACCAGTTTCGACTTCCCCAAGGTGATCCAGCGCTCGCGCACTGTTGCGAAGCAGCTCAACACCGGCGTCGGCTTCCTGATGAAGAAGAATCGCATTGAAGTCATCGAGGGCACCGCACGACTGACCAAGGGGACGAAAACGCCGACTGTCGTTGTCGATCTCAAGGCGGGCGGCTCGCGCACGCTGACAGCCAAGTCCGTGATCCTTGCGACCGGCGCGCGTGCGCGAGTCATCCCGGCGGCCGGCATGGTCCCCGACGGTGAGCGCATCTGGACCTACCGAGAGGCGATGACACCGAAGGTCCTGCCGAAGTCCCTCATTGTCATTGGCTCCGGCGCCATCGGCATCGAATTCGCCAGTTTCTATCGCGCCTTCGGTGCTGACGTCACCGTCATCGAGTCGCTTGACCGGATTCTCCCAGTCGAGGACGCCGAGATTTCAGCAGCTGCGCAGAAGAGCTTCGAGAAGCGGGGATTCAAGTTCCGCATCGGCGCGAAGGTCGGGAAGGTGGCCAAGGATGCCGCGGGGGTCACCGTCCAGCTTGACGTGGGCGGCAAGGCGGAAACCCTGAAGGCGGACGTGGCCCTGATCGCGATCGGCATTGAAGGCAACGTCGAGAACCTCGGTCTCGAGGCGCTTGGGCTGAAGCTCGACCGCGGCCATGTGGTGACCGACGCCCATTGCGAGACGAACGTTCCCGGCCTGTATGCCATCGGCGATGTCGCCGGAGCGCCGTGGCTCGCCCACAAGGCCAGTCATGAAGGCGTGCATTGTGTGGAACACATTGCCGGCCTGAAGGCCTCCTCCCTAAAGTCGCCCATTCCAGGCTGCACCTACGCCCACCCGCAGGTCGCCTCGGTCGGCCTCACCGAAGCCCAGGCGAAGCAGGCAGGCCACGACGTGAAGGTCGGCCGGTTCCCGCTCAAGGCCAACGGCAAGGCGATTGCGGCCGGCGAGACGGATGGCTTCGTCAAGACGGTATTTTCCGCAAAGACGGGCCAGCTGCTTGGCGCGCACATGATCGGCGCCGAAGTGACGGAAATGATCCAGGGCTATGTCACCGCCATGACGCTGGAATCGACGGAAGCGGAGCTGATGGGCACCGTGTTCCCGCACCCGACGATTTCCGAATCCATGCATGAGTCTGTCCTTGACGCATACGGACGGGTGTTGCACATTTAAAGAGTTAAGCGGGCAACCCGTTTCCGATCGTAAAAACGTCTTCCAATAACAGAGGGGAATCAGTGATGTTCAATTTCGACTTAAGCAACGGTTATGTCCTGCTCAGGCTCATTGTCGGCCTGTTCCTGATTCCGCATGGCGTCGCGAAGATCACCTTCCGTCCCGGCCCTCTGGGCTTCTTCACCGCGGCGGGCTATCCAAACCCCGGCCTGTTCGTGAACTTCGGCATCGTGTTCGAGTTCGTGGTAGGCCTTGCCCTGATTCTCGGCATCTACACCGCACCCGCTGCCTGGCTGACGTTTGCATTCATGCTGGTCGCCTCGGCATCCGTCTTCAAGGTCACCAAAGGCAAGTGGCTGTGGAACCTGGGCGGCTGCGAATACCCGCTTTTCTGGGCGCTCTGCGCGGCCATCGTCGCGATGAACCCGACGTGATTACAGCGCACTCAGCCGGGGCACTCCGTTGAAGGTTGCCTTTATCGGTCTCGGCCGCATGGGGCAGGCGATGGTGCATCGCCTGCTCGATGCGGGCCATCAAGTGGTGGTCTACAACCGCTCCGTCGACAAGCTGCAGGCGGTACTCGATCGCGGCGCCGTCCATGCTCCGTCGATCAAGAGCGCCGCAGCTGAGTCCGATGGACTGGTGCTGTCGATGCTCGCGGATGACAAGGCGTTGAATGCAGTGGCGGACGGGCCTGCCGGCCTGATCGCCAACCTGCCTGCGAATGGCGTGCACGTCGCCATGGGCACTCATGCCGTGGGGACCATCCGGGCCCTTGCGGCGAGACATGCGCAAGCCGGCCAGTCGCTGGTCGCAGGACCGGTACTCGGTCGCCCCGAAGCCGTCACGGCCGGCAAGCTTGGCATCATCGTGGCGGGGCCGGCGGCGGCCACCGAGAAGGCACGTCCGGCGCTGGAATCCATTGGTCGCAGGCTGTTCGCGGCAGGCGAGGAGCCGGGAGCCGCATCGGCCGTCAAGCTGGCCAACAACATGTTGCTCGCGTGCGCCATCGAAGCCATGGGAGAGGCGTTCTCTCTGGTGGAAAAGTCGGGCGCCCCCGGAGCGCTGTTCCGCGAAATCCTCGTCGATGGCATGTTCGCGAGCCCAGCCTATAACGCGTACTCGACGATCATTGCCGACAAGTCTTACGACAAGGTCGGTTTCACGGCTACGCTCGCACTCAAGGACGTGAGCCTGGCGCTCGCCGCCGGCGAAATGGCTGCCGTGCCATTGCCGAGCGTCGCCGTGTGCCGCGACCGCCTGCTGAGCGCCATTGCTCGTGGCGACGCCGAAAAGGATTGGGCCATCATGGCCCACGAGCAGGCAATCGCGAGCGGCCTCAAGGGCTGAGTGGCTAAGGAACCAGCCCCCGCCAGCCGCGGGGGCTGGTGACGGATCGCCAGCCGCTTTCCGCGGCTTTGCAGGCGCTATCGTTGCCTGGAACCCGCTCTCGACACACTCTCGGTGATGACTGCTCCCACTCCAGCCTGAACCCCAATCGAAAGAAGTTGATCGTGACGCCTGCAGACACCCAAGCCCCAGCGCCCTCCTCCGCACGGACACGTACCGACGCGCGGACGCCAGTGACCGTGCTCACGGGCTTTCTCGGGAGCGGCAAGACAACGCTGCTCAACCGTGCCCTGCGCTCCCCGGCCATGGCGAACACGGCCGTGGTGATCAATGAATTCGGCGAAGTCGGACTCGATCACCTGCTCACCGAGACGAGCAACGACCAGATCACGCTGCTCGAAAACGGCTGCCTGTGCTGTACCGTATTCGGCGATCTGATCGGCACATTGAACAAGCTTTATCACTCGCGCGCAGCCGGGGAGATCATCCCGTTCGACCACGTCGTGATCGAGACTTCCGGACTCGCGGATCCGCGGCCGGTCCTGCAGGCATTCCTCTCTGATCCCACGCTCGAGGGGTTGTATCGCCTCGGCTCCGTCGTTGCCATTGTGGATGCCGTGAACTACCTCAATACGTTTGAACGACACGATGAGGCGGTGCGGCAGGTGGCGCTGGCCGACCAGATCCTCATCAGCAAGCTGGATCTCATGGAAGCCTCCGAGGCGGCCGCGCGGGAAGTGGAGCTCCGCCTGCGACTCAATCTGCTCAACCCGGCGGCGCGGGTGCATCGCGTAGACGATCCCGCGATTGATCCCATCAAGATGTTGCGCGCGACGGGGTTCACGCTGGAGCGCGGTCAGGCCGATGCCACTGCGTGGCTGAATGAGACCGCCTATTTTCCCGCGAGCGAGGAAGACCGCACCAAGGCGCCGCTGCTTGAGCAGGGCCCTGCGCACACCCATTCGCATGCAAAGATCGCGTCTTTCTGCCTCACGCGTGACGAACCGACCACGCTCTATGGTCTTGAGCTGTTGCTGGCCGCGGTGGAAAACAACCTGGGTCCGGGACTACTTCGACTGAAGGGCCTGGTGCACGTGGCAGAGGAGCCCGACCGGCCAGCCGTCATTCACGGGGCCCAGCACCTGTTGCACAACCTGGTATGGCTCGACCGATGGCCTGACGCAGATCGCAGGACTCGGATCGTGTTCATCACCGAGGGCATGAAGCGCCAGGATCTGGAAGAAATGGTCTCGCTGCTCGACCGGGTTGCGCAGCGCACTGCAGCAGCGCGGCTGCGAGCACAGCGCCCTCCATCGACCGACCAGTAGGCCTGCCCTCGCACTGGCCGGTATGCTAGATAGAGCAACGCCAAACCAACTAGCGCGGGGGGGAGCGACTCATGGGAAGGGATCGACCTCGCTGCAACGGGATGCGTCTTGGTTTGCTGGTCGCCGGGCTCATCGCCAGCCTCAACGCCTTTGCCGAGATCGACTTGACGGGCATGTGGATGGCCCGCATCCACGAAGACGAGCCGGAGCGCGTCACGGCAACTACCTGACCTTCGTCATGGTGCTGAGCGATCCCGCCTTCCTGACCGAGCCGCTGATTCGCAGTTCCGACTACGAGCTGGACACCAAACAGGGGGTCACTCCTTATCCATGCGATATCGTCGTGGAAATCTCGGGCCGGCCAAAAGGCTTTGTCCCGCATTACCTGGCGGGCAAGAACCCGTTCAAGCTGGAGTTCGCGGCAATCCACCACCTGAGCGAAGACGCGGTCCTCGGTGGCGCCCACACGATGTACCCCGAATACATCGAAAAGGGGCGCGGTGGATCGGTAGCCGCGCGATAGAATCCGCACCCTCCACAGGCCGCTCTGAATCCCAAGGCCCCGTAAGGGGCCTTGTTTGTTTCACAGGAAAGATCTCCCTTGAACGCCCCCGACTCGCCGGAACGCCCGCATCGTCGCATTCGCAGCTTCGTGCTTCGCGAGGGACGACTGACCGCCGCGCAGGAGCGTGCGCTCTCGGAGCTCTGGCCCGCCTTTGGTATCGACTATTCGCCCACTCCGATCGACCTTGATACCGTCTTCGGCCGCAGCGCCGATCGGTTGCTTGAAATCGGCTTCGGGACCGGCGATGCACTCGCGGCCTATGCCAGCGCCCATCCGGATGTCGATTGCATTGGGGCGGAAGTCCACCGTTCCGGCGTGGGGCATCTCCTGCTCAAGGCCCAAGCCGAAAACCTGAGGAACGTGAAAGTCATCTGTCACGACGCCGTCGAAGTGCTCGAGCGCCAGCTGCCCGCAGGCAGCCTGACTGCGATCCACATCTTCTTCCCCGACCCGTGGCCGAAGAAGCGCCACCACAAGCGGCGATTGATCCAGCCTGCTCTTGTCGACCGTCTATTGCGCGCGCTCAAGCCCGGAGGCGAACTGCGCCTGGCAACAGACTGGCAACCGTATGCCGAGCACATGCTCGCCGTCCTGCAGACGTTCCCCGCGCTGAAGAACCTCGCAGGGGGAAACCACTATGTAGATCGCCACAGTGAACGCCCCATCACTCGCTTCGAGCGCCGCGGCCAGCGGCTCGGCCATGGGGTGTGGGATCTTGCATTCAGGAAGGAATCGATTGGCTGAACCCGCCTCATCGCCTGAAACACGATCGGCCCTGCAGAGATGATGCCCTGCGGAAAAACTTTCACTTGAATCCGCACACCTCGAGGACTACAAGTAGTTCAACAGAACATCTGATTAACCAGTCCGTGTTCGCGATCTCGGTGGGAATGGAGGGGCATCATGGCTGCACTGGCTCCCGTCATCGGCGAGTGGTACCAACGACGAGGTGGTACGCTTCTGGAGGTTGTCGCCATCGATCGAGATGACGGCACGATTGAAGTGCAGCACTTCGACGGCACCCTCGAAGAGTTCGATGCGGAATCGTGGGATGATCAGGATTTCATCGCCGCCGAGGCACCGGAAGACTGGACGGGCTCCGTCGACATCGAGCCCGAGGATTTCGAACCGCAAAGCGATTCACAGTCGCAGACGCAGTGGGCGGGTCCGCTCGAGTTCCTGGATCGCAATGAGGCCGGCGGCTATTCGGAATGGCCGCACCTGCCGGAAGACCGATCGCACTGAACCCAAGGAAACACTGATTGGCCGGCCCGTCAGGCGAACCGCTGCACCAGCGCATCCGGATCTTCTGTCAGTACCACATTGCCCGTGACCACGTGCACGGCAATCGCCATCAGGCTCTTGCCTGCACAAGGCCCGACGACGCAGTGGCCGCTTTCAAGCGTAAACAGTGCGCCGTGCGAAGCGCACTGAATCAGCGTTTCATCCCCATTCAGGAAACGATTCGGCAGCCAGTCGAGCGGATGACCCGCGTGCGGGCATCGATTCACATAGGCGAAGACCTGCTCTCCCCGCCTCACCACAAAGGCCCGCAGCGGCCAGTTTTCCGTGCCGATCGAGACTGCGAGAGAGCCCGGATCGGCGAGGTCCTCGAACCGACATAGAACATGGCTGCCGTCGCTCATCAGTGCTTGCCCGATCAGTGTCCCTTGTCAGCATTCGACGACGCGGTCGCCGCCGTGCCTACGGATGCATCGATGAGCCCGGCCCGCATCATCAGCCAGAACAGCACGATCCCAGGCAGCGCCACCACCGTGGTGAACAGATAGAAATTCACATAGCCGAACTGCTCGACCAACGCTCCCGCCGATGTTCCGGTGACGAGTCGGCCGACGATACTGGTCGCTGCAGAGATGAGCGCGTACTGGCTCGCCGTGTAGCGCAGGTCGCATAGTGCGGAGAAATACGCCACGACGGTCACGCCGCCGATACCGCTCGACAGGTTTTCGAAACCAATCGCACCCGCCATGCCCCAGTTTGAATGGCCGGCAGCCGCCAACCACGCGAAGCTCAGGTTGGAAACGGCCATCAGGATGAGGCTCACGAGCACAGAGTTCTTGAGTCCCGCACGTGCATAGAGCAGGCCTCCCAGGAAGATGCCCACGAGGTAGCCCCAGAATCCGAAACCTACGTCGAAGAGCGCAATCTCGTCGTTGGTGAAGTTCAGGTCTTCGAACAACAGCCTCACGGTGAGCTGCGACAGGGTATCGCCGATCTTGTGCAGCAGGATGAAGAGCAGGACCAGCAGCGCGCCCTTGCGACGCAGAAACTCCGCGAGCGGCTCGACGATGGAATACCACACGGCTTTCAGCCCCTGCCGGGTCGTCGGCTCGCGATGCCTTGCCGGCTCTCCGAAAATCAACCCCACCGCCATGCCAGGCAGCGCCAGGGCCGCGCAGGCGAGATACGCAATGTGCCAGTCAAAGCGGGAAGCCACCACCAGTGCGAGCGAAGCCGCCACCACGGACCCGATACGCCAGCCGTACTGCGACATGCCGGAGCCCGCGCCAAGCTGTCGAGGCTCGAGCGATTCAATGCGGTAGGCGTCAATGACGATGTCATAGGTTGCGCCGGCCACCGCCACGAGGATGGCTGCCCATACGGTCGCCAACAGGTGCGCCTTCGGATCGACGAAGGCAAGGTTCACCACGGCCGCGATGACCAGCACGCCCGCGAACAAGAGCCACGACACGCGCTGGCCGAGACGGCCGATGATCGGCAGACGCACGCCATCGACGACCCACGCCCACAGCCATTTGAAGTTGTAGACCAGGAAGGCAAGCGAGAACGCGGTGATGGTCCGCTTTTCGATGCCGTCCTGCGCGAGGCGCGACGTCAGCGTCGCCGCGATCATCGCGAACGGAAAGCCCGAGGAGATCCCGAGGAACAGTGCGCCGAGCGGAGCGGCCTCGACGTACGGTCGGGCGGGTGCAGGCACAAAGCGTCGCCACCCGGCGGATTCCGGCAACCGGTCTTCAGCACTCAACGGTCTGACGTCCTTCTGTTCTGTTAAAAGTGGCTTGAGGCACGGCAGTATAACGGTCGTCAGCAGCATGCTGTGCGCATTGCCCTTGGAGCCGGGCCTGCGCCACGCTAAAGTGCGCGCCGTCCCGATCCGTAGAGACACGGCCCCCACATGCCCAACGCCCAAGCCTTCATTTCCCTCTGCCTGGATCTCGGTGTCTTGCGCTTTGGCGAGTTCAAGCTGAAATCCGGCCGGCAGAGTCCCTACTTCTTCAATGCCGGCCTGTTCAGCACGGGCCGAGCCATTGCCGAGCTCGGACGCTTCTACGCAGGTGCGATAGCGAACAGTGGCATTGCCTTCGACATGCTGTTTGGCCCGGCTTACAAGGGCATCCCTCTGGTGACGGTCACCGCTGCCTCGCTCGCCGACGGCCACGGACTCAGCCTGCCCTGGGCCTTCAACCGCAAGGAGGCCAAGGACCACGGGGAAGGCGGCAGCATCGTCGGTGCCCCCCTGTCCGGCCGCGTCCTGATCATCGACGACGTGATGACCGCCGGCACCGCGATTCGTGAATCAGTCGAGATCATTGCCAGCGCCGGGGCAACCCCCGCCGGGGTGGTCATTGCCCTGGATCGCCAGGAACGGGGACAGGGTCCCAGATCGGCTGTCCAGGAGGTCGAGGAGCTGTTCGGCCTGCCGGTCGTCAGCATCCTGAAACTGGCCGACCTGATTTCCTTCCTGGAGGCGACCGGAAATTCTGCGCAACTTGCGGCAGTTCGAAGTTATCGTGAGCAATATGGGATAACGTCCGAGTCTTGAAGGCACCGACAAGCTGGCTCAAGGATGGCTGGAAGACCCGGGCGATACTGCGGCCGTCGGCCGCGGGATGCTAACGAGGTGGGAATGAGTCTGATGCGCTCGACAACGTTGCTGATCGCCGCCGCGCTCGTGAGCACTGCGGCGCTGCCGCAAACTCGCCAGTCGTCCGGCTCGAAGAAATCATCGGGCGCTGAGGCTGTGTTCCGCTGTGTCGATACCAATGGCCAGGCCCATTTCGGCGACAGCCAGCCCCCGGAGTGCGCAGGCCGCGACACCCAGGTCCTGAACGACCGTGGCACCGTGTTGCGAGTCATCGAAGGCGAGCAGTCCCGGACGACCAGACTGAAGGCCGAAGCTGTGGACGCGATCGCCCGCAAGCAACGCGACGAGCGCGCCCTCCGCGACCGCATGCTGATCGATACGTACCTGTCGGTGGAGGACATCGAGCGCCTGCGCAATCAGCGGCTCGAATTGCTTGAAGCCCAGGTCAACGTAACCAAGCAGAACATGGTCGCGATGCGCGACCGCCAGGTGAAGCTGCAGGACCAGGTCACCCGGTTCCGTCCCTACAGTGACGACCCGGAAGCGCCACCCCTGCCGGATCACCTCGCTGAAGACATGGTGAACACGGTCCGCAGTCTCCAGACCTACCAGAAGAGCATCGTGTCGAAACTGGCCGAGCAGGAACAGCTGAAGGCCGAATTCACGCGGGACATCGCCCGGTTCAAACAGCTGAAAGGCCTGTACTAGAAAGCAGCCAGCGGCGTACCACCCCGGATCAAGTTCGCCCGGAACTCCCGAATCCGCCTGCCCCCCGTTCGGACGTCGTGAAGGCGTCCACTACATCAAATTCGACCTGGACCACTGGGACGATCACGAGCTGCGCAATGCGCTCGCCGGGTTCGATCGTGAATGCTGTCTGGCCTCGATTCCAGCAGGATACGAACAGCTGGCCCTGATAGTCGGAATCGATCAGGCCGACGAGGTTGCCGAGCACGATGCCGTGCTTGTGCCCGAGGCCGGAGCGCGGCAGCACGACGGCGGCGAGGCCCGGGTCCGCAATGTGAATGGCGAGACCCGTCGGGATCAGTTGCGTGGCGCCAGGAGTCAGGACCAGCGCAGCGTCGATGCAGGCGCGCAAATCGAGCCCGGCTGATCCTTCGGTGGCGTAGGCCGGCAAAGGCAGGGACTGGCCGATTCGGGGATCGAGAATCCGGACTTCTAGCCGACGCCTCTTCCGGCGGTCGGCCGGATCTGCGCTCGTATCAACTACCGACATGGCTGACCGAATCCGCTGTCTCGCCCGCTACTGCGCGCGCGGCATAATGCGCGGCAACCACCGCAATCAGCTGGCGGGCCAGATCGGCCTTCGACGTCAACGCGAGTTCCTGCTTGCCGCCCTGCCAGTAGACAGTGAGCGCGTTATCGTCCTGATCAAACCCCATGCCATCGCCTACACGGTTCGCCGCGATCATCTCGAGGCGCTTGGACTCCATTTTTTCGATTGCATTGCGCTCGACATCTTCAGTCTCGGCGGCAAAACCGACGAGAAACGGCCGATTGTCCGAGCGAGCCACCGTGCCGAGGACATCGGGCGTCCTCGCCAGCGCGATACTGAGCGCTTCCTGCGTCTTCTTGATCTTCTTGCTTGAAGGCTGCGCTGCCTTGTAATCGGACACGGCTGCCGCCGCGATGAAAATGTCGGCACCAATAACGTGGCTGCGCACGGCATCGAGCATCTGCTCCGCCGTTTCGACGTTCACCACCGTCGTGCCCGGAGGGGGCGGAATGTTCACGGGACCGCTGACGAGCACCACCTTTGCACCCGCATCACGAGCGGCAGCAGCGACGGCATAGCCCATCTTTCCGGAACTGCGATTGCTCAGGAAACGCACGGGGTCGATCCGCTCTCGAGTCGGTCCGGCTGTGACCACCACCTTGAGGCCCGACATGGCACCGGCCAGCGACTGGCGCGAAAGCACAGTGTCGGCAATCTCGCGAGGTTCGAGCATCCGACCGGCACCGGTTTCGCCGCAGGCCTGCTCGCCAACCGCGGGTCCGAGGAGAGCAATGCCGCGGCTCTCGAGCAGCTTCACGTTGGCCTGCGTTGCGGGATTGCTCCACATCAGTCGATTCATCGCCGGAGCCAGCGTAATCGGTGCGCTGGTGGCAAGGCACACCGTCGACAACAGGTCGTCGGCAAGACCATGGGCGAGCCGTGCGATGAAATCCGCGGTGGCCGGTGCGATCACGACGGCATCGGCCCAACGGGCGAGTTCGATATGGCCCATGGCGGCTTCGGCAGCCGAATCCCACAGATCCGTTCTGACAGGGCGGCCCGAGACGGCCTGAAAAGTCTGGGCCGTGACGAATTCGAGCGCGCCGGGCGTCATCACCACCTGCACCTCGGCGCCTCGCTCCACCAGCCGGCGGACCAAATCGGGCGTCTTGTAGGCGGCGATGCCACCGCTGACGCCAAGCAGGACTCGTTGCGGTCGGGCTTCGGGAGGGACTGCATTCATGACTGCATTATGGACGCACCGCCCAAACGTCGGCAAACGCGTTGGGCTGCATGCTCATATCCGCAGGCTATATGTGCGCCGCCTCTCACTGCCACTCGCGTTTCGCTGCGTTCGCACCCGATATTCGGCTTTAGGCGATCCCGGCGCCAGAAGCAGAATGGCTGCTACCTTCCACAAAGCAGGCAAAGGCATGTCCATCCGCGATTGGCCGAGCGAAGAACGACCCCGCGAGAAACTGCTGGCGCGCGGGGTCACGGCGCTGAGCGAAGCCGAACTGCTGGCTGTACTGCTGCAAACCGGCACCCGCGGACGAAGTGCCGTGGATGTCGCCCGGCACCTGCTCGTCGAATTTCAGTCGCTGAGGGGCTTGCTGAGCGCCGACCCTGAACGGGCCTGTGCCACGCCAGGCCTGGGGCCGGCCCGCTTTGCGAAGTTGCAGGCCGCCCTGGAGCTCGCACGGCGCCACTACCAGGAACGAATGCAGGCTGGGTGCGTCCTGGCCAACCCACGGGCCACGCGTGAGTTCCTGCAGATGCGCCTCCGGGATCTCACTCATGAGGTATTCTGCTGCGTGTACCTCGACAATCGGAATCGGGTCACCGGCTTCGAGGAGTTGTTCAGGGGGACACTGGACGGCGCCAGCGTCCATCCCCGGGAAGTGGTCAAACACGCCCTGAGCAGGAACGCCGCTGCGGTGATCCTGGCGCATAACCACCCCTCGGGTGTGGCGGAACCCAGTCAGGCGGACGAAATCATCACCCAGAGGCTGAAAGACGCCCTGGGGCTGGTCGACATCCGGGTCCTCGACCACATCGTCGTAGGGGATGGATCCTGCGAATCCTTCGCGGAACGGGGCCTCCTCTAGGGGGCGGCCCTGGGGTGAGCCGGTCCTTCGCCGCTTCCGGCCTTGCCCGGCGCGGGCGGCGCTGGTATAAAGTGCGACTGTTTTTTCGAGGCCGCCCGACCCGTTTCCTTAAGAGACCGGCTGCCCCAGTTTCGGACCGAGGATCTAATCATGTCGAGAGTCTGTCAGGTGACCGGCAAAGGCCCGACGACCGGTAACACCGTGTCGCACGCCAATAACAGGTGCCGTCGCCGCTTCTTGCCCAACCTGCACACGCAGCGTTTCTGGATGGAGAGCGAGCGCCGCTTCGTGAGCCTGCGCGTCTCCATGCGCGGACTGCGCACCATCGAAAAGCAGGGTATCGACAAGGTCGTTGCCCGCCTGCGCGCCGAAGGCGTGAAGGTCTGAACCGGAGTTAGCCCCCATGCGCGACAAGATCAAGCTCGTTTCCTCGGCCGGCACCGGTCACTTCTACACGACGACGAAGAACAAGCGCCTGCATCCAGAAAAGGTCGAGATCAAGAAGTACGACCCCAAGGTCCGCAAGCACGTCGTCTACAAGGAAGCGAAGATCAAGTAAGGTCTTCGTCTCCCGGGAACAGATCCCGAAGCACAAAAAAACCCGCCTTTCGGCGGGTTTTTTTATGCCCGCCGAGCTGGCGGGAAATCAGGCGGCCTGCATCGCGTAGCCGCGCAGGGACGCCGCAAAATCCTGCAATACCTTGATGCCACTGGCCTCGGCCTGTGCGATCCAGTCCTTGAGGTGTTGCAGCAGCTTGTCGTTGCTCATGTGCCCGCCATTCCACAGCACCTGCAGGCGCTCGCGGAAATCGTGCACCGTCTTCAACATCTGGTTGCTGGCGAGCACTTCGTTGAGCTTTGCATGCGCTTTGTCGTCAAGGAGCGCCGGCTGGCGAACCAGCAGCGTCTTGACCCGGCGCGTCAAGTTGCCGCGGGCGGCATGCAATTCAGCCCTGAAAACCGGCAGTGTGACACTGCTCGTATAGGCGCGAAGCACATGCATCCGGTTCACGATGACGGCTCGCACCGTTTCGAGATTCACGTGACTGGCAGGATTCACTGCGGGCTTCGGAGCCACGCGCAGGACTCGTGCCAGTCCGACAGCAGACAGCATCCGGATCCACATCCACCCGATATCGAACTCCCAGCTGCGCGAGGAGAACTTCGCCGAACTCGGGAACGCGTGGTGATTGTTGTGCAGTTCTTCGCCGCCAACGATCAAGCCCCAGGGCAGCACGTTGGTCGCCGCATCAGGACATTCGTAATTGCGGTAGCCGGTATGGTGGCCGAGTCCATTGATCACGCCTGCCGCAAGCAACGGCATCGCGAGCATCTGGATCGCGATGATGATGATGCCCGGCACGCCGAAGAGGACGAGGTCGAGGACGACCATCGTGATGATTCCGAGGTTGCGATACTTGGCATAGAGGTTGCGCTCCAGCCAATCATCCGGGGTCCCGCGGCCGAACTTTTCCAGCGTATCGCCGTTGCGCGCCTGAAGCTGGTACAGCTCAGCCCCTTCCATGAGCACCTTCTTGAGGCCAAAGATCACCGGACTGTGGGGATCGTCTGGGGTCTCGCAGCGCGCGTGGTGCTTGCGATGGACCGAAACCCATTCCCTCGTGATCATGCCGCTGCTCATCCAGAGCCACAAGCGGAAGACATGACGCAGGGCCGGGTGGAGGTCGAGACTGCGGTGCGTAGCATCCCGGTGCAGGTACAACGTGACGCCCATGATGGTGAACTGCACCATGCAAATGGACACCACGACATAGCCCCAGAAGCTAAGCCCAAGAATTCCATACAATAAATCTAGGTTCACAGATCAACCTCGAAGGGTAGGCAAAAGGCGTCACGCACTATAACGAACGTCCGGCACCCGTACAAATGAGCGTATCCCCGCAATTTCCAACTGTGTGGCACCCGTTCAGCTATCTTCAAGGACCCATGCCCGAATTACCCGAAGTCGAGACCACCCGCCTTGGGATTGCGCCGGCAATCCTAGGCCACCGCATCACTGCAGTCGTGGTACGCGAACCGCGGCTCCGCTGGCGGATCGCTGCAGACCTGCCGGAAGCCGCCGCGCGGCAAACCGTACGGAACGTCAGACGGAGAGCGAAGTACCTGCTGATCGACCTCGATCACGGCAGCCTCATTCTGCATCTCGGGATGTCCGGGAATTTACGCGTCATGGACGCCAAAACGGCACCGATCACTCACGATCACGTCGACATTGTACTCGAAACCGGCCAATGCTTGCGCTTCAATGACCCCCGTCGGTTCGGCAGCCTTCACTACACCGCAGCCGACCCTGGCGAGCACCCGCTCCTGAAAAGGCTGGCGCCGGAGCCGCTGGAGGACGGTTTCGACGGCGACTACCTCACCACGACGGCACGAGGCCGCAAAGTCACGATCAAGCAGTTCATCATGAACAGCCATGTGGTCGTCGGCGTCGGGAACATCTATGCGAGTGAATCCCTGTTCAGGGCGGGCATCCGGCCCCGCCGGGCGGCAGGAAGGATCACCAGGGAGGAGATGGCGAAACTGGCCGCTGCAATCAAGGCGGTGCTGCAAGACGCCATCAAGGCCGGCGGCACAACGTTGCGGGACTATGTGAATCCAGAGGGCGTGAGCGGCTATTTCAGGCAGCAGCTGTTTGTCTACGAACGCGCGGGCGAACCTTGCCGCCGCTGCAGGACGCTCATCCGCCAGCTCCGCCAAGGCGGACGCTCTACCTACTTCTGTCCCGGCTGCCAGCGTTAGTCGGGCTTTTTCAGTTGGCGCCTGGCCAGCAGCGCCGCCTCCACCTGCGGATGCACAAACTCGGATACGTTACCGCCCAGGCTCGCGATCTCCCGCACCAGAGTCGATGAAATGAAGTTGAACTGCTCGGTGGGCGTGAGGAAGACGTAGTCCACCTTGTCGGACAGATGGCGGCTCATGGTGGCGAGCTGGAACTCGAATTCGAAATCGGACACGGCGCGCAGGCCGCGCACGACCACGCCAATGCCGTGCTGCTTCGCGAATTCCACCGTGAGGCCAGCGTACCCGGTGACAACGACATTAGAAATGTCGGCCAACACCACACGCGCAAGCGCAACGCGCTCTTCGAGCGTGAAAAGCGGTGCCTTGCCGGGATTGGCGGCAATGGCCACAGTGACCTCGGAGAAAATGGCGGCTGCACGGCGCACGAGGTCCCGATGGCCGTTGGTAATGGGATCGAAAGTCCCCGGGTACATCGCCTTGGTCATGGTGCGTCCTATACCGTCGTACGGGCCAGATGATAGCCCACTTTGCCGGTGCGCCCGGTCCGATGAAGTACCCACCCGGCCGGCAGCGCGGGCTCACCTGCTTCTGCTTCACTCTCGATATAGACCAAGGCCTGGGGCGAAAGCCTTCCGGGAACTCCCAGCTCGGCGAGGAGTCCGGGCAACAGGCCCGCACCGAAAGGAGGATCGAGAAATACAACATCGAATGGTCCGGGAGTTTCAGCGAGCCACTGCCGCGAATCACCCACCAGCACCTTGCCATCCGGGGATTTCAGCCGCGCGAGCGTTTCACGCAGATAGGCGCCGATGCGGGCATCGCGATCCACGAAGACAACTTCGCGTGCCCCTCGCGACAGCGCCTCCAGCCCCAGGGCACCGCTGCCCGCATAGAGGTCAAGACAACGCGCACCGCCGATGGTCGGTGCCAGCCAGTTGAACAGCGTTTCCCTCACGCGGTCAGGTGTTGGCCGGATCGCCTCCACCGCCGGAAAGTGCAAGCGAGTCCCGCGCCACCGGCCACCAATGATGCGCAACTGGTGAGGCATGCGAGATGGAGCCGCACCGCCGGAAGCCCTGCGGGTCGGCGTCGCACGATCTTTGGGTGTCTTCTTTGGAGTCATGGGGCGGTTCGCAGCCCGCATGGTAGCGAATCACGGCACGCTAGTCCGGCATCCCAAGCGTGCGCCAACGACATCCCGGAACCCCGCCTTCTGCCTGTTACAATCGCGCCGATAACGGTGGCCGCGAAAAGCCGGCCGTTCATGCCCGACTGCCGCCTTCCTGCGACGTGCCGGGCCAGGCTCGTGCCCTCCTGTGGAATGCCCCATGTTTGGACTGAAATCAAAGAAAGATCCAGAGAACTCCGGCGACGGTGCGCAGCCGGGCTTCTTCAACCGCCTGCGGCAGAAACTCAAACAATCGACATCGTGGCTGACGCACGATCTTGCGAACCTGTTACCGGGCGGCAAGATCAACGCAGCCGTGCTCGAGGAACTGGAGACGCGGCTCATCACCGCTGACGTCGGCGTCGAGACGACCGAACGAATCCTGTCTGGCCTGCGCAAGCAGGTGGAGCGCCGCGAACTCGGTGATCTGGATGCCCTGCTCCGTGCGCTGCGCTCGTCGCTGCTCGACATCCTGAAACCTTGCGCTCGGCCCCTCAACGTGAGGGCGGGACCCAGGCCGTTTGCCATTCTTGTCGTTGGCGTGAATGGAGCGGGCAAGACCACGACGATCGGCAAGCTGGCGCATCGATTCAAGGCCGAAGGACTCAAGATCATGCTGGCGGCCGGCGACACGTTTCGTGCTGCTGCCGTCGAACAGCTGGCCGTATGGGGTGAACGCAATCAGGTCCCGGTAATTATGCAGGCAGCGGGCACTGATCCGGCAGCTGTCATTTTCGATGGCATGCAGTCTTCACGGGCGCGCGACATGGATGTGCTCCTCGCAGATACCGCAGGCCGTTTGCACACCCAGTTGAACCTGATGGAAGAACTGAAGAAAGTAAAGCGCGTCATGGGACGCGTCGATCCTTCCGCTCCGCATGAAGTGCTGCTCGTGCTCGATGCAGGCCAGGGCCAGAATGCGCTCCAGCAAGCGAAACTGTTCAACGAAGCGCTGGGCGTCAGTGGCATCGTCCTCACCAAGCTCGATGGCACCGCGAAGGGGGGCATTGTCCTTGCGATTGCGGACCGGCTGCGACTGCCCATCCGGTTCGTCGGCATCGGCGAAGGCGCGGAGGATTTCGCGGTGTTCGATGCCGAAGCCTTCATCGATGACCTGCTTGCCACAGGCAAACAAGCCGCATGATCCGTTTCGAGCACGTCTTCAAACGCTATCCGAACGGGCGCGAAGCGCTGACCGATCTGTCGCTCGACATCGCGAGCGGAGAGATGGTCTTCCTGACGGGACATTCGGGCGCGGGCAAATCGACACTGCTCAAGCTGATTGCGCTGATAGAGCGCCCGACCCGCGGCCAGGTGACGGTCAACAACCTGAACGTAGCCAGCGTTACGCGCAGCCGCATTCCCGCCTTCCGCCGCCAGGTCGGCGTCGTCTTCCAGGACCACAAGCTGCTGGCTGATCGCACGATCTTCGACAACGTTGCCTTGCCGCTGATCATTGCAGGCGTCGGCACGAGGGAAATCGGCAAGCGCGTGCGGGCGGCACTCGATCAAGTGGGCTTGCTCGCGCGCGAGCAGGCCTTGCCACTCGAACTGTCTACAGGCGAGCAGCAACGCGTCGGCATCGCCCGGGCTGTCGTCAGCAAACCGCCGGTACTGATTGCAGACGAGCCCACCGGCAACCTCGATCCTGATTTGTCGCTCGAGGTCATGCAGATCTTCCGCCGCTTCAATGAAGTGGGCGTCACCGTGCTCGTTGCGAGCCACGACATCCGCCTGCTTGATCGGTTCGGCTTGCGGCGGGTTCGGCTTGAAGGCGGCCGCATCCAGGAGGATGCGCCGCGTGCGCCGGCACGCGCCGCCTCATCGGACCCGGTCCTGGTCGATCCCGCCAGTTTCCTCGGAATGGAATGAACCGGATGGCTACACCCTCACCCTCTCCTGCCATGAGAGCGGCATGATGGGCGCCTGGCTTACCCGCCACTTGCAGACACTTGTCGGGTCGCTCGGGCGACTTTCGCAGCAGCCGGTGGCGAACCTGCTGACGATCCTTGTCATCGGCATCGCACTCGCGTTGCCAGCATGCCTGCAGGTCCTGGTCACCAACGCACGCTCAGTGACCGGCGACCTGAGCAACGCCGTCGATATTTCCGTCTATCTCAAGCGCAACGTAAGTGAGCAACAGGCGAGTGAAGTGGCGGACAAGATCCGGCAGCGCAGGGACATCGCCAAGGTGGACCTGATCACGTCCACGGCGGCGCTCAAGGAGTTCAGGGAATTCTCTGGATTCGGCGCCGCTCTGGATGCCCTTACCGACAATCCTCTACCGCACACGCTGGTGGTTCGTCCTGGTGCCGACGACTTGACGCCCGCCCACCTAGAAAGCGTGGGAGCGGACTTGAAGGCACTGCCGGAAGTGGACATCGTGCAGCTGGATACAGCCTGGGTACAACGGCTCGAAGCCATTCTCGATGCGGCGCGTCGCAGCATCTTCGTGGCCGCCGTCCTGCTG
>CAISDJ010000025.1 GCA_903884105.1 uncultured Pseudomonadota bacterium | reverse complement strand
ACTCCACTCGGTTCTTCGACGGCGGATGCATCCACGCCCTGGACCTCCCTCGCTCGATCTGGTATACTCTCCAACCGGTGGCTAGCTTGAGCGGCCTCCGAGCTCCCAGCCACGGGTCACTCCACGAGAAGGGCCACGGCACCGGAGCTTCCTCAGCGACGGTACGCTGAGCAGCCGTTGCAGCCGAGATGCCTTCCCTAGAGGGGCGCGGGGCGCGACACCAACCTCCGGCAAGGCAACTCTCCTCTGGACTGTCTCCGCCGCCGCCGGGTTGGCCGCAGGCCACATGCCTTCGCCGTCGATCCTCCTCGGCCCGTCCAACGACTGGTTCATAGCGCTCGCCGCCAGCGACAAGGCTATCTTACGGGCTTCGATGCGATACTCGATGCTGACCCTATTGCCTCTTTCTCGTTCATGGGCTCGGAACGCGCTGCAGTCGTTGATGTGGCAGCCGCACCGGCCACGAGAATCATGAGGACCTGCACGCAAATGGTGCCTCCTGATCTCGACTTCGCCCACGTCCTCAAAGGTCCGGAAAGCGTCCTGAAGCCAGCCGGCTGTCATTTCCGCCCTGTGACGACTCTTCCGGCAAGTATCCAACAGGTGCAACTCTGGCTGGTGATCGCGCCCTTGGCGCTCGGCACGGCGGCGAGCGTGTGCCGCGGCGTACGGCAACTGGGACAGGATGTCCTTCCACGAGTTTGTTAAGACTTCCCTATTTCTTTCCGATCTCAACTGCTCGTACTGCCTCAGGCCACAGCTCCCATCATGCGTTCTTCGGCACTCAATACTTGTGATGCCCACGGAGTCGACTGGGTCCGTTAACTTGTACTCACCGTCGCCGTAGTGCACCCACATATCAAAGCCCAAGGGCACTGGCACAGACAGGCGCAGCCACGTCGCACTTCATGGTCGCCTTCTCCCAGCGGGCGTCGGAATCTCTCCAGTTATCGGTGCCGGGCATGAAATGACGATGCTTACGCTTCCATCTCTGCCCCGGAGCATAGCTCAGCCAATCCCATGCTCGCATGTCAGTGTTCTCTTCCTCGACGAAGACCTTGGCGTCTTGCAAAAACTGCATACCTGCGGTGTGGATCACGACCTTCCATTTGCCCGCCTTGCTATTGGTGGGCTCATCGGGCCCCGGCAGCTTCGGCAACATCTCCGGCGCCAAGGAGCCGTCGAGCGCCCGGCGTTTACCGCCCTTGCAACCCTGCAGATCTCCAGCAAGCTGCGGACAATCCCGCGAGTGATGGCCGTGAGCACCGCAACGGTAGCAGGCTCCTCGCACTTGACGACCTTCTCCTCCGTACCCCATGATATCGCTGTCCTCTCCGCACCCCAGAAACGACAACTGTACCGTTTGAGCCAAAAGCTGCGGTGAAGACTGAATGGATGAGGGCGTGCATACGCTCAACACCTGTTTACTGGTCCCGATCCCTGGGCGAGGAACCCGACACCGAGGGGCAAGGACCTCCGAGCGAACCGTTTCAAATGAACAGCTCAGTTCGATCTCTCCTCGCTTCTGGT